>NZ_JBIVUM010000018.1:0-178619 GCF_044757205.1 Kitasatospora sp. NPDC091335 | reverse complement strand
CCCGTTACGACAAACGCGGCTACGTCTACCTCGGCACCGTCACCGCAGCCGCCCTCGTCATCTGGCTCCGCACATGATCGGCCGGACAGCTCCTAACCGGCAGATACCCACCCCAGGCGGTGAACCACCCGCCGCGCGCCGCGTCGGCCACGAGGCCGGTCGAAACGGCGCGGGGCCGGGGCCTCCGGCAGGATCGGGGCCTGAGCGGGGTTGGTCCCTCGTCGGTCGGGCAGCTTCGCCGGACCAGGGTTCCCCGGGGGCCGCCAACGCTGCTCCCGGCACGCTTGCGCGCAGACCCTGGCGGCCCCCGGGGGTTCCTGGTACGCCTCCGGGGACCGACCGGCGAGGGGCCTGTCCCGCGACCCGCGACCACTCACCACGACGGTGCCGCACCGGTGCTCGGCCCCCTGCTCCCTCGGAGGGAGGGCCCGGGGTGAGGTAGAGCCGACAGACTTCCCTGCTGCCGCCGGTGTTGCGCGCCCGGACCGGCGGGGCCGTCGCTGAGCGGGGCGGAGACAGGAGCGGGCGGCGGCCCCGCCGGGCCGGAGCGCGCGCGGCCCGCGACAGCGGGCCGCCTTGATCCAGTAAAGAAACTTGATCCAGTAAAGAAACTTGTAACAGCTCGACCCGTTGCCGATGCCCCTGCCCCGTCTGAGCTGACCGGACTCGTGAGGCTACCGGCGCTTGCGAGCGGCCTCGTCGAGCCTGTCACGAAGTCGCTGGGCAGCGTTCTCGTCCGGCTCGCCCCGCAGGCGTTTCCGCTGCTGCACGACGGCGGTCATAGCCTGGACGTCGGCCATCGCGGCTTCGTACTCGGCGCGAACCTTCGCCAAGTGGTCTTCCGCGCTTTCTAGTTCGGCGGCAACCTCTTCGTCGGATTTGCCGCTGAGCCGAACAGCTTCCTCGTCGGCCCGGCGCTGAGCCGCCATCTCTTCAAGGCCTTCGTGGTAGCGCTTGATG
Source organism: Kitasatospora sp. NPDC091335 (assembly GCF_044757205.1). NCBI lineage: Bacteria > Bacillati > Actinomycetota > Actinomycetes > Kitasatosporales > Streptomycetaceae > Kitasatospora > Kitasatospora sp. NPDC091335. Next base: position 177,659 of record NZ_JBIVUM010000018.1, on the reverse strand, counting down.
AACTGTTCACGGGGGCTGGGGGTCCGGACGAACACGCCCCGGCCCTGTACGGAGTAGATCAGCCCTTCGTCCTTGAGCTGCCGAAGCGCGTTCTGCGCGGTCGAGTTGGCGATGCCGAACCGGTCTTGCAGCTCGCGCGCGGAGGGCAGCTTGCCACCGGGTGGCAACCGCCCGTCCTGGATCTCCTTGCGGAGGGCGTCTGCGGTCTGGACGTACGGCGGGCGGGGGTCGTCCGGGGCGGGTTTCCAGCCGGTGAGGAGATCGCCAAGCCCGACGTATGCGGGATCGGACACGTCGGCGCTGGCCTTAGGGGACTCCTCCTTGGCGGCCCGTACGTAGCTGCCCCGACCCAGCACGGAGTAGATCAGGCCCTCGTCCTTGAGCAGGCGAAGCGCGTTCTGCACGGTCGAGCTGGCGATGCCGAAGCGTCGTTGCAGCTCGCGGGCGGAGGGAAGTTTCTCGCCTGGACGCAGCTCACCCTTGCGGATCGCGGCACGCAGAGCCTCTGCGGCCTGCACGTACGGCGGCCGGGGGTCCTCTTCCAGGGGCAGCGTCATACACCGAGGGTAGCGGCCCTCCCGCACCCACGGCATACCCGCGCACCCGCGCGTGCCCAGACACCCGAGCATGCCGCACCGTTCCAGGTGTGCCGATGCGTTGCGGGTGTGACGATTCGTATCGTATGGTTCTGGCAGGTCGAACAAGCGACCCCCGAACAAGGGAACTGCCATGGGTATGACCAGGATTCGCGTCGGGCTGCTGGCCTCTACCGTCTGCATGACGGGCACTGACGCAACCCCGAAGATCAAGGATCCGCAGACCGGCGAGATCGCCACCGACCGCGAGACGGGCGAGCACCTGTTCACGGTCACGGTGATGCTCATGGAGGAGGGGCGCGCGGAGATCATGAAGCTCACCGTTGCCCACTCCGGTCTTCCCGAGGGGCTGAAGCCGGGCGTCATGGTGCGGCCGGTGGACCTGTTCGCCACGCCGTGGGCGCGACTCTTCAACGGTCAGCTCTCGGAGGGCATCGCCTACCGGGCGGGCCGCCTGGAGAAGGTCAAGTGACCGTCACCGTAGGGCAGTCGGTGCACCCGCTGCCCGTTCCGGCTGACACTGATGGCCGGTTCTCCCCGGTCTTGATAGATGGGGTCGCCGCCGTCCTGGTAGCGCTGGGGTATCCGGCGCCCGGCCGCGCGGTCCGCTTCGACCTGGAGACGACGCTCCTCGGGTTCATCTACGACGTGGAAGGCATGAAGTGAAGGCTGTAAACGAGATCGCCCCGGTCCTGATCGGGGCGATCCTCGCCCTGGCGACCGTGTGGGCTGTGGTGGCCGTCGTCCGCTACCTGCGGGTCGATCGTGAGACCCGGGCGAGCATCCGGCAGGGGGTGCGCATCCGGTTCGGGTGGGAGCGGCTGGCCAAGATGGCGGGCCTGTCGGTGACGGACAAGACGCCGACGTTCCTGGCAGAGCTGGTCAGCCGTGAGGGCGAGGTGCCCAAGCCCCGGGTCCTGGTCCCTCGGATCAAGGTGAAGCCGGACCGGTTCGGGGTGGTGGTGCGGGCCAAGTGCCTGCCGAAGGTGGGATTGGAGGAGTTCCAGCGCTCGGCGCGCTTCCTCGCTGACGCCTGGCGCTGCACGCGGGTATCCGTGCTGCCGGACGGCCCCGGGCGGGTGGTGATCCGGGCCGTGCGCCTGGACCCGCTCACAACGGCGACTGAGCACGTCCCCACGGGCATGGCGCCGAAGAGCCTGGACACGTGGGGGCTCGGGCTGGACGAGTACGCCGAAGACGTCAGCCTGCCGATGGCGAACGTTCCCGGGGTGACCGTGGCCGGCCTGCCCGGCTTCGGCAAGACGTCGCTGATCAACAAGCTCATCTGCGACCTGGCCCCCTCTGACGCGGTTCAGTTCGCCGTGGCGGACGGCAAGGTATCCACCGCCCACGAAGGGGACTACGCCGATCTGACGCCCCGCCTGTTCGCGTTCGCGGGGGATGACCTGGCGGAAGCCAACGAGTTGTTCAAGCGCATGGTGAAGCTGCGGCGGGGCCGTTCCTCGTCCATCCGGGCCGTGCTGGGCGTGAAGAACATGTGGCACGTCGGGCCGTCCCGCATCTGGCCGCTGACGATCTTGATCATCGACGAAGCGCACACCTACTTCCGCGAGTACAAGGGCAACGACGCCGAGACGAAGAAGCTGGCGGCCCTGTCGGCGGAGAACGCCCGGCTCGTCGAGGACTTGGTGAAGAAGGGCCGCAGCGTCGGAATCATGGTCATCCTGGCCACCCAGAAGGCAACCGGCGACGCCATCCCGACGTTCATTCGGGACGTGTGCCCGCTGGGACTGTCCTTCGCCCAGAAGACGGCCGAAGCCTCCGTGGCCGCACTCGGGGACGACATCCGCAACTGGCCGGACGCCAACCCGGTCAACCTCCAGGACCCGGCCTACGTCGGAGTGGCGTCCATGGGCGTGCAGGGCCGTCCGGGCTTCACCCGCGTTCGCACCCCGTACGTGTCCGACGCCGACGCGGCCCGGATCGCCGACGAGACCGCCCACCTGGCCGAGGACCCTGCCGCGTACCTCAACGTTCGTCCGGGCCCGGTCGACTGGAAGCCCGCCTTCATGGACGACGACGCAGAAGCCTTGATGGCCGACGCGGCCTGACCGCTCCTGTAACTACCCATCAAGAAAGGTGAGTTGGCCTGATGGCCGAGGACCGCTTCACACAGCGCACCGTGACCGTGGTCATGGCGGTCATCGCCCTGCTGGCGTTCGTCTTCTCCTTCGGCAACGTCTGGGCGCTGGCCCTGCGCCTGGGGGTGCCCCACCCGGTCGCGCCACTGATCGCACCCATGGTTGACCTGTCCGTGGTCGGGCTCCTCGTCGGCCTGCGCTTCCTGTCCCTGCGCGGCGTCCCGGCGGGGGAGTTGACGGCGGCAACCCGCTTGATGCACCTGTGCGGCCTGCTGACCCTGGCCCTGAACGTCGCCGAACCCCTGGCGGCCGGACACTACGGCCGCGCCGCTGTCGATGCGGTCGCCCCGCTGCTGCTGCTCGGCTGGGGACAGGTCGGCCCCCAGTTCCTCCGCCACTTCCACACCCTGACCGCCCCGACCCCGGCGGAAGCCCCCGCCCCGGTCCCGACTCCGGCCCTGGAACCCCTGCCGGAATCCCTCCCCCTGCCGTCGCTCGACGCCGAACCGGAACCCGCCCCCGCTCCGGCCCCCGAGCCCGCGCCTGCCCCGGCTGTGATCCTCGCTTCCGAGCCCGCGCCTGCTCCCGTGGCCCGTCCTTTGCCGGTCAAGGCGACGGTGGCCGCCTCTCTCCCGGCCATCCCTGAGGCCCTGCTGAACGCCGCCCGGCGCATCGCCGAGACGCACCACGCCGAACAGGGCGAGCACATCACGCCCGGTCAGCTGAAGGCCCGCCTGGGCGTCACGCTGCCGCTGGCCACCGCCGCACACGCTCAGCTCTCCGCCTGAGCCCCGCCGGCCGATTCCCCACCTGAACGCCCCTGCCCGACCGGGCTCGGTTCGTCATGCCCCGAGCAGCACCAACACGCCTACATCCCGGCCCTGTTGCTGCTCGGGGCGCTCACCTCCGCAGAAAGGACCCGCCCCCCATGACTCCGCTGCTGGACCTGCGCCACATCGTGAGCCCCACCGTGCGGGGCCTGGTCGAGCTGGTCAACCTCGACAACTTCGACCGCCTCCGCGAACAGATCGAACGGCTCGGCGGCTGCACCGAACCCGTACGCCTTGTCGGCCAGACCGCCACTGTGGACACCGCCACCGGTGAGGTTCTGCGCTCCTACAGCACCGCCGACGAACCCACCGGACGCCTGCTGACCGCCTGCGGCAACCGCCGTGCCTCGCGCTGCCCCTCCTGCTCCCGCATCTACGCTGCCGACACCTTCCACCTGATCCGCGCGGGCCTGTCCGGCGGCAAGACCGTCCCCGAGAGCGTGCGCACGCACCCCCGCGTCTTCGCCACCCTGACCGCCCCGTCCTTCGGCCCGGTCCACAACCGCGCCAAGGATGGCAACCAGGCGTGCCGCTGTGGCAAGCACCACGCCAAGGATGACAAGACCCTCGGCGCACCCCTCAACCCGAAGACGTACGACTACTGCGGCGCCGTGCTGTTCAACGCGCACGCCTCGGACCTGTGGCGACGCTTCACGATCTACCTGCGCCGCGAGATCGCCGCTGCCCTCGATATGACGCAAAAGGCCCTGCGCGAAGAGCTGCGGGTGTCCTTCGCCAAGGTCGCCGAGTACCAGAAGCGCGGCCTGGTCCACTACCACGCCGTGATCCGCTTCGACGGCCCGGAAGGCAGCAGCGAGCCCCCACCCGCGTACGCGACCGCCGAAGTCCTCACCGGTGCCATCAAGGCCGCTGCCGAGCGCGTCACCCTGACCGTCATCTCCGACGCCGTGGGGGAACGCGAACTCACCTGGGGTGAGCAGATCGACGTACGCGAGATCGCCGCCTTCGGCACCGACGCCGAACTCACCGATCAGGCCGTCGCCGCGTACGTGGCCAAGTACGCCACCAAGTCCGCCGACTCCTCCGGCACCCTGGACCGCGCGCTGTTCTGCCGCCCCTGCCAGGGACGCGGAATGGCCCTGTCCACACAAACCGGCGTACCCGTCGAATGCCGCACCTGCGCGGGTACCGGCCAGTCCCGCCCGCTGCCCCGCCTGGCTGTCGGACGGCACGTGCGGCAGATGATCCGCACCTGCTGGGACCTCGGCCAGCGCCCGGAGTTCGCCGATCTCAAGCTCTGGAAGTGGGCGCACATGCTCGGCTTCCGAGGACACTTCTCCACCAAATCCCGCTGCTACTCCGTCACCCTCGGCGCTCTGCGCGACGCCCGCCGCACCTGGCGCACCGAACAGGCCCGCGCACACGCCGACCTGCCCGACCTGGACCCGAGCACGACCCTGGTCCTCGGCCACTGGGCCTACCACGGCTCGGGCTACAGCTCGGGCGAAGAACTCCTCGCCGCCACCGTCCGACACAACCGCGTCCACGAACGGCAGTTCAGGCACGAAGGCGAGGACCGCCCGTGATCTCGCCTACGTCGGCGGAACTGCTAACGGTTCCCCAGGTCATGGCCCGCCTCCAACTCGGCCGCTCGGCCGTCTACGACCTGCTCCGCTCCCGGCAACTCGGCTCAATCACCCTCGGCCGCTCCCGCCGAATCCCCACCCACGCCCTCACCGACTTCATCCGCACCCGACTCGAACAGGACGCCGCCTGATGACCACACCCCGCGACACCAACCCCTCCCGCCGCAGCCGCGCCAACGGGGACGGCACCGTCTACCAGCGCAAGGACGGCCGTTGGGAAGCCGCCGGATACGTCCTGGCCATCGGCGACACCCGAAAGCGCGTCCGCGTCTACGGCAGCACCCGCAAGGACGCCCTGGCCAAACTCACCGAGAAGATCGCCACCAGCAACCGCGGAGTCTCCGCCCCCTCCGCGCAGGGCAGCGTCGCAGCGTTCCTCACCTACTGGCTGGAGACCGTCGCCGTTCACCGGCTCCGCGAGAACACCCACACTCGCTACACCGCCTGCACCCGCCTCTACCTCGTACCCGGCCTGGGGCGGAAGAAGCTCGCCAAACTCACCGCCAAGGACGTCCGCACCTGGCTCGACCAACTCCGCACCACCTGCCAGTGCTGCGCACGCGGCCTCGACACCGCCCGCGACCAGCCGCAGTGCTGCGCTGTCGGGACCTGCTGCTCCAAGCGGCTCTCGCCGCTGACCCTCGCCTACGTCCACTCCGTGCTCAAGTCCGCCCTGGAGCACGCCGTCCGCGAAGAAGAGATCCCCCGCAACGTCGCCCGCAACGTCCGCATGGGCACACCCCGCCCCCGCCGCTTCGAACCCCTCACCGCCCAGGAAGGCCGCCAGTTCCTCGCCGCCACCCACGGCCACCGACTGCACGCGCTGTTCGAACTCGCCCTGCGCACCGGCCTCCGCAAGGGCGAACTCCTCGGCCTGCGCTGGGAAGACCTCGACCTGGCCGGCGGCACCGCCAGCATCCGCCGCACCCTCCAGCGCACCAACACCGGCGGCCTGACCGCCCTGCCGACCAAGACCCAGAGCTCCGAGCGCCGCATCGCCCTGCCGACCCCGTGCCTGCGCTCACTCGCACAGCACCGCAACCGGCAGCGCCAGGAGCGCGAAGCGGCGGGTGCGGCCTGGAAGGACAGCGGCTACGTCTTCACCCGGCCCGACGGCGCCCCGATCGAGGGATCCACCCTCACCCGACACTTCACCGCGCTGCTCCACAGGGCCAGGCTCCGCCGCATCCGCTTCCACGACCTCCGGCACTCGGCGGCCACCCTCCTCCTGGAACAGGGCGTCGAACTCGTCGTCATCAAGGAACTCCTCGGCCACGCCCATATCGGCGTCACCGCCACCGTGTACGCCCACGTCCGACTCCGCCTACAGCGCGACGCCATCGACCTCCTCGGCAACGCCCTCCGCGACCCCGCCCAGCCAGACGACGGCGACGAACCGCCGCTTTGTGCAGCACCCGTCCGCTGACGTTGCCGTCAACTACTGCCGTCAAAGCCCAAAGAAGCCCCGCCAGAATTCATTTCTGGCGGGGCTTCCGATTACTCCTTACAACACGGCGACTGGATTCTTGTCGCGCTTCCGCAAAATCAGCGCAAATCCGGTCGCCTTGCCTTTCACTCCCTTACTCGCCCCAGCCGTTCCGCAAGAGACGTCTGACCTGGCGGCCTCAGGATGAACTTGTCCTTTCGCTCATCGAAGCAGTCCAGATAGCAGCTGACTCGATCCCCGACCTGATAGCAATCTCCATCGTCAATGTAGAGAGCATCAATGAGCCCGACCCGGGAGAGCCCCAGGTCCACGATGATTCCCCAGCGGAACACGGCTTCAATCTTGCCATCGACGATCTTGCCGATGAGGCTCTGCTCGTACTCGCTGACCTGCTGATTCGTCATTGCCCGACCATGGTTCGTGGGTACTGGTTAAGGACGTCGAACGCTGTATTTGGGATTGCAACCTCCACCCCAGGGACGCCGTTATGCGAGCCTACATACTGAGCGAAATGCTGGTCGAAGTCGGCCTTCGGAATCCTGACCTGCACGACACCACCGTCATAGCCTCCGCGACTCGCATAGTCGAGCGCAATCGTCTTTCCATCATCCTCAAGACCGAAGTACGCCCGGCCATCCGGGTATCCATTTCCAGATCCCGGAAAATCTCTTTCCGTGAAACCATCTTTAAGCAGCGTGTCGGTCATGCCCGTGCCGGGCGCCTTGTAAAGGGTGATATCGCAGTTTGGCCCACTATTATGAACCAATACCGGCGTGGTGCCAGCGAGTACATAGTACGTGTGCAGGTCGCGGACGGTCAGGTTGTATGCCGGCTGGACCAGGTGGAAGTGCCGGACCTTGGTGACGGCGACGGTCGTTCCGTCGGCGCTCCGGACCGTGTCGCCCGGGGACAACTCTGCGGCGTAGACCCAGGCGTCCCGGTTGACGCTCCAGAACGGGTGGTGGTCGGTCGCCGTGATCTCGCCCTGGTCGGCGGGGAGGACGATCGTGGTGAAGTCGGCGTCGTCCGGCGTTGCCATCGTCGCGTCGACCTCGCGGGCCGCCGTCGTCCCGGTCTCCGGGTCAGTGGCGAGGACGATGTCCCCGACCTTCAGCTCCTCGATCGGCTTGGTCGTCCCGTCGGCCAGCACCACATGGACGCCTGCCGGGAAGCTGTCGCACTTCTTGGTCAGCCTGGTCAGGCCATCCGCCTCTTTCCCCAGGAGGCTTGCGGCGTCGTCCCCGTTCCGGGCGAGGACCTCCGTTCCCTCCCCGACGAGCTTGAAGGCCTTGCCGATCTTTCCGACCGGCAGGACGCCCGCAGCCGCCCAAGCACAGCTGGCCTTGTCCCCGCCGATGCACCCGCGGACGTCGTTCACACCGCTGACTTCGGCCGCGACGTGGGCGATCTTGGCCCAGGTGGACTTGGGGCCCTTCTGAACCTCGAAGAGCGACCACGAGGACGGGGGCTTGCGCCTGTTGGGCTTGGCGTTGAAGTTGATCGTGGTGTGGAGGCCGACCGGCTTCTCCGCGTCTATGGAGCCGCGGATGACGTCCCGGCTCCAGTCCCAGCCGCCGTCTCCGTCGGGTGCCCAGGTCTCGAGGACCCCAGCGGGCGACCGTTCGGTGAAACCGCCGTACGTACCGTCCGGCCGTAGCCCGCTCGGGTCGCTGAGGGTGAGCGGGTTGTTGTTGCTGTAGGTGTAGCCGGCCAGCGACTGCGGGTCGGTGCCGACCAGCACCGGGTCCACGCTGATGAACCGGCCGGTGGCCGGGTCGTAGTCGCGGGCGCCCAGGTGGGTGAGGCCGGTGGTCTCCTGGACGCCGCCGAGGAAGCCCCGGCTGCCGGCCCAGGCGGCGGGGGCGGTACCGCGGGCACCTCCGAACGGCAACGAGCGGCGTTGGTCCATGGCGCCGGTGGCGGCGTCGATCCCGACCTCGGCGGTGCCGTGGTGGTCGTTCACCTGGAAGGTGACGCGGTTGTCGTCGGTGCGGACGGCGGTGGCCGAGCCGAGCTGGTAGTAACGGGTGGCGGCGGCCTTGGCAGCGCCCTTCACCAGCTTCAGTTCGGTGTCCCCGAGGTAGAGCGTCCAGCTCTCGGCGGCGGCGTCGGCGGTGTCGAGGGTGTGGCCGACCAGGCGGTTGCCGTCGGCGTCGTACAGGTAGTCGGTGGTCTTGTTCGTGGTGGTGACAGTGGTGCCCACCGTGGTCTTGACCGTGTCGGTGACACCGGCGAGCCGGCTTTCGGTGTCCCAGGCCAGGGACTGGTCGCTGGTCCTGTTGCCGGAGGGAGTGAGGTGCCGCCCGGTGGTGTGGCCCGCGGCGTCGTAGTCGTAGCTCTCCACGACCGGTGCGCCGACGGTTCCGGTCACGGTGGACGTGGAGGTCAGGCTGTGCGGGCGCGCCGCGGCCGGGGCGGGGTAGGTGTAGGTGGTGGTGGTGTCCTGGCCGGTGTTGCCGGTCGGGTCGTGGCGGGTCTCGCCGGCCCGGGTACCGCTGGTGTTGTAGGTCCAACTGGTCCAGTACGGCGCCGGACCGCCGAGGGCGGCACCGTTCGGGGTGCTCGGGCAGCCGCCGCCGGTGGGCGTGAACGCGTCGGTGAGACGGGCCAGGTAGTCGTACCGGAAGCACTGCCGGTCGATGCCGGAGCGCGAGGTGTCGGTGACCGAGGTGACGTTTCCGACCTGGTCGTAGGTGTAGGCGGCGGAGCGGGCGGCTCCGGTCACGCCGTACTGGTCGGTGCGGCTGGAGGCCAGGCGCTGAGTACCCCACTCGTAGGAGTTGGTGATGTACACCTCCTTGCCCGCGATGCCGTTGAGCGTGGACTGCAGGGGCTTGCCGGTGAGGCTGTAGGTCTGGCCGGTCTGGTACTTCGCCTGGCCGTCCGCAACGGACATCCGGTTCAGGGCGTCGTAGCCGAGCACCACCGTCTCGCCCAGCAGGTTGCCGGCCGCCGGGTAGCTCCTGGACTTCGCCTGGCCGTCGAGCCGGTAGGCGCTGCCGCTGATGTAGTTGCCCGCGAGGGCTTCCTGTCCCGGAACGGACGGGATGGTGACGGTGGTGCGGGTGGGCCGGGCGAGCGTGTCGAACAACGAGTAGGCGGTCTTGTACTGGTAGGTGGTGCCGCCGACTGTGCTGTAGCGGGTGGTGCTGGACAGTCGGCCCTTGTTGCCGGCCGGATCCCAGACCCGTGAGGTCAGCAGTGGTCCGGTCACCGGACCGTCGTGCGTCTCGACAAGCCGGCCGAGGTTGTCGTAGACGTTGCTGACGGTCTTCCCGCGCCCGTCCGTGGTGCTGGTCAGCTCCCCTCGGTCGTTGTAGAGCAGGGAGGAAGTCCCTGTGTCCGGATCGATCGCCTTGATCTGTCGGCCGAGCTGGTCGTAGAGCCAGGTCCAGGCGGTTCCGGCCGGGTTGGTCAGCTTGGTGAGGTGGTCGGCCGGGTCGTAGCCGTAGGTGGTGGCGTCATAGGCCCCCGTGGGAGTCGCCGCCTTGTACTGGCGCAGTTCGGTGGTACGGCCCACGGCGTCGGTGATCGTGGTGGTGGGCGTTCCCCCGATGGGCGGGGTGACGGTGACCCGGTCACCGCCGTACTCGGTGAACGTGGTGAAGAGCGGGTCTCCGACGCCGTTGCCCGCGAGGACGGTGGATTTGACGACCCGGCCGAGACCGTCGTAGTCGGCACCGGTCTGGGTCTCCACGCCGGTGGCGTCGTCGACCTTGCGCAGGACTCCCGACGGGGCGCCGGTGACGTAGTAGGCCGCGTAGCCGAGGACGGCCTGGCCGCGGTCCCCGTAGAAGGTGTCGGTCAGTACGCGTCCGCCACTGTCGCCCGGGGACTGGGTCTGCCGGACACGACCGAAGCCGTCGTAGAGGGTGAACGAACTCCGCTGGGAGCCATCCTCGTTGAGCGTCTTGGCGGTGACCGCGCTGATCTTCCCCTCGGCGAGGGTGTAGACGTACTCGTGGTCGGGGGTGTCCCTGGACTTGGCCCGGTCAGGCAGCCAGACCTTGAGGGTACGGCCGAGGGCGTCGTAGAGGAGGTCGGTGCGACGGTTGTCGGTGTCGACGGTATCGACGGCCAGGCCGCGCTGCAGGTCGTATTCGGTGGTGGTGGACTGGCTGGTACTGCTGTCCCCGGCCCTGGCGGGCGGGGTGGTCTCCACGGTCTTGGTGGGCCGGCCGGCGGCCGGGAGGTAGGCGGTGGTGGTGGTCCGGGCGTTCGGCGAGGCCGTGGTGACCGGGCCGGTGGCGCCGCTGAGGTCGTAGACCGTGCTGGAGGCCAGCACGGTGGTGCTCAGGGTCCGCCCGTAGCCGTCGTAGGTGGCGGCGTTGTCGAGGTAGGTGGCGCTGTTGCCGGTCCGGGTCTTCAGGCCCTGGGTGAGGGTGATGTCCCCCTTGGTGGGCGCGCTTCCGTAACCCTGACCGTCGTAGCGGTACCGCACCTCGGAGAGGACGGCCGACGTTCCGTCGGCCTGGGTGTCGCGGTTGACGGTCGCCCCGCAGTTCGCGGCGACGGTCTCCTCCTGGACCTTCCCGGCGAGGATCCACGCGGGCACGTTGTCGGCGTAGCTGAGACGGGTGCACTTGTCGTCGCCGCCGACGGCGACGTCACCGAGGTCCTCGATCGAGGTGTTGCGGCCGTAGCCATCGAAGGTGGTGTTGTTCCTGGTCTCGCGCCAGGCATTGCCCGCGCCCTTGTCCAGCGACGTGAAGGATCGGGAGCCGGAGGTGCCGATGATGTTGGCGGTGGTGGTGCCCCAGTCGCGGACGCGCTTGGCGGTCTCCTTCTTCCACGGCGTTTTGACGCCCTTGCCGAGGATCACGCCGCCGGGCCTGTCGTACTCCTCGGTGCGGTACTCGTAGCCCGCCCAGGCGTCGTCGTCCGTGATCGTGGTGCCCTGACCGTCGTCGACGGTGACACTGCGCTTGCTGTTCTTGTCCGCGGGGTTGTTGCGGTCCTGGTCCATGCCGCGGAGGAAGTAGTGGTCGGCCTGGGTGGTCATGGCGACCACGCCGCCGGTCTCCACCCGGGTACGGGCGTAGCCGCGCCACTGGGACCAGGTCTTGAGGTTGTCCTTGGTCAGGCCGTCCTCGTCGTCGAAGTGCCAGGCGGCGTCGCCGAGGTAGGTGTAGCGAGTGACCATGTCAGGTGCGCCGCCGGTGCGGTCGGTGGCGATGACCGAATCGACGACGTACTTGTTGAACCACTCCGTGGTCACCGGCGTCTCGAGCGACGCCTGGTACATCTGCGGGAAGCAGCGGGTGGTGTTGGACTGCGGAGTGGGCAGGGCGTTCCAGTTGCACGCCGCGGCGGAGTAGTTGACGTCGAGCTGGCCGCCGAGTTCGTCGGTGACGGTGCCCAGGCGCTGCTTGACGAACGGGGCGCGGCCGTCACCGACCTTGTCGAGCCGGTTGGCCAGCTGCTTGTAGGCGAGGGTCGTCTTGGGCAGCGTGACCGAGGGCGTGGTGGAAGAGCCGGTGTGTTTGATCGAGTCCAGCAGGAGCTGGTAGTCGAAGTCGGCGGTGCCCCACTTGTGGGTCAGGTCCCAGGTGTCGACGGTGGCGTAGTTGCCGTCGGCCTGGAGGGTCTTGGCCGCGATCTGGGTGAGGCGGGTGCGGGTGAAGAAGGTCGGGCTGTAGCGGCCGGCGTCGCAGTCGGTGCCGTCCTTGCAGTTCTGGTCCCACGGGGTGTCGTACCAGTACTGCCGGTTGGCGTCGACCTTCGACGCGTCGCATGTGCCGGCCGTGGTCTCCAGGCAGCGTTCGGCGGTGGCGAAGTCGACCCGGCCCATCGGCTTGGCGGTGGCCGAGTAGAGGTCGCCCTGCTGCTGGCCGTACTCGATGTGGTCGAGGCGTCCGCCGCGCACGTAGGGGGTGCGGTCGGCGGCCTTCAGGTTACGGCCGTAGTTGTTGGTCTCGGGGGTGTACCAGTAGGTGATGTCGTTGCCATGGGTGTCGACCACCAGGTCCAGGTTCCATCGCCAGCCCTGCTGGCACCAGGAGGATCCGAAGTCGGCGCCGTTGCACGGCTCGCCCGCGTTGTTGCCGAACACCGGCACGGTGTAGACGGACCTGGTCTCCGGCTTGCCCGCCGACCAGTTCGGCAGGCGGTTGTAGCCGAAGTAGTAGCTGGTGCCGTCGGTGGTGGTGGCGCGGAAGTACTCGCCGTCGTTGTCGCCGTTGCCCCGGCCCGTGTCGCGGACGCGCACGACCTTCGTCGCGTCGTCGTTCTTGATCCGCCACTCGTCACCGGATACCGGGATCAGCTCACCGGAGTGCCCCGCGAAGCTGATGGTCGCGTTGTCGGTGCCCCAGCACAGGTCGCCGGGACTCGCGAGCCCGGTCTTCGGCGCGCCGTCCTCGGCGCACCCCTTGTAGCTGCGCTCGACGAAGCCGGGCGACAGGTCGAAGCCGTCACCGGCCCAGGACGCCTGGTTGTTGCTGTTGGCCGTCCGGCCGTCGATCGCACCGGAGTTGTAGGACAGGCTCAGCTTCGGTATCAGCCCACCGGGCATCGAGGTCAGCGGCATGTCGTACGACCAGGTGAACGCACCGCTGTTCAGCGCGGTCGACCAGGACGATGCGCTGGACAGCGGCGTCGCCTTGTAGTCGCCGCTGGGCCCGGCCGACCCGGCCGTGGCGGCCAGCACCATCGCCCCCGGCTCGGACTGCAGGCGCGTGGACCCGGCCGGGGTCGTGGTCAGCGCGTCGGCGGCGACCGTCTGCCGTTCCACGTCATTGCCGCCCGGCAACCGGGTCTGCACCCGGCACTCGGGCAGCTCGGGCGTGGTCAGCGCGCACTCGGGCAGGCGCACCAGCTTCAGGCGCGAGCCGAAATCAGAACCCGCGGCCTGGGCGAAGGAAGAGTAGTCCACGGCCAGGCCGCTGTTCTCGTCCGCGCCCGAGACGGTCAGCAGCACACCGTTGATCCCGGCCTTCACCGCGGCGTCCTGGCCGAGCAGTTCGACCTTCGCCTTGCCCGCAGCGCCCGAGGAGGAGACGGCGACGGGCAGCTTGCCGGCCGTGACGGCCTTGCCCTTCTCGCCGGGGACGTCGACGGTGGCGCTGCCGGCGCCGGGCAGGGCGCCGTGCTTGCCGTCAGTGCTGCTGACGGTGGTATCGGTCTTGCGGTCCTTGGGCTTTGCGTCCGATCCCTTGACCGGCTTCTCGGGTGAGACCGCCGCGGGCTTGGTGTACGGTTCCGCGGCCGCCGCGACGGCGGCCAGCGGCAGTGCCGGCAGCAGCGACCCGACCAGTGCGCCCGCGATGATCGCGGACACCCTGGGCCGGGCCGGCCGCAGCGCCGACCTCTTCCTGCTCATGGGAAACAACTCCTCGGATAAAGACGGATATGACGGAACACGGGCCGGACGGCAGGAAGCCGTCCGGCCCGCAGGGGACGGAGAATCAGACCCCGATCGAGGTGTCGAGCTCGACGTTGTAGCCCGCGAGCTTGCCGATCTGCAAGGGGCTCAGCACACCCTGGTACAGCCAGACGTCGTCCAGCTCACCGGAGAAGTACTCGTCCCAGGCGCCGGACTTCTTGCTCCGGCCGAACTGCACACCGCCGCCCGCCTCGTAGGGCTGTGGTACGCCATCGGCCCAGGAGATGTGCGGGGTGCAGCCGGGCGTCGGCGTGCCGAAGTCATCGGAGCCACAGCCCTGGTTCTCCGCCTGGCCGTTGGCGTAAAGGGTCAACCGGTCCACGAAGGCGTCGTAGCTGACGGCCAGGTGCGTCCAGTACTCCCCCTGGACGGCGGTGGCCGGAGTGTGGGCGATCAGGGTGTGCGCCGCGCCGTTGGCGTCGGAGCTGCTCACCTCGGCCTCCCACTGGCCGGTCGGCTGCCCGGTGACGGGGTCCATGCCCAGCGGGACCCAGCGCAGCGTGACCGCGCTGTTGTCGGTGCCGGCCACCGACATCACCGTCATCTTCCGGGTCGGTACGCCCGCCGTGTTCGCCCAGCCGGCCAGGGTGAAGCTCTGGCCGGTGTGCAACGGGGTCGAGGTGGTGGCGGCGTAGCCGGTGGAGCCGTCCAGCGCCAGAGTGCCCAGGGTGGGGAGCAGGCCGCCGTCGGGCTTGATCGAGGCACCGCCGGCGAGGACGGCATCGGCCTTGGCAGGGCCCTCGTCCGGGGCGGCCGCTCCGTTCGCCGAGTTGAACTTCCAGCGGCCGGCCAGCAGCGGGCGCTGCTGCACCAGATCGCGGACCTCGGGGCCGGTGACGACCCGGTCGTACACCCGCACCTCGTCCACGCTGCCGGGGAGGAAGTCGACCTTCTGGCCCTCGCGCGAGCCAGCGCCGATCAGCAGCGGACCGGAGCCGTAGAGCGAGGCGGTGTAGGCGCTCTCCCCGGCCAGGTAGCCGTTGACGTAGAGCCGCAGCTTGTCGGTGCCGGCGTCGTAGACACCGACCAGGTGGGCCCACTCGCCGCCGGTCGGGGTCAGGCACGGGCCGCTGCCGCAAGCGCCCTGGAGGGCCCGCACCAGCGTGGCGCCGGTCGCGTCCTGCTCGTACCGGCCGAAGACCCAGCGGTCGTCGGCGGCCGAGTAGTACAGCGAGAACGGGCTGCTGTGGGTGCCGGCCTGGGAGAGGACGACCGCGTCGTGGCCAGGCTTGACCTTCGGCAGGCGCGCCCAGGCCGCGACGGCGAAGCTGCGGGTCGTCAGGACCGGCGGCAGGGCGACCCTGGCGTGGTCGTCGACGCCGTCCAGCCCCAGGCCGGTACCGGTGACACCGGGGCCGCCGAGCGTCGCGCCGCCCTGCAGGACCGCGTTGACGGACTGTGGGTGACCGACCACCGAGGACGCGCCGACCGGTTCCTCCATGGACCACTTGGCCTTGGCGATGACCTGGGCGCCGGGCACTCCCCCGGCGAAGACGGTCTGCGCCTCGGTCGCGCTCAGTGCGCTGTCCCACAACTGCACGTCGTCCACCGCGCCGGGCCAGGCGTCGCACCAACCGGTCGCACACCGGGAGCGGCCGATCTGCAGCGGGCCGTGTCCGTCCCAGACGGCCGTCACCGGCGCGGAGGCGGCCAGTGCTCCGTCGACGTAGAGCCGGATCTCCTTGGTCTCGGTCTTGTACGTGGCCAGCAGGTGGGTCCAGCGCCCGACCGTCGGCGCGGTCGTGGACTGCGCGCCGACCACGGTGGCACCGGAATCGCCGGCCGCGGTCTGCGCCTTGAACGTCCAGCGGCTCTGCCCGCCCACGTCGTCCACGCCGAGGCGGAAGGCGAAGTGGTTCGACCCGCCCTGACTCAGCACCGCGTGGCTGCCGGCGGTGCCGTCGTAGCGCACCCAGGCAGATGCGGTGAAACTGCGCTGGGTCTCCAGCAGGGCTGGGAGGGTCTGGGCGTAGCCGTCGGCCGTACCGTCCAGCTTCAGCGCGTTGCCGCTGTGACCGGGTTCGGTGCCGGTCTTGGCCCCCGTGCCGAGCACGGCCTCGAAGTCACCGCCGGCACCCACCGATTCGGTGGCTCCCGCGGCCTCGTCGAACTTCCAGCCGGCCCGCTGCGGCTGGCCGGCGAGGACGTTGAAGTAGTACGTCTCGGACTGCGAGGCGTTGCCGTTGGCGTCGATGGCGTTCACCGACAGGAAGTGCGGGCCGGGTGTCTCGGGAAGGATCCGGATGTTGCGGGCCGCGCCGCCGGTGGTGGACACCTGGCGGTTGGCGGACGGTCCGGTGTCCAGCCCCACCTGGTACTTGACCACGTCGGTCGAGGCCGAGGAGACGGTGAAGTACCCGTACCGCCCGACGCCGTCGATCCACGGCAGCTCGTCACTGGTGAGTTTCGAACCGGGGTAGGTGACGGAGGAGATGTCCGGCCCGTTCGGGCGGGTGGTGTCCAGGATGAAGTAGCAGTTCGTCGGGTCGCCGACCGAACTCCAGGGGCCCCATTGGGCGCCGTCCCAGGCGCGGGCCTCCCAGCCGACCTTCACGTTCTGCGGGGTGCTGTCCGGGAGGGGGTAGGAGAACTGTGATCCCGAGCCCTTGAAGGACCAGCCTGGCGGTTGGTTACCCTCGGCTCCGGTCGACCACCACATACGGCGCAGGCCACCCCCGTCACCCGGGTCCCAAGACAGCGCGAACTGGGGGCCGATCGCCTCGCCGTCCGGGTCGGACAGGCGGACGGTGATCTGCGGCACGCGGTTGATGCGCACCGGCGAGGTCTGGCAGACCGATCCGGGCGACATCGAGAGATCACTCATCGGGGCCTGAAGCGGAGGAAGGTTGTAGTGGACCCGCAGGAACGCGTCATCGGTCAGGCGCTTCCAGCCGTAGCCGTCGCTCTCGTTCTTCGCCCTCAGGCCGAAGGTGATGGTCGGCCAGCCCCAGTTGGCCGCGTCCTGCACCAGGTTCTTCACATTGCCCGAGGTGCCGCCGAACTCCAGCCAGCCGCCCGGGCAGTTGCCGCTCCAGCCCTTGGCGACGTTCATGGTCTGCAGGTTGCGGGACCAGAAGCCGGCGGCGTTCTGGGCGGTCCAGTTCACCTTCGAGTGGACGTAGCCGGTGCTCCAGAGCTCGATCTCACGGGCGTTGCAGGAGGCGGACCAGCTCTCGTAGGTGCCGAACTCGGCGCTCAGGATGCGCTTGCCCTTGAAGGAGCCGTTCGGGATCTGGAAGAGAACCCGCTTGACGTCGTTGGCGGCACACGCGGGGTCGAGGCCGGTGTCGCAGTAGCCGACGCCGAAGTCGTGGGAACCGTTGAAGTGCCAGTACGAGGCGTTGGGGTAGGCACGCTGGACACCGAGCCAGTCGTTGGCGGTCGGCGTGTTCCACGACGGGTCGATCATGACCGGGTAGACGGTCGCCGGGTCGGCCAGCATCGCCTGGTCCGGCGTCAGCAGCAGCCGGTCCTGGGACTGCGGGACGTCCACCTTGATCGGGGCCACCTTCGAGCCGTCCGTCGGCGCCCTACGGGCGGCCGGGTCCTCCTGCGCCTGTACCTGCGATGGGGCCGGCACCGCGAGGGACTTCGCGGCCGGGCCGGCGGGCTCGGCGCTCGCGGCAGCATCGCCCGGCTTCGCTCCCGAGTCCCACATGATCGGCGCGGGCGCCTCGAAGACCGTGCCGCCGCCGGCGGTGTCGACGGCCGTCATCGCGCCGTCGGCCTCCTGCTTGACGGTCAGTCCGCTGCCCTTGAGACCGAGGCTGATCTGCTTCAGCTCAGGGCTCTTGGCCGCGGCCGCGGTGTGGACGACCAGCACCTGGCTGAAGCCGGTGCGGGTGGCGGTGAGCCGGAGGTCGACGTCGGGCAGGACGGACCGGTACTCGGCGGTGTCCCCGGTGACGGCCGGTGCGGGCAGCGGCTTGGGCCAGTCGAGCCTGAGCTCCTTGCCCGCGCGGACCATTCGCACCAGCGGCTGGTCCTTGCCGCCGCCCGCGAACTCGACATCGGCGGTGGTGACCTTGGGAGCCACCGCGCCGTTGGGCCGGGTGCCCAGCGCGAGGTCGATGTCGGCCCACTGGCCGTTCTTGCGCACGCGCTTCGGCTGGACGTACGTGGTGGACATCAGTCGACCGTCGGGCTGCGCGACGACGTCCGTGGCCTCGGTACGCAGTTCCGCGACCTCGACCGGCTTTCCGGTCCGCCGGGCCTCCTTCGCAGCCCGGCCCTCCGGCGACTCCAACTGTGGTGCGGCGGACGCCGTCGGCGTGCCGCCTTCCTCTTCCGTTGCGGCGGCCGTTGTCGTGAAGCCCGGAAGGGCTCCCGAGCCGGCCAGGAGGACGGCGACGACCGCGGCGGCCAGCAAGCCGCGGGCGGACCGTTCACGCCTGGATAATGCAGTCGACACCATGCTCCCAGGGGTCGTCGATCTTCACGTAATCGACGCGGATCCTTCTAGTTCGCAGGCATAAGTGTCAAGGAAATATGAGAAATTGATGAGATGAAACTTCTGATTTATGTGAACAAAATATCCTGGACCGGTCAAACACGACGCAACAGCGCGAATGGCTGACAAAGTAGCGGCGTACCCGATCCGCAGGCCTCGGGGAGTGGTTGGCGAAAATGCAACGCACCCCGCCCGTCGGACCGCGGGGGTTCGAAACAGAGGACATCGAAAGAGGGCCATCGGTTCCGCCCCTGACCACCCGAGGTATGGCCGTGTCCGCCGATCGGCCGAAACGGCCCGATGAATTCCCGCTCCACAACCGCCTGTCCGAAATGACGGCCTGAAGCTACCCGGCCCGCGACGGGTACTCGCCCGTCCACCAGTTGCCGGGGGCCTCGGGGTCGCGGCTGGTCCAGTACTCCACGATCGCGCCGACGAACTCGTCGTGGGAGAGGGTGCCGTCGCCGTTGCGGTCCAGGTGGCGGAAGGCGGTGTCCGCCCGGTCGCGGCCGAGGCGGGGGAAGTGGGCGTGGTGGAAGGCGTGGAACTCGTCGGGGTCGACCGTGCCGTCGCCGTTCGCGTCGGCGACGGACCGGAAGATCTCGGCGAGCCGGCCGACGGTCGCGGCGGCGGCCTCCTGGTCGTCGGCCAGGGTGAGGGTGGAGGCGATGAAGTCGTCGCGGCTGATCGCGTCCGCGCCGCCGACGGCGGGCTGGTGCAGGTCGCGCCAGATGCCGACGTAGGCGTCGATGATCCTGCGCTCGGCCTCGGAGCCCGGCGGGTGCCCGAGGGCGCGGGCGGAGGACTCGCCCATCAGGACGTGGTCGCGTTCGGTGAGACGGCCGTCGCCGTCGGCGTCGAGCTGGTCGAAGCCGAGGGCGATCTTCGTGGTCAGCAGGTCGTCGTGCACGCCGTTCCAGTCGTTGGCACCGTTCGAGTCGTGCACGCCGTTCGAGTCGTTCAAGGGGACCTCTTTCCGTACTGGTGAAGGCGGACCGCCGGACGGTCGCCACCAGCATCGCCAGCGTCCACACGGTTCGCCCGCACCGGCGCGCCGCGGGAATCCGGTGGCCCGGACGGCGGCGGCGACGGCACAGTGGGCGCCGTGACCACTCCCGACACCGCCGATGACGCGTTCGTTCCCGGGCTCCGGCTGGCCCGCATCCTCTACGAGGAGGCCGTACGGCCGCTGCTGGCACGGGAGTTCCCGCAACTGCCGTACGCGGCGGCGCGGGTGGGCGCCGGCTCGGAGGTGCTGGGCTTCGACTCGGCGCGTTCGGCGGACCACGACTGGGGGCCGCGCCTGGAGCTGTTCCTCTCCCCCACCGACGCCGCCCGCCACGGGCCCCGGCTGCACGAACTGCTGGCGCACCACCTGCCCCGGCAGGTGCGCGGCGTGCCCACCCACTTCCGGCGCGGCGAGGACCCGCACGACCCGGTGCGCCACCTGGCGTGGACCGACGGCCCGGTCGACCACCGCGTCGAGGTGCACGACCTGCCGTCCTGGCTGGCCGGCCGGCTGGGCCCGGCCGCCGCCCCGACCGGCCCTGACACGCTCGGCTGGCTGGCGCTGCCCCAGCAGCGGCTGCTGGAGGTGACCGCCGGCGCGGTGTTCCACGACGGCCCCGGCGAACTGACCGCCGCACGGGAGCGCCTGGCCTGGTACCCGGAGCAGGTGTGGCGCTACCTGCTCGCCTGCCAGTGGCAGCGCATCGCCCAGGAGGAGGCGTTCGTCGGCCGCTGCGCGGAGGCCGGCGACGACCTGGGCTCGGCGGTGACGGCCGCCCGCCTGGTGCGGGACCTGATGCGGCTGTGCCTGCTGCTGGAGCGCCGCTACGCCCCGTACGGCAAGTGGCTGGGCAGCGCGTTCGCCCGCACCGAGGCGGCGGCCGAGCTGGGGCCGCTGCTCCGGGGCGCCCTGGCGGCACGGCAATACGCCGACCGGGAGCGGTACTTGTGCGAGGCGTACGAGGCGGCGGGCCGCCGGCACAACGCCCTCGGCCTGAGTGCCCCGGTCGAGGCGACGCGCCGCCCGTACCACGGCCGCCCGTATCTGGTGCTGCACGCCGAGCGCTTCGCGCGGCCGCTGCTGGCCGGCCTCACGGACGAGCACCTGCGCGCACTGCCGCCGGTGGGCGCGGTGGACCAGTGGGCGGACGGCACCGACTTCCTCGGCCGCCCGCACACCGCCCGGGCGGCGGTGGATACGCTCGCCAACCGCTCGGAGGTGGAGGGAAGTTGAGCACGGAAGAGGATCCCACCGTACCGACGGCCGGCGGCATAAGGATGCCCGGCAGCTGGAGACTGTCCGGCAGGCCGGACGACCACGGTCCCGGCAGCGGCGCGCCCCGGCTACTGCGCCCGGCCGGGCGATGCGTGAGCCCGGGTGGACGCACTGCGCAACCGTGCGGGCACGGAGGGGAGTTGAGTACAGGAGTGGATTGCGGACCGGGGCGCGGGCGGGCCAGGGTGTGGGCGAAAACGCGGGTGACCCGAGAGGACCGGTTGGTGAAGGCTTTCCTGCACAACGTGCTGAAGAGCGTCCTGTACCTCGTCGGCATGCCGGTGTTCCGGGCCGTCGAGGGTGTGCGGTCGCTGTCGGCGCAGCGCTGGCCCACCGAGCGGCGCCGGCTCGCGCTGGTCCGCTCGCCGAGGGCGCGGGCGGCCCGGGCGACGGAGCGGGAGCGGATCCGGACTCTGGTCGGGGTGCTGGGGACGGTGGAGGGGGTCGAGCACGTGGTGACCCAGGTCCTGGACCAGTCCGTGCGCCCGACCTTCCACGGCGCGGACCACCCCAGGGACACGCTGCTGGTCTGCGAGATCCACGCCCGCGCCTACTTCGTCGTCCGGGAGGACGTCGTCGACGTGCTGCCCAGGATCGCGGCGGCGGGCGTGGCCGAGTGGCGGGCCGACGGCCAGGGGCCGGACCCGCACGGGAGCCTGGAGCACGCGCTGCGCTGGCACCGCGACGGCGGTATCGACGCGAACGGCCGGCGGATGGACTCCCCCTGTCTGGCCGGCCCGGGCGTGAGGCTGACCTGGGAGCGGCCCGGCGTCCCGTGCCGGGAGCCGATCCCGGCCGGCCCGTACATCAGCCGGCTCTACGTGTTCGAGCAGGACCCGCCGGTCGCGGACGCGGCGCAGCTGCTGCGCGAGGGGCGGGCGGACGGGCGGGGCACGCTCCTGGAGCTGGCCTTCGGCGCGGGCTGGGGCGGCCGCTGCCGGTACCACCGGGTGGCGCGGGGCGGTTTCGCGGGGCGCGGGCGGATGTAGGGCAACGGGTGGGTGCGGGGCGCGCCCGGACGGCCTTCCCGGCCGGTCCGGGCACCCTCACCCGCTCAGCCGCGGCTCAGCACTGGGGCCGACGGCCGTGGTTGGCCCGGTGTCTGGCCCTGGCCTTCTTCTTGCGGCGGCGCTTGGACGACATGGCCACTCCTCTCGCAGCCGGGATCGGTCCTTCCGGTCTTCCACCGTTCCACACCCGGGCGGCCCCGGCCCGTCGAGCGGCCCGCGCCCCCGGGGCTCCGCCACCCCGGGGCAGCCGTCCTCAGGCGTCCTCAGGCGTTCTCAGGCGTCCTCAGGCGTTCTCGCCCGCCAGGGCGGCGCGCCAGGCCGGGCTGTCCACGTAGTGGTTGTCGAAGCGCTCCGAGGAGGCGGCGATCGCCCCGGGGTCGCTCTCGCCGCGCATGACCTGCCCCAGCAGGCGCAGGTAGTCGAAGCGCTCCATGCCGGGGGTGAACACGCACAGGACGTCGGCCTCGGAGCCGGGGGCGGCGGCGAAGGCGTGCGGGGTGTGCGGGGGCACGGCGAGGAAGTCGCCCGCGCCGAGCACGGTGACCTCCTCGCCGACCAGCACCCGCAGCGAGCCGCCGATCACGAAGAACAGCTCCCAGGCCTTGGTGTGGAAGTGCGCGGGCGCTCCGGCGGCACCGGCGGCGAAGGTGGAGCGGTAGACGGTGAAGCCGCCCTGCTCCGGGGCCGAGTCGGCCAGCAGGGTCATGGTGGAGCTCGGGTCTGCGCAGATCTCGGCCTCGGCGCAGCGGGTCAGCACGGGGGCGGCGGCGGGGGCGATGGTGTTCTTCGTCGTCGTCGTCATGTGACCAGGCTATGGCCGGAAAGACCCATGATCATGTGGCAATCAGCGGCTGCTTTCATGGGTCAATTCCGTCCGTGCCTCGGACGGGCCCCGGCTTCGTCAGTCCGGGAGGTTCCCGTTGCCGCCCAGGTTGGCCACCATGCGGCGCAGCACGTTGACCGTGGTGACGAACTCGTCGGTGCCGATGCCTTCGTGGGCGCGTTCGTGGATCGCCAGGTTGCGTTCGCGGGCGCGCAGGCGGCCGGCTTCGCCGTCCTCGGTGAGGGTGAGGGCGCCGTCGGTGTCCTCGGTCAGCCAGCCGCGGGCGATCAGGTCGTCGTAGACGGTGTCGAAGGCGGTGTGCTGGTCGTCGTAGGGGGTGAGGCGCTCGGTGAGGGTGGTGCGGGTCCAGCCGCCGGGCCTGCCGGCGGCGTGGTTGAGCGTCCACCAGTGCGGCTGGGTGAGGCCTTCGACCGCCAGTTGCCCGCGCAGGCCTTCCACCACCAGGCGGCGGAAGAGTTCACCGGTCCAGGCTCCGATGGGCTGGGCGGCGATGATCTGCGGCTCGTACGTCTTGATCGTCATGCTTCCGTGCTCCTCGCGGCTGTTCGTCTGTCTCCTGTTCGCCAGGACGCGACCGACCGTAGGACCTGAAGTCGACTTGAGGTCAAGGCGGTTCGGGAACCCGGGCCCGGCCCGCCGGGGTGGTCAACTGCCTTCTAGGATGGCGCACATGAAGACCGCTTCGGCGCTCGCCGCCGCCCTCGCCCTGTCCGCGGCCACCGTCCTCACGGCCGGCGCCCCGGCCTCCGCTGCCGCCGACTCCCCTGCCGCCGACTCCCCTGCTTCCGCCTCCCCCGCGTCGCCGGACCCGCTGGAGCGCTTCCGCCACCAGCCGCTGGCCTGGTCCGCCTGCCAGGACCCACAGTTGACCGGCACCGAGTGCGCGACGCTGACCGTCCCGCTGGACTACCGCGAGCCGCAGGGCCGCACCCTGTCCCTGGCCGTCTCCCGGATCAGGGCGGCCGACCCGGCCAGGCGCCGGGGCGTCCTGCAGACCAACCCCGGCGGCCCGGGCAACCGCGGGCTGGACATGCCGGCCGCGCTGCGCGAGCGGCTGGCGCCGGAGACGGCGGCGGCGTACGACCTGGTCGGCATGGACACCCGCGGGGTGGGTGCCAGCGGCGGTCTGGACTGCGGTCTGACGCGCGGCAGTTGGCTGCGCTCGGCGGGCAGCGGCCCGGCGGGCCTCGCGGAGGGGCTGCGGCTGGCCAAGGCCGACGCGGACGCCTGCTGGAACAAGTACCCGGACCTGCTGCCCCACCTCACCACCCGCAACATCGCCCGGGACGTGGACGTGCTGCGCGCGGCGCTGGGCGAGCAGCGGACCTCCTTCTTCGGGCAGTCCTACGGTGCGCTGCTGGGCGCGGTGTACGCGCAGCTGTTCCCGCAGCGGGTGGACCGGCTGGTACTGGACAGCGCCCTCGATCCGGCCCGGTACGGCATGCGGACCTTCCAGGACATGGGCGGCGCCAACGAGCGTGCCCTGGACGGCTTCGCGGCCTGGGCCGCGCCGCGCGACGCCGACCACCACCTGGGCGCGACCCCGGCGGCGGTGCGGGCCACCGTGGAGGGCTTGGTGCGCCGGGCCGAGGCGGCGCCGATCGCCGTCGACGGGTTCCGGCTGGACGGTGCCATGCTGCCGGTGCTGCTCGCGGTCTGCCAGAACGACGACCGTGACGGCGCCGACTACGCGGACGTGCTGCGCCAGTTGCTGGACGCCGCCGACGGCAGGCCGGTGCGGGTGAGTGCGACCCTGCACGAGCTGCTGACCGTCGTCCTGGATCCCGGCCCGGCGGGCGGCGCGGACCTGGCGGCCGCGATCGGCATCCTGTGCGACGACGTGGCGATGCCGCGTTCGGCGCAGTGGTACCGCGAGGCCGTCGAGCGTTCCCGCGCCGCCCAGCCGGTGTTCGGCCCGGTCTACAACGGCCCGACGCCGTGCGCGTTCTGGCGCGGTGTCCCGCTGGAGCCGCCGGTCGAGGTGCGCAACGCCGTCCCCGCGCTCCAGCTCCACGCCACCGGGGACACCCACGCCGTCTACCAGGGCGCGCTCGCCCTGCACTCCCGGCTGTCCGGCTCGCGCCTGGTCACCGTCCCCGGCCGGGTCCACACCGTCTACCTGGGCGGCTACAGCGCGTGTGCCGACCGGGCCGTGGACGCCTACCTGTCGACGGGCGCGCTACCGGCCGCCGACACCACCTGCTGAGGGGCGGGTTCAGAGCGCGCGGGCTCCCGGGTAGTGGCGCCGCAGGACGGTGAGCACGCGCTCGTCGTCGGCCCTGACGTTCCAGAAGGAGCTGTCCGCCTCGGTCAGGACCACCACCAGGGTGTCCCCGCGGAACCCGCCGGCCTCGGCGTCGATCAGCTGGACTCCGGGGGTGACGAGGGACAGCAGGGTCAGGGTGTCCATGCCGTCGCCCTCGGAGCGGCGTTCCAGCTCCGCGGTGAGGTCCCACTCCTCGTCGCACTCGACCCGCCAGCGCAGCCCGAGGCCGAAGCTGCCGAGGCGGATGAGCAGTTCGGCCAGCGTCACGTAGTGGCGGCCCTGCCAGGCGGGGAAGGTGATCCCCTTCATCCGCGCTTCCGCCTCGACCGTGTGCCTCGACATTCGCTCCCCCCTCGTTCTCGGCATCACACCCTAGGCCACCGCTCCGGTGCGCGGCCGGTCGGGCGGGCTCGTGGCCTGCGCGCGCAGGAAGGCGCCGAAGGCCTCCACGGCCGGGGGCACCCGCCGGCCGCGCCTGGTGACGGTGTGCACCTGCCGCACCGGGGTGTCGTCGGGGTGCAGCGGGACGAGGGTGGCGCCGGGGTGGCCGACGCGGGCGGCCAGGGAGGGGATGAGGGTGACGCCCAGTCCTGCGGCCACCAGTCCGAGTTTGGCGGTCCAGGCGGCGACGGCGTACTCGATGCGGGGCTGGAAGCCGCTGCGGACGCAGGCGGCGAGGAGGGTGGACTCGGCGTGGCGGCGGGCGGCGATCCACGGTTCGTCTGCGAGTTCGGCCAGCCGCAGGCGGCGCCGCCCGGCGAGGCGGTGTCCGCGCGGGAGGGCGACCAGCACCGGGTCGGCCATCAGCGGGTGGAAGTCGAACTGCTCGCCGTCGTCGGCGGGTTCGGTGTAGGAGGCGATGAGGGCGAGGTCGATCGCGCCGTCGGCCAGCAGGTCCAGCAGGTGTGCCGTCAGCCCTTCGGTGAGGCTGATCGCGACCTCGGGGTGCGCGGCGCGGAAGGCGGCCAGGGCGCCGGGGACGAGGGCGGCGTTGGCGCTGTCGAAGGCGCCCACCCGTAGCCGGCCGGCGGTGAGTTCGGTGAGCGCGGCCAGGTCGCGCCGGGTGGTGCCAAGCCTCTCCAGCATCGCCTCGGCGTGCGGCAGCAGTGCGCGGCCGTGTTCGGTGAGCCGCACGCCGCGCGGCAGCCGGTCGAACAGCGGTGTGCCCAACTCCCCTTCCAGGGTGGCGATCTGCCGGGAGATCGCGGACTGGGTGAAGCCCAGCCGCTCACCCGCGGCGGTGAAGGAGCCCAGGTGCGCGACGGTGCGGAAGACCTCCAGCCAAGCCATGTCCATTCCGCATGGATACCATGCGGGACATTCGCTTGTCGCCTGGCTCGTGGCTGCCTAGCGTGGCGGTCATGCAGAAGATCGCTTTTCTCGGGCTGGGCCGGATGGGCCTGCCGATGGCCCGCCGACTCGCCGCCGCCGGGCACCCGTTGACCGTCTGGAACCGCTCCCCCGGACGCGCCGGCGGCCTCACCGAGGCCGCCACCCCGGCCGAGGCCGTCCGCGGCGCGGACGTCGTCGTCACCATGCTCTCCGACCCGGTGGCCGTCGCCGAGGTGGCCGGACGGTTCACCGAGCGGCTGGCGCCGGGCACCCTGTGGATCGAGATGTCCTCGATCGGCCCGCGGGCCACCGCCGGGCTGCGCGCCCGGCTGCCGGACGGCGTCGCCCTGGTGGACGCCCCGGTGATCGGCAGCGTGGGCCCGGCGGCCGCCGGCGAGCTGGTGGTCTTCGCGGGCGGCGAGGACGCCGACCTGGACCGCGCCCGGCCCGTCCTGGAGCACCTGGGCCGGGTGCGGCGCTGCGGCGGGCCCGGGTCGGGCGCGGCGCTGAAGGTGGTGGTGATCGGCGCGATCGTCGCGTGCGTCACCGCCCTCGGCGAAGTCCTCGCGGTGGCCGGGGAGTTGGGCGTCCCGCAGGAGCAGGCGCGGGAGGTGCTGGCGGCCGGGCCGCTCGCGGGGGTGGTGGCCCGGGCGTTCAGCGCAGAGTCGGACTTCCCCGTCCGCCTGGCCGCCAAGGACCTCGCCCTGGCGGGCGACGGCCCCGTCCTGTCGGCGGCCCGCGAGGTGCTGCTGGCACACCCGTCGATCGCCGAGCAGGACCTGTCGGCGGTGCTGGGCGCCCTGCGGCGCGCGTAGGCCCGGCCGTCCGGGCCGCTCACGGGGGTGGCGGCCCGGCCGGCCCGTGGCGTCGTCGCGGGCGGCGCGGGCGGCTCGGACGACGCGGACGGCGCGCGCCTGGTCACCCTGATGGCCGCACCCGCCTCCCCGGTGGCCGCACCCCCGGGCTCCGCCGGCCCGTCAGCCGATGACCGCGTCCACCTCGACCTCCACCAGCCACCGCTCGTCGATGAAGCGCGTCACCTCCACGAAGGTGGTGACCGGCCGGATCTGCGCGAAACGCTCGCCGTGGGCGCGCGCGGCCTCCCGCCACTGGCTCATGTCGGTGAGCATGATGCGGGTCCGTACGACGTCCGTGAGCGTGGCGCCCGCCTCCCGCAGGGCGGTCTCGGCGATGTCCAGGCACCGGATGGTCTGGGCGTGGACGTCGCCCTGCCCGACCGTCGTGCCGTCCTCCCCGATCGGCGCGGTGCCCGCGACCGCCACGTAGTTCCCCTTGCGCACGGCCCGGGAGAAGCCGATCCGCGGTTCGAGGGGTGAGCCGGAACTGACTGTCTGTCGATTGCTCTCCATCGCACCATGGTGCCGCACCGGGGGCGCCTGGGGCGGTGACCAAGTAGCGGGTCGGGTGAGGCCTTTGATCCGGACCGCCGAGGCCTTCCTCGCTCCCGGGAGGCCCTCGAACAGGCGCCCGATGGAGGGAAGCTCCTGATCCGCGCGGGTTACCACCACGTACCCGACCTGCGCGGAAGGGGGAGAAGGAGAGCCGGACCGGCAGGGAGCCGGCCCGGCTCTCACCCACGGAGGTTCGGAAGAGATGACCCAGAGCATCACGAGGAGCGACACCGGGCAGGACACGGATGCCGCGCTCGTCGCGAGCGTCGAGCAGGCCCTGGCCATGGAGCGCCTGCACCGGATCGCCGACCCCGAGGAGCGCCTCGCCTACTACGACAAGGTCGTCCCGGAGGACATCTACAACCTCGGCATCGCGAACAACGTCCTCCTGTTCGACCAGCTGGACACCGACGTCTTCAGCAAGGTGAAGCTGACCGAGGAGGACGCCAAGTACGCGGCGCCGCCCTACGGCACGCAGGACCTGCTCGATCCGATCACCGCCTTCCTGCACCCCAGGTTCTCCGCCGGGATCGACCCGAAGTTCGACGTGTACGCGACCGCCGGGGGCTCGGGGGCCCTGGAGTGCCTGGTGTTCGGACTGATCCACGGCGGCGTGCTGGCGCCGGGCGACCGCGTCATGCTGCCGGCGCCGTTCTGGCCCGGCTTCCTGTGGTGCTTCGAGCAGCGGCCCGGACTGAAGTGCGTGCCCGTGCGCCTCGACGGGCCGGACCACTTCACGCTGTCGGTCGCCGCCCTCCAGCGCGCGTACGAGGCCGCCTCCGAGCCCAAGCCCAAGCTCCTGGTCCTGACCAACCCGCACAACCCGCTCGGCGTCAACTACGGCAAGCAGCTGCTGGACGACATCTGCCAGTGGGCACTGGACAGGCAGATGCACATCGTCTCCGACGAGATCTACTCCCACTCGCAGAGCACCGGCACCGACGGCTTCCACAGCGTCCTGTCGACGGACGCCTACGCCACCGACCCCGACCGCATCCACCTCGTGTACGGGCTGACCAAGGACTTCGGGCTGTCCGGCTTCCGGATCGGCTTCCTCGTCTCCAAGTCGAACGACGTCCGCACCGTCATGCAGGGCAACGAGACGCTGAAGTCACTGACGTGGTTCGGCCCGCTCGACTCGCTCAAGAGCGCCTACGTGCGCAAACTGTTCCTCACCGACGACGGCAAGCCGAGCCCCTTCCCCACCGCGCTCATGGAGGACTACGCCGAGCGCCTGAAGACGGCGTTCGACCAGACCGCGGCCGAACTCAAGGACAAGAAGATCCCGTACGTGGGCCAGGACGACACCTCCCGCAACGCCGCCCAGTTCTTCCTGCTCGACCTGAGCGCCTACCTGGACAAGACGTTCCCCCCGGACCTGATGCCGATCAACCACGAGATCGACCAGCGCGAAGCCCTCCTGGGGGCGTACCTGCTGAAGGACGCGAAGGTCACCCTCCTGCCCGGAGGGGAGATGCACTGTCCCAAGCCCGGGTACTTCCGGCTGTGCTACACCGCCGACACCACCGACAGAGTCCTGACGGCGGTCGGCAACATCGCCGCCTCGCTCGCGAAGCTCGGCTGAGGCAGACTCCCCGGGGCGATGCGGCCGCGGGGCGGACGCCGCCGGCTGCGGCATCCACCCCGTCGGCCCGGGACCGAGCCGGCCGTGAAACCCCGGTGAGAGCGCCCCCGGCACCACCGCCCGTAGTGCACTAGTGCACCCGCCGGGCCGCCAACCTGCGCGAACGCCCGCCGCCCGCCGCCCGACTCGCCCTGCAGCACCCCGCCGCACTAGTGCACCACTTTCAAGCACCCCCAGAACAAGGCTTGTTGGGGCCGATGCGTACGCCGTACATTTCTCGGCATGGACCACCACCACACCACCACCGACGTCCTCATCTCCGGCGCCGGCATCGCCGGGCCCGCCCTCGCCCACTGGCTGCGCCGCCACGGCTTCACCCCCACCGTCGTCGAACGCGCCCCCGGCCCGCGCCCCGGCGGGCAGGCCGTCGACCTGCGCGGCGCCGGACGCACCGTCATCGAACGGATGGGCCTGATGGAACGGGCCCGCGCGCTGTGCGTCGAACAGCACGGCCTGGCCCTGGTCGACCGGCGCGGACGAACCACCGCCCGGATACCCGTCGACCTGTTCGGCGGCGAGGGCATCGTCTCCGAGATCGAGATCCTCCGCGGCGACCTCGCCGACCTGCTGCGCGAGGCCACCGACGGCGTCGAGTACCTCTGGGACGACACCGTCACCGCGCTCGACGAGGACGCCGCCGGCGTCACCGTCACCTTCGAGAACGCCCCCGCCCGGCGCTTCGCCCTGGTCGTCGGCGCCGACGGGCTGCACTCCGCCGTACGCCGCCTCGCCTTCCCCGGCGACGGCTCCCACTACCGCCCCCTCGGCGGCTACCACGCCTGGTTCACCGTCCACGACCCCGCGCTCGCCCGGGCCCTGGACGGCTGGTTCCAGATGTACAACGCCCCCGGCGGCCTGGTCGCCGCCGCCCGCCCCGGCCGGCTGCCCGGTGAGGTCAAGGCCTCCCTGGGCGTGCGCTGCGCACCCCTGCCCTACGACCGCCGCGACACCGCCGCCCAGCAGCGCCTGCTCGCCGACCGCTTCGCCGGCGCCGGCTGGGAGAGCGACCGGCTGCTCGCCGGGATGCGCACCGCCGAGGACTTCGCCTTCGACTCCTTCGGCCAGATCCACCTCGACCGCTACAGCCGCGGCCGCATCGCCCTGCTCGGCGACGCCGGCTACAGCCCCAGCCCGCTCACCGGCCTCGGCACCAGCCTCGCCCTGGTCGGCGCCTACCTGCTGGCCGGTGAACTCGCCGCCGCCGCGGGCGACTTCCGCACCGCCTTCACCCGCTACGAGGAACTGATGCGCCCCTACGTGGCCCGTGCCCAGGAACTGCCGCCCGGCGGCCTGAACGGCTACGCCCCCGGCAGCGCCCTGACGATCCGCCTGCGCGCCGCCTCCATGCGCTGGATGGGCCGCTGGCCGCTGCGCCCGCTGATGGCCGCCCAGTTCGCCAAGGCCGGCGACATCGCCAAGGCCGGCGACATCGCCCTGCCCGACTACCCGCTGCCCGACCACCCGCTGCCGGTGCGGTCCGCCTGAACACGCACCCGGGCCCGGAGCGTCGGAAGCCCTGCCGCCGCACCGGCACGTAGGCTCACGGGCCATGGCATGCCGCATCAGCGAACTGGTCATCGACGCCGCCGATCCCGAGCGCCTCGCCGTGTTCTGGAGCGAGGTCCTGGGCTACGTCGAGCTCGGCCGGGAGGGCGACGGCAGCATCGAGATCGGGCCGCCCGGCACCGGCTTCGGCGGCCCGCAGCCCACCCTGGTCTTCGGCCCCACCAGCGACCCGCGGCCCGCCAAGCTCCGGCTGCACATCGACGTCAACGCCACCGACCGCAACCAGGACGCCGAACTGGAACGGCTGCTCGCGCTCGGCGCCAGGCCCGTCGACATCGGCCAGAGCGGCGCCGAGAACTGGCGCGTCCTGGCCGATCCCGAGGGCAACGAGTTCTGCCTCCTGCACGCCCGCATCCGGCCCGCCTGAACGGCCGGCACCCCACGCCCGGCCACGGGCTGCGGGCCACGGGCTACTTCGTGCGCGGCTGGTTGAAGCGCAGCATGTTGCCCGACGGGTCACGGAAGGCGCAGTCGCGCACTCCGTAGGGCTGGTCCATCGGCTCCTGGAGGACCTCGGCACCGGCCGCGCGCAGCCGCTCGAAGGTGGAGTCGCAGTCGTCGGTGCGGAAGATCACGCCGCGCAGCAGGCCCTTGGCGAGGAGTTCGGCGGCGGCCCGGCGGTCGGTCTCGGAGGCGTGCGGGTCGGCCAGCGGGGGCTCCAGGACGATCTCGACGCCGGGCTGGTCGGGCGAACCGACGGTGACCCAGCGCATGCCCTCGAAGCCGACGTCGTTGCGCACCTCGAAGCCGAGGACGTCGCGGTAGAAGGCGAGGGCCCGGTCGTGGTCGTCGACGGCGATGAAGCACTGCGCGAGTTCGATGCTCATGGCCGTCACGCTACGGGAGCACCGGGGCCACCGGCACCCTCCGCCCCCTCCGCCCCCTTGGCCTCCTTGGCACCCTTGGCCTCCGTACGCCGCACCGGGCGGGTGCGGATCTTGGCGATGCAGGCCGGGATCGCCGCGCCCTCCTCGTGGTCGCGGGCCCGGTAGGTGCTCGGGCTCTCCCCCACCAGCTCGGTGAACCGGGTGCTGAAGGAGCCCAGCGAGGTACAGCCCACCGCCATGCACACCTCGGTCACGCTCAGGTCCCCGCGGCGCAGCAGTGCCTTGGCGCGCTCGATCCGGCGGGTCATGAGGTAGCTGTACGGGGTCTCGCCGTAGGCGGTGCGGAAGCTGCGCGAGAAGTGGCCGGAGGACATCAGCGCGGTGCGGGCCAGCGCGGGGACGTCCAGCGGCTGGTCGTACTCGCGGTCCATCCGGTCCCTGGCCCGGCGCAGCCGCACGAGGTCGTCGAGCGGCAGCCGGGGGGACGAGGCGGCGGCGGAGGCGGGAGAGGACGAGGGCGGCACACCGGCCACCGTACCCAGTGCCTCCGACAGTCGGCGTCCCCGCCGGTGCTCCCCCGCGCTGCCCCGCTGTCACCCACACGGCGCAACCCGCTCGCGTCCGCCCCGCCGGGCCGACCACCCTGGAGGGACGGCCGGACGGCGGAGAGGGCGACGGGGTTGGACCGCGACGATCAGCAACCCGGTTCCCCGCGCGCCCCCGGCAACGGGGCGGTGGCCCTCGGTGTGCTGGCCGCGACCGTCGCCGTGCTGCTCGTCCAGGCGGCCAGCGGCACCAACTCCCGGCTGGTGCTGCTGCTGGTGTTCCTGCCCGCGCTGCTGGCGGGTCTGGGGACCATCGCCCAGACGGTGGCCGCCTCGGTGTGGGTGACGGCGGTGGTGGTGGTCCACTCGGTGCTGTTCCCGCCCGGTGACCTGACGGCCCGCCTCGGCACCGTGCTGGGCGTGATCGCCGCCGAGGCCGCGGTGATCGGCCTGTGCGCGCGGCGGGTGCGCCGGGAGCGGCAGCTGTCCCGGATGCGGCAGAGCGCCGTCGCCCTCCAGCGTCAGCTGCTGCGCCCGCTGCCGGTGACCACCTCCGACGTGCGCCTGGACGGGCTGTACCGGCCGGTGGAGCAGGACGCGCTGGTCGGCGGCGACCTGTACGACATCGCCGCCACCCCGCACGGCACCCGGGTGCTGGTCGGTGACGTCCAGGGCAAGGGCCTGCCCGCGATCGGGACGGGCTTCGCGGTGCTGAGCGCCTTCCGGGAGGCGGCGTTCCGCGAGGCGCGGCTGCCCGCCGTCGCCGACGCGCTGGAGGCGGCAGTGGAGCGGCACAACGCGTACGCGGTGCAGAGCGGCGAGCAGGAGCGTTTCGTCACCGCCACCGTGCTGGACGTCAGCAGCGGGGACGAGGACGGGGGCGGGGACGGTGTCGAGGTGCGGGCCGTCAACTGCGGGCACCTCGCCCCCTATCTGCTGCACCCCGGCGGCCGGGTGGAGCCCATCGTCCTGGACGCCGGGGTCCCGCTGGGCCTCGCCTCGCTGGCCGGCGGCGTGCGGCGCCCGGTACGGCGCTTCGCGCTGCCCGGGGACGGGGTGCTGGTGCTGCTGACCGACGGGGTCACCGAGGCGCAGGACGCCTCGGGGGCGTTCTACCCGGTCGAGCGGGGTCTGGCGGAGCTGGCCGGCGTTCCCGCCGACGCCCTGCCCGAGGCCCTGGACCGGCGGGCGCGCCTGTGGAGCGGGGGCCGCAGCCGCGACGACGTCACCGTCCTCGCCCTGCGCCGCGCACCGTAGGAGCCGGGCACCGCAGGCGGGCAGGCACCGCAGGCGGTCCCGGCCGGCCGGCCGCCCTGTGACCCCCGGCTGCGGGCTCGACCTGCCGCGATCTAGGGTTCTGGCATGATCCCCACACCGATATCCGCCTCCGAGCCCGACTCGGAGTCCGACGCTGCGTCCGGCCTGACGAACGGCCTGACGAACGGCCTGACGGACGGCCCGACGGACGACTTCCTGACCGACCCCGCCCAGGCACTGCGGGTGATGATGGAGGGCAACGCCCGGTTCGTCTCGGGCAACCCCGAGCACCCCAACCAGGACGCCGGGCGCCGCACGGCGCTCGCCCCGGCGCAGCGGCCCTTCGCGGTGCTGTTCGGCTGTTCGGACTCCCGGCTGGCCGCCGAGATCATCTTCGACCAGGGCCTCGGCGACCTGTTCGTGGTGCGCACCGCCGGGCACGTCACCGGGGCGGAGGCGCTGGGCAGCATCGAGTACGGGGTGAGCGTGCTGGACTGCCCGCTGGTGGTGGTGCTGGGGCACGACTCGTGCGGTGCGGTGGCGGCGGCGCTGGACTCCCTGGAGCAGGGGCGGATGCCGAGCGGTTTCGTCCGGGACGTGGTGGAACGGGTGACCCCGAGCGTGCTGTCCGCGAAGGCGGCGGGCATCGAGGACCGGGACGCGATCGTGGACGTGCACATCCGCCAGACCGTGGACCTGCTGGTGGAGCGCTCGCAGGCGCTGGCCGCCCGGGTCGCCGAGGGGACGGTGGCCGTGGTGGGGCTGTCCTACCGGCTGCTCGACGGCCGGGCGCGGCTGGTCTCGGCCCACGGTCCGGTGGGCTGACAGCGGGTTCTCCGTCCGTCCTCGGGGAACGGCTCCTCTTCCCGAGGACGGCGGGCGCGGTACGGGAGGTGCGCGGCGCTCAGGGCGCGATGGTCTCCCCGCAGGAGTCGCACACCCGCGTCGCGGGCAGCTGGAGGAAGCAGGTCGGACAGATCGCCGGCGGCCGTGGCACGGCGGTGGCGGCGGCCTTGCGGTCGACCGTGGCGCGCAGGCGCGGGGCGAGGGCGGGTGTGCCGCCGTCGGCGGGCAGGTCGGCGCCGAAGTGCCGGTAGCAGGCCAGGCGGGCGGCGGCGGCGTGCTGCTCGCGGTCCATCTCCTCGGCCACCGGCGGCTGTCCGGCGACCGCCAGCACCTCCTGGTAGCCAGGGCCGACCCTGCCGTCCGTGGCGTGCACCACCAGGGCCGTCAGCGGCGGGTCGCCGCGGCGGTGTGCCTCGCGGATCACCAGGGCCAGCACCTTGCCGATCCAGTGCCGCTGGTTGATCCGGGTGCGTACCCCGGAGGCCTCCTGCACCGCCTCGGCCAGGTCCGGGTAGCTGATCACCGCGTGGTAGCGGCGTGCCACCGCCACCAGTGCGGGGTAGGCCGCCCTGGTCCACACGATGTGCGCCTGGGCGGCGCTGACCGCCGCGCCGTCCGACGCCCGCCAGTAGCTGTGCTGCTGCTCAGTCATCCGCCCGCCCCTTGTCCGTCTTGTCCGTGTCTGTCCTCCGCAGGCCCCCACCGGGAGCGAGGCTACCCCGGGAGCGGACGGCACCTTCGGGCGGGGGTTCGGCTCGGGCGGGGCTTGACTTCAAGTGCTGTTGAAGTCGTGGAATGGGTGCCGACCGCAGCCGTACGGGCATCCGCGGTCGATGCCCCGCCCGTACGGCACCCGTACCGGGGCCGGGGCCGCCGCCTTCCTGATCGTGCCGACGGCGGCCCCGGCTCCCGGGACCACCCGACTCCCCCGCCGCCGCACCCCTGCCGCCGCACCCCCGGCGGGGACCCATGACGCGCGGGCCCGGCCCGGGGAGAGTGCACTCCCCGGGCATGCCGGACCGGGCGCCCGGACTCCCTCCCGGACCCCCTGCACGGGCCGCCGGGCCAGGCCGGCGACGGCTCAACGGCTCAACGGCTCAACGGCTCAACGGCTCAACAGTGATCATCGGGTGGAAGTGGGCGATCTCGGGCGGCTCGCCGACGGGCGTGCCGTCGGCCTCGATCCACGCGTGGGCGCGGAACGGGGCGGTCCGCACGCCCGTGCGCCAGGTCGGCCAGGCGCCCCGGGTGCGGCACAACAGCGCTGCGGCGATGGAGCGTTGGAGGCAGCCCTGGCCGGCGCAGCGCATGCTGAGCGCGACCACGGCCTGCCGGGCGGCCAGTGCCTCGGCGTGGCCGGCGGGCCGGGCGCCGCGCCGCAGTGCGTGCATCACCCGGCGGATCCGGGCCGGGGGGAGCCTCTCGATCAGCCGGGCCGCGCCGATCGCCGCGAACGCGGCCGGGCGCCGGTGCCAGGGCGGCCGGTCGGTGCGGGTGGCGTGGGTGTGCAGGCTCATCCGGTGACCAGTCCGGCGGTGCGCAGGCTCTCGTGCAGCCGGTCGACGTCGGCCTGCGCCTGGGTGGCCGTGACCGGGTGCAGGTTGCTGAGGTCGGCGGCGATCTCCTCGGCGGTGCGGCCGTCCAGCAGGGACCGCAGGATGTGCAGTCCGGTGCGGTTGAGCTGGAAGTAGCGGCCGTCGCGCTCGTCCAGGACGACGGCGCCGTCCTCGGTGGGTGTGAGGGTCACGTGGGGGATCAACTGGACGGCCATTCAGGCTCCTTGGGTACCGGGCGGGGTGTGGGGGTGCGGGCTCGTCGCGTGGGCGCGCAGCCAGTGCTCGCAGGCGAGGGTCGCGTCCAGGGCCGCGTAGGGGGTGCCGGGCGGGTACAGCCCGAGGCAGGCCCGGCGGAGCGTGTCGGGGTCGACCAGTCCGGCGCGGACCAGGGCGCTGTCCTCGATGAGGGCGGCGAGTCCGGCGCGGTGGCGGGCCAGTCCCTGGTGGGTGTCGGGGGTGAAGTCGCCCTTGCCGGTGCGCCGCAGGAGGTCGGCGGGCAGGTCGGGGGCGACGGCGGCGGTGAGCAGCGGCTTGTAGGCGAAGGGTGTGCCGCGGGTGGCGGGGTCGGCGGCCAGGCAGGCGTCCAGGACCCGGTCGTCGAGGAGGGGCACGCTGTAGGGCACGCCCGCGCGGGCGGTGGCGTCGGTGAGCTGGCGCATGGCGGAGGCGCTGTGGCGGACCATGTGCAGTACCTGGTGCTGGGCGTGTTCCGGTGCCAGCGGCCGGGTGTCGCGCAGGGCCCGCAGCTGTGCGCGGGCCAGGTCGGCGGCGTGGGCGGTGGCCCAGGGGGGCAGCCGGGGTTCGATGCCCCAGCCGAGGAGTTGGGTGGTGCCCGGCGGGTGGGGGTGGGTGAGGCGTTCGGCGGCGTGGGCGAGCCAGGCGGGGTAGGGGCGGGGGTCGGCGAGGGCGCGCAGGGCGTCGGGGAGTTTCCAGCGCAGGCGGGCCCGGTGTCCGCGCAGGTGGCGGGCGGCGGTGGCGGGGTGGCGGGCGAGGAGGGTGCGCAGGTAGGCGGGCAGGGCCTGGAGGACTTCGTCGCCGCCTTCGCCGCTGATCCGCAGCCGGGCGCCGTGGCCGGCGAGCAGGCGGGCGACGGCTTCGTCGCGGGCCCTGGTGCGGGTCCAGGCGAACGGTTCGTCGCCCTGGGGGCCGGGGGTGTCGATGCCGGCGAACATCGCGGGCAGGTCCTCGGCGGGCAGGACGAGGCGTTTGCCGGGCAGGTGGTGTGCGGCGCGGTCGGCCCAGACGGCGTCGTCGTGGTGGGGGTCGAGGGAGCCGAGGGTGACGGTGAGCAGGTCGGCCGGGCCGGTGGCGGCGAGGAAGCACAGGGGGGTGGAGTCGAGGCCGCCGGAGAGGTCGGCGGCGACGAGTCCGCCGCCGCGGGTGCGGGCGTCGACGGCGCGGTGCAGGGCCTGGCCGAGGGCGGTGGCGGCTTCGGCCGGGGGCCGTACGGGGGCCGGGGGGTGCCAGTGGGCGGTGGTGCGGGCGGGGCGGTGGGGGGCGAGTTCGGCGGTGTGGTGCGGTGGGACGGGCGTGATGCCGGGCCACAGCGGCAGGGTGTCGGCGGGGTGCGGCAGCGGGTGGGCGAGGCGCAGGGCGAGGTGGTCGGTGCTCGGGGTGAGTCCGGCGGCCGCGGCCAGGACGTCGGCCCGGTCGGCGAGGACGGGGACGCCGTCGATCTCGGCCAGGTGGAGGCGGCGCAGTCCGGACAGGGTGCCGCGCGCGGCGACGGTGCCGTGCGCGGTGGCCAGGAGGTGGAAGCTGCCGGCCAGGTCGGGTGCCGCGGCGAGTGCCTCGTGCGGGTCGCGGCTGCGTTCGGCGTGGTGGCGCAGCCGGTGCGGGTCGGCGTCGCTGGTGCCGAGGACGGCGAGGGCGACGGGTCCGGCCTGGGCGGTGACGGCTTCGCCGGACGGCCAGTGGCCGAGGATCCAGGGGCGTCCGCTGGGGTGGTGCAGGGCACGGCACTGGGCCGTGCCCCACACCGCGGCCACCGCGGCCCCGGCGTCGGTGTCCGGCAGGACCACGAACCAGGTCCGTCGGTGACCGCTCACGTCCGGTGCCTCAGGGGATGAGGTAGTAGCCGTGGACGTCGGACTGGTTGCCGAAGTCGAAGCCCAGGGTGAGGGCCGCGAAGTCGCCGAGTTCGATGAGCATCGGGGGTTCGTAGACGTCGGTCATGACGATGTCCTCTCGTTCGCGAGGGAGTTGGACACGATCGCCGGCCGGCAGTACCCACTCTTCCCTCCCGGTTCGCCGACGGACAAGCGGGGCCCGGGGCTTCGTCCGGAACCCGACGCCCGCCGCCCGAGTGGCTGCGGGCGCTGAAGGGACTGCTGAGCACCTGGTTGACGGGGGGACGGGGGCGGCCGGCGGGAGGCGGGATCCGGTCAGCCTGGCGCGCAGTGGTGTAGACCTGTCTGGCGCCGGAAGGGGGCCCGCCTACCATCGGTCCATGGTGGACGCGTGCTTCGGGCACCCGCGGCTGGCAGCGGTCTACGACCCGCTCGATCCCGACCGTGGCGATCTCGACGCCTATCTGCGGATGGCGCGGGAGTTCGGGGCGCGCCGGGTGCTGGACATCGGCTGTGGCACGGGGGTGTTCGCGCTGCTGCTGGCCGGGCGCGGGATCGAGGTCGTCGGCGTCGATCCGGCCCGGGCCTCCCTCGACGTGGCGCGCGCCAAACCCGGTGCGGCGCGGGTGCGCTGGGTCCACGGTGACGCGACGGACCTGCCGCCGCTGCGGGTCGACCTGGCGACGATGACGGCGAACGTCGCCCAGGCGATCACCGGCGCGGGCGCCTGGCGGGGGACGTTGCGCGGGGCCTTCGCGGCGCTGCGGCCGGGCGGGCGGCTGGTCTTCGAGACCCGCGATCCGGCCGCTCGCGGCTGGGAGGAGTGGACGCGCGGGCGCTCCCACCGGGTGACGGAGGTCCCGGGGGTGGGGTCGGTCGAGAGCTGGGTCGACCTGGTCGAGGTGCGCGGGCCGCTGGTGACGTTCCGGTGGACGTACGTGTTCGCCGCGGACGGGCAGGTGCTGGTCTCGGATTCGACGCTGCGCTTCCGGGAGCGGGAGGAGGCCGAACGGGACCTGGCCGCTTGCGGCTTCGTGGTGGAGGAGGTCCGCGACGCGCCCGACCGGCCGGGGCGGGAGTTCGTCTTCGTGGCCCGGCGCCCGTGATCCCCGGCCTCGCGCGGCCGGGGCGGTTCAGGGGCGCAGGGTCAGGCCCTGGGCGGGTCCTTCGACGGCACTGAGGTAGCTGCGGGCGACCTCGGTGACGGGGGTGCCGCCGGCGGGGTCCATGCCGAGGCGTCGCAGGGTCTCGGTGATCCAGCCGGGGCTGACGAGGTTGATCCGCAGGCCGCGGGGCAGTTCGGCGGCGGCGTTGCGGACGAAGCCCTCCAGGGCGCTGTTGATGAGGGCGCCGAGCGAGCCGCCGGGCAGCGGGGTGGTGAAGGTGCCGCCGGTGAGGGTGACGGAGCCGCCGTCGCGCAGGTGGTGCAGGGCGCGGCGGGCCAGGGCGACTTGGCCGAGGAGTTTGCCCTGGAGTCCGGCGAGGAACTCCCCGTCGGTCACGGAGGCCAGGTCGACCAGCGGGCCGGAGGCGGCGCAGCAGACGACGGCGTCGAGGTCGGGCAGGCCGGCGAAGAGGGCGTCCAGGGAGTCGGGGTCTTCCGGGTCCACCGTCACGGGGCCGCCGCGCGAGGCCCGGACGACCTGGTGGGTCGTCTCCAGGCTGTCGGCGACGGCGCGTCCGAGGGTGCCGGTGGCTCCGATGACCAGGATCTTCATGCCGCGATCATCGCATCGCCGGAGCCTGCGGCCGTCCTCAACGACCTTTGCCGTACGGCTCGTTCGGCGATGCCCCGGCGGCTCGGGCGCGGCAGTGGGCGAGGGCGTAGCGGATGCGGGCGTCCGGATTGGCGGTGGCGAGGAGTTCGCCGGCGGTGGTCAGGGCGGTCCAGTAGCGGGTGGGGTCGCCGGTGCGGGGCAGGGGCTGGGCGGCGGCGAGGGAGAGGTAGGCGGTGGTGAGGTTGCCGGTGGTGAACCAGCGGGTGAGGCCGTGGTGGTGGCCGGGGCGGAGGCTGCCGTGGGCGTCGACGGCGGTCAGGAAGTGGGCGACGACAGCGAGTTCGGTGGGGGTGAGGGACTTGGGGACGTCGAAGACGCCGAGGGCTTCGAGGACTTCGCCGGTGTCGGCTTCGGAGTCGGGGCGGGGGTCGGCGAGCAGGGCGTCGTGGCAGTCGGCGAGGCGGCGGGAGATGTCGGGGAGGGGGATGTCGAGGGCGAGGCAGACGGCCCGGGCGCAGGGGGCGGGCCTGTGGCCGAGGCGGGCGAGGAGGGCGTAGGTGGCGGCGGGGGTGGCGCCGCGGGAGAGGGTGTGCCGGGCGAGGGTGGCGAGGTGCATGGGGGCTCGGTCTTTCAGACGGTGACGAGGGCGGGGGCGGGGACGGGGGCGACGAGGGCCCAGACGAACTTGCCGGTGCCGCCCGGGTGCGGGCAGCAACCCCACTGCTCGGCCAGCTCGTTGACGATCAGCAGGCCACGCCCGCGCTCGTCGTCCGGAGAGGCGCTGCGGAGGGACGGACGCCCGGTTCCCGCGTCATGGACTTCCAGCCGGAGACGGGAGTCGACGAGCGCGAAGCGGATCTCGATGCGCAGGTCCGAGAGGGCGTCGGAGTACCGGACGGCATTGGCGAACAGCTCGCACAGGAGCAGTTCGGCGGTGTCGGCGTAGCGGTCGCCGCCGGGCAGCCCGGAGAGGTAGGCGCGGAGCAAGTAGCGGGCCAGGGACGCGGATTCGGGGCGGGAGTCGAGGCGCGCGACGAAGGCGCGGGGGCGGTGGGTTTTAAGCATGGTGAGGTGCCTCAAGGGGGGTGCGCTGGATTTGGTCAGCCGATCGGGACGGGGGCGCCCTGGAGGACGGGGCCGGTCTCGACTTCGAGGTGGACGGATCGGCGGGCGGAGGCCTTCGTGCTCAACTCATGTCCATGTGTGGCATGTTGAAAGTCACAGCTGGCGACAGTGGGGATTCCCGCCGGCTCCGGGAGCGAACTCCACGGGGGTGAGCGACTGGAGAGAGTTGAGCCTGACCTGGGAGTTCCGGTCTTCGGACATGGGCGTCTCCGTGAGGGGTGCGTATTGTCGCCGCCCCAGTAGGCAACTCCGGTCAGTGACCGAATGACTACCAGGATGACTCAGCCTCCTCTAGGATCGAAAGAGTTTCAAATCTCTAGTCCGGCGCATTTTAAAGAGAATGATCTTGACTCTTCGAACACTTGACCCGACGTCATCTCCGCTGGAGGCTCTGGCTGTTCAGATCACCAGAGTCCGCCTGGCCAGCGGGCTGACGCAGATCGAACTCGGTAAAAGAATCGGGTACTCCAACGTCTACATCTCGAACGTGGAGCGAGCCAAACAAGCCCCGTCTTTAAAGTTCGTAGAACGCGTGGACGCAGCCCTCGACGCCGGCGGTGCTCTGACGGGACTGTGGTGGAGCTGGAAGAATGGCGCCCTGTTGCCGGGGTTCTCCGAGTACCTTCGCAAGGAACGCGAAGCGATCACGGCCAGACTGTTCGACACGGACATGGTGTCGGGCATACTTCAGCACCCGGACTACAGTGCGGCCTACGAAGCTGGCATCGTCCGACGCGGGGAAGCTACTCGGGAGCAAGCCGACAGAAGGCTCGGCTTGCTGGCCCAGCGCCAGCACATGCTCGACCGGGGAACGACGATCCATGCCGTTCTGGACGAGGGAGCCCTGCGTCGACCGATCGGCGGTCGGGAGATCATGGCCGTTCAGCTCTCTCACCTGGAGAGCCTGAGTGACCGCCCGAATGTGATTATTCAGGTCGCCCCATACCGCCTCGCCGAGGATCGGCCCCTGTCCCACCCCGTCACACTCCTGACCCTCCCGAATCGGGCCCTGGTCGGGTACACGGAGACTCTCCAGCGGGGATACCTGGAACAAGACGCCGAGACAGTGGCCCGATGGGTCGATAGATACGATCGACTCCAGGTCAACGCGCTCAACCAGCCGGACACTTTGGCCATGATCCGGGCAGTACGGAAGGAACTGGACCATGCATGACCCAACGGGCGCCAAGTGGCGCAAGAGCACATACAGCAACGGTGGGGGCGGTTGCATCGAGGTAGATGATGCACATCCGGGCAGGGTCCGTGACTCCAAGGACCCTCAGGGCCCGGCTCTGGTCTTCCCGCCCTCGGCCTGGAGCTCGTTCGTCGACGCTGTCCGCAGCGGCGAGTTCGGCGGCATCTGACCCGGCTTCCCGAAACCGCAGGCCCGGACCGCGAACGGTCCGGGCCTGTGGCTGGAGCACGCGAAATTCGGCAGCCTGCTCCGGCAGAAGGCGGAGGCCGGTGTTCGGGTCCGCTTCGTTCTCGGTGAGCCCGGGCACCCGACCACCGTCAGCGCGAGCTGGAGGAGGACGTTCCCTTGAGCCTGTCGACCCGGATCGAGATCACCTTGTCCGAACTCGCCAAGCTGCGGGGCACGTCGATCGAGGCGCGATATGAGACCGCGCACGTCTCACTCAGCGTCTCCCGCTTCGACGACGACATGATCGTCACGCCATTGCTGCCCGGCAGGATCGGCCACGACGCCCCGATGATGCATTTCAGGCGGGCCCAGGAGGACGGTGTGTTCGATCGCTTCGCCGGCCACGTCGAGGACTTGTGGGCGAAGGGGCGTGACGTGTGGACGGCCGCGACAACGGAGGTGGCAGATCATGGCCAGGCGTGACTACGAGGACGACCCGAACGCCCCCAAGGCGAACTCGCTGGTCCCTGCCGCATCCGTCGTCGTGGTCGACGATGCGGGCCGAGTCCTGCTCCAACGGCGCACCGACAACGGGATGTGGGCGCTGCCCGGCGGCAGGATGGACATCGGTGAGTCGCTCGCCGGATGCGGGATCCGCGAGACGCGCGAGGAAACCGGCATCGAGGTCGAGATCACCGGGATCGTCGGCACCTACACCGACCCCGGCCACGTCTTCGCCTACGACGACGGCGAGGTCCGCCAGGAGTTCTCCATCTGCCTCCTCGCGCGCCCGCTCGGCGGGGAGCTGCGGGTGTCCGAGGAGTCCCACGAGGTGGCCTGGTTCGCTCCGGCCGAGACGGACGGGCTGCCGATGGTGGCCGGCATCCGCAAGCGGCTGGCCGACTGGCGCTCCGGGGCCATCCCCGCAGTGCGCTAGGGGCGCCGGGCGAGCATCTGAACCGGGCCGGTGACCACGACACCTGCCGCGAGCTCCCGCCGCATGATCTCCGTGGGGCGGGTCGGCGTCATCCTGTCGGAGGCATCTCCGACGCTGAGGCAGTCCACCAGGACTTCTCCGCCTGTCTCCTCGCACGGCCTATCGACGGGGGACCTACAAGTGTCCGACGAGTCCGAAACGACGGGACGAATCAGCTCACGTCAGCGTTGAACTTGCCGATCAGTTCCGGAAGTTCCGCCAGCGAGTCGATCCGGAACGTCGCCTGCTCCGCGGCCGGATCGTGCTGCTGGATCCAGCCCCACGGGCCGCGCCGGATCAACGCTGTCCGCATCCCCGCCTTCCGGGCGGGGAGGACGTCGTTGTCGAGCCGGTCGCCGACGTAGAGGATCTCGCGCGGCTCGGCAGGTACCACCTCGGCGACGCGTTCGAAGAAGGCAGGATCCGGCTTGCTCGCGCCCCAGTCGTCGGACGTGCCGATCAGGTCGACGTCGCCCGTGAACAGTCGGCGAAGGATCGCCCCGGCCCGCACGGTCTGGTTGCCGGCGATCATCAACCACAGGCCGTCCGAGCGCAGTCGGGCGAAGGCGCCCCGGACGTCCGGGTAGAGGTCGTCCTCGCCGAAGGTCTCCGCCTGGCCGGCGGCGGCCCGCTTCTCGCGTTCCTCGTGGAGGTCGAAACCGGGAGCGAAGATCCGGAAGGTCTCCCGGTAGTCCAGGCCCTGCGCGATCACCGCGCCGAACTGAGCGACGAACGTGTGCCTCGGCACACCCAGCCAGTCGGCCCAGGTGCCGTACTCCCGGGTCTCGTCGACAAGGCACTCCCCGACGTCGAACACCACAGCCTTGATCGTCATGCCCGCAGCCTAGCGGGGCAAGGACGGGCCCCGGCGTCCCCTCCAAAGTCCCTCCGGCGTCGGCCGTGCCAAGGTACGTCTGATCCGGCTTCCCGAACCGCGTGGGCCCGGCTTCGGTCGAGGCGTCCGCGGGTAGAAGAGCCCGGAGGCGCGATCGGTTCCAGGCCGGGAGGATTGACCATGCACGACGGCACCACCCTCGACCAGGGCGGCTACGGCTGGGCCAAATCCAGCTACTCGGCCGGTGAGAACGGCAACTGCGTCGAGGTCGGCCGGACCCCGGCCGGCGCCATCCCGGTGCGCGACACCAAGCAGCACCGGCGCGGCCCGGTCCTGGAGTTCACCCCTGTTGCCTTCCAGAACTTCCTCGACGCCGTCAAGGCCGGCGAGTTCCCGGTCCAGCCGTAACGGGTGAA
This sequence comes from Kitasatospora sp. NPDC091335, assembly GCF_044757205.1. Classification (NCBI taxonomy): domain Bacteria; kingdom Bacillati; phylum Actinomycetota; class Actinomycetes; order Kitasatosporales; family Streptomycetaceae; genus Kitasatospora; species Kitasatospora sp. NPDC091335. Next base: position 133,351 of record NZ_JBIVUM010000018.1, on the reverse strand, counting down.
TGACGAGTGGGTGGGCCCCGGCGAAAGAGCCGCCGGGGCCCACCCATCTCTTCCATACCGCCGTGCCACGACACTGAACGCAAGTAGCCTCGCAACAGTTTCAGCAAGCTCACCATAATCGTCAACTGACACATAGTCGGCTGATACCTACGGGCTTCGGGCCGATGCCTCACCGAAAGAAGCCCGGAAGCGTGATCGGCTTCAGCCCGAGAGCGGCGGCGACAGGAGGAACCGGAATGGCGATCGAGGCGGAGCTCAAGGCCGTCGTACGCGATCCAGAACACGTCCTCGCACGGTTGGAGGAGTTGTACGGAGCCGGCCGTGCCGAGGTGTACCGCGACACCTACTACGACGCCCCGGACGGCAGTCTGACGGGCGCCGACCGTGAGCTGAGGATCCGCACCGTCCACGGGCCCGACGACACCCGCACCGTGCTCACGTACAAGGGCGCCCGGGTGGACGAGGCATCCGGGTCGAAGCCCGAGGCCGAGACCCGGGTGGCGGACGCCGAAGCCATTCACGAGATCATCAGCGGCCTCGGCTTCACTCCGCGCATCCGGTTCGAGAAGCGGTGCCGCAACTACGCCTTCGCACGTGACGGCCGGCAGTTCCTCGCCACACTCGTCCGTGTCCCGGAAATCGACGCGACGTTCGTCGAAGTCGAGACCATCGCGCCCACCCAGGACCACCTCGCAGCCGCGCTCAGCACCGTACGGGCCGTCCTGGCCGGCCTCGGGATCAACGAGGGCGATCTGACGACCGAGCTGTACACGGACGCGGTGGCCGCGGCCCGCACCTGACGGTCCGGCCGAGCGACTTGACGTCTGATCCGCCTTCCCGGACCGCGGGCCCGGACCGTTCGCGGTCCGGGCCTGCGGCTCGCGCCCCTGATCACGCCGCCGGCCGTCGCGGCAGCGGGCGGGTTCAGGCGGCCTTCTCGGCGAGGGTGTGGGAGACGAGGGCGCTGGCGTGGCCGTGGCCGAGGCCGTGGTCGGCCTTGAGCCAGGCGACGAGTTCCATGTGCCTCGTAAGTGAAGAGGCGCGGATGAGGTCCTTCCACTCCTCGATCGGGCGGCCGTACTTCTTCTCGATCGACGGGAAGTAGGAGGCGGGGCCCTTCACGGCGGGGGTGGTCATCGGCATGGTCCTCTCGAAGAAGCGCGGTGCGGTCACGGGGATGGACCGTGACCGCACCGCGAACTCATCGCCCCGCGCGCGTGATCCGCGTCACACCGTCGCGACGGCCTTGCGGCGGCGCCGCCCCGGGGGCGGGGTGGGGTCGGCGTCCCAGGCGGCGACGGGGTTGCCGAGCCAGCGGGTGGCGCCGGGGACGTTCTCGCCGCGCATCACCAGGGAGGCGGGGCCGACGGTGGCGCCGGCCCCGAGGGTGGAGTCGGGAAGCACGACGGAGTGCGGGCCCGTGGTGGCGCCGGCGGCGAGGTGGACGGGGCCCAGGCGCATGACGCGGTCGTGGAAGAGGTGGGTCTGGAGCACGGTGCCGCGGTTGACGCTGGCGCCGGCCCCGACGGTGACCAGGTCGGTCTCGGGCAGCCAGTGGGTCTCGCACCAGACGCCGCGGCCGATCCGGGCGCCGAGGCTGCGCAGCCAGACGTTCAGGTAGGGGGTGCCGGTGATGGTGTGGCCGCCGAAGGGCATGGCGAGTTCCTCGACGAAGGTGTCGTAGAGCTCGTTGCGCCACACGAAGGAGGACCAGAGCGGGTGTTCGGCGACGCGGAAGCGTCCGACGAGCAGCCACTTGGCGGCGGTGGTGACGGCGCAGGCGATGACGGCGGCGCAGGTCAGCACGATTCCGGCGGCGGCGAGGGCGGTGCCCAGTCCGTAGTCGTCGCGCAGTTCCTGGAGGGTGGCGAGGACGAGGTCGCCGAGCAGGGCGGCGAGGACGATCGGCAGCAGCCGGCACAGTTCGACGCCGGCGCGGGCCCACATCAGGCGCCGGGGCGGGTCGTAGGTGCGCTCTTCGGCGCCGGTGGCGGCGACGCGGGGCAGGGCGAAGGCGGGGCGGCCGAGCCAGGAGGAGCCTTCGGGGGCGTGGGCGGGGGTGTCGGAGAGCACGCCGACCAGGGAGTTGTCGGGCAGCCGGCGGCCGGGGCCGACGATGCCGGAGTTGCCGACGAAGGAGCGGCGGCCGATGTGGGCGGGGCCCAGGTGCAGCCAGCCGCCGCGCAGTTCGTACGGGGCGACGAGGGTGTCGTCGGCGAGGAAGGCGCCGTCGTCGACGCGCATCAGGCCGGGCAGGGCGAGCACGGTGGAGGCTTCGACGCGCCGGCCGACGCGGGCGCCGAGCAGGCGCAGCCACACCGGGGTGAAGAGGCCGGCGTAGAAGGGGAAGAGGGTGCGCCTGGCGGTGTCGCTGAGGCGGCTGACGGCCCAGGCGCAGAAGGCGGTGCGGCCGGTGGCGGGGTGGAAGCCGGGGCGCAGCGGGCGGGAGAGGAGGCGGACGAGGAGAGCTGTCAGGGTGGCGTAGCAGAGCAGGGTGAGGGCGGCGAGGGGGACGGTGGCGGGCAGGAGCTGGACGAGGGCGCCGGTCAGGGTGGTGTCGGTGTCGATCATCGGGTAGACGATGAGCAGGGCGGGCAGGGCGGCGACGGCCGGGAGGACGCCGAAGAGGGCGAGGGCGGCGCCGTAGGCGGGGTTCCAGTGGCGGGCGGCGGGGGCCGGGGTGGTGGGCCAGTGGGTGGGGTTGTCGGTGGTGGGGCGGGCCGGGGAGCCGTGCCGGTGTTCGCCGGGCGGGACGGTGGCGGTGACGCAGGAGCCGGGGGCGATCTCGGCGTGGGCGCCGATGCGGGCGCCGGGCATGAGGGTGGCGCGGTGGCCGATGCGGGCGCCTTCGCCGATGTCGAGGTGGCCGAGGTGGAGGGTGTCGCCGTCGAGCCACCAGCCTGCGAGGTCGGCTTCGGGTTCGATGCTGGCGTGGGCGCCAAGGCGGGCGAGGCCGGTGACGGGGGGCAGGGTGTGGAGGTGGACGCCGGGGCCGACGCGGCAGCCCAGGGCCCGGGCGTAGCGGGTGGCCCAGGGGGTGCCGGCGAGGGCGGCGGTGCCGAGCATGGCGGTGTAGCGTTCGGCGGCCCACAGGCGCAGGTGGACGTGGCCGCCGCGGGGGTGGCTGCCGGGGCGGATGCCGGCGGTGAGCAGGCGGGCGCCGGCGGCGGCGAGGAGGGTGCGGCCGGGGGCGCTGTGGAAGAGGAGGAGGCCGGCGCCGACGGGCCACCAGGAGCTGTGCGGGGCCCAGGCGAGGTGGTTGCCGGTGAGGTTGTCGAGGGCGATCAGGGTGAGGGTCCAGCGCAGTCCGGCGAGGGAGAACATGCCGAGGAGCAGGAGGGTCTGCCAGGCTCCGGCGCTGCGGGGGGTGCGGGTGACGGTGCGGTGGCGGACGGCGGCGGTGGCGACGGTCTCCTCGGGCTCGGTGGCGGCGAGGGTGTCGAGGTAGCCGGCGAGGTCGGCGAGGCGGGGGTGGGCGTACAGGTCGGCGACGGAGACGCCGGGGTGGCCGGTGCGCAGGTCGGAGACGAGGCGGGCGGCGGTGAGGCTGGAGCCGCCGAGGGCGAAGAAGTCGTCGTCGGGGCCGGGGGTGGTGCCGAGCAGGCGTTCCCAGTGGGCGGCGAGCCGGCCGGCGGTGCCGTCCGGGGCCGGGGCGGTGGTGCCGGGGCCGGCGGGGGCGGGGCCGGTGGTGGCGGTTCCGGTGAGCGGCCAGGGCAGGGCGGCGCGGTCGACCTTGCCGGAGGTGCGGGTGGGCAGGGAGTCGACGAGGGCGAGGACGGGCACCAGCGGGGCGGGCAGGCGTTCCAGGAGGTGCCGGCGGGCGGCGGCGAGGTCGCAGGTGGTGCCGGGGTGGGCGACGAGGTAGCCGACGAGCAGGTCGGTGCCGGCGGGGGTCCTGCGGACGGCCGCGGCGGCGGCGCGGATTCCGGGCAGGGCCTGGAGGGCGGCGTCGATCTCGCCGAGTTCGACGCGGCGGCCGCCGAGTTTGACCTGGTCGTCGGCGCGGCCGAGGTAGACGAGGCCTTCGGGGTCGTTGCGCACCAGGTCGCCGCTGCGGTAGACGCGGGGTGAGGCGAGGGCGGGGTGGGCGCCGAACTTCTCGGCGTCCTTGGCGGGGTCGAGGTAGCGGGCGGTGCCGACGCCGGTGATGAGCAGTTCGCCGCTCGCGTACCAGGGGACGGGGTTTCCGGCCGGGTCGACGACGGCGATCTCCCAGCCGTCGAGGGGTGTGCCGATGCGGACGGGTTCGCCGGGGGTCAGGCGGGCGGCGGTGGCGACGACGGTGGTCTCGGTGGGGCCGTAGGTGTTCCAGAACTCGCGGCCGCCGGTGGCGAGGCGGTCGACGAGTTCGGCGGGGCAGGCTTCGCCGCCGACGATGATCAGGCGGACGGCGTCCAGGCAGTCCTGCGGCCACAGGGCGAGCAGGGTGGGGACGGTGGAGACGGCGGTGATGCGCCGGGCCACGAGCCAGGGGCCGAGGTCGGTGCCGGCCTTGACCAGGGCGCGGGGGGCGGGGACGAGGCAGGCGCCGTGGCGCCAGGCGAGCCACATCTCCTCGCAGGAGGCGTCGAAGGCCACCGAGAGGCCGGCCAGGACGCGGTCGCCGGGGCCGAGGGGCTGCCGGGGCAGGAAGAGGCGGGCTTCGGCGTCGACGAAGGCGGCCGCCGAGCGGTGGGTGACGGCGACGCCCTTGGGGCGGCCGGTGGTGCCGGAGGTGAAGATGATCCACGCGTCGTCGGCGGGGGCGGGCCGGGCGGGGCGGCCGGACGGGCGGGCGGCGGGGGCGGGGTGCACGGCGCGTCCGGGGCCGAGGACGGCGCAGACGGCGGCGTCCTGCCAGATCAGCTCGGCGCGTTCGTCGGGGTCGTCGGCGTCGACGGGGACGTAGGCGGCGCCGCAGCGCAGCACGGCGAGGATGGCGACGTACAGGTCGGCGGTGCCGGAGGGGATGCGGACGCCGACCCGGTCGCCGCGGCCGATGCCGCGCCCGGCGAGCAGGCCGGCGAGGGTGTCGGCCTCGTGCAGCAGGGCGCGGTAGTCGAGGACGGTGTCGCCGGTGTCGAGCGCGGGCGCGTCGGGGTGGGCGTCGGCGGTGGCGGCGATGATGTCGAGCAGGCTGCGGGGGGCGGGGGCCTGGGCCGCCGGCCGGCCCGCCGCGGAGTGGCCCGGGTGGGGGCGGTGCAGCGTGCCTGGTCCGGCCGTTTCGGGGCGTGCGTCCATGGGTGGGGTTCCTCGGCTCCGGGGTCCTGGGGAGCGCGTACGGTGCCGTTGTCACCTTCCGGGACGCGCGCCCATCCACCATGACCGTGCTGGGAGCCGGCTGGATGCAGCGGGGGTGCGATCAAAGGAGATTCTCATCATCGATGCCGTACGGCGTCGACGACGGCGCGAATCGAATGACATTTCGCGCGATGTCGATCGTTTCCGCCGGTGAGGGGGAATCGCGGACTACCAGGACGGCGACAGTGCCGGGGCCGCGACGGTGCCGGGCGCGATGGTGCCGGGGCCGCGACGGCGGGAGAGAACACGATGCTCGTCTGGTACGTGGCGTACGGCTCGAACCTGCACGCCGCCCGTCTCGCCTGCTACCTGCGCGGCGGGCGCCCGGACGGCGGGGCGCAGGACCAGCCGGGTGCCCGCGACCGGCGCCCGCCGCGCCGGGCGGTGGCCACCGCGCTGCCGGGCACGCTGTACTTCGCCGGGCGCTCGCGCACCTGGGGCGGCGGCTCGGCCTTCTACGACCCGGCCGGGCGAGGCGAAGTGCCGTGCCGTGCCTATCTGATGACGCTGAGTCAGTTCAGCGACGTCGCCGCCCAGGAGATGGGCCGCTCCCCCGGCACCGACCTCGACCTCGCCCCGGTGCTCGCCACCGGGCGCGACGAACTGGGCCCGGGCCGCTACCAGACCCTGCTGCACGTCGGCGAGTCGGACGGGAGGCCGCTGCTGACCTTCACCGCCTCCTGGGGCGTGGCCGGCGCCGAGCTGAACGCCCCCACCCGGCCCTACCTGCGCACCCTGGCGGCCGGCCTGGCCGAGTCCCACGGCTGGGGCCCCTGGCGTACGGCCGGCTACCTCGCCACCCGCCCGGGCGCGGCCGGGCACTGGACGCCGCGGGCGGTGGAGGCGGCGCTGGGCTGAACTCCCCCGCCCCGCAAGGACGTACGGGGGCGGTGCCGCCCGCCTCGCACGACGCGGCCGGGGCCCGTGGAAGGGGCCCCGGCCGCGGAGCCGGGCGACCAGGCCATCGGGCGGTCCCGCGGAGGCGGGGCCGGCCGGCGAACTGCCGGTCGGCCCCGCCGCGTTCGGGCGCAGGCCTCAGGTGGTGTACGTCTGCTTGATGTGCTGGACGCACTCGTCCCGGGTGAGGTGGCCGTCGCCGTCGGCGTCGATCTGCTGGAACTCGCCGAGGGCCTCGTTCGAGGCGACTCCCTTGGCCTGCTGCCAGGTCAGCCACTCCGCCAGGGAGATCCTGCCGTCACCGTCGGTGTCGGCGGCCTCCAGGATCGCGAGCTCGAACGGCACCGCGACCTGGTCGAGGAAGTCGGGCCGCCGGTAGGCGGCGACGAACTCCCGGGCGGTGACCCTGCCGTCCCCGTTCGCGTCCGTGCCGTCGAGCAGTTCCTGCCACATCCGGTTGCCCAGGCCGACCACCCGCCGCCAGGTCTCCGTGCCCGGCTCGCCGGCGCCGACCCGCCGCAGCACCTTGTGGACCAGCTGGTCGATGTCGACCTGCTCGATCACCCCGTCACCGTCGACGTCCAGCCTCCTGAACATCGCCTGGAAGTGGTCGCGCTCTGTCCGAGTCACCACGGAACCCACCTGTCCCTTTCTGATACGACGGAGGTGTCCGGCCCACCCTGTCGCATCTCCCGCCGTCGGAGCGGGTGTCACGCCGTTGATCACTCGAAAGAGAGGCAGCGGTGACGGAGGTGGACGGCCCGGCGCCGGGCCGCCATCCGCTCCGGACCGGCGTCCGTCCGGCCCGGTTCCGACGGACGCGCCACCGGCCCGGTGCACCACGGTGGTTGATGGTCGGTGGACGTACGAAGCGACCGCTCAGTGCCCGTACATGCCGACCTCGTAGCCGCCGCCGGGCTGGCGGGTCATCACGTTGGCCCGGTTGAAGGCGTTGATCAGCGCTATCACGCACACCAGCGCCGCCAGCTGCTCCTCGTCGTAGTGCTTCGCGGCGTTCGCCCACACCTCGTCGCTCACCCCGCCGGCCGCGTCGGCGAGCCGGGCGCCCGCCTCGGCGAGTTCCAGCGCGGCGCGCTCCGCGTCGGTGAACACGGTGGCCTCGCGCCAGGCGGCGACCAGGTTGAGGCGCACCGGGTCCTCGCCGGCGTGCACGGCCTCCTTGTAGTGCATGTCGAGACAGGCGCCGCAGCCGTTGATCTGGCTGACCCGCAGCCGCACCAACTCCTGGACGGCGTACGGCAGGCTCGACTCGGCGATGGGCTTGTGGGCGGCGATGACGTGCTTGAAGACCTTGCCCATGACGGGGCTGGTGAAGGGGTTCAGGCGGGGTTCCATGACGGTTGCTCCTCGGTCGGTGTCCCGTTGTCGCCCCTTGAGACAGAACGGCCCGCCGTTTTGTGACATCCCCCCGCCGGTCCGGCCCCGTGACCCGCGCCACACCGCCCGCCCGGGCCCGGCCGAGCACGCGGAGCTGGCGGACACCCTGTCGATGGCGTTCCTGGTGCTGCTGGAGGCCCTCTCCCCCGTCGAGCGCGCGGTGTTCACGCTGCGCGAGGCGTTCGGGTACGGCTATCCGGAGGTCGCGCGGATGGTCGGCCGCGGCGAGGCGAACTGCCGCCAGATCCTCGCCCGGGCCAGGAAGCGCCTGGCCGTCGCCGGGGACGGGACCGCCGTTCCGGCTCCGGCCCGCCGCGCGGAGGGCGAGGAGCTGGCCCGCCGCTTCTTCGAGGTCGCCGAGGGCGGGGACCCGGAGGCGCTGCTCGGCATGCTCGCCCCCGACGTGGTCTTCCAGGGCGACGGCGGCGGCAAGGCCCGTGCGCTCGGCCGCTCCGTCACCGACCCGCTGCGCGTCGCCCGGCTGCTGGTCGGCGGCTTCCGCCGGATCCGCCGGCTCGGCGCCCGCCTCACCCCCGCATGGGTCAACGGCCGCCCGGGCGCGGTGCCGTACGACGCCGAGCAGCGCGTGGTCAACGTCATCGGGCTGGACATCGACGCCGACGGCGCGGTGCGGGCGGTCCACGCCGTGTCCAACCCCGACAAGCTCGCCCACCTCGGACCGGTCTCGGACCTGGGGCTGCTGCCCCCGCCGCAGTGACCCCTGCCGCAGTGACCCTCGCCGGACGTGGAGCGACCCGGGCCCGGCTGCCGGGCCCGGGTCGCTCAGCCCCGGGTCAGGGGGTGGTGCAGACCGCGGTCGCCCGGATGGACTCGGTCCCGCTGCCGGTGTTGGTGCCGCGCACGACCCAGGAGCTGCCGTCCGGGTAGGAGTCGGTGAAGAAGATCGCGTAGGCGCTGGTCTGGCCGCCACCACCGGTGGGCACCTCGCCGGACGGACACGTCACGTAGGCGTACCCGTTCCCGCCCGGGGCCACGTCGACCCAGTCGCCGGTGACCTGGTCGTGTGCGGCCAGCTGCTGGGGGTTGGTGGTGGTCGGGTTGTGGGGAATGACGACGGCCGGCTTGCCGACGGGCTTGCCGGTGGGCTTCGCCTCGGCGGCGGCGGTCGCGGTGCTCGCGGCCAGCACGCCGACGACGGCGAGGGCGGTCAGGGCGAGGGGCTTGATGCGGGCCATGTTCGGCCTCCTGGAGTTCTGGGTCGGGCTTTCGTCGGCGGGGGCTGTTTCCCCGCGCCGGCCCCGATCCGTACCCGGGCCGAGGCGCCCGCCGCCCGGGTGAGCGCCCGGCTACTCGGGCGGAGGAACACTGCTGCCTGGCCGGGCTAACAACCGCCCCGCACCCGGTGGGCCGGGCCCCGCCACGCCTCCCGGGCGCCGGCGTTCGGTCGACGCATCGCCGACGGGGAAACCCGAGCAGGCCTCACCTCAAGCCGGGTCGGCCGGTCCGGCGCGGCGGATGCGGGCCCGGGTGCGGGTGAACCAGCAGGCCAGCAGCAGGTTGGGCACCCAGCACAGCCAGGCCACGGCGGTGTAGGCGGGGCGCAGGCCCAGGCCGGCCGTCGTGGCGGCGAGCACCATGAGGCGCAGCGTGACGGCGGCGAAGGTGAGGGCGAAGCTGCGGATCATCCAGCGGCGGTGGTCGGCGATCCGGCCGGCGAGGACCGTCCGCAGCCCCATGGCGCCGGTGATCAGCCAGGCCACCGCCAGGCAGGCGAAGCCGAGCCCGGCGACCGCTCCCCCGTAGGCGACGGGTGCCAGCAGCAGGGCGCCCACCGCGCCGGTCAGGCAGCCGAGCAGGTAGACGACGCCGATGCGGCGGTGCCGGCGGGGCTCGCGTGCGCGCAGGCGCTCGGAGAACTGCCAGGGGCCGACGGCCAGGGCCGTGATGGCGCCGGAGATGTGGATGGCGAGCGGGACTTGGTGGGTCAGGTAGGTGTCGCGCTGCTCCTCGAAGAACGCCTCCGGGTCGAGGCGGAAGTACTTGGCGGAGATGACGACGATCAGCGTGGACAGCATCGTCATGATGGCCCAACCGGCCCGCGTGATGCGCATGGTTCGAGTCTCGGGCCCGGCGCCGCGGGCGGACATCCGGCATGCCCCCGATAAGCACCCCCAGAAAACCCCACTTCCCTTACGGGGCAAGGTATTTGCCGGGCGGCAGTCACGACGTTTCCGCTCCGGGTTCATTCCGGTCCGGAGCGGGACTCGGTCAGGCGGGCTGCCAGAGTTCGACGCGGTTGCCCTCGGGGTCGGTGACCCAGCCGAACCGGCCGACGCCCGCCATCTCCTGGGTCTCCTCGGCCACGGCGGCGCCGTGGGCGCGCAGTTGGGCGAGCATCGCGTCCAGGTCGCGGACGCGGAAGTTGAGCATGGTCTGCTGGGTGCGGGAGCCGAAGTAGTCGGTCCCGGAGTCGAAGGCGGCGAAGACCGTCGGGCCGGCCTGCTGATGCCAGAGGCCGTGTTCGTCCGTGTCCAGCCCCAGGCTCTCGCGGTACCAGGCGCTCAGCGCCGTCGGGTCGGCGGCCCGTAGGAAGTACCCGCCGATGCCAAGCACTCGTTCCATGCCGCCATCCTGCCAGGGCGGCGGCCCTGGCCGGGGTAGGTGGCCGGAGGTCGGGGGGGTCGTGGCGGAGCTCGCGACGGCGCAGGGGGATGATGGTCCGCGCAGGTCACGGTGTGGGCGGGTTCATCCGGGGGGTACGGCAGTGATCACGGTGGAGAGCCACGGGGCGTTCGGCGCCAACGGTGTCGGGCTGGAGCGGCTGCCGTTCCCGCTGAGCTTCAACGTCGCCGAGGCCGAAGGCTCGTGGACGGTCAGCGGGGCGGCTGCCCGGGCCTGGGAGCTGATCGACGTGCTCACCCGCACGGCGAACGACACGGTCGTCGTCCTGAACCTCGAATCGAACAGCCTCTTCGACAAGGACAACCGGCCGTGGCCGCCGTCCCGGATCGCGGCGCAGCGGGGCGTGGCCTGCACCGCCCGCCCGGTCGGGGACCGGGCCGCGGGCTCGATGGACCTCGGCGAGGAGTTCCTGATGATGCGCCGGGACGACCTGCCCCGGTTCCTCGGCGGCGGCTGGGCGCCGTACGAGCTGTCGCTGGTCGACGTTCCGGCGGGCACCACCGCGGAGCGGCTCGACGCGCTCGAACTGGCCGTCGGCGCGGCCGTCGTCGCCGGCGAGCCGGTCCTCCCCCGCCTCAGCGGTTCGCGCTTCTGGTACTCCGGGCACGACGACTGCTACCTGACGGCGGAGTCGACGGATCCGGCGATGCCCCCGGCGCTCCTCGCCCGGCTGCTGGCCCTGCTGGCCGGGTCCGCCCTGATCGGGGCCGGCCACTCCGCGCCGGTGGAGGTCCCGGAGCCGGACGAGGCGCTGCCGCGGCGGCTGATCGCCGAGAGCCCGCACTGGGTCGGATCCGTCAGGGAGGCGACCGGCACCACGGTGACGGTCGGGCTGTCGGCCCTGTCGCAGCCGTGGCGCCTCGGCGGACAGCCGCCGGAGCGGCTCGACTACGCGGCGACGCTCGACCTCACGCGCGGCGGATGGGGGCTCGCGGCCGGCGCGGCCGGCGGCGAGGAGGCGTTCCAGGACTGCTACCACCTCCTGCGGGCCGACTACGTCCCGGCCGTCGTCTCGGCGGACTCCTGCCGCCGTTCCACCCAGAGCTGATCGAACTCACCGGCCCGGCGCGGGAGTCCGCACCGGGCCCAGGACTTCAGGCAGGACCGTGGTGTCAGTACACCTCGGTCTTGAGCCCGTGCCCGAAGTAGTACAGGTACGGGGCCCCGCCGGCTTCGCCGGCCTTCAGGAGGACGACCATGGCCTCGGGGTCCATGCTTTCGCCGGTGAAGAACCGGTAGCTCTCGAAGTCGGCGAGCACGGCCTTGACACATGTCTGGGCCTTCTCCTGCCAGGCGGACCGATCGTCCGCGGGGACCCTCTCCGACAGCCTCTTCAGGTACGCCTTGATGTGCCCGGTGTAGTTCTTCTTGTCGTAGCTCGTCTCGACAAGTCGATGTGCGTCAACGATGTCGAGGACCGAGACGGTTGCCGAATCGACCGCTCCGGTCTCCTCCTCGCCCTCCTCGCCCTCCACGCCGGACGCGGCTCCGATGTCGATCGACCCGACTGTCGAGCGCGTGCCGTACTTGCCCTCGGCGACGAAGCAGACGCCGTCCTCCTTGACCGGGACCGAGTCGGACAGCAACTCGTCACCGTTGAAGACGTCGCGGTACACCTTCATGCAGATCTCCATCCCACACGGGCCAAGTATTGCCGACCACCCCAATGCCTCTGCGTGCGCGTCACATCACTTAACGTGAACAGCAGTTCGATATCGAGCCCGAGGCTCCGCCGAACAGGCTCCAGTGCGAGCACTCCGGCCCGGCACGGGAATCCGCGCCGAGCCGAGGCCATGCGCTCAGGCCGCCCGTTGGCCGTGGAGGAGGACGGGGAGGGTGCGGCCGGCGAGGGCTTCGGCGGCGCGGGCGGCCTGGGAGGGGGCCATGACGTCCGGCAGGTCCGGGGCGGGGACGAAGCGGGCGCCGAGCAGGCCGCTGCGGTGCCGGGGCGGGACGGTGATCCGGGCGGTGTCGGGGACGGTGCCGCCGTCGAAGACGAGGTTCAGGCGTTCCAGGTAGCGGTCGGCGGGGGTGAAGTCGACGGCGACGATGTCGGTCAGACGGGCGATCAGGCCGGTCTCTTCGTGCAGGTGGCGGGCGGCGGCGAGGTGCGGGGGCTCGTTGGGGCGGGCGGAGCCACCGGGCAGGATCATGCCGTCCATGTAGTCCGGGTCGACGAGCAGGACGTCGCCGCGGGGGTTGCGGATCAGGACGAGGCAGCCGAGCCGGCAGACGGGAGGCTTGGCCAGGAGTCGGGGGTCTTGCATGGGGGCGGCCGCTTTCAGTCGTCGTACGTGAGGCGCTCGTGGCGCAGGCCCTTGCGCAGCAGGTCGACCACGCGCACGAGGTCGGCGGGGCGGGCGGTGAGACGGAGGAGGTAGCCGCACGTCAGGCGGCCGCTGTGCCAGTCGACTTCCAGGGTGGGGGGCCGAACGCCACCGAGGGCGAGGACGGTGGCGAGGTCGTCCAGCACGTCGGCCGCCTGACGGCGCTGCTCGGCGGTCGCGCGGGAGAGGGTCGAGGACATCTTCACTTCTCCCCGGGGCGCTTGTGGACCTCGAAGCCGCGCCACGCGCTGTAGGCATCGCCGAAGAAGACGAAGGTGGCCAACTCGCCGTCGGGCCGGCGCAGCCACTCGCCCGTCATCTCGTTGCGGACCCGGTAGCGATCGGCCTCGACGTCGAACCGGACGCCGTAGCCGAGGAGGCGCGGGGCTTGGTCTTGGGGCATGGAATGGCACCCTCTGCGATCGGAGTTTCACGTTCTGTGTACATGCTGGAGCAAGGTCACCTAGCATGGAAAGCGGCCTGCTACTTGCCTCCGGGCTTGCTGGAAGTTGAGAACCGCCATGAACAAGAAGCAGATTGACCCCGAGTCCAGCCCCTGGGCGCCCTTCGGGATCCAACTCCGCAAGTCGCGAGAGGCCCGGGGCCTCCGCCAGGAGGAGCTGGCCCCGCTCATCGGGTGCTCGCCGTCGCACCTGTCCTACGTCGAACTTGCCCACCGGCCCCCGACCCGCAAGCTCGCCGAACTGGCGGACGAAGTGCTGGAGACCGGCGGCACCCTGCTGCTGATGTGGTACCAGCTGAAGAACGCCGCGATCCTGGAGGGGTTTCCGGAGTACGCGCGCTACGAGGCGCTCGCGGAGCAGATCAGGATCTTCGAGATCGACCTCGTTACCGGACTTCTACAAACTCCGGCATATGCAACCGCAGTCCAGATGGGCGACGTCAGGCAGGGCAATACGACCCAGCAGTTGGCGGAGGAACGCATCGCATTCAGGCTCGCCCGGCAGCAGATCCTGGAGCGGACTCCCCCTCCGCTCGTACATGCGGTACTGGACGAGAGCTGCATCAGGCGGTTCATCGGCGGACGTGACGTCATGATCGAACAGCTGCTTCATCTTGAGAAGTTGTCCGCACGTCCCGACGTGGTAATCCAGGTGGCACCGTTTTCCCTGGGCGAGAACCGACCACTCACACACATGGTGCATCTCCTTACCATGCCGAACCGAAAAGTTCTCGCTTACGGCGAGATCGAGCAGCGCGGCTACATCGACCGTGACACTCAGTCGGTTGCAGTACTAGACAGGAGTTACGATCGACTCGCGGTCGAGGCCCTCGGCCAAGCCGATTCGCTGGCTTTCATCCGTGCGGTAAGGAGAGACCTGGAGTGGATGTCGACCTGACCGATGCCCCGTGGCGAAAGAGTTCGTACAGCGGTGCAAACGGCGGCGCATGCATCGAGGTAGCCGACGGCTTCGCCGGCGTCATGCCCGTGCGCGACTCCAAGGACCCTTCGGGCCCGGCCCTCGCCTTCTCCTCCCCCGCCTGGCAGGCCTTCGTCACCGCCGTCCGCACCGGCGAGTTCGACAACCGCAACTCCCCTCGCCCCGCAGCGCGCTGACGATCCCGCCGGGGGCGCGATACCGCCCGGCCCTCACGAGGGCCGGGCGGCACGGGAGTCACGCCAGGTGGTGCCCGACCAGGGCGACCAGCCCCTCCACCAGCGGCGCCGGATCGAGCTCCGGGTCGAGCATGCGCTGTAGCAGGAAGCCGTCCATCGCCGCCGTGATGGTCACCGCCGCGGGGAGCGGACGCGAGACCCCCCGCTCGGTGAACCAGTCGCACTGCCACTGCCGCAGCTGCGCCACGGAGGCCGCGATCTCGGCACGCAGCTCGTCGTCCCGGCTCGCCGCGACCAGCGACTCGTAGAGCAGCAGCAGTTCCGGGTCGCGCGAGTCGCCGGAGCACAGTGCGCGGAGCAGGACTTCGACGGCCTCCTCGACCGGATCGGCGGGGCACTCGCGCAGGAGCACCCCGCGGAGGGACGGGCCGCGTACCGGCTCGCGGCCGTCCGGCCGATTCGTGCGGAGCCCCGGCTTTTGACGGCGCGGGATGTACACGGGCGGCCGTGACCGGAGCAGCCGTGGAAGCGGGTGGGCGCGCCGCCGTGCGCCATCGAATCGGGCGGACGGGAGGCCGCCGCCTACCGGATCGGTCCCGCCGACTCCACTGCGCAGCAGTCGCCTTGACGAGCACCCAGCTCACGCCCACCCCGGGCGACCAGCTGTTTTCTGCCAAATTGGTCTCTACCATTGCCGCGAATCCGGGATTCCGGAAGGCTCCCAGCCGAACGCCGGGAAGCGGACTCCGGCGTTCTGCCCGAGGGAGGAAGACACCGACATGGCACTGCGCAAGACGGTTTCCACCATGGCCCTGGCCGGACTGCTCACGGTCGCGGGCGGCCTGATGGTCGCCCCGGCCGCCCAGGCCTCCACCACCAGGACGACCGGCTACACCTACGTCGGCATGTACCCGAGCGGCGCCGCGTGCGAGGCCGCCGGCAAGGCCTACGTCGCCCGTGGGGAGGCGGTCAGCTACTTCTGCGACGTCGCCCCGAACACGGCCCGCCTCTCCGTCTGGTTCTTCTAGGAAGTCCGACGCCCACCGGGCGCAGCCGCCGGCCCCGCCGCCCCCCTTCCCCGGGACGGCGGGGCCTCGCCGTCTGCCACAGCACCGGGTCACCGTCGTCGACTCCCAGCCCACCGCGGGCGGTGGCGTCCTGGTCGTGGTGACCGGCAGCCTCGCCGTCGACAACGCCTTCGACAAGCCCTTGCAGTTCACCGGGGCCTTCAACCTCCAGCCGATCCCCGGTCAGCCCGGCGGCTTCTTCGTCCACAACCACGTCTTCCGCCTCATCCTCGCCTGAGCGGACGCCCGATCCGGTGCTGCGGCTGCGTGAACCGGCCGACGGCGCCACCGGCCGGCTCAGCTACGCCGTGCGTGAGGACGCCCGGGCCACGGCCACGCCACCGCCGCCGTACGGCGGTTCCTCGCCGGCGGGCACCCGGCGACGCGGGTGCTCGCCGGGCACCGGGAGGGCGACCGGGCCTCCGGGCGGGTCCTCGCCAGGGCCGGGTTCGTCCCCGTCCGCGCGGCCGGCGGCTTCGTCCACTGCGAGCTGCGCCCTTGACCCCTGCTGCCCCCTTGCGCTCCCCTCACCAGGAGGGATCGCAAGGGGTATTTCTCTTTCGTGACAATCGATTTGACGATTCGTCACTCCATCAGGTGATCTTCTGCCGGGCCTCCTTGTCTCTGGATCAACCGCAAGATCTGCTGGCGGCACAGGGTCGAGGGACGACCCCACCGAGGGGAGCCATACCAATGAAGATTCCGGTCACCACCGACGTGAAGGTCAGGGACAAGTCCGCCTGGATCCGCTGGCTGCCGAACGCCCTGCCCGCCGCGGGGTACATCACGCTCGACAACTCCGCCGACAAGCGCTACGAGATCACCAAGATCAAGAGCCCCGACTACCAGCGCATCACGATCTACCAGACCGTCGCCGACAGCGAGAGCTCGAAGATGGTCAAGCTGGACAGGGTGACCCTCTCCGCCAAGGGCGGGTTCGCCTTCGTGCCGGGCCGGTACCACATCATGCTGGAGAAGCCGAACCGCCTGATCAAGCCCGGCGACAACGCCCGCGTCGTCTTCTTCCTCGACGACGGCACCGTCCTCAAGGTCAGGATCCCCGTCCGCACCTCCCCCGAGCTGTACTGACCCCGCCGACCACGCCGCCACCTGGAGATCCGGACATGACGACCTACCACCTCGACCTCGGCGACAACCGGGCCGAAGTACTCGACTCCGTCACCAAGCTCACCCTCGTCGGCTCCGAGCTCGACCTCGACGCCCTCCTCACCACCGGTGTCAGGGCCCCCGTACCGCTGTGGGGCGACGTGCTCCTCGCCCGTGGCGACGACCGTCACGAAGCCACCACCCAGTGGGCCGAGGACGTCGAGAACACCGCGACCCACCAGGACGTCGTCCTGATCGCCGGCGACCCTGCCGACCCCGCGTCCCGCCGCGTCCGCCTCGCCGACGCCTGGGCCAGCACCACCTACCACCTGGACGAGGACGACGACCCGGACGCCTTCGTGATCAGCTTCAAGGACATCACCATCGAGAAGTAGCCGCCCCGGGCGAGCCGCTCCGGGCGAGCCGCTCCGGAGCGGGACGTCGGCCCGGCCGGCTTCCCGCTCCGGCCCGCCACGCCCCACGCGTTAATCGGGTGCGCCCGCCGGACCGCCTCGGTACCCTGCACCCCCATGGCACCGGAACTTGAACGCCCCCCGCTCCAGGCGGACGAACGCACCGCCCTCATCGGCTGGCTGGACCTGCAACGGCAGATCCTGCGCTGGAAGTGCGCGGGGCTGGCGGACGAGGACGCGCACCGGCCGGTCATCCCGACCTCCCCGGCCATGACGATGGCCGGCCTCGTCTCGCACATGCGCTGGGTCGAACACACCTGGCTGGAGGTGGTGTTCCTCGGCGGCGACGAGAAGCAGAACCCCTCGTTCGACGAGTCGAACGAGGACGGCGACTGGCACACCGGCGGCCGCCCGCTCGCCGAGCTGCTCGCGGAGTACGAGGCCCAGTGCGCCCGCAGCAACGAGATCGTCGCGGCGGCCTCGCTGGACGACGTCGGCCGCCACACCGGCTTCCGGGCCGGCGGCGCCAACCTCCGCTGGATGCTGATCCACCTCGTCGAGGAGACCGGGCGGCACGCGGGGCACGCCGACATCGTCCGGGAGCTCCTCGACGGCTCGAAGGGCTACTACTGACGCCGGGTCGTCACCGGCCCCGCGCCCCGGCCTGCGGGTAGAGCGTCACCAGGCACCGGCGTCCGGCCCGACGTGCCGTGCGGGGCCGATGCGGCGCTCGACCGCGCGCTGCCCCTCGCCGTGGCGCGCCTGCCCCTGAGTCCTCCGGTTGGGCGGGCGGCGGACTCCTGTCAAGCGGAATTGACGTTTCGTCAGTGATGCCGAGGCGTTCCGGCCGCCTCCCGGCGACCTGGGGCATGCTGGGTCCGCTGATGAACTACACCCCGGAGGAGTGGACATGTCGCACATCCCTGATGAGCTGCGGTACGCCGAGACGCACGAGTGGGCGCGCCTGGAGGCGGACGGCACGGTGACGGTCGGGATCAGCGATCACGCCCAGAAGGCGCTCGGCGACATCGTGTTCGTGGAGCTGGCGGAGGTCGGCCGTGTCTTCGCGGCCGGCGAGCCCGCAGGTGTCATCGAGTCGGTCAAGGCCGCATCGGACTTCTACGCGCCGGTGGGCGGCAAGGTGACCGCCGTGAACGAGGAGCTGAACGACAGCCCGGAGCTCATCAACGACGAGCCCTACGAGTACTGGATCCTCAAGCTCAAGCCGTCGGACAAGGCCGATTTCGGCAAGCTCCTCGACGCCCGCGGCTACCGGGCCGCCGTCGGCGACTGACCTGCGCCGCCGCGGCGCCCCGGGCGGGGCCGTCACCGGGACGGGTGGGGCTCGTGCCGCCCCGCACTCCTGCCGGCAGGCCCCGCACCCGGAAGGCCGTGCCCGCTTCGGGCGGGGCCGCCGGACACCGTGGGCCGCGAGGCCGGCCAGCGCGGCGAGTTCGTCGTCGGCGGGCAGGCGCGGTTCCAGGCGGGGCGTGGTCAGCCGCAGGCCGAGCAGCGGCCAGTGGTCGGTCGGCATGCGTCATTGTCGGTGGCGGTGGTGGCCGGGGTCATCCGGGTTTCCGGGTGTTCCGGGTGTTCCGGGGGCCGGCCCGACGCCGTGGCGGGTGAAGCGGACCTTCCCCTCCCCCTTGTGTGCAAACGGCCGTTCGCATTCCTACAAGCCGGGGCTGCCGCCCTCCGGGCAGGCTTGGTGCCAGAAGGAACCCCCGGATCGTGAAGCTCGTCGAGCGGTTCCGATCGGGGATTCCGGCCGGGCAAGGCCAACACCTGGAGGATCGCTTCCATGTCTCACATCCGCACCCGCCGGGCATCGGGCAAGGCGTTCGCCGCGCTGACGATGGCCCTCCTCGCGCTCGGGACCACCGCCGGCACCGCCACCGCCGGCACCGCCGGTCAGGACCGTGCGCCGTTCGCCGCGCAGGCCCGGGCCGCCGGGCTGGACGGCGGCCGGGCCGCCGAGCTCCAGCGGCAGGTCGACGCCGAACTGGCCGCCACCGGCGGCACGCAGGTCGGCGTGAACAAGATCGACCTCGACGGCAAGGGCTTCATGCTCCTCCCGCTGCCGGGCGAGAAGCGCGCCCGCGACCTGGACGGCGGGGAGGCCGGGATCCTCGGCGACCCCTGTTACCGGGGCTACGCGTGCTTCTACCAGTACGAGAACTTCGAGGGCCCGTCCTTCAACCTCTACGACTGCGGCGTCAGGCACGCGATCTCGTGGTCGGGTACCGGGTCCTGGATCAACAACCAGCCGTCGAAGTACCGGGTGAAGTTCTACGACGTCAACGGGAACCTCGGCTGGACCTCGCCGGGCGGCCCGGTCTCCGACGCCCACGCGCCCTGGGGCTGGGTCTACGCGGTGGCGGCCTGCTGACGTCCCGTACGCCGCGTGAGCGGGAAGCCGGGCCCGGCTTCCCGCTCCACCGTCCGCGTGCGCCCGTGCTACTCGACGACCTCGGCGCGCTCCAGGACCACGTCGTCCTTGGGGACGTCCTGGTGGCCGGCCTTGGAGCCGGTGGCCACGCCCTCGATGGCGTCCACGACCTCCCGGCCCTCGACGACCTCGCCGAAGACGGTGTAGCCCCAGCCCTGGGCGTTCTTGCCGCTGTGGTTCAGGAAGGCGTTGTCGGAGGCGTTGATGAAGAACTGGGCGGTGGCCGAGTGCGGGTCCGCGGTGCGGGCCATCGCCACGGTGTACCTGGTGTTCTTCAGGCCGTTGTCGGCTTCGTTCCGGATGGAGGCGCGGGTCTTCTTCTGGTTCATGCCGGGCTCCAGTCCGCCGCCCTGGATCATGAAGCCCTTGATGACCCGGTGGAAGACCGTGCCGTCGTAGAAGCCGTCCCTGACGTACTGGAGGAAGTTCTCCACCGTCGCCGGGGCCTTGTCCGCGTTGAGTTCGAGAACGATGTCGCCGTGGTTGGTGCTCAGCTTGACCTTCGACACGATTTCCTCACTGTATGCGTTGTGGCGGATACGGAAAGCTCACCGCATTGTGGCAGGAGGGACGGCCGGGCACCGCTGAGGCGCCTCAGTTCGCCAGGCTGAAGTCGCCGCCGACCGGGGCCGCGATCCCGTCGACGCCGGTCAGCGCGGTGAGGGTGGCCACCGGGGTGGTGCTGTCGGTGGTGCTGCCGTCGCCGAGCTGGCCGGAGCCGTTGCTGCCCCAGGCGCGCACGGTGCGGTCGTCCAGCAGCGCCATGGTGTGCTCCCGGCCGGCGGCCACCAGCCGGACGCCCACCATGCCGGGGACGGTGACGGGCAGCACCCGGAAGACGGTGGTGCCGTCGCCGAGCTGGCCGGAGGTGTTCTGGCCCCAGGCCTTGAGGCGGTTCTCGTCGTCGACCACGGCGAAGCTGTGGTTGCAGCCCGCGGCGATGTGGGTGACGCCGCCCGACCAGGTCGGCCTGGTGGCGACCGGGGTGAGGCGGTTGATGGTGGTGTTGTCGCCGAGCTGGCCGGTGGTGTTGTGGCCCCAGGCCTTCACCGTGGCACCGGTACCGGGCTTGCCGACCAGGGCGAGGTTGTGGCCGGCCCCGGCGGCGATGCGGCTGACCCCGGTCAGGCCGACGACCGGCGCGGCGACGTTGCGGCTGGACGAAGTCCCGTCGCCCAGCTGGCCGTTGAAGTTGTATCCCCAGGCCCACACGGTGCCGTCCTCGCGCAGGGCGAGGCTGTGGTGCAGGCCGGCGGCGATCGCGACGACCCGGTTCAGGCCGGCGACCCGCACCGGGAGGCTGCTGTCGGCGTTCGTCCCGTTGCCGAGCTGGCCGTGCTCGTTGCGGCCCCAGGCCACCACGCTCCGGTCGGCGAGCAGGGCGAGGCTGTGCTGGCCGCCGGCGGCGATGTCGGTGACGTCGCGCAGGTCGGCCACCCGGCCGGGCGCGTTGTGGCTGGACATCGAGCCGTCGCCGAGCTGGCCCGAGCCGTTGACGCCCCAGGACTGCACCGTACGGTCCGCCAGCAGGGCGAGCCCGTGGCCGAGGCTCGCGCCGGCGCCGCCCGCGGCGATCCTGACCACCTCGGAGCCGGTCAGCCCGAGCACGGCGGTGGCCGTGGTGCGCAGGTCGGTCCAGGTGCCGTCCCCGAGCTGGCCGGAGCGGTTGTTGCCCCAGGACCTCAGGCGTTTCTCTGCCATGCGACGATGCCTCTTTACTTTTATGACAATAAGTCAAATCGTCGATACGTCACTTCTGTTGACGGCTCCACGATCATGGACCGACGCTACCGACGCACCCGGCACCGGTACCGGAAGCGGCAGCGCGGCCACTCGATCGGGTGAGGACGACCGCTTCGGCCGGTCGCGCGCCGCCGACGTGTGGCATCGCCCGCGCCCCGACCGCGTACGTCACGCGGCGGACGGGCGGCTCACGGGGCCCGGAAGGCCTGCCGGTAGGCGCCGGGGGTCGTGCCGGTGCGGGCGCGGAAGCGGCGGCGCAGGTTGACGGCGGAGGCGAGGCCGACACGGGCGGCGATCGCCTCGACGGGCAGGTCGGTCTCCTCCAGCAGGGTGCGGGCAGCGGCCAGCCGGCGGGAGAGCAGCCAGGCGCCCGGGCTGGTGCCCAGCCGGTCGGCGAAGCGGCGGGCCAGGGTGCGGGGCGAGACGGCCAGGCGGGCGGCCAGGGTGTCCACCGACAGGGGCGCGCCGAGGCGTTCGTCGGCCCAGGCGAGCAGGCCGTCGAGGGCCTCGCAGGCCTGCGGCGGCGGGGCGGGCGCGGCGTGGCCGTCGTCCTCGCGGGGCGGCGGCAGCACCATGTGCCGGGCGAGCAGGGCGGCATGGGCGGCGCCGTGGTCGCGCCGGACCAGGTGCAGGCACAGGTCCAGGGCGGCGCCGGCCCCGGCGCTGGTGGCGACGTCGCCGTGGTCGACGTAGAGGCGGTGCGGCTCGGCCCTGACCCGGGGGAAGTCGCGGCGCAGCCGGTCGGCGTGGGCCCAGTGGGTGGTGGCGGTGCGGCCGTCGAGCAGTCCGGTGCGGGCCAGGGCGAGGACTCCGGAGCAGAGGGCGGCCAGGCGGGCGCCGCGGGCGTGGGCGCGCAGCAGGGCGTGGCGTACGGGGTCGGGCAGGGGCTCGCCCGGGGGCAGCCAGCCGGGGAGGATGACGGTGTCGGCGGTGTCGAGTGCGGCGAGGCCGTGGGGTACGGAGATCGCGTAGCCGGCCGTGGTGGGGACCGGGCCCGGGGTGTGGGTGCAGGTGGTGAAGGTGTAGTGCTGCGGTATTCCGGGGCGCCTGGTGCCGAAGACCTCGACGGCGCAGCCGAGTTCGAAGGTCGACTGGACGGGGTTGAGCAGGGCGGCCACGTGGTGCATGGCAGGAAAGTACCCCAGAGTGTCGGCTTGGTGCCTGTCCGTCACCGTCGGGTCGGGGCACCGTGGTGGACATGTATCCCGAGATCCTCGCGCAGGAGGGCTACACCTGCGCGTTCGTCGACGAGTCCCCGGTCCGTGAGCTGTTCCCCGGTATCCGGCTGCGTGCCCTGTGGCAGGGGCCCGGTGGTGCGAGCGCGCACGTGCTGGAGATGGCGGCGGGTTCGTGCTGGCCGCACCGCGACGTCCACGAGCCGGGCCCTGAGGAGGTGTTCGTGGTGGCGGGGGTCTTCCACGACGGGGCGCGGGACTATCCGGCGGGGTCGTTCCTGCATGCTCCGGCGGGGTCGTGGCACGTGCCGTCGACGGCCACCGGGTGCACGCTGTTCGTGTTCTATCCGCAGGGCTGAGGCCGGCGGGGGGTGTCCGGCGGGGGGTGGAGGGGGAGGCAGGCTTCCCCCTCCACGGCGGTCACCGGTCGATGGCGAGCCAGAGGGCCGCGGCCGCGGTGGCGGTGAGCCCGAGGTTGAGCGCGATCCGGCGGTCGCCGCCGCTCAGGTGGACGGCGATCGCGCCGAGTTGGAGGAGGACGAGGCCGGTGGCCGCGGCCGGTGCCAGCGCGGGGGCGATGCCGGTCAGCGGGGGCAGTACCAGGCCGGTGGCGCCGAGGAGTTCGGCCGCCCCCAGGGCCCTGACGGCGGGCAGGGGCACCCGGTCGACCCAGGCCATCATCGGCCGGAGCCGGTCGCGGTCGCGGGTCGCCTTCAGCGTGCCCGCGTAGGAGTAGAAGAGGGCGAGCAGCCCGGCGACGGTCCAGTAGGCGGCGGTCACGTCTCCTCCCGCGGGGGCCGGGCGGGGCCCGTGGCGGGTTCGGCGGCGGGTTCGGCGGCGGGTTCGGTCGCGTAGCGGCTCATCGTCTCAAGGGTGTCCCGGGGTGTCGGCGCCCGGCCGTCGGCGAGCGCGTCCCGGAGGTCCCGGAAGTACTGCACGTACAGGTCGGGGGTGAAGGTGCTGAGCATGACCGCGGGCCGGTCCGTCGGGTTGGCGAAGGTGTGCGGGGTGCCGGGCGGGACCACCACGAGCGTGCCCGCGGGGGCGTCGTGGTCCTCGTCCCCGACGGTGAACCGCACGGTGCCGGAGAGGATGTAGAAGCCCTCGTCGTGCCGGGCGTGGCGGTGCTGGGGCGGTCCCTGGGTGTGCGGGGCGAGGACGGACTCGGCGATCGCGAGGCGGTGGCCGGTGTGGCTGCCGTCCTCCAGGACGCGCATGCGGGTGGTGCCCAGGACGATCGTCTCGCCCTCGCCGGGGCCCACCACATGGACGGCGGGGTGGGCCTGCGGTTCTGCGGCCTGCGGTTCCCGGGCCTGTGCTTCCTCGGCCCGTGCTTCCTCGGTCCGTGCTTCTGCGGCCCGTGCGTCCTCGGCCTGTGCTCGTGCGGTCATGCTCCGAGTCCACCGCCGGGGCCCCGCCGGTGTCCAAGACGTCTTCCGCCCGGCCGATACCCGGCGGGTATCGTCGCAGCGTGGAGCTACGTACCCTGCGCTACTTCGTGGCGGTCGCCGAGGAACTCCACTTCGGCCGGGCCGCCACCCGACTGCACATGAGCCAGCCGCCGCTGAGCCGGGCGATCAAGGCGCTGGAGGCCGAGGCCGGGGCCCCGCTGTTCGTCCGCTCGCCGGCCGGCGTCACGCTGACCGCGGCGGGCGCGGTGCTGCTCGACGAGGCCCGGGCCCTGCTCGACCATGCCGAGCGGGTCGCGGTGCGCGTGAGAGCGGCGGCCGGCGCCGCGACCGTCACCGTCGGCATCCTCGGGGACGGTACCGACCCGGGAGTGGCCAGACTGGCCGCCGCCTACCGCCGCCGCCACCCCGGCGTGGACATCCGCGTGCGGGAGACCGATCTGACCGACCCGACGTGCGGGCTGCGCGCCGGACTGGTCGACGTCGCACTGACCCGGGCGCCGTTCGACGCCACCGCCCTGACGGTACGTGTGCTGCGGACCGATCCGGTGGGCGTGGTCCTGCGCGCCGACGATCCGCTGGCCGGCCGCGGCCGGCTCCGGCTGGCCGACCTGGACGGCCGCCGCTGGTTCCGCTTCCCGCAGGGCACCGACCCGCTCTGGCAGTCGTACTGGAACGGCGGCGAGCCGCGCGAGGGCCCCGTGGTGCGCGGCGTCCAGGAGTGCCTCCAGGCCGTGCTGTGGAACGGCACCGTCGGCCTGGCCCCGCTCGACGGCGACCTGCCCGCGCAGCTGGCCGTGGTGCCGCTGGCCGACATGGCGCCGAGCCGGGTGGTGGCGGTGTGGAACGAGGGCGACACCAACCCGCTGGTCGGGTCCTTCGTCGAGATCGCCACCGCCGCGTACCGCCCCTGAGCACCCGTCCGGCCGTGGAAAACCGCTGGTCACGGGAGGTGGCCGGGCGGCGGCGACGGGCCCGCCCCCTCAGGCCGCTCAGGCCGCTCAGGCCGCTCAGGCCGCGCCGAAGTGCCGTTTGGTGTCGGCGACCAGGGTCCGCAGGAACGCCGCCCCGGGCGCGCCGGTCAGGGCGGCCGGGCGGCGCAGCGCCGGGCTCGGCTCGTAGGCGAAGGTCCAGGTGAGGCGGGTGCCGCCGCCGGGGAGGGGTTCGAGCCGGTAGTCCTCGCCGAAGCGCCGGTACAGCGGCAGGGTGGCCCGGGTGGCGCAGAACGCGTGCCGCCGGCCTTCGTCCCAGTGCACGAACTCCTCGTGCAGGCGCAGTATCCGGCCCGCCGTGACCTCCCGGGTGGTGCCCACGCCGTGCGGTGCCGGGGAGGTGTAGCGGCCGGCGGCCAGGCCCCGGCACCAGGACAGCGGGGTCGGTCCGGCGAGCCCCTCCCAGACGCTGTGCGGTGCCACCGGCAGGTCCATCGGGAAGCGGTGGAGGTGCGGTGCGGTGTCGAAGAAGGACGGGTCGAAGCGCTCCAGCGCGAACCAGGGCATCGGTGCACTCCTTCGGGGCCGGGAAGTCCGGGGCCGGGAAAGGTGTGAAGCGTATCGGGCGGGCCGCCGCGTCAGGCGATGCGGTGGGCCAGGCCCGGGTAGTCGGCGACCAGGCCGTCCGCGTCGAGCAGCAGGTCGGCGTGGTAGTCGCCGGAGGTGTAGCGGACGGTGGCGCGGCCGTCCCGGTGGCGGCGCAGGTGGGTGTAGGTCTGGCGGGAGGGGACGACGACCAGGTCGGGCACGCGGATCCAGGCCATCAGGAAGTGCTGCTCGCCGGGGCCCTGGTGGAGGGCGTGGCGCAGCACGGGCGGGGTGTTGGTGAGCGGGGACAGGCCGAGGTCGCAGTCGAGGGCGCCGGTGAGGTCGGGGCGCGGGGTGCCGTCGACGCTCCAGTGGCCGGTGGTCTCGTCGCGGCGCAGGTCGAGGGTGCGGGTGGTGTGGGGGGTGCGGGCGGTGACGTGCATGCGGCGGGTGGTGAAGCCTTCGCCGGTGTCGAGCCGGTAGTCGAGCCAGTACGGTGCGGGTTCGGCGGCGGCGGTGCGGCCGTGGGCGGTCAGGGTGGTGGGGCCGAGGTCGATCCAGGAGGTCTCCAGGCCGGCGGTCTCGGTGACCCGCCAGGTGGGTACGGCGGTGGGGCGGTCCGAGGCGGTGCGGGCGGTGCGGCTGTTCATCCGTGCACGGTACCGCCGGCCTGCGACAGGCGGCCCGCACTTTCGGGCGACGGGAGCGGGGCCGTCAACGCGGGCGGTTCCTCCGTGCGGGTGACGGTGGGGGCGGGGTGGGGCACGTACGGGGCGGGGCGGGGGCTGTGGTGGCCGCGGGCCGTGTCCCGGGCTTCTCCATAATCGCGGGAGTGATCATCTCCTGTGACGAAGCGGTGGCCCGGTTGCGGGCCCTGCCCGGGCTGTCGTGCTGTGCCCGTCCCCTGTTCGTGCTGCCGCTGCTGCGCACCGGCTGTCTGTCCGCGGTACTGAGTGTGGAGGGGGCGGACGCGGGCTGGGAGGGCGAGTTCGGGGCCGCCTTCCACGCGCTGGAGCCGCGCTGCGGGGTGCGCGACGAGACCTCGCTGGGGGCCGGTGTCGTGGAGGTGCTGCGCCGGATCGGCGCCTCCGGTGACGACGGCGCCTGGCGGGGCCGGGAGCTGGCGCTGCTGCCCTACACGGCGATGAAACCCGAGTGGCGCACGGCACTTGACGCGCTCGGTGCCCGTCTGGTGGAGCCGGCGCCGGGTCCCGGTCTGCCGGTGCTGGGCGACAAGCGGGTCCAGCGGGCGTGGCTGCGGTCGGTGGGGGCGGTGACTCCGCCCGACGCGGTGGTCCCGGCGCTCGACCACCGGGAGCTGCGCCGCCGCTTCGGTGACCGGTACGTGGTGCAGACGCCGCTGGGCTCCAGCGGCAGGGGCACCCACCTGGTCACCGACGAGGCCGGCCTGCGCCCGGTCCGCCGGGCCGGTGCCGGGCCCTGGCTGGTGAGCGGCTACGTCGAGGGCGCCGCCGTCAACCTGCACGTCCTGGTCTCGGCGGACAGCACGGTGCGGCTGCTGCGCCCGTCCGTCCAGCTGACCCGGATCGAGGGTGTCGGCGCGCCCTTCGGCACCTACTCGGGCTGCGACTTCGCGGCCCCCGCCCTGCTGCCGCCGCTCGCCATGGCGCGGGCCGGCGCGGCGGCGCGGCGCATCGGCGAGGCGCTGGCCGCGCTCGGCTACCGGGGCCTGTTCGGCGCGGACTTCGTCCTGGACGGCGAGCGCCCGCTGCTGCTGGAGCTCAACTGCCGCATGCAGGGCTCGACCTGGCTGCTGGGCGAGCTCGAACTGGCCGATCACGCGCTGCCCTCGGCGCTGCGCCACGTGCTGGAGGTGTACGGCCACGTCACGGGCGGCGAGCCGCGTACCGATCCGGCGGGCGGCGTGCAGCTGGTGGTGCGGCACACCGGCGGACCGGTACGGGTGACGGCCGCGCCCGGCGCCGGTCTGCACCGGCTCAAGGACGGGCGGTTGCAGTACTGCGGCGCCGGGTTCGGCCTGCTGGAGTGCGGCCCCGACGACTGTGTGCTGCTGCAAATCCCCTCCCCCGGAACGGTGTTGCAGCCGGGGGTGCCGCTGGCCCGGATCGTCGCCCGGCACGCGCTGACCACGGCGGACGGCACCGTGCTCGCCGCGTCCGGCCGGCAGCTGGTGGACGCCCTGCGGTCGGGTTTCACCCTCGAACCCGTGGAAGCGCCCCGGGCGTCGGCCGCGCCGTGCTGAGAGCGCCGGTGCCGCTGTACGTCCGCCCCGCGGTGCCCGCCGACCTCCCCCGGCTGGCGGCGCTGCGCGCGGAGGCCGCCGCCTGGATCGCCCGGGACCACGGCTCGGCCCAGTGGTCGTCCCCGTACGACGCCGAGCGCGGCCTGGCGCTCGTCGCCGCGGGTGCGACCGTGGTCGCCGCGCCGGCGCCGCGGGGCGAGGCCGTCGCGACCTTGACGCTGCGCCCGACCGGCAGCCCCCGTCTGTGGAGCGGCGAGGAACTCGCCGTCCCGGCCCGCTACCTGAGCTCGTTCACGGTGGACCGCCGGTACGCCGGGCAGGGCGTCGGTGCCCGGCTGGGCGACTGGGCCGCCTGGCGGGCCGCGCGGGCGGGCGCGGGGCTGCTGCGGGTGAACGTGTGGAGCGACAACACCGCGCTGCACGCCTACTACCGTGCGCGGGGCTGGCGCTGGGTGCGCACCGTGGCCGGCAGCCGCAGCGGCGCCCTGTTCGAGCGCGCGACGAGCGCGGTGGTGCCGGCGCGGGTCCACGAGGTGGGCCTCCTGCGGGCGTGACGGGCCCGGGCCCGCCGGCCCGCCCGCCGTCCGGACGGCGCAGCAGGGCGGGCCGGGGGCGGGCGTGCGTGCTAGCAATGGGCCGGGGGCCGGACCCAACGCCCGAAGCGGGAGAACGTCTTGTCACACCACCTGAGCGGACCCAACCTGCGCTCGCCCCAGGGCGACGCGCGCCTGGACCTGACCGACCTGTTCGCCTTCGCCGCGCCGGAGCCCGGCCGCGGTGTGCTGATCATGAACGTGAACCCGGTCGCGCCGAGCGGCGGGCAGGCCTTCCACCCGCGGGCGGTGTACCGGATCGACATCGACACCGACGGTGACCAGCGGGCCGACATCGCGTACAGCTTCACGTTCTCCGACCCGGCGGACGGCGCTCAGACCATGACGGTGCGGCGGGCCACCGGCGAGGGGGCGCGCGGGCACGAGGCGACCGGCGAGGTGCTGGTGTCGGGGGCGCCGGTGAGTTTCACCGGGACCCCGGCGGTGGTGGAGGCGGGGGCGTACCGGGTGAGCGCGGGGCTGCGCAGCGACCCGTTCTTCGCGGACCTGGACGGGATCGTGAAGGACTTCCAGTGGACGGGGGTGGACTGGGGCGCGGACAAGAACGTGTTCGGGATCGTGCTGGAGGGCCCCGAGACGGAGTTCGGCGCGGTGGACGAGATCGGGGTGTGGGCGCGGGTGAGCGTGCGCCAGGACGGGGGCCTGGTGTCGGTGGACCGGGGCGCGCATCCGTCACTGACGGCGTACTTCAACGAGGAGGACGCCAAGGACGCGTACAACGCCGGGGAGCCGGTGGACGACTGGGTGACCTACCGCGAGCCGTGGACGGCGAAGCTCCAGCACTTCGGCGGGTACACCACGGACGCGGCCGAGGCGCAGCTGCGGATCGTCCTGCCGGACGTGCTGCGCTACGACCGCACCCGCCGGGCCGGCTACCCGAACGGGCGGACGCTGACCGACGACGTGACGTCGGCGCGGCTGACCATGCTCACCGACGGCAAGGTGTCCGGTGACCACATCGGCCCGCACACGGACCTGCTGCCCGGCTTCCCGTACCTGGGGCACCCGCACTGACGGGGCGGGGCCGGTCGACCCGGTCACGCCCGGCCGTCCCTGATGTTCCGTCGGTTCCGTTCCGGGGGTGCCCGCCGCTCGAAGGGAGCGGCGGGCACCCCCGCTTTCGCGCGCCTTGCGCCCGGGGCGTGTTCACGAAGATAACGAGTGGTTGTGGATTGCGGGCAGTGTGGTTTTACTTATTGACGTCATGTACGCGCTCAGGATTGACTCCCCTCCGACCCTGCCGCGAAGCCGCGGCGACCCCAGGGAGAGGCACATGATGAACGCCGTTCTGCGTCGCGCCCTCGTCTCCACCGTGGGCCTCGCACTGACCCTGTCCATGACCGCCGCCTGTGGCAAGGCCGGCGGTGCCAAGAACGAGAACTCCGCCGCCGCCGGCAACACGGACGCCATCGGCCTGCTGCTGCCCGAGAACGCCTCCTCCGTGCGCTACGAGTCCTTCGACCGGCCGTTCATCGAGGCCAAGGTCAAGGCCCTGTGCGCGCCGTGCAAGGTGCTCTACAACAACGCCGAGGGCAGCGCCGCCAAGCAGAAGCAGCAGTTCGACACCCTGCTCGCCCAGGGCGTCAAGGTGATCATCCTCGACCCGTACAACGCCGAGTCCACCCAGGGCTGGGTCCAGGAGGCCGCCGCCAAGGGCGTCAAGGTCGTCGCCTACGACCGCCTCGCCGACGGCCCGGTCGCCGCCTACACCTCCTTCGACAACGAGAAGGTCGGCGAACTCCAGGGCCAGGCCCTGCTGGACGCGCTCGGGGCGAAGGCCGCCGAGGCGAACATCGTCATGATCAACGGCGACGACGCCGACCCCAACTCCGCCCAGTTCAAGACCGGCGCGCACAAGGTCCTCGACGGCAGGGTGAAGAAGGTCGTCTACGAGCAGTCCGGGCAGTGGGACGCCACCGTCGCCGGGCAGAAGATCTCCGCCGCCGTCACCGAGTTCGGCAAGAACGGCTTCCAGGCCGTCTACTCCGCCAACGACGGCATGGCCGCCGCCATCATCACCCAGCTCAAGGGCGCCGGCATCACGATCCCCGTCGGCGGCCAGGACGCCGGCCTGGACGCGATCCAGCGCATCCTCGCCGGCGACCAGGCGTACACCATCTACAAGGCCTACCGCCCGCTCGCCGAGACCGCCGCCGAACTGGCCGTCGCCCTCCTGCGCGGCAAGGACGTCAAGGCCATCGCCACCGGCAGCGCCGACAACGCCACCGCCAGGAACATCCCGGCCAAGCTGCTCGACGCCAAGGTCGTCACCAAGGACGACATCACCGCCACCGTCCTCGCCGACGGCCTCTACAAGGCCTCCGACATCTGCACCGCCGACTACGCCGCCGCGTGCGCCGCCGCCGGACTCAAGTAGGCCCTCCCCCAAGGTGGTTGAACCGTGAAAGGCGCACCCGTCCTCCGACTGCGCGCGGTCTCCAAGCGCTTCGGCGCCGTACAGGCCCTCACCGGGGTCGACCTCGACGTCCACGCCGGTGAGGTGCTCGCCCTCGTCGGCGACAACGGCGCCGGCAAGTCCACCCTCGTCAAGACCATCGCCGGCGTCCACCCCGTGGACGAGGGCACCCTGACCTGGCACGGCGAGCCGGCCCGGCTGGCCCGCCCCCAGGACGCCACCGCCCTCGGCATCGCCACCGTGTACCAGGACCTCGCCCTGTGCGACAACCTCGACGTCATCGCCAACCTCTTCCTCGGCCGTGAGAAACGCCGCCGCGGCCTGCTCGACGAGGTCGCCATGGAACAGCACGCCCGCCGCCTGCTGGACACCCTCGCCATCCGCATCCCCGACGTGCGCACCCCCGTGGCCGCGCTGTCCGGCGGACAGCGGCAGGTGGTGGCCATCGCCCGCGCCCTGGTCGGCGAGCCCTCCCTGGTCGTCCTGGACGAACCCACCGCCGCCCTCGGCGTCGAGCAGACCGCCCAGGTCCTCGACCTGGTGGAACGGCTGCGCGAACGCGGCCTCGCGGTGGTGCTGGTCAGTCACAACATGGCCGACGTACGGGCCGTGGCCGACACCGTCGCGGTGCTGCGCCTGGGCCGCAACAACGGCGTGTTCCCGGTGGCGGGCACCACCCAGGAGCAGATCGTCGCCGCCATCACCGGCGCCACCGACAACGCCCACGCCCGCCGGGCCCGCCGCACCGAGGAGACCGAGGAGGCCGAGGCCGTATGAGCACCCCCGACGCACCCGCCGGCGCCGCTGCTGCTGCCGGTGCCGCTGCCGCTGCCGCCGCCGCCGACCCCAGGCTGCACCCGCCCGCGCGGGGCTGGGCCGGGCGGGCGGCCGCCGCCCGGCACCGCCTGGCCTCCGGCGAACTCGGCTCGCTGCCCGTCGTGGTCGGCCTGGTCGTCATCGCCGTCGTCTTCCAGTCCGTCACCCACCACTTCCTCCAGGCCGACAACCTCACCAACATCACCCGCTTCATCGCCGGGCCCGGCCTGATCGCGGTCGGCGTCGTCTTCGTGCTGATCCTCGGCGAGATCGACCTCTCCCTCGGCTCCGTCGCCGGCTCCGGCGCCGCGATCGCCGCCGTCCTCGCCGTCCGCCAGGACCTGCCCGAATGGCTCGCCATCCTCGCCGCCCTCGGCGCGGCCTGCGCCATGGGCCTGCTCCACGGCTTCTTCTTCGCCCGCATCGGCGTCCCCGCGTTCGTGGTCACCCTGGCCGGCATGCTCGCCTGGAGCGGCCTCCAGGAGTGGGTCCTGGGCAGCGGCGGCACCGTCAACAACCGCCACGACGGCATCATCGCGAGCCTGGACACCACCTTCCTCGGCGACGGCGACATCGCCTACGCCTGGGGCCTGGCGGTCCTCGCCCCCGCCCTCTACCTGGCCGCCCACCTGCACACCGCCCGCCGTCGCCGCGCCGCCGGCCTCACCGCCCGCCCCACCGCCGACAGCGCCATCCGCGCCGGCGCCCTGGCCGTCCTCACCCTGGCCGCCGCCTACGCCCTCAACCAGGACCGCGGCCTGCCGCTGTCCCTGGTCGTGCTGCTCGGCGCCGTCCTCGCCACCGACTTCGTGCTGCGCCGCACCCGCTACGGCCGGCAGGTCTTCGCCGTCGGCGGCGGCATCGAGGCCGCCCGGCGCGCCGGCGTCAACGTCGCCCGGGTACGGATCTCGGTGTTCGTGCTCTCCGCGTTCCTGGCCGGCCTCGGCGGCCTCTTCTACGCCTCCCAGCAGGGCTCCGCCGACAAGCAACTGGGCAGCGGCAACGTGCTGATGAGCGCGATCGCCGCGGCCGTCATCGGCGGCACCAGCCTCTTCGGCGGCCGCGGCAGGACCTGGTCGGCGCTGCTGGGCATCCTGGTCATCCAGTCCATCACCACCGGCCTGGACATGGTCCACGCCGCCCAGGCCATCCAGTACATGATCACCGGCGCCGTCCTGCTCGCCGCCGTCGTCCTCGACTCCCTCACCCGCCGCACCCGCGGCACCGGGCGCACGTAGGACCCGGCGCCATCACGAGCGCGTCGTCCTGACCGGATACACGAACCGGCGCCCGCGTCGATCCCCCCTGGGTGGGACAACCGTTCCGGCCATCCGCTCCGGACCGGACCCGTCCGCACCCCCGTCCCGCACAGCGACCGGAGGCGAAACATCGTTTTTTCGCCGCAGCCGACGCCGGAACAAGAACGATCCCGCCCGGCCGGCTCGCACCTTCGCCCATGATGACTGCCAACTCCGTTTGACGAAAGGTGAGTTCAACATGGCTGACTGGGTGAAGGTCACGGGCGGTCTCTCCGCCGTCTCGGCGGGCTCCAGGACCACGGTGTGGGGCGTGAACGGGGCAAGCGCCATCTTCCGGTACACCAACTACGACGGCAGTCCGTGGATCAACATCCCCGGGGGTCTCAGCGACATCGGCGCGGCCTCCGACGGCACCACATGGGGCGTCAACGGCGGCAACCAGATCTACCGCTACGTCGGGGACCAGGGGGCGCAGGACCCGTGGCTGGGCATCACCGGCAGCCTGGTGCGCATCGACGCGGGTTCCCGGACCAACGTGTGGGGCGTGGACTCCGCCGGCGCCATCTACCGGTACACCAACAACGACGCCAACCCGTGGATCAAGATCCCGGGGGCGCTGAGCGACATCGGCGCGGGCGCCGACGGCACCGTATGGGGTGTCAACGGCGGCAACCAGGTCTTCCGGTACGTCGGGGACCAGGACGGCTCGAACCCCTGGAAGAACGTCAACGGCAGCCTCAAGCGCATCGCGGTGGGCTCCCGGACGAACGTGTGGGGCGTCGATCCCGCCGGCGCCATCTACCGGTACACCAACAACGACGCCAGTGGCGGCAACCCCTGGATCAAGATCCCCGGCACCGCCACCGACATCGCCGCCGGCGCCGACGGCACCGCCTGGCACCTCAACACCGCCGGCGAGATCTACCGGTACACCGGCGACCAGCCGAGCTGACCCCGCCCCCGCACACCGTGCGGGTCCCCGGGCCGGACGACGAGATGCACCTGACGGCGAAGGAGCGGCCCGGCCCGGCCGTGGCGGAGGCCACCGACCTCCTCCACGGCCGGTTCGGCGCCGACACCGCCGACTTCGGCCGGGCCCGCACCCGGGTCCTCGGCATGGTCGGCATGCCCTCCCGCGGCATCATCGAGCAGTTCCCCGGCGCCTTCGGCCAGTGACCGCCGCCGCTGCTCCCGGCACGAGGCGCCGGGAGCAGCGGCGTGCACCACAGGCGTACACCGAACGGCACGTCCCGGCGCCGGCGGTTCGTCGGCCACGCGGTGAGGGCGAAGCGGATCTCGATGTGGCAGTCGTCGGGGGCGTCGGAGTGCTGGACGGCAATGGCGAACAGTTCGCCGAGGAGGAGTTCGGCGGTGTCGCGGTAGCACTCGCCGGTGGACAGGCCGGAGAGGTAGGCGCGGAGCAAGTACCGGGCCAGGGGCGTGGATTCGATACGGGAATCGAGTCGCGCGACGAACATGCGGGGGCGGCCGCAGAAGACGTCGCCAAGGTGAGGTGCCCACGGCGGCACAGGAACGTGCGCCGTTTCGTGGGCCGGGTATCGTCCACTCATGCACACAGACGGTAAGCGTGCGGCTACCGTCGAATATGAACCGGTGGAATACCGCCCCTATCCGTCCAGGTGGAATCGGTCGGACATGTAGCGCAGCTTCTCGCGGGTGGCCGAGCGCTCGGCGTAGACGATCTTGCGCAGGGTGGCGCGGCCGATCGGATGGTTGCGCACGAGCTGCGGGGCGATGCGCTCCGCCGCCTCCAGGGCCTGAAGCGCCTTGTCGCGATTGCCGTCCCACAGCCAGGCGCGGGCCAGGTCCATCTGGTGATGGCCCCGCCGGGAGGCCGGGAGGGCGGCGACCTTCGCCGGATCGGCACGCTCGTTGAGGACCAGCGCCCGGGCATGGTCACCCATCTCCAGCTGCACGGAAACGGCGTGGATCTGGACGTTGCCGCCGGAGAACGTCAGCGAGTGCCGGTCGAAGAACGGGCCGGGCCGGCCTTCTTCCATCAACTCAGCTGCCCCGTCGGCATGTTGGATGCGGTCTTCGGTCTCCGCTCGCCGGCCGGCGCGTGCGGCGGAGACGGCGGCACGCAGGTGTAGGGACCCCCAAGCCCTTACGGCCAGGGGGTCGTTGGCGCGGTAGCGGTCCTCGACGAGCCGGAGTGCCTTGTCGGACAGCGCCAGGGCGTCGTCCCAGTCCGCTGTGGCCCACATGTCCCACACCCGCATCCAGTCCGCGACCGCCTCCGTCACCGGGTCGCCGGACAGCCGGGCCGACCAGGCGGCCCGTTCGCAGGCCATCGCGATCAGCAGCTCCCGCAGGATGGCGGCGGCCGACACCTGCCACTGGTTCTCCGATGCCGTGCCCGCGACGAAGGGCCGCTCTATGAGGTCGTTGGGGTGGCAGTGCAGCGCTGCCGCGATCTGGTTGATGATGCCGGCCCGGTCGAGTTCGATCGCGCCCTTCTCGACCTTCGACACCCAGCCCTGGGTCCTGCCGGTCGCGGCGGCCAGGTCGGCCTGGGTCATGCCCAGCCGCAGCCGCGCCCGCCGCACCCGCTTGCCGGTCGACTCCCGTTCCTCCAGCACAGCAGTCAGCAGTCCTCCCGCACTCGCGCCCGCCGGCCCTGTCCGTGAGCCCGCGGTGCCACCAGGAAGTTACCCCGTTCCGGCGGGCCGCGTCACAGACCCGCTCGTCAAGGCCATGCTCGGCTCCTCGAACACCGATACCCTCCGGACAGCGCCGTCGGCGAACTGCACGGGCGCCTGACTGCCCTGACCCTTCCTCCCTCGGCACAGAAGCGGAACACCACCCCATGCCAGACCAGGAACGCGTCATCCGGATCCGCCGCCCCTACCTCGACCTGATCGCCAACGGCACCAAGACCATCGAGGTGCGCGTCGGCTACCCCGGCATGCGCAGGATCCACCCGGGCCAGCTGCTCGCCTTCGAGGCCGGGGACGCCCACTGCCGCACCCGGGTCGTCAAGGTCTCCGAGTACCCGAGCTTCGAGGCGATGCTCGACTCCGAGGGCAACGAGGCGATCGGATCCGAGGGCATGGACCGCGCCGAACTCCTCGCCGCCTGCCGGGAGATCTACCCACCCGAGAAGGAACGGCTCGGCGTCCTCGCCATCCACCTGTGCCTCGCCCCGTAGCCGGGGCCCGGCACCTCGCCGCTCGGCGTCCGCCCGCCCTGGCGCGGCACCGGCACCGCCCGCCGCATCCATGACGCGCTGCTGGCCGGGCGCGCCGAAGGCCGTGTCACGTTGCCGGTGAACCCGCTCGCCGGGGATGGGAAAGTCCAGCACCTCTACGAGTCCTGGGGCTACCAGGCGTTCAACGCCCAGCAGCCCTCACCGGACTCACCCCGGCTGACGGCGATGATCCGTCCGACCCGCTGAACCGGACGGGGCACCCACGGGCCGGCCTAAGGACACCGGGCGAGCACCTGGAGCAGGCCGGTGACCGCGACGCCTGCCACGATCTCCCGCCGGTCGATCATGCCCTGGATCCGGGAGACCGGAATCCACTCGATCCGGTCGGCCTCATGGGTGTCCACCGGCGGCGCGACGTAGGTCGCACCGCGGCCGAGAAACACGTGGTGCTCGGCGTTGCTCATGCCGCCGATGGGCTGGGTGTAGGCAAGTGCCTCGACCTCGTCCACCTGCCAGCCGGTTTCCTCCAGCACCTCGCGGACCGCTGCGGCCTCGAGGGACTCCCCGTCCTCGACGATGCCGCTGGGGATCTCCCAGCTCCAGGTGCCCGTCGCAAAGCGGTGCCGCCACATCATCAGCACTTCGTTCCGGTCGTTGATCACGACGACGGCCGCGACCGGTGCGAATCGCACCAGGTGGTGCTCGTAGCGGGCCCTTCCGAGCGGCTCGACGTCGACCAGGTCGAGCCGCACCCACGGACTGGTGTAGACGGGACGACTGCCGTGGACGGTCCACTCGCTGCTCACTCGTGCCTCATGATCTCGGCGGGGCGGGTCGGCGCCATCCTGTCAGAGGTGCCTACGGTGGCGGCCCGCCCGGCTTCGAGGCGACGCTCGACGCCGAGGGCAATGAGGCGATCGACTCCGAGGGGATGAGCCACGCCGAACTCCTCACCGCCGGCCGGGAGACTGTCCAGCGGAGAGGGAGCAGCCCGACACCCCACCTCCACCAGTCACACCCCGTCAACCCAGCGCGCCAGAAGTCGGCGGGTCCGACTTCTGGCGCTGGGTGGTGGTTTGGGTGCGGCAGTGGACGAGGGCGTAGGTGATGCGTCGGTCAGGGCCTGGACGGTGTTCGCGGTGCCGGTGCGGATGCGGACGAGATGACCGCGCCCATCCGCAGGTCCGCCGCCGCGTGGACGAAGCGGCGCAGGGCCTCGAAGGCGTCGTCGTCCGCCGCGGCCGCCGCTTCCGCCGCGCCCTCCAGGCGGGTGAGCAGGTCGCCGGCGAGGTCCCGGACGAGCGCTTCCCGGTCGGGGTAGCGGCGGTAGAGCGTGCCGGGCCCGATCCCGGCCCGGCGCACGATCAGGTCCAGCGGCGCGTCGAGGATCCGTCGTCTGCTGTGTGCCGCATCCGCCCGCACGATGTACCGCCTTCCATCGCCCCACCGAACCGGAGAGTTCTTCTCCGCCTATGCTATCGTCCTAAACGGAGAGAAAATCTCCCCTTAAGGGTTCCATCTCGTCGAAAGGAGCACGCCGTGAACGGCGCGCTGACCGTCCGGACCGTGATCGACGGCACGGAGTACACGCAGGACGACATCCGCCGGTGGGAGCTGGACCGCGCCCGGAACGCGCTCGCCCTGCTCAAGAACCGAATCGGCGACGAGCTGATGCGGGAGCTGCTCTCCGAGGACCTCCGGGTGGCGGACGAGATCATGGCCCCGCTGCCGGACGGCGCGTGGCAGTCCGCCGTGACCGAGATGGAGATCGACGGGATCACCGCCGAGGAGTTCCTGACCTGGTGGCAGGGCCGGCTCGCGAGCGCCGACCGGACGGCGCTGCTCGCGGCCAACCCGGAGCACTACCTCGCCGACTCCGCAGACGGCGTGGTCGAGATCATCGAGACCATCGGCTCCGGACCGCTGCGCTTCTTCCTCACCTTCCACGACGGCGTCGCGATCGAGGACGAGGGCCACGAGACCTACCCCGTCCGGATCGGCGGCACCGGCCGGCTCACGGACGGCACCGAGATCTGCCGCGTCATGCACGAGTTCGGCGACGGTCCCCGCGGCCTGCGCATCCGCCTGACGATCCAGTTCCCCGCGAGCGCCCCCGAGCACGTCTTCACCGGCCACAAGTGGCACTTCGCCTGCGAGTTCCTCAACTGGCTGGAGGCCGCACACGCGGCTCGGTGACGACGGCCGAACGGCGGTGGGGAACCCTCGCGCTGCCCGGTTCCCCACCCCACAGTCCTGCCGGCACGCACCCCACACCATCGAGTCCACCCCTCATGCGGACCAGGAAACCGCCCGCGAATCCGGACACCCCCTCCTCCACGTCGCCTCTCCCGCAGCCCTCCCCCGCCCGGCACACACCCCGCAGCGGCGGATCCGCCAACCCCGCACGACAGTTCGGCCCGGCGCTCCTGTCCGGGAACACCACCGAACTGTGGATCCACCTGCTCGCCCCGGTGATCGGCGCGTCCATCGGCGCCGGCATCCGGCACGCACTCGCCGCACCTGCCCACCGGGCACACACCCGCCACACCCCCGGCACGGGCTCCGGCTCCGGCTGATCAGCCCCCGCTCACGCGTGGGGTACGATCCGCTGCTCCTGCCCCCGTCCGGGTCCGGTGCACCGGCTCCGCCCCTACGTGAGCCGCACCCTGCCACGCGGTGGCCACGGCCCGTACCTGATCCGGGGCCCGGAGCCCGCCACCTCACCGCGCACCGGAAGTCGGCGGGGTCGACTTCCGGTGCGCGGCGCGGACATTGGGGTGCGGGCGCGGGGGTGCGGTCAGTAGTTCCAGACGGCCGGGACGAAGCGGAAGGTGCCGCTGCCCGCGTCCGCGACGTGGCAGACGGACGGGAACGGCAGGTGGGTGGCCACCAGTTGCCCGCCGGTCGACGCGAGCTCGTTCAGGAGGCGCAGCCGCACGCGGGTGGACTCCTCGGGGTCGTGGTCGAAGCCGTTGTGCCAGTCGGGCTTGTCGAACCCGCACTGGAACACGGCGTCGCCCGCGAACGTCAGCCGGTCGCCGCCCGACTCCAGGCGGATGACGCTGTGGCCGGGGGTGTGACCGCCGGTGCGGCGCACCACCACGCCCGGCGCCACCTCGTACTCCGTCTCGAACGGCCGCAGTTGGCCGCGGTACACCTCCAGGAACCGCGACGCGGTCGTGCGCAGCACCTCCGGCACCGGGGCGGGCATGTCGGTGCGCGAGAAGTCGGGCGCCTGCCAGAACTCGGCCTCGGCGGCGGCCAGATGGACCCGCAGGTCGGTGCGCAGCCGGCCGCGCAGCCCTTCGACGAGCAGCCCGCCGATGTGGTCCATGTGCAGGTGGGTGAGTACCACGTCGGTCACGGAGCCGGGGTCGATGCCGGCGGCGTCCAGTCGCATGGCGAGCTGTCCGGCCCGCGGGAAGCCCGGGAACTCCGTGCCCAGTCCGGAGTCGATGAGGATGGTCCGGCCGCCGCTGCGCACCACGGCCACGTTCAGGGGCCAGTCGATCGACTCCAGTGGGAGGAACATGTCGCCGAGCCAGGTCTTCAGGTCGGCCTCGGGGGCGTTGGTGGCCAGGGTCACGGGGGAGATCGGCAGGACCCCGTCGCTGATCACCGTCACGTCGATGTCGCCGACCTTCAGCGCGTAGCGCGACGGGACCGGTTCGTCGCGTCCCGGTGCGTCGGGGTGTGCGGTGTGGACCTGGGTCATGGGGTTCTCCTCGCGATGAGCGTCGGCCGGGGGCTTCGGCGGTGCTGCGGGTCGCACCGTCCGGTCATCTCTAAAGGACAGGCGAGGAACCTGGTTTGTGACAGCGGCCCTGCTCCCCCTCCGGGTTCGACGGCGGGTCCGGCGGCCGGTCCGGCGGGTCAGGTCTGGTACGGCGTCAGGGCAGTTGTCGCGAACGCCCGTTGTGTGCGTGATCGCTGTGATACGTTCCGTAATCCAACCGAAAAACAGGAGACCCCGGCGGTGCTACCAACACCCCGGGGTCAGGCAACAGGAGCCAACACTCCCGATGCGTGTCCATCGTAGCGCCCACGTGCGCGATTTCACCGTGTTGCCCAACGGCATGCTCCAGTGCCGACGTCTCTCGTACACCGCCCGCGGCCTGCTCGCGGACCTCCTCTCCCGTCCGGACGGCCGGCGCGAGGACGGCCGGCGGATGGCCGACACCAGCCCCCAGGGGCGTGGCGCGATCCGCAAGGCGCTGAAGGAGCTGAAGGACGCCGGGTACTACCGGGTCGAGAAGATCCGCCTGCCTGACGGCACGATCGTCAGCGAGGCCCATGTCTACGACGCCCCGCAGCTCGCGCCGCTGCCGGGTGTCAGCCGTCCGGTCCCCGGTGGAGGGGCCGCCGGCGGTGCTGTCGCCCTTTCAAAGGACCGGTACCAAGAACCCTCCCTCCCCGGCCCGCAAGTCGTTGAGGCCCCAGCGGTCAGGGAGATCGAAGGGGCCGAAGAGGCCTCCGACGACGGGCAGTTGCGCGAGGCGGTCGCCACGCTGTTCCGGGTGGTCCGCCCCGAGCCGCGCCTGCGTCCGGGAGAGGCCGAGGCGCGTGAA
The DNA here is from genome assembly GCF_044757205.1 of Kitasatospora sp. NPDC091335. Lineage (NCBI taxonomy): Bacteria > Bacillati > Actinomycetota > Actinomycetes > Kitasatosporales > Streptomycetaceae > Kitasatospora > Kitasatospora sp. NPDC091335. The sequence goes on along the minus strand of NZ_JBIVUM010000018.1, from coordinate 93,275 downwards.
CTCGCGCCCCTGGTCGCGCGGTGGCTGGAGCGCGGCAGCACCGCCGCCGACCTCGCGCAGGCCCTGCTGCCGGGCCTGCCCGCCCCGTTGCACCCGGCGGTCGCCGTCCCGCGCTACCGCCTGGAGCGCAAGCTGCCGCCCGCCCCGGCCGCCGCACGGCCCGCCGCGGCCCGGTACGCCGAGTGCGCCAGGTGCCACGATCCGGTGCCCCGGCCCGGCATCTGCGGCCCCTGTGCGGGCCTGGTGCCCCGGCCGGCCGGGGTCGGCGGCGACGCGACGGCGGCGCGCAGTGGCGCGGCCCGTGCGAGAGCGGTCCTGCGGGCGGCGAAGGGCATCGGTCCGGACCCGGGCGGCCTCGCCGCCGCCTGACGGGCGCTCCTGTCGGGCGCTCCTGACATGACGATGTGTCAGTTCTTCGGATCGGCCTCCCCACTGCCGTCGAACCGGTAGCTGGTCTGGCTGAAGCCGCCCTTGGCGAAGGCGAGGACCTTGGCCGGCCGCACCGCGAAGACGAGGGACTCGCCCCCGGAGGTGTGGGCGAAGCCGCCGTCCGTCACGTGGAACCGCCACTGGCCCGTCCACTTGGCCGTCCAGGCGACGGCGAGGCGTTCGAGCAGCGCGCGGTCGGTGACGCGCAGGGCCGGGCCCTCGACCATCACGTCGAGCCCCCGGTCCCAGTGGTTGCAGCCCGTGGTCAGGACCACGTGGTGGTTGCCGGCCAGGTTCACGGCCTTCTGCTCGTCGGGGCCGGTGGTGAAGTAGAGCTGCCCGTCGAGCCACACGGCCACCAGGGGCGTGGCATGGGGGCGCCCGTCGGAGCGGACCGTCGTGATCCAGAACAGTTGTGCCGCTTCCAGGGCCTCGCGGGCGGTCGCCCAGGGCGTCGCACTGGCATCGGGGTCGCTGAACCGCTCGTCGAGCCGGACTTCCACGTCGTTCATCGTCGTTCGTCACTCCCCACAGGACGGGACGGACAGGCCCCGCCGCGATCGGCGGACATGAGGGACGGTAGCCGCCGGGTCTGACAGTCGGCCGGGACACGGCTACCGGGGCCGGCCGGAATCATGCGGTTCCGGCACCGGCCGTCCGGTGCGGTGGGGGCCTTGGCGTCGAGGAGGGCCGCCTCGCCGTGCGACCGGTCCGCCCGCCCGCGGGGCCGGCGCCCGTCCCGTCCGCCCCCGCCGCGTCCTATTCCGGCGTCCCAGGTCCGGCCCGTCCCCGCTGGTCAGACCCCTGTTCGCCGTCCCACCCTCCCTGTCGCGGCGCCGGGCGTGGCGGCTGGGACGGACCACCGCGCAGGCTTCGGTCGTCCGATCGACGTCCGATCGACACGCCACCCGAGCCGATGCCGAAAGGGGCGCGACCACATGTCCGTCCGCAGTTCCCGCACCCGTCTGGTCACCGCCGCCGCGAGCCTCGTGGTCGGCGCCTTCTCGGTCACCGGGTGCCTCGACAGCGGCAGCGGGGTCATCGAGACGGCGACCGGCCCCTCGCTCAGGGCCGCCGCGCCCACCGCGGCGGCGGCCGCCCCCTCCGCAGAGCCCACCGCCGGCGCGGGCCCCGGTGGCAACGGTGGCAGCGGTGGCACCAATGGCACCGCCGGCACCCCGGCGCCGAAGGCTCCCGCACCCGCCGCCCCCGCGGCTGCGGCCTCCAAGCCGGCCCGCGCCTACGTGGACGACTCCCTCAAGGTCACCTACTGGCAGCAGTCCTCGGGCGACATCGTCTCCTGGTGACCCGCACCGACCGCCGCACCGACCGCACCGACCGCACCCGACGAAGGCAGGCACACCACCATGCTCAGCACCCCTCGCAGGATCGCCCGGCTCCTGGCCGTCTACGCCGGCGTGGCCTTCCAGGTCCTCGTCCTCGGCAGCCCGGACGACCCGGACGGCCCGGGCCTGTCGCGGAGGCCGCCGTCCCCCGGCGCGGGCGCCTGACGCCCCGCCACGCAGCACCGACCCCCGGCAGGCAGGGCCGGAGTTCCCGGCTCCGGCCCGCAGCGCACGCATTGGAGTCCCCATGGCCTTACGGACGGCCGTCACCGCGGAGCCGATACCTTCGCACGTGTCCGCGCTCGACTACGTCATCGGCCCGGCCCTCGAACAGGGCCACGACGTCGCGCTGTACGCCCCGCCGATGTTCCGCCGCGAAGCCCGCCGGCGGAAGGTGGAGTTCCACCGGGCGGGAACGGACTGGACGTGCGACCCGGCCGTCCAGCAGACGGCGAGCGGGATCTGGAGGGAGTCGGGGAACGCGCACTTCGACCGCCACGTCTTCGGCCGGCTCTGGCCGGAGCAGGCCGAGGCGAAGGCCCGTGACCTGATCGGCGCGTGGACCCACGAGCGGCCCGATCTGGTGATCGCCGAGTGCAGCGACCTCGGCGCGCACCTCGCGGCGAGGGTCCTGCGGCTGCCCGTGTGGGCAGCGGACAACGGCCTGGGCCCGGTGCTCCTGGACCTGTGGGACACCGACATCGCGCCCGCGCTGGCGTCCCTCTACAAGCGGCACGAGCAGGACACCCCCGTACTGCCACCGATGCTCACCCCCGCCCCGGTCCCCTGGTTCTACGGAACGCCCCCGCCCGCGGCCCGCGCGGTCCGGCGCACCGTCGCGTCGTTCCGTGCCGCCGCCCCCGGGTGGCCGGACCGCTCCCCCGCCTCCTCCCGTCCGCTCGTCTACGTGAGCCTCGGCACCCTGACCACCGCCATGCCGGGCCTGCGCGGCGTCGTGGGACGTGTGTACCGGGAGGTCATGGCCGCCCTCTCCGCGGCCGGCTGCGATGCGATCGTGTCCGCGGGCGACCTCGCACGGGACCTGCCGAGCGCGGACCCCCGCATCACGGTCGTCGACCACGTCCCGCAGCCCGCACTCCTGCGCCGCGTGGACCTGTTCGTGACCCACGGCGGACGGGCCTCCCTGCTCGACGCCGTCCAGGGGGCAACCCCCGTCCTGGGCCTGGGCGTTCTCGCCGACCAGCCGGACAACACCGCCGCCTTCGCCCGCCGCGGCCTCGGCCGCGCGCTGGACCTCACCGCGACACGGGACGAGATCGCCGCCGCCGTCACGGCCGTCCTCGGCGACTCCCGCCACACCGCCGCCATGACCGCCGCCGGCGCCGAACTGTCACGGCTGCCCTCGCTGGACATCACGCGACTGCGGGCCTGCGCGGGGGCGTAGGCGCGCATCGCTCGCTCATGCACCCCGCACCGACACTCGTGGGCTCCCAGTCCCTGCCCGTGAACGTCCTGGCCGGGCCCGGCGCACCAGCGGTGTCCGAGCTCGCCGAGGCGGGAGCCGCCCGCATCAGCGCGGGATCCTCCATCGCCGAGGCAGCGTACGGGCTGGTCCACCGGGCCACCCGCGAACTGCTGGAGAAAGGCACGACGACCGCACTGGAGGACGGGTTCGACTACGCCACCCTCAACGCGCTGCTTCTGACCGCCGGACGCGGCTCAGGTGCGACGGCGGGACTCCTGCCGCCCGAGCCGGCCGGTCGCGGCGGTGAGTGACGGGTCCCCCTCCTTGCGGGTGTCCACGGCCGCCGCCCGGGGCCGGCCGCCGCTCCTGCCGGTCCTCGCCCCGGAGGAGAACCGGCGTACCACCGCCGAATCAGGCGTCGAGCACCTGGCCGTCACGCCTGACGACCGGCCCCTGCGTCGACCACGGGAACTCGATCCAGTCGTCGGTCCTCTTCCACACGTACTCGCACTTCACCAGGGAGTGCGACTTCTCGTAGATGACGGCGGACCGGACCTCGGCGACATGGTCGACGCAGAAGTCGTGCACGAGCCGCAGTGTCTTGCCCGTGTCGGCGACGTCGTCGGTGATCAGGACCTTCTTGTCGGTGAAGTCGATCGCGGCGGGAACGGGCGCCAGCATGACCGGCATCTCGAGAGTGGTGCCCACGCCCGTGTAGAACTCGACGTTCACCAGGTGGATGTTCTTGCAGTCCAGCGCGTACGCCAGGCCGCCCGCCACGAACACCCCGCCGCGGGCGATGCTCAGGACGAGGTCGGGCTCGTAGCCGTCGTCGGCGATCGTCTGCGCGAGTTCGCGCACCGCCCGCCCGAAGGTCTGGTAATCCAGGGTCTCACGCACATCAGTCACGGCGACCAGTCTCCCTTGGCCGCCGGCCGGGCCGCGAACACCGGCACGCTCGGGACCGCAAGTGTGGCGTTCACCACCCCGGCCGCGCGCTCCGGACCGGCCGAGCCGGTACACCATCGGTACACCATCGGTATACGCTCGTGGTATGGCTGATGCGACGATCAAGGTCTCCCCTGATACGCGTGACCGGCTGGCCGCCCTTGCGGCCACCCGCGGCACCACGATCGGCGCCCAGGTGGCCCTGCTCGTGGAACAGCAGCCCACCGCCGAGCAGATCGCCGAGCGCGTCGCCGAGGGCCGCCGCCTGCTGCGCGAGCACTTCGGGATGACCCTCACCGACACGGAGCTGGACCAGGGCCCGGACCTGCTGCAGCGGGTCTACGGCATCGCCGCGGAGGACGCGCGCGCCAAGGTCGCCCCCCGGCGCAGCGCGTGATCATTCTGGATTCCAGCGCCCTGGCCGCGCTGGCCGCAGGCCACCCGCGTCTGCACCGGATCGTGGATGCCGCTCTGCACAGCCCGTTCCAGCATCTGCTGGTGCCGGTGCTGTGCCTGGTCGAGGCCGAGATCAAGGACGAGGGTGCCGCGCACGCGGTCCTGGCGCTGCCCTCCGTGGAGTTCGAGCCGCTGGACGCGAGTACCGCCGTGGTGGTGGCGAGGATGGTCCGCGACGGTTACGGGGGGCAGGACTTGGCGCACGCGATCGCCACGAGCCTGCCCACTCCGGTGCGTCCGCAGCAGCACCTGGTCCTGACGGCCCGTGCGGAGCTGTATCCGCCGGGGATCGTCACCGTCGACATCGACGACCCCCGCCTGGAGCCGTAGGTCTCGCTGCCGGGAGAGACCGGGAGCGGGCCCGGACGCCCGCCGGGCCGCCGTGGAGAATCACCCCATGCGGATCCTGATCGTCACCACCGGCTCCCGCGGGGACGTCGCGCCGTTCACCGGCCTGGGCCGACGCCTGCTGGACACCGGACACGACGTCGCCGTGGTCGCCCATCCGACCTTCGCGACGCTGATCGAGTCCTGCGGCCTGGAGTACCGGCCGCTGCCGGGAGACCCGGAGGAGCTCATCCGGGCCAGGGCCCGCGCGACCTCCCCGGACGAGAGCCGCGCGCTGCTGACCGCGTACGTGGACGGGCTCGCCGGCGGCGTGGAGGACGCCGTGGCGGGCGGCGCCGACCTGCTGCTCACCGCCTTCGCCCCGTCGCCGCTCAGTCAGACGGCCGGGGAGGCCTACGGCGTGCCCGTCCTCGGCACGTACCTCACGCCCGCCTTCGCCACCGGGGAGTTCCCGCTGCCCGGCCCCGCCGGCGGCACGGACCTGGGACCGGAAGGCAACCTCGCGGCCGGACAGGAGCGGCTGCGGAGCGCGGACCGGCTGTTCTCGGGTGCCGTGGCCCGGATGCGCGAGCGCCTCGGCCTTGCCGGCACGCCGCCGCCGGAACCACTCGGCCGCACCCGTCCGGTCGTCCACGGCTACAGCCCCCTGCTGCTGCCGCGCCCGGCGGACTGGCCGGCCCCGGTCGACGTGGCGGGCTTCTGGTGGCCCGCCCGGCCGCTGGGCTGGCAGCCCCCGGCCGAGCTGGCCGACTTCCTCCAGGCCGGTCCGGCCCCGGTGTTCATCGGCTTCGGCAGCATGGCACCGGGCGAGGGCGCGCGGCTCGGCGAGCTGGTGACGGCGGCGGTACGGCGGGCCGGAGTGCGCGCGGTGGTCCAGGCGGGCTGGGCCGGGCTGGAGGCCACGGGCGACGACGTCCTGTCCGTCGGCGACCTCCCCCACGACTGGCTGCTCCCCCGCACGGCCGCCGCCGTCCACCACGCCGGAGCGGGCACCACCGGCGCCGCGCTGCGCGCCGGGATCCCCGCCGTGCCGGTGCCCGTCATGGCCGACCAGCCGTTCTGGGCGGCCCGGCTGCACCGGCTGGGAGTGGCCCCGCAGCCCGTGCCGTTCACGGACCTCACCGCCGAACGCCTCGCCGCCGCGATCACGGCCGCCCTGGCCGAACCGGTCCGCCGCCGCGCGGCCGCCGTCGCCGGGCTCATGGCGGCCGAGGACGGCGCCGGTGCCGTCCTCGCCCACATCGCCCGGATCGACGAGGCCCCCGGCCACTGAGCCCCGCCGCCCACGGACACCCCGGACCGGGACCGGACGAGGCCGGACCACCTGCGGAGGCTCTCGTCGGGCGGGACCGGAACGGGCGTCCTCCGCTGGGGATCCGGTACGGCACCGCCCTCCTGGCGGGGGCACGACCGCGATCCACGGCTGCCCCGGGCCCAGGCCTGCCGGGGTGGTCGTGGCGGCGGCGCCGTCCAACGCGCCGGAGGAGCGGGCTCATCGGGGCCCGGTGGTGCGCCCCAGGATGTCACCGCTGTGCACCGCTGCCACGACGCCGACCACGGGCGTGGACAGGAACGTGAGCAGCACGGGCCCGTAGCCGGCATCGGACGCCACGGCCACGACGACGGTCTCGCCGAGGTACACCGTTCCGGCGACGGTCCCGGCGAGCAGTCCTCGCAGCGAGGCGTGCCGGGCCAGCCACTCGGGTGACAGCGCAAGTGCCGCGCCGGTGATCGCGCCGGTCAGAACGCCGACACCCAGGCTTCCGCCGACCACGATCGCGATTCGGGCGAGTCCCCCCGTCAGGGCGTGCGGCTCTTCGAGGAGTCGGGCCACGGCGACGCCGAGCCATGCCGAACAGGCCAGCCCGGCGGGCACGGCTCCGATCCGGACTCCCAGTCGAACACCTCGTCGGACCACAGCGGCGATCACGGCGCGAACCCCCATCACTCGGCCGCGGCCACTCTACGGAAGATATTGAACGCGTTCAAATAACATGTGGGGATGCCGTCCGCGACCCTCGGGACGGGCGCTCAGGCGGCCGTACACGCCGTCGGCAGACAGGCTCTGACCTGGTGTCATTCCGAGAATCGCCTAGGCTGGGGAGTTCTGCCGGGCAGCTTCGGAGGGGACACCGTGAGTCAGGACGACAGCACGTACGACAACGTCCGGATCCAGGTACCGGAGGGCCGGGAAGCGATTCGGAAGCGCCCCGGGATGTACATCGGCTCGACCGGTGAACGGGGCCTGGGCCAGATGGTGTTCGAGGTCGCCGACCGGGCCGTGAACGAAGTCCTGGCCGGCCGGGCCGGCCGCGTCGACATCACCCTCACGTCCGACGGCGGGGTGCGCGTCGCGGACGACGGCCCGGGCGAGAGCAGCCTGGAGGCCCTGACGACCCGGACAGGGGCCGGGGCGGGGCTCGGCGGCCGCCATGACGTGATGCTCGGCCGCGCGGGCGTTGGCCCCGTCGTCGCCAACGCCCTGTCGAGCCGGTTGACGGCCGAGGTCCGGCGCGAGGGCGTCCGACGGGTGCGGGAGTACGCTCGCGGTGTCGCCGTCACCCCGGTCACCGACGCGGGGCCGGCGGCCGGCAGCGGCACCACCGTCACCTTCTGGCCGGACACCGAGATCTTCGGGGCGACGGAGTTCCCGTTCGACGACCTGGCGGACCGCTTCCGGGAACTCGCGCTGCTGAACCGGGACTTGGACGTCCTGCTGACCGACAGCCGCCACTCGGACGGCCCCCGGTCGCTCCGGTTCCGGTTCCCCGGCGGGACGCGGGACCACGTCCGCCTCCTCGACGCGCGCACGGCGCACGGCGGCCCCGACGACCCCGGTGGCCCCGGTGGCCCCGACGTCATCGGCTTCGAGCAGGAGGACCCGCGGATGGCGGGGACGATGGAGGTGGCCCTCCGCTGGCGTGACGCCCCTGACGAGCGGGTCCGGAGCTTCGCCAACTGCCACCCCACCCCCCGTGGCGGCACCCACGAGGCGGGATTCCGCGACGGGGTGGCGGCCGTGCTCGACGCCTACGCACGACGCCGGGACCTGCTGGGCGCGGCGGACCCCGGCCTCACCGCCCGGCAGGCCGGCGCGGGCCTGACCGCGGTCGTGTCGGTGAAGCTCGACCGGCCCGAGTTCCACGGCTCCACCCGCGACGTGCTCGGCGACGACACCGTGCGCGGCTGCGTCGGGCGGGCCGTCCGGGAGCACCTCGGCGCGTGGCTGGAGGCGCACCCGGAGCAGGCCGCGGCCGTCGTCCGGCAGGCCGCCCGGAGCGCGTGAGCGCCCCGGGCCCGCCGCCTCCCTCAAGGCGGCGGGGCCGGGGCCGTTCGGCGCCGGACGGCGTCAGGCGGGGCGGATGCCCGGGTTGCCGGCCTCGGTGACGAAGGAGGCGGCGGTGGAGAGGGTGCCGCCGGGGCGGGTGATGTGGGAGACCACCCGGTAGTCGGCGCGGGCCCGGCGCTGGTCGAGGGTGAGCACGGTGTAGCCGCGGCGCCCGTCGTAGTACTTCATGTGCGGGTTGGCCGCCATGAGGGTGCTCCAGTTGGACGGCTTCTCCTCGCCGTCGCCGTCGCTGCTGATCGAGGTTCCGACGAACTCCACGCCCACGGTACGGGAGTTGGGGTCGTCGAAGTTGCGCTTGACGTCCAGGGCGTAGGCCACGTGCACGTCGCCGGTGAGCAGCACCAGGTTCTTCACGCCGGACTGGTCGACGGTCTTCAGGAAGCGCTCGCGGGCGGCGGGGTAGCCGTCCCAGGCGTCCATGGAGAGCTTGGAGCGGTCGGCGGTGGTGTTCTTGCGGCGGGAGAAGACGACCTGCTGGGGTACGACGTTCCAGGTGGCCTTGGAGTGGCGCAGGCCGTCGGCGAACCAGCGTTCCTGGGTGGCGCCCATCAGGGTGCGCTTGGCGTCGTCGGACTCCGGGGTGGGGTACTGCCAGCCGTCGCCGTTGGCCTGGTCGTCGCGGTACTGGCGGGTGTCGAGGATGTCGAACTGGGCCAGCTTGCCGTAGTGGACGCGCCGGTAGAGGGTCAGCTCGGTGCCGCGGGGCTGGGGCATGCGCAGCGGCTGGTTCTCCCAGTAGGCGCGGTAGGCGGCGGCGCGGCGGGCGACGAAGGGGGCCGGGTCCTGGTTCTTCTCCGGGATGCCGGCGGCGTAGTTGTTCTCCACCTCGTGGTCGTCCCAGGTGACGTACCAGGGGTGGGCGGCGTGCGCGGCCTGGAGGTCGGGGTCGTTCTTGTAGAGGGAGTAGCGCAGCCGGTAGTCCTCGAGGGTGGTGGTCTCGTGGTTGAAGTGGGCCGCGAGGGTGCGGTCGGTGTACTTGCGGTCGCCGCCGACGGAGTCGATGCCGTACTCGTAGATGTAGTCGCCGACGTGGAAGACGGCGTCCAGGGACTCGTTGGCGAGGTGGCGGTAGGCGGTGAAGTAGCCGTCCTCGTAGGCCTGGCAGGAGACGAAGGCGATGCGGGCGCTGTCGAGCTTCCTGCCGCGCGGCGGGGCGGTGCGGGTGCGGCCGACGGGGCTGGACCAGGAGCCGACGGTGAAGCGGTACCAGTACTCGCGTGCGGCGTCGAGGTCGTCGACGTCCACGTGGACGGCGTAGTTGAACTCGGCGTGGGCGCGGGCGGTGCCGCGCCGCTCGACGCGGCGGAACTTCTCGTCGCGGGCGATCTCCCAGCCGACCTTCACCGAGCCGGTGGGCGGCAGGCCGGCGCCGGGCTCCAGCGGGCGCGGGGCCAGGCGGGTCCACAGGACGACGGCCTCGGAGGTGGCGTCGCCGGAGGCCACGCCGAGGGTGAAGGGGTTGTCGCCGATGGCGCGCGGGGCGATCTCGTTGTCGGCGGCACCGGCGGTGGGGATGTTGACGCTGAAGGCGAGCGCGGCGGCGGCCGAGGTGACGGTCAGGAAGCGGCGCCGGTCGAGGCGGGCGGCGGCCTCGCGCAGCATCCGGTCGGCGGTGGAGTGGTCGGCGGGGCGGGTCATGGGGGGTGGTGGCCTTTCGCTGCTCGGGGGGTGTGCGAAGGGAATTGGAGTGGACCGCCCCGTACGGCGGGGGTCGGGATCAGGGCAGCAGAGTGATCATCTGATGGGAGCCCCGTGAAGGTCCGGCATATCGCCCCGAGCTGCTCGGAATGCTGCATTCCGGTCTCTTCCACCTCCGCCCCGACCTGTCCTGCCCCGCCCTGACCGGTCTCGGCCCGCTCGGCCGCGGGCATCCCGGCCGCCGGCGGGCCCGGTGGGCGCGGCTCGCACCATGGGCCGGTCAAGCCCCCCCTGCCCGCGCTCACCCGCCCCCCGCACTCACCCGGCGTTCAGACGACTTCCAGGTTGGCCATCATCCCCATGTCCTCGTGTTCGGCGTTGTGGCAGTGGAAGAGGTAGCGGCCGCGGTAGCCGTCGAAGCGGGTGATGATCTCCGCGGACTCCCCGGGGCGCAGCGAGACGGTGTCCTTGAGGCCGGCGTCGTGGGGCAGTGGGGGTCTGCCGCCGCGGGTGAGGATGCGGAAGCCGACGAGGTGGAGGTGGACGGGGTGGTGGACGTCGGCGATCAGGCGCCAGATCTCGGTGTCGCCGAGGGGGACGGTGACGTCGGTGCGGGCGGGGTCGAAGGGCCGGCCGCCGATGAGCCAGCCGTGGCCGCCGTTCATCCGGCCGGCGCGGAAGGCGAAGTCGCGGGTGCGGACGGCGTCCTGGCGGTGCCAGTCGGGCAGGTCGGTGGCGAGGACGGGTGGGATGCGGCTGTCGTCGGTGGCGGGGCGGGTGATGCGGAAGGCCATGACGTCGCGGGTGCGGCCGGTGCCGAGGCGGTTGACGAGGCGGACGAGGGAGCCGATGGGGGCGGTGGCGAAGTCGATGACGAGGTCGTGGCGTTCGGCGGGGGCGGTGGGCAGGGTCCGGTGGGTGACGGGGGTGGCGAGCAGGCCCTGGTCGGCGCCGATCTGGACGAGGTCGAGGCGGCGGCCGTCCTCGGTGAGGGCTTCGAGTTCGTAGTGGCGGGCGTTGGAGGCGTTGAGCAGGCGCAGCCGGTGGCGGGTGGCGTCGGTCTCGTGGACGGGCCAGGGGGCGCCGTTGACGAGGATGACGTCGCCGAGGACGCCGGCGAGGTGGGGTTCGGTGACGCCGGGGGTCGTGCGCAGGGTGGGGTCGAGGGAGGGGTAGCTGAGGGCGCCGTCGGCGGTGAAGGCCCGGTCGGTGATCATCAGGGGGATCTCGCGGGGGCCGGCGGGCAGGCCGAGGTTGTCCTCGGTGTCGTCGCGCACGATGTGGAGGCCGGCGAGGCCGCGCCAGATGGCGGGGGCGGTGTAGTCCATGCGGTGGTCGTGGTACCAGAGCAGGGTGGGGCGTTGGTCGTTGGGGAAGGTGTAGTCGCGTTTCAGGCGGCTGGTGACGGCGCGGGGGTCGGTCATGTGGCCGCCGGTGCCGTGGCCGTCCGTGCCTGACATGCCTGCCATGCCCGGCATGGTGTGGGGGGTGTCGGGCCAGGCGGCGGGCAGGACGAGGTCGGTGGGGTAGCCGTCGGAGTCCGCGGGGGTGCGGCCGCCGTGGAGGTGGACGACGGTGGGGACGGGTAGTTCGTTGTGGTGGGTGACGGTGACGGGCCGGCCGCGGCGGGCCTCGATGGTGGGGCCGGGGAAGGTGCCGCCGTACGTCCACAGGCGGGTGGTGAGGCCGGGCAGGATCTCGGCGGTGGTCTCGCGCTGGACGATGTCGTAGTGGTCGGTGCCGCCGGCGGTGGAGACGGGTCTGGCGACGGCGGGCAGGGGCAGCGGGACCTGGTACGGGGGTGGCAGCGCCGCGGTGCTGCGCAGTCGGGCGCCGGTGGTGGCGGGGCGGCGGGCGAGGGCGGCGGCGGTGGCGAGTGAGGCGGTGGTGAGCAGGCCGAAGGCGCCGCCGATGCCCAGAATTTGACGACGCGTCAGGCCGGGTGGGCGGTTGTCGTGGGGCTCAGGCACGGTCGTCCCCCTCGCGCGCGGGGGCGGTGCGCCGTGCGGGCAGCGGGGTGCGCCACAGGGCGGTGGTGAGGACGACGGTGCCGGCGATGGTGGCGACGCCCAGGGGCAGGTGCAGCCACAGGGCGCCGCCGAGTCCGGCGAAGTACTGCACGGTCTCGGCGGCGGCCACGGCGAGGCTGGCGGCGAGCGGCCAGGCGCGGCGCAGCCGTAGCCACAGGACGAGGGCGGCGATCAGCTGGAGGTAGCCGAGGGTGGTGACGGCGTCGGCGCCGGCGGCGTGCCAGCCGAGGGCGTCGAAGTCTCCGCTGAGGTAGACGCCGGCGAAGACGGGCTGGCCGAACAGGACGGCGGTGTGGGCGGCGGCCAGGGCGCGCAGGGTCCGTCCGGCGGGCCCGGTCCGCTCCCCCGCGGCGGACCGGGCCTCGGGCTCCGGTGGGGTCCTGGGGGCGGCGATGGCCATGGGGGGTCCTTCCTCGTACCGGTCTCGGGCCGCACCGTGTGCCGGTGTGCGGCCCCGCCCCCGACGCTATGACCGTCCGGTTATCCTGTCCAAGATCAGTATTGCTATGGCGTGATGACCGTGGGGGCATGAGGACTTCGTGGACCTGAACACGCTCACCCAGTTCCTGGCGGTGGCGCGGCTGGAGCACCTGAGCCGGGCGGCCGGGGAACTGCGCGTCGCCCAGCCGTCGTTGAGCCGTTCCATCGCCCGGCTGGAGGCCGAGCTGGGCACGCCGCTGTTCGAGCGCGGCGGGCGGCTGCGGCTGAACGACGCCGGGCGGCTGTTCCGCGACTACGTGGAGCGCTCGCTGGGCGAACTGGAGGCCGGACGGCGGGCGGTGGCCGAGGCCGCCGCGCAGGGGCCGGGCACGGTGCGGCTGGCCTCGGAGACCTTCCTGGCCTTCGGCGGGCCGCTGGCCGCGTTCAAGCGCGCCCACCCGGGGGTGGAGATCGAGCTGCACCAGCTGTCCGCGCGGGAGACGGCGCGGCGGCTGCGCGCCCAGGACGTCGACCTCGCCGTGGTCTCCCAGCCGGTCGCCGCCGAGGGCCTGGAGTCGGTGCTGCTGCTGGACGAGGAGGTGGGGCTGGCCGTCCCGGTGGGCGATCCGCTGGCCCACCGCACCGCGGTGGGCGTCGAGGAGCTCGCGCAGCGGCCGTTCATCGCCGCCCGGCCCGGGCACTGGCAACGCCGCCTGCTGGACCGGCTGTTCGCCGCCCACGGCCTGGTGCCGCGGATCGTCTGCGAGAGCGACGAGGCCGGCGCCATCGCCGAACTGATCAGCGCGGGCCTGGGCGTGGGCCTGGTGCCCGCCATCGCCCGGCGCACCGCGACCCGGCTGCCGCTGGTGTGGGTCGGCGTGGACAGCCCCGAGTGCCGGCGCTCGCTGACCCTGTTCTGGGACGGTCAGGCGCGCCTGCCCGCCGCCGCCCGCCGGCTGCGCGAGGCGATCGCGGGCTGGGACTGGGCGGACGGCGGGCAGGCGGACGGCAGCCGGGCGGACGGCGGGTTCTGACGACGGGCAGGCGGACGGCGGCCGGGCGGACGGCGGGTTCTGACGACGGGCCCGGTCGGGGACCCGGTCAGAGCCTGGCGGCCGAGAAGGTGTCGCACTGGGCGGCGTCGCCGCTGCGGTAGCCGGTGGTGAACCAGGCCTTGCGCTGCTCGGCGGAACCGTGCGTCCAGGCCTCCGGGTTGATCCGCCCGGTGGCGCCCTGCTGGATCCGGTCGTCGCCGACCGCCGCGGCCGCGTCCAGGCCCTGGGCGATGTCCTGGTCGGTGAGCGAGGCGATCAGCGGACGGCCGGTGGAGGCCTGCGGGGTGGTCGTGGCGTGGTGCGCCCACACCCCGGCGTAGCAGTCGGCCTGGAGCTCCAGGCGCACCGAGCCGCTGTTGGCGCCCTGACGGTCGTTGCCGACCTTCTGCATGGCGCCGGTGAGGTTCTGGATGTGGTGGCCGTACTCGTGGGCGACGACGTAGGACTCGGCGAACGGGCCGCCCTTGGCGCCGAAGCGGGCGGACAGCTCGTTGAAGAAGCCCAGGTCGAAGTAGGCCTTCTTGTCGCCGGGGCAGTAGAACGGGCCCACCGCGGAGGTCGCCGACCCGCAGGCGGTGGAGACCTGACCGGTGAACAGCACCGTCTCGGCGTTCTTGTACGGGACGTTGGCGCGCTTCGGCAGCTCGGTGCGCCAGAACTCCTGGAGGCTGTTGGTGACCGCCACGATCCGGCAGTCCTGGCGCTTGTTGGCGTCCGCGCCGGTCTTGCAGGCCTGCTGCACCTCGCCGGCCGTCCGGGTGCCGGAGGAGTTGGAGGAGGAGCCGTCGCCGGAGGACAGGCCCAGCAGCTGCGGGTCGACGCCGAGGATGACCGCGAACAGCACCGCGATCAGGCCCACGGCCCCGCCGCCGATGGCGACCTTCCCGCCCGGGATGCCGCGCCGGTCGTCCACCTGCGAGGTGTCGAGGTCGCCCTGGTCGTCGAACTGCATGTGCCCCTGCCCTGCCCGCTTCTGCCGGTCGCTTCTGCCGGTCGCTTCTGTGCGTTCTGGTGACGGTCTGTACCGTCACGGCCCAGCCCAGCCTACGGGCCCCGGCCCCCGCCCCGGCGCAGCGGGGCCCGGTCGGGGCCGGGGCGCTGTAGCGGCGCCGCCCGGCCCTCCCGTCACGGGGAGGGCCGGGCGGCACATGCCCAGCGGGGCGGCACGTGCTCAGCCGGGCCGCACTGATCAGCCGGCCGGGCGGGTGGTGAAGGTGCCGCGGCCCTGGGTGCGGCCGCGCAGGCGGCCCGCGTAGCCGAAGAGTTCGGCCAGCGGTACCAGTGCGCTGACTTGGGCGGTGGTGCCGGTTCCCGGTTCGGTGGCCCGGACGTGGCCGCGGCGGGCGGCGAGGTCGCCGAGGACGGCGCCCAGCGCGTCCTCGGGCACGGTGACGCTCACCTCGGCGAGGGGTTCCAGCAGGTGCGTCCGCGAGGCGCGCAGTGCCTCGCGCAGGCCGAGGCGGGCGGCGGTGCGGAAGGCGAGTTCGGAGGAGTCCCTGGGGTGGGTGGCCCCGTCGGTGAGGGTGACGGCGACGCCGGTGACCGGGTGGCCGCCGAGCGGGCCCTCGGCCAGGGCGTCGCGGCAGCCGGCCTCGACGGCCTGCACGTACTCGCGCGGGACCCGTCCGCCGGTGACGGTGGAGGTGAACGCGAACTCCCCTTCGGTGTCCGGAGGCAGGGGGTGGACGTCGAGGACGAGGCGGGCGAACTGGCCCGCGCCGCCGTCCTGTCTGGCGTGCCGGTGGACGAAGCCGGTGACGCCCTCGACGAGGGCCTCGCGCAGCGCGACCTTCGGCCGGCCGACCGCGGCCTCGATGCCGCTGTCGCGCCGGATCTTCTCCACCGCGACCTCCAGGTGCAGTTCGCCCAGGCCGGACAGGATGCGCTGGCCGGTCTCCGGGTCGGTGGCCACGCGCAGCGAGGGGTCCTCCTCGGCCAGGCGGGCCAGCGCCGTGGCGAGCCTGTCGGTGTCGGCGGCGCGGCGGGCCTCGACGGCGACGGTGACGACCGGTTCGGCGCTCACGGGGGCCTCCAGGACGATGGGGTGGCCGGCGTCGCACAGGGTGGCGCCGACGCGGGTGTGCTTGGGGCCGACGACGGCGACGATGTCGCCGGCGCGGGCGCGTTCGGTCTCGGTGTGGCGGTCGGCCAGGACGGTGGTCTTGCCGGCGTCGACGTGGGCGAGGATGCCGAGGTTGCGGACGGCGGCGATGGTGTCCGTGGTCGCGGCGGTGATCGCGGTGGTGGTGTGGGTGCGCATGGCCCGGGTGCCTTTCGAGGCGGTTCTTCGTGGTGGCGGGCGCGCGATCGGGCAGTGCCGGTGAACTGACTGATCGTCAGATGTGCTTCCGCGAGAAGGCCTCGGGGATCGGACCGGGGCCGGATTCAGGCGGTGGCGGCACTGCTCCGGTGCCGGCCGCGCAGCGGGCACCGGGAGGACGGGGACACCAGGATCACCTCGTACCGCGACGCGGGAGAGGGGGCGGCGGCGCTCTGCTTGGGCACGGCCGCTCGCCCCCTCTCCTCGTTGCTGTCGTCACGGTCGGCGCGGTCGGCGCGGTCGGCCGCGCGTCGGAGCGCGGCCGCGTGGCGAGTGTAGGGACGGCGGGCCCGTCGGGGCGACGGGTTTTACGGGGCCGGGCTCTACGGCGCCGGGCTGGACGGCGTCCCGAAGCGCAGCACCGGCTCGGACCAGCCGTCGTCGCTCACCCCGGCGTCCAGGGCGGCGCCGATGGCGCGTTCCTCGTACGCGAAGTGGGAGTCCATGATGGCGGCGAGCCCGTCGAGTTCGCGTCCGATCGCCTCCGGGTCGGCACCGGGCGCGGCACCGGGGACGGCGCCGGCGGCGGCCTGGTCGGCGAGGTCGCGCACCCGGGTGAGGATGTGGGTGATGAAGCCGTGGTCCTCGACGAGTTTGGCGATGGTCGGCGCCAGGTCGGGCCGTTCGCGCAGGAGTTGGGCGAACAGGCCGGTGTCCTCGCCCTGGTGGTGGTTGGTCAGGGCGGTGCAGAAGGCCAGGCAGTGGGTGAGGAGCCGGCCGTCGTCGGCGTCCGGGCGTCGTGGTCCGCCGAGGTTGGTGCGCAGGTCGGCGAGGCGGCGGCGCAAGTCCTGGTGCGCGCGGGAGAGTTCCAGGCTGAGGGCGGCCGTACGGCCGGTGGAGGGGGAGGCCACGGGGGCGGTCCCTTCGGTTCGGCACCTCCATGCCTGACGCGGTCCGTCATCGGCACGCGATGCTCGGGCCATCCGATCACGTGGCCCGGCCGGCGGGCAAGTGGGGCCCTGCGGACGGTTCCGCGGCAGGCCCCGCGGACGGTTCGGCCGCCCGGGCGCGTGGGCGGCCGAGCAGGATTCCGGCGGCCACCAGCGCCAGTCCCGCCGCCTGGCGCGCCCCGAAGGGGTCGCCGTCCAGCGCGGTGCCCAGCAGCACGCCGGTGAGCGGGTTGAGCAGTCCGAGCAGGCCCACCGTGGCGGCCGGCAGGTGGCGCAGCCCGGCGAACCAGCAGGCGAAGGCGAGCGCGGTGGCGATGACGGTGGTGTAGCCGAAGGCGAGCAGGGTGGGCCCGTCCACGGCCGGGGGCGCGCCCTCGACGAGGACGGCGGGCGGCAGCAGGACCAGGCCGCCCGCGGTCAGCTGCCAGGCGGTGGCGGCGAGCGGGTCGGCGCCCTCGCGCCAGCGGGCGGCCAGGACGTACCCGACGGAGGAGATCAGCATCGCCGCCGCCGAGGCCGCCAGACCCGTCCAGCCGATCCCGCCGCCGGGCCCGGGCAGGGCGAGCGCGACCCCGGCCAGGCCCACCACCGCGCCCGCCAGGTGGGCGCGGCGCGGGCGCTGCCCGGCCAGTGCCCAGGCGGTGAGCAGCATCGCGAGCGGGGAGGCGGCCATGACGGTGGCGGCGGCACTGGTGGGCAGCAGCTGGGAGGCGAGGTAGAGCAGGACGAAGAAGACGGCGGTGTTGAGCAGGCCCAGCAGGGCGCTGCGCCACCACCAGGGGCCGTGCGGGCGGCGGCGGGCGAGGGCGAGCAGCAGCAGTCCGGCGGGCAGGGCGCGCAGGGCGGCGCCCCACAGGGGGTGGCCGGCGGGCAGGTGGGCGTGGGTGACCCAGTAGTTGGCGCCCCAGGCGACGGGGGCGAGGGCGGTGAGCAGCACCCATCGCATATTGGCTTCCATGGAAGGCAATATAGCTTCCCGGGAAGCTACCCGGGTTAGGATGGCCGCATGGAGCACTCCGCCGGGCAGCACCCCGATCACGTCGCGCAGATCCAGGCCGGGTGGCGGCGCGAGCGCCCCGACCTGGACGTCTCCCCGCTGGCCGTGATCGGGCGCCTGCACCGCCTGGCCGCACGCCTGACCGCCGAGCTGACCCTCGTCTACCAGCGCTACGGCCTGAGCGAGGGCGAGTTCGACGTGCTCGCCGCGCTGCGCCGGGCCGGCGCCCCGTACGAGCGGGCCCCGGGCGAACTGGCCGCGCACACCATGGTGACCACGGGGGCGATGACCAAGCGGATCGACCGTCTGGAGCGCGCCGGGCTGGTCACCCGCCGCCCGGCGGTGGACGACCGGCGCGGGCGGGTGGTCGCCCTCACCGACGCCGGGCGGCGCCTGTTCGACGAGGCGTTCACCGCCCACATCCGCAACGAGCACCGCCTGCTGGCGCACCTGGCCCCCGAGGAGGCGGGCGCCCTGCGGACGCTGCTCACCGCCTGGCAGCACCGCCTGGACGGCGCCGGGGGCGACACCGGCCCCGGCACCGGGCCCGACGCAGGGCCCGACGCAGGGAGCGTGCACCGTGCGGAGTCGAGTGGTGACGGCCGGTCATGAGAAGCTGACCCATGACCAGCGCACCGCCCCCGTCCTCCCCACCGCCGCCGCCCGGCCACCGGTCCGACTCCGCTCCCCCGCCCGGCTGGGGGAACCCGGCGGTGCGGGCCGACCGGCGCCTGGTGGCGATGCTGCAGGAACTGCGGGTACTCCAGACCGGCGTGCAGATCGTCTTCGCCTTCCTGCTCGGCGTCGCCTTCACCCCGCGCTTCGCCCAGCTCACCGACGCCCAGCAGGACATCTACGTCGTCACGCTGCTGCTGTCGGTCGTCGCCGCGGCCGTCCTGGCCACCCCCGTCGCCCTGCACCGCGGCCTGTACCGCCACCCCGGCAAGGAGCGGATCGTCGCCGTCTCGGTCCGCGTCGCCCAGGTGGGCCTGCTGCTGCTCGCCACCGCGCTGACCGGCGCCGTACTGCTGGTCCTCGACGTCGTCCTCGGCACGGTGCCGGCGGTGCCGATCACCTGTGCCATCGCGCTGACCTTCGCCGGGCTGTGGTTCGTCCTGCCCTGGACGCTGCGCCGCTCCGCCAACCGCGACCGGGCCTGACCAGACCTGACCTGACCTGACCGAACCCGTCTCCCCCACCCCACGGAGCCCGTCCGCATCCGGACCGTCTAGCGTGCCGGTATGCACACAGACGACAGCCCGTGGGACGTCCTGCTGATCGGCGGTGCCTCCGGGCTCGGCAAGAGCCGGGCCGCCGCCCACCTGTCCGCGCGGCACGGCGCGTTCGTGGTCGAGTTCGACGACGTGGTGGCCGCCCTCCAGGCCGCCACCACCCCCGACGGCCACCCCGGACTGCACCACTTCGACGACCTGCCCGACCCCGACGCACTGAGCGCCGACCGTGTCCTGGAACTCCAGATCGCCACCGCCCGCGCCCTGGACGACGCGCTGCTGGGCGTCGTGCGCAACCGGCTCACCGTGCCCGTGCCCGCGATCGTGGAGGGCGACTACCTCACCCCGGCCGCCGCCGCCCGCGCCGCCGCGGAGGCCGCCGGACAGGGCCGGCGGGTACGCGCGGTCTTCCTGCACGAGGACGACCCCGCGCGCATCGGCGCCAACTACGCGGAGCGCGAGCCGGATTGCGGCCCCCAGACCGGGCGCGCCGCCGTCAGCGCGCGCTACAGCGCCTGGCTCGCCGGGCAGGCCCGCGCACACGCGCTGCCCGTGGTCGACTGCCGCCCGTACGCCACCCTGCCCGAGCGCCTGGCCGCCGCCCTCGCGTGACGGCGGCCGGGCGGGGCAGGTCAGCCCTCCTCGATGTCCGAGATGAGCTTGGTGCTCAGGTCGCTCTGCACCGCCAGCCGGGTGTGCCCGGCGTCGGGGCCGGTGCCCCAGGTGAGGGTGACGGTGGTGAACAGGTGCCCGGCACCCGAGTCGTGGTAGCGCACCTCCCAGTGGGTGGGCACGTCCTGCGCGCGCAGCACGCCGTCGGCGTGGTTGGCCTCCTCCCAGGCCGCCAGCCGCTGGCGCAGGTCCTCGGCGAGGTAGTGGGCGCGCAGCTGCGTACCCAGGTCGTCGGTGCCGTCGTCGACGGCGTCGACGTAGGCGCCGTAGAAGTCGGCCACCCGGTCCACCGCGGAATCCGGGCTGCCGCCCCGCACCGCGGAGCCCGCGGCGGTGTCGGTGTCGGTCATGAACGTCCCCGTCCCTCAGGGCCGGGGACGCGCTCCCGCCCCGGCCGGCCACTCGAACCGGACGGCCCAACGAACCGCCCCCGGAAAGGTTGCGGCCCGGACCGTCCCCGTCCGCGCGGCGGTCAGCCCTGCGCCCGCCGCCCGTCCCGTCCGCCCTGCCCGTCCCGCCCGACCTGCCCGTCCGGCCCGTCGTCGTAGGCGGCTGCGTCGTCGTAGGCGGTGCGCGCCGCCAGCACGTGCGGCATGTGGTGCTCCGCCCAGGCCTTGATCTGCCGCATGAGCGGCAGCAGGTCCCGGCCGAGCGCGGTGAGCGCGTAGTCGACCCGGGCCGGCACCCCGGCGGTGACGGTGCGGCTGACCAGCCCGTCGCGTTCCAGGGCGCGCAGGGTCTGGGTGAGCATCTTCTCGCTCACCCCGGCCAGGCGCCGGCGCAGGCCGCTGTAGCGCAGCGGACCGTCGGCGAGGGCGTTGACGACCAGGCTGACCCACTTGTCGCCGATCCGGTCGAGGAGTTGGCGCGCCGGGCACCAGGCGAGGTAGGCGTCGTAGGCGGCCGCCTCGGCGGCGCGGCGCTGGGCGGCGTCGGTGGTGGGCACCGGCCCACTCTCCTTTCCGTTCGGTACGCACTTCCCGGTGCGTACTTCCCGGTGGAGAGTAACTCTCCTTAGGTTGGGCGAAGTTGCCGAGCCGTGAAGGGTGTGTGTGATGCGAGCCGTGGTGGTGCGGGAGTTCGGCGGTCCCGAGGTCATGGAGCTGGTGGAGGTGCCGCTGCCGCAGCCGGGGCGCGGCCAGGTGCGGGTGCGGGTGGCGGCGGCCGCGGTCAACCCGGTGGACGTGGTCACCCGCTCCGGGCTGCTCGCCGGGGCCGGGCTGATGGCGCCCCGGGCGGTGACCGGCCTCGGCTGGGACGTGGCCGGGACGGTGGACGCCGTCGGGCCCGGCGTGACGGAACTCGCCCCCGGGCAACGGGTGGTGGGCCTGCGCGACCGCCTGGACACCGACCTCGGCACCTACGCCGAGCACGTCGTCCTGGACGCCGGCACGCTCGCCCCCGCCCCGGCCGGCGCCGGCTTCGCCCAGGCCGCGACGCTCCCCCTGAACGGCCTCACCGCGGACCAGGCCCTGGACCGGCTCGGCCTTCCCGCCGGCTCCACCGTCCTGGTCACCGGCGCCGCGGGCGCGGTCGGCGGATTCGTCGTCGAACTGGCCGCCCTGCGCGGCCTGCGGGTGGTCGCGCTGGCCGGGCCGGACGACGAACAGCTGGTGCGCGGCCTGGGCGCCCAGTGGTTCGTGCCGCGCACCGCGCCCGACCTCGCCGCCGCCGTACGGGAGTCGGTGCCCGGCGGGGTCGACGGCGCGGTCGACGCCGCCCTGCTGGGTATACGGGCCCTGGGCGCGGTGCGCGGACGCGGCGCCTTCGTCGCGGTCGCGGCGGGCAGCGCGCCGCCGGCCCTGCGCGGCATCCGGGTCACCAACGTGTGGATCACCGCCGACGGCCCCGCCCTCACCCGCCTGTCCGCCCTCGCCGCCGACGGCCGCCTCACCCTGCGGGTCGCCGGCACCCTGCCCCTGGAGCGGGCCGCCGACGCCCACCGCCGCCAGGAGGCCGGCGGCCTGCGCGGCCGCCTGGTCCTGACCCCCTGACCGCACCCCGGAACGGGGGAAGGCCGCCCACGCCGGACGGCCTGAACTGCGGGTGGCCTGAACTGCGGGGCCGGAGTGGGAAGTCGGACCGGCCGACTTCCTACTCCGCCCCCTGGCCCGCGGAGTCCGCACCGCCGCCCGCGCCGCCCGTGACGGGCCTGGTGTGGAGGACTTCGCGGGCCTGTTCGGCGGCGCGCACGATGCTCTCGCTGATGAAGTCGAGGAAGCGGGCGATGTTCTCCAGGCGGATCGCGGCGGGGGTGCCGGGGCCGAGGACGGCGACGCCCTCGCGGGCGGCCTCGATGACCCTGTCGTTGGCGCGGGCGCTGGCGATGACCGCCTGGTAGTAGAGCTCGTCGTCGACGATGTAGCGGTCGCGGCGGCGTTCGTCGCGTTCCCGGCGCACCAGGCTCTGGCTCTCCAGGAAGGCGATCGCCTTGGAGATGGAGGCGGGGCTGACCTGGAGGCGCTGGGCCAGTTCGGCGGCGGTGAGGCTGCCCGCGTCGGTGGTCGACAGGCAGGTGATCACCCTGGCGCCCATCCGGGACAGGCCCGAGCCCATCAGGACGGTGGTGAACTGCTCCTCGTACGCGGCCACGGCCTCGCTGTCACGCCCTGGCTGCCGCGGCCCGGGCCGCGGGGTGCCGGCAGGGGCGGGCGGGCGGCGCTGGGCGCGGCGCTCGGTGGCCCGGTGGGCGAGGTCGGCGCGGTAGGCGACGGGGCCGCCGTTGCGCATCACCTCGCGGGTGACGGTCGAGGTGGGACGTTCCAGGCGCCGGGCGATCTCGGCGTAGGGCAGGCCGTCGGCCAGCCCCAGCGCGATCTGCTGGCGTTCCTGCTGGGTGAGCCTGCCTCCCGGCATCGCGCTTCTCCTCGGTTCTCGCGGGTTCTCACCGGCGCGTGCTGCCCGGCCGCCCCCACCATAGCGTTCACCCTTCATCCATTGCAATGATCACGGCTGCCGTCGTTGCATTACCCGGCATGCCCGTTGCAACACTTTCCCATCATTCACCTGCAATATCGCCGATCTGACGCAACGAATTAGTTGCCGATCCATTGAAAGCAACGTAGCGTTTCCAATGTCAGAAACACCAACGGGGGCGGATCCGAACCGGGTCCCCGCCCCACCCGCACCCGTACCGGGAGAACACCGTGCAGACGTTCGACACCCCCGCCGCGATCACCGCCGTCCTGGACGTCCCCGGCGGCCGCGTCCAGCTCATCGCCGCCGAGCGCACCGACACCACCGTCGAGGTCCGGCCCGCCGACCCCGGCAAGAACCGGGACGTCCAGGCCGCCGAGCGGACCACCGTCTCCTACGCCGACGGCGTCCTGCGGATCGTCACCCCCGCCGCCGGACACCAGCTCCTCGGCCCCACCGGCTCCCTGGAGGTCACCGTCCGGCTGCCGGCCGGCTCCGCCGTCGAGGGCAGGGCGGCCGCCGCCGAGCTGCGCGCCGTCGGCCGCCTGGGCGAGATCGCCTTCGAGGGCGCGTACCGCCAGACCAAGATCGACGAGGCCGCGGGCCTGCACCTGACCGCCGTCGACGGCGACGTCGAGGTCGGCCGGCTCGCCGGCCCCGCCCGGATCAGCACCACCCGCGGCGACATCCGCATCACCGAGGCCCACCGCGGCACCGTCGAACTGGCCACCCAGTCCGGGAACATCACGGTCGGCGCCGCCGCCGGCGTCTCCGCCGCCCTGGACGCCGGCACCGGCCACGGCCGCATCGGCAACGCCCTGCGCAACGACGGCACCACCGTGCTCGACATCCGCGCCACCACCAGCCACGGCGACATCACCGCCCACAGCCTCTGACCCCGGCCCGGGGCCCGACACCCTCCAGGGGGACGACATGACGAACACCGCCCCACCCCCGACCCACCCGACCGCCTGGACCGGCATGGTGCCGGTCGACGACACCGCCCTGGCCGCCACCGACACCGGCGGCCCCGGCCTGCCCGTGCTCTACCTCAACGGCCAGTTCGCCACCCAGGGCTACTGGCGCCGGGTCATCGCCGAACTCGGCCCCCGGTGGCGGCACATCACCTACGACGAGCGGGCCCGCGGCCGCAGGTCGAAGCGCTCCGCGGACTACTCCTTCGAAGCCGCCGTCCGGGACGTCGACGCCGTCCTCGCCGCCCGCGGCGTAGACCGGGCGCTGCTCGTCGGCTGGTCCTACGGCGCGTTCGTCGCCGCGCACCGGGCCTCCCGCCACCCCGGCCGCACCGTCGGCACCGTCCTCGTCGAGGGCGCCCAGCCCTACGACTGGCTCACCGACGACCTGGAACGGCGCATCCGCCGCCAGTTCCGACTGTGGGGCCCGGTCATGGCACTGCTGCGCCCCACCGGCCTGACCCCGCGGATGACCCCCGGGCAGATGGCCGACTGCAACGTCGAACTCGGCCTGGTCGCCCGCGAACTGGGCCCGGTCCTGGACGCCCTCACCGTCCCGACCCGGTACGTGGTCGCCTCGGGAACGTCGCTGGGCAGCCGCGGCGACGAGCAGGAGGTCATCCGCGCGAGCCTGCCGGCGCTGGCCGAGCGCAACCCGTACGTCGAGGTCGGCGCGAAGGTCGCCAGCAACCACGACGCGATCCTGAGGAAGGACTTCCGCGCCGTCGCCGACGCCGTACGCGAGGTCGCCGCCCTCGACCGCCCCGGGGCCGGCCACTGACGGCCCCCACCACCGGGCGCCCGCCCCGCCGACGCGGCCGGGCACTGCGATCATGGAACGCATGACCGAGGAACCGGACCCGCTCGCGGACCTGTGGCCGCCCGCCCCGCCCACCGCAGCCGGCTGGCTGCCGGAGCTGTGCGGCGACGGCCTGACCGGGTTCATGCCGCCCGCGATGCCCGACGCGGCCTGGGTGCTCAACGCCATGTACGAGCACGAGCGGGGGCCGACCGCGCTCTCCCACCACGAGGAGCGCCAGGCACGCCTGGCCGACGGGAGCGCCGAGCCCCAACTCGTCGCGCCGGGCGTCGACTTCGACACGGCGGGCGTCGTCACGGGCGGCGACCTGGGCCGCGCCGGGCACCCCGGCGCCGGCTGGCGGCGGCTGCGCTGGGCGGAACTCGCCGGACGCACCGGCGACCCGGCCGTGCCCGACGGGCTGCTGCCGTCCCGCGCCTGCTTCCCCTCCGTCAGGAAGCGGGGCAGCTTGCCGCTCGGCATCCTCCCGCCCACCGAGGGCAGCCTGGACCGCGAGAGCTGGAACCGGCTGACCGCCGTCCTCGCCGCCCACAGCCCGGCCGGCCCGGACACCCGCTGCCTGGCCTACTACAGCCCGCTGACGCTCGGAGCGGACGCCGACTACCACAACGCCCACGTCCGCACGGGCCGCCTCGGCGACGCCGGTGTCCTGTACGACAACCCGCGGACCCACTTCAGCCCGTCCAACCTCTGGGCCGAGGACCGCTCCTGGCTCCTGGGCACCGACTACGACCTGTGGGCCACCAAGGTCGCCGGGCCCCCGGCCCTGATCGAAGCACTGCTGGACGACGCCGGGCTCGAAGCCGTCCGGCTGCCCTGACCACCACCGCGCGCGGCGCCGGGCAGCCCGGTGCTCCGGCCGCGTCACAGGTCCCGGAAGGTGCCGAAGGCGCTCGCCACCCTGCTTCGTCCTCCCGCCGGACCCGGCCGACCCGCGCCGCGGCGCCCTGGAGGTGGACAGCCCCGGCATGCTGTCCGTCGCCTGCGCCCTGTTCGACCGACTCTGGTCCGTGGCAGACCCGTTCGGAGCCTGTGTCCCGGTGGACGGGCAGGGCCTCACCGCGGCCGAACGCACCCTGCTGGAGCTGGCCGCGGCCGGCCACACCGACGAGGCGGCGGGCCGCAAGCCCGGCGTCTGTGCCCGCACCGTCAAGCGCCAGATGGCCGACCTGATGGACCGGTTGGGCGCCGCCGGCCGCTTCCAGGCCGGGGTGCGGGCCGCCCAGCGCGGCCGGCTCCGAGCCTGCCGCGGGCCCTGCGCCCGGGAGCGGGACGCCAGGGCCCGCGGCCGTCAGCCGTCAGCCGCCCAGGTGGCGGGCGAAGAAGCGCAGGGCGCTGTCGAGTTCGAAGGCGGGGATGTCGCCGTGGCCGCCGGGGTTGGCGTGCAGGGTCTTGTCCGGGGAGCCGAGGGTGTCGAACAGGGCCAGGGCGGCTTCGCGCGGGACGCGTTCGTCGTCCCACTGCACCAGGAACTCCACCGGGACGGTGATCCGGGCGGCGGCCTCGGCGGAGGTCTCGGCGCCGTTGAGGCCGAGGACGGCGGCGCGCACCCGCGGTTCGGCGGCGACGAAGGGCACGCCGAGGCCGCAGCCGAGCGAGACGCCCCAGTAGCCGGTAGGGCACTCGCCGACGTCCGGGAGCCGGTGCAGCGCGTCCAGGGCGGTGCGCCACTCGGGCACGCTCTGGCCGGCGAGCAGTTCGTGCAGGGCGGCGACGGCGGCGCTGACGTCCCCGCCGCTCCGCATGCGGGTGCGCAACTCGCCGACGGCGGCGGCGAGTTGCGGGCTGCGCGGGCGGTCCCCGTGGCCGGGGGCGTCGAGGGCGGCGACCGCGTAGCCGCCCTCGCGGGCGAAGCGGTGGGCGCGGGCCAGGACACCGGGGGCCTTCTTGTGTTGGCCGCCGCCGTGGCCGACGAGGATCAGCGGGCGCGGGCCGGTGTCGCCCTCGGGGGTCCACAGGACGCCGGGGATGCCGGGGACGCCGCCGTCGGCACCGTCGGTTCCGGAAACGCCGGGGAGGATGAAGAGCTGCTCGGTGACGCCGTCGGTGGACGTACGGGAGGTGAACTGCATGGCGTGTTCACGCCTTTCGGGATTGCCGTCCGCGGGCGCTCCCTAGCCTCCGTACGGGAGGGAGCCCCGACCTGTCACTGCGTTGATCGGTCTCACCTCCTCGGTCCGTGGCCGCGGTTCGTCGCGGTCGCACTCGGCGACGCAGAACGTACCACAGGGCGTGGCCTGGTGAAACGTCAGCGCGGGGTGCCCGGACGGGCACCACCGGTCCCGGGCCCCACCGGCGCGGGTTGCCCGGCCGCGGGCCTCACCGCCGGGCGACCCTCGCCCGGCACGCCGCGCAGGCGTGGACGCCGCGGCCGCCGTAGCGGTGGATCGGCGATCCGCAGCGGGCGCACGGGCCGATCTGCCAGGGCTCGCAGCCGTGCGCGAGGGCCGCGGTGCCGCGCTGGGCGGCGGTGACGTCGAGCCCGCGGCCCTGCGGCGGCACCCTGAACAGCCGCGCGGGCACCTCGTCGAAGGTGCGCAGGCCGGTGCCGGCGGGGTTGCCGCGCCGGGGGCGGTGGTCGTCGAAGGTGAGGGTCTCCTCCCCGTAGCGGCAGGACGCGTCGGGTCCCCGGCGGGTGCAGGCGCCCCCGGCCACGGGCCCGGGCGGGGGGTTCTCGTCGCCGGTGGGGCCGAACATGTCGTGCCAGCGGTCCCGGTCGGCGGCGGGTACCCACATCCGGGAGACGGCCCGCGGGTCGCGCCGGCCGGGGATGCGCATCGGCACGAACTCGCCGTCCGCGCTGGCGACGACGAGCCGGTCGACCTCGGTGGGCGGCTCGGCCGGCAGGCACAGCGCGGGCAGGAACCACCCGGCGTGGAACCGGCCGCAGGAGCCGCCGTTGTCCGGGCAGGTCCGCTCGCTGCTCGGCAGGCACTTCCACTGCTGGAGGTGGCGCACCCCGGCACGCACCATCATGGCGAGCGGGGAGGCGATCTCCTTCCAGCCGAAGCCGTCGACCCTGGCCCACGGTGCCCGCCCGATGACCGGGGACCGGTCGGTGTCGGTCACCCACAGCGGGACGATCCCCTGCTCGGCGGCCGCCCGGGAGCGGCGGCGGACGGTGTCGGCGCTGATCGGGGCGTACTGGGCCTCCCAGCCGATCCGCCGGCCGTGGTCGCCGGTGACGAGGACGTCGGTGCGCACCCGCCCGTCGGTCGCGCGCGCCTCGACCTCCGCGCGCAGACCGTGCCGCTCGGCGACCCGCGCGATCCGCTCCTTCATCGCCTCGTGCTTCGCGCTCTCCTCGGGCGTGGGGGTGTGACGCACCGGCAGGTGGGCGGCCACCCACCCGGTGCGTCCGCCGGCCGTGCGGCGACGGATCGTCATCCACGGGGACCGGCCGTGCTCCTCGGCCCGGCAGGAGCCGGAACGGTGGTCCAGGCACTCCAGGAGTTCGCGCTCGCGCCGCTCGATCGGGGTGGTGATCTCTTCCAGCAGACCGGGACGGTCCGGGTCGCCGAGGTCGGGCAGGGTCAGGTCGATCTCGATGCCGTACACGGTGTGGAACACGCCGTTAGCCATGACCGGAGAATAGGAACAGGAACCGGCGATTTGAACACCGCTGCGCATGTTTGGAATCGCCGGAAGGGCTTCTTCGACAACGCGCGGACGGGCACGCCGCGACACCGGCCACCTGCTGCGCGACCGCCCTCGCCGCCCCGGAGGAGGACCGCGCCCGATCCGCCCGGCGCCTCCCC
This sequence comes from Kitasatospora sp. NPDC091335, assembly GCF_044757205.1. Lineage (NCBI taxonomy): Bacteria > Bacillati > Actinomycetota > Actinomycetes > Kitasatosporales > Streptomycetaceae > Kitasatospora > Kitasatospora sp. NPDC091335. The sequence goes on along the minus strand of NZ_JBIVUM010000018.1, from coordinate 65,251 downwards.
TGCGGCGCGCGCCCCCGAAATGGCGGTGCACGCCGCCCCGCCCGCTGGGCACACTGGCCCGATGATCGCCGACCACTGGCCCCTGTACGGGCTGCGCGTGACCTCGCCCCGCCTGGAACTGCGCCTGCCCACCGAGGACGAACTCGCCGAGGTGGCCGGCGTCGCCGCGCGCGGCGTCCACCTGCCCCGGGACCGCCCGTTCCTGACGCCGTGGGGCGAGCTGCCGCCCGCCGAACGGGCCCGGCACGTGGCGCAGTCGCACTGGCTGCGGCTGGGCCGCTGGAGCCCGCGGGACTGGGCGCTGAACCTGGTCGTCTTCCACGGGGGGCGCCCGGTGGGCATCCAGGACATGCGCGCCAAGGAGTTCGGCGTGCGGCGCGAGATCGTCTCCGGTTCCTGGCTCGGCCTGGAGCACCAGGGCAGGGGGCTGGGCACCGAGATGCGCGCCGCGATGCTCCACCTGGCCTTCGCCGAGCTCGGCACCCAGTCGGCGACCTCGCTCTCCTTCGCCGACAACCACGCCTCCCTGGCCGTCTCCCGCCGGCTCGGCTACCGCGGCGACGGCATCGACCGCGACGTCCTGGACGGGCGGGTGGTCGTCTCCGAGCGCCTGCGCCTGACCCCCGAGGCCTGGGCCGAGCACGCCCGCACCCCGGTCACCGTCACCGGCCTGACCGACGCCTCCCGCGCCCTGTTCGGCGCCCCCGCCTGACCGGAGCGCCGCTCCCGGTCCCGCGGCACCGGTTGTGCGGGAGGCCCGCCTCCCGCACAACCGGCCTGTCCCGTCCCTGACACGCCTCGCGCTTGCCCCGCCTCCGGAGGGCTCCGGCCCAGGCCGGAAGGCGAAGCGGGCAAAGTAGGATGACTCAATCCCCGCGCTACGCGCGAAGAGTTCCATAAATGTTCTATTTGCCCGTTTTATCTCCGCTTCACACGCACGGAGCCACCCTCATGGACAACCCGTCCACCGCCGAAACCGGCGGCGCGATAGAGACCCGCGGTATCGAACCCGTCCCGGACCACGAACGCCGGGGCAGAGTCCGCGAGCTCTTCCCGACCTGGGTCGCCGCGAACATCAGCGTCCTGCTCCTCACCATGGGCGCGGCCCTGGTGGTGTTCAACCAGCTGAACTTCTGGCAGGTCCTGATCGTCGCCGCGTGCGCCGCACTCGCCTCCTTCGGCATGGTCGGCGTGCTGTCGGTCTCCGGGAAGTGGGGCGGGGCCCCGGGTGCCACGCTCTCCCGGGCCACCTTCGGCGTGCGCGGCAACCTCTTCCCCGGCGCGATCCTGTGGGTCGCCCGGTTCGGCTGGGAGACGATCAACGCCGTCACCGGCGCCTACGCGGTGCTGACCGTCCTCGACCTGCTCTTCGGCGTCAGGAGCAACACCGCGCTGATCGTCATCACGCTGTTCGCCTTCGTCGCCTGCACCTTCCTGGTCTCCGGCCTCGGACGGAAGGCGCTGAACGTCTGCAACACCTGGTCGACGTACCTGTTCGGTGTCTTCAGCGTCCTGGTGCTGGGCTACCTGGTCGCGACCATGCACTGGAGCGAGGTCTTCTCCAAGCCCGCGGGCACCACCGCGATGATGATCGCCGGCATCGGGACCATCGCCGCCGGCGGCATCAGCTGGGTCCCCACCGGCCCGGACTTCGCCCGCTACCTGCCGCACGCCGCCTCCGGCCGGAAGATCGTCGGCGTGACGGTCTCCGGTGCCGGCCTGGTGATGGTGCCGATGGTGCTGATGGGCGCCGTGATGGCGGTGGCCTCCCCCGGCCTGGCGCAGGCCGCGGACCCGGTCTCCTTCCTCGGTGACCTGCTGCCGACCTGGCTGGCCGTGCCCTACCTGCTGACCGCGATCGTGGGCATGCTGCTGATCAACAGCCTCTCCATGTACTCGGCCGGCTTCACCGCGCAGACCATGGGCGTGAAGCTGCCGCGCGCCATGGCCGTCAGCATCAACGCCGTGATCTCGCTGGTCGGCGGCCTGCTGCTGATGCTGGTCGCCAAGAGCTTCCTGGGCTCCTTCATCACCTTCCTGATCCTGCTCGCCGTCTCCTTCTCGGCCTGGATCGGCGTCTACGCGGTGGACATGTTCCGGCGCCGCTCGCGCGCGGTGCGCTACGACGCCGCCGCGCTGATGGACACCAGCAGGAACAGCCGGTACTGGTACAAGGGCGGCTTCTGCTGGCAGGCGATGGTCTCCTGGGTGCTCGCGCTGCTGACCGGGCTCGCCTTCACCAAGTGCGACTGGTTCGCCGGCCCGTTCTCCGACACCCCCGTCGGCCGGTACGGGCTGGCCTGGGCGGCGACCATCGTGATCTCCGCCGTGATCATGGCCGTGCTCCCCACGCCCCGGGAGAACACCCCCGCCGACGTCCCGGCGCAGCGCGCCGAACGGGTCACCGTCTGACCGCACGCCCCCGGACCGCCCGGTCGCCCGCTCCGTCGAGCCGGCCACCGGGCGGTCCGCTTTCCCGGCCACGCCCGCCCCCGCCGACGGCGCCCGGCCCGTACGGGAGCAAGCCCGGCGCCCAGACCCCGGCGAACGCCCCCGCGCACGAGAAGTCGGCCCGGCCGACTTCCGGCGCGCGGCGGCAGCCCTCACGGCCCGGGAGCCCCGGGCGGCGAGACACCCCGCGTGAGAAGTCGGCCGGGCCGACTTCTCACGCGGGGCGGGGGCCGGCCCACGGTGGAGGGCGGAGCGGGAGTGCCGGTCGAGCCCGGTGATCTTCGGTGCGTCGCCGGGCGGGAGGAACTGCGGCACCGGGTCGGGCTCCGGGCGGGACTCCTTCGCGCCGCTCGCGGTGTCGACGTGGATGTTGTGGCGGTCGGCCCCGGCCCGCCGGTAGTACGTCGATCCGGTGATCGGAATTCGGGTCGGCGGTCGAGACCCGAGGTGCCGTTCCCCGACGTTGAATGTCGGGAGTGCAGGGGGTCAGCGGGTTTCGAGGAGGTCTTTCAGGACGTCGAGGTTCTTCGCGACGGCGCGCCTGACCCGGGGGCCGGCGACCGCGGCGACGGCCTTGAGGGCTCCGGGGGCGGCCCGGTCGGTATGTGGGGGGTCCTTCCGTTCCCGGTTCCGTACGGCGCTAGGCGGGTGCCCGGCCGTTGTCCGCGCGGGCGGCGGTCAGGCGGTGGCGGGCGGCGGTCAGGAGTTCCGCGGACAGGGTGTCGTCGTCGCTGGCGCGGGCGAGGAGCAGTGCGCCGACCATGGTGGACAGGTCGGCGAGGGTGTCCTGGCGGGCGGCGCCGTCGGGCAGGGCGGGACCGTCGGGCAGGGCGGCGCCGTCGGGCAGGGCACCGTCGGGCAGGGCGGCGCCGTCGGGCAGGGCGGCGAGGGCGTCGAGGAGTTCGCGCAGTCCGGTGGTGTAGGCGGTGCGCAGGGGGGAGCCGGGTTCGGTGCGGGCGGCGTCGGCGGCCAGGGCGGCGGCGGCGCAGCCGTGGCCGGGGTGGTCGCGGTGGAGCGGGGAGAGGTAGCGGTCGAGGAACTCGTCGCGGGGGGTGTGTCCGGCGGGGGGCTGGCCGGCGAGTTGTTCCATGGCTTCGCGGCGTTCGGTGAAGGCGGCGGCGAGGGCCTGGGCGAGGAGGTCGTCCTTGGAGGCGAAGTGGCGGTAGAAGCCGCCGTGGGTGAGGCCGGCGGCGGCCATCGCCTCGGGGACGCTGACCTGGCCGGTGCCCTTCTCCCGGATCAGGCGGGCGGTGTGGTCGATGACGCGGCTGCGGCTGCGTTCGGCCTCGGCGCGTGACACGCGGGGCATGCCGTGGCTCCTTTCCTCCGGCGGTCGGCGGTGTGGTGTGCCGGTGTGGTGTGCCTACTTTCCCATCCGGTTTAGATGATGATAATAATCTAAATGCTGCGGCGCCCGCCAGGCAACGGCCGGCGCCGCCCGGAGAGCGAGGAGACGCACATGACCGTGATCGAAGGCTCCACCGTCCTGGTGACCGGAGGCCTGCGCGGCCTGGGCCGGGCGTTCGTCGGGGAACTGCTGGCCCGCGGCGCGGCGAAGGTCTACGCCACCGCCCGCACCCCCTCCCCCGGCGCCGGCCGGGACCCGCGGGTGGAGGTCCTCGCCCTGGACGTCACCGACGACGCCTCGGTGGCCGCCGCGGCCGCCCTCGCCGGCGACGTCGACATCGTCTTCAACAACGCCGGCGTCCTGTACCCGGCACCGCTGCTGACCGGCGACCTGGACGGGATCCGGGCCACCTTCGAGACCAACGTCCTCGGCCCGCTGCGCATCGCCCGGGCGTTCGCGCCGGTGCTGGCCGCGCGCGGCGGCGGCGCGCTGGTGGACATCCACTCGCTGCTGTCCTGGGGTTCGGGCTCCGGGGCCTACGGGGCGTCCAAGGCCGCGCTGTGGTCGCTGACCAACTCGCTGCGCCTGGAGCTCGCCGCCCAGCGCACCCAGGTCCTCGGCGTGCACCTGGGCTTCGCGGACACCGAGATGGTCGCGGCCGTCCCGGTCGAGAAGATCCCGCCGGCCGAGGTCGCGCGGGCCGTCCTGGACGCCCTCGCGCGCGGCGACAGCGAGGTGCTCGTCGACGACGCCACCCGGGCCCTCAAGGCCGCCCTGTCCGGGCCCGTGGAGGGCCTGGCCGTACGCATCGGCCGCTGACCGCCGCACCCCGAACGGCGCCGCACCGCGCCGCACCCGCGAAACACCGACACCCAGGAGCGCATCCCATGCCGCTGTGGCACGTCTACCACCCTCCCGGCGCCTACACCCCCGAGCAGAAACGCCGGCTCTCCGGCGACATCACCGGGTTCTACACCCGCGTCGGGCTGCCGGAGTTCTACGTCATGACCCTCTTCCACGAGGTCGCCGCCGACTCCTTCCACGTCGGCGGCGAGCCCACCGGCACCGCGGTGCGCGTCACGGTCGAGCACATCGCCCGCCACAACGCGGACCCGCAGGCCCGCCGCCACACCCGTGAGGCGCTCGCCGCCCTCCTCGCGCCCCACACCACCGGGCGCGGCCTGTACTGCGAGTTCCACATCGACGAGACGCCCCAGGACCTGTGGATGACGGACGGCATCGCCCCGCCCCCGTCCGGCAGCGAGGCCGAGCGGCTGTGGGTCCGCGAGAACCGGCCCGTGCCGTACTGATCCCCCGTCTCCGGGACGGATCCGGGAGCGGGAGGCCCGTCGCCACGGGCCTCCCGCTCCGCCGCGCACGGGCATGCGACGGCCTCCGCGCGGCCGGCCACCGGCCGGTGGCAGCCTGGATTGAATGATAGGAGATGGGTATCATTGATTCATGCTGTATCAGACTCCCCGCCTCGACTCCGTCGACCACCAGGTCCTGGAGCAGGTCGACTCCATGCGCGACCAGCTGCGCCACGCCGTGCAGCAGGCCCCGACGAAGTGGACGTCCGACCTGCGCAAGGCCCTGACGGCCAGCGCCATCGCCGCCTCGAACACCATCGAGGGCTACCGGGTCGACGCGAGGGACGTCGCCGACCTGATGGACGGCGAGCGCGAGGTCGAGGCCAGCGACGAGAACAAGAAGGAGACCCTGGCCTACCAGCAGGCCATGACCTACATCCAGTCCCTCCACGACGCCGCCGACTTCCGCCACAGCAAGGAACTCCTCAACGCCCTGCACTGGATGCTCCAGGGCCACCACCACCCGCTCAGGACCGCCGGACAGTGGCGCAGGACGGCCATCCGGATCACCGCCCCCGGTGATGATCTCGCCACGGACTACGAGGGACCGGACCACGAACTGCTGCCCGGCCTGACGAGCGAGCTCGTCGACTGGCTCAACGAGGGCGACCTCGACAGCCACGTCCTCGTACGGGCCGCGATGGCCCACCTCAACCTGGTGAAGATCCACCCCTGGTCGGACGGCAACGGCCGGATGTCCCGCTCCTTGCAGACCCTCCTGATCGCCCGGGGCGGAGTCCTCGCCCCCGAGTTCTCCTCGATCGAGGAGTGGCTGGGGATGCCCGGCAACACCTGGGAGTACTACAAGGTGCTGCGCGAGGTCGGCGGTCCCGTCTGGTCACCCCAGCGGGACACCCTGCCGTGGATCAAGTTCAATCTCCTCGCGTACCACCAGCAGACGCAGCGGGTCCAGCGCCGCGTCGACCGCTCCAACGACTGCTGGACCCAGCTCATCGAGGCGGCCGGCCGGCACGGGATCACCGAGCGGCAGACGACCGCTCTGCACGAAGTGGCCATGGTGGGCAGGGTGCGCCGCTCGCGCTACGAGAAGGCCGAAGCGATCAACACCCAGCAGGCGACGCGGGACCTGCAGGCCCTGACCAAGGCGGAACTGCTGACAGCGGTGGGGCAGACCAAGGGCCGCCACTACATCGCCGGGCCCCGGTTCCCGCAGGAGGTCCTGGAGACCGCCCACCGGCACCACACCATCGTCAACCCGTATACCGCCGGGTAGCAGGTGGCCGGCGCGCGGGAGGCCGGCGCGGCGGGTTCAGGCGTCGAAGCGGATCTCCGGCCAGCGGGGTGTGGGCGCGTCCAGCAGGGGGGCCGGGATGCCGCGCAGGTGGAGACCGAAGTAGGCGGTGAGGAAGGCGCGTTGGGCGTCGACGGCGCGGCGGGGGTCGCCGGTGCCCAGGAAGTGCTCCAGCCGGTCGGCGGGCCAGGCGAAGACGGACTGGCCCTGGGGGACGAGGAGTTGGAGGTCGCAGTAGGAGAGGTGGCCCGAGCGGGTGAGGGTCAGGCGGCGGCGCCAGCCGGTCAGGCGGGGCCACAGGGCGTCCCACATCGCGTCGCGGGCCGGGCTGTCCCAGGCGGAGGCCATCAGCAGCAGGGGGCGGTCCAGGCCGGCGGTGGCGGCGGTACCGAACAGGGGGCCGTCCAGGACGGCTCCGGCGCGGATGCGCGGGTCGTCGCGCAGGGCCTGGACGGTGGTGGCGCCCCCCATGGAGTGGCCGAACATGCCGACGGCGTCGAGGTCGAGGGCGGTGTCGAGGCCGGCGGGCAGCGGACCGCGTTCCAGGCGGTCGAGCAGGAGGCGCACGTCGGCGGCGCGGTAGGCGACGATCCCGGCGTCGGTCATGGCCTGGACCCGGGCCTTGTCGCGCACTTCGAGGCGGTGGCCGGGGAATTCGACCTCACCGGCATCGAAGGTGTGGTCGACGGCGGCGACGACGTGGCCGTGGGAGGCGAGTTCCTCGGCGAGGACGGTGTTGAAGGAGCTGTCGGCGCCGGAGCCGTGGGAGGCGAGGACCACGGGGTGGCGACGGCCGCGGTCCACCGGCGCGCAGGGGCGGGCGTGGGTGGCGGGCCAGGCGAGGCGGGCACCGGGGACGGCGAAGTAGGCGGCTTGCAGGTGGGCGGTCTCGGCCGGGCTCATCCACGGCGCGTACGGGCCACGGGCGCCGGGGGCCGCCGGGTACCAGAGACGGGCGCGCAGCTCGCGCGGGCGCGGCGTGGGGGCCCAGGCGTCGGTGCGGGCGGGATCGCTCAGGTACAGGTGGGCGGCGCCGACGGGGTGGGGGCCGGTGGGCGCGGGCAGGCTCAGGCGGGGCCCCGGCACGCCGTCGGCGCGGACGGGCCCGGCACCGGAGGCGACGGCGGCGGAGGCGACGGCGGCGGCACCCAGGGCGAGCGCCCCGAGGACACCGCGACGGCCGGGCCGACGGCCGGGCAGCGAGCCGGACGGGCTGCCCGACAGGCGGCCGGGCAGCGAGCCGGACGGGGGGTCGGACGGGGAGTCGGGCAGGGGGTCGGACGGGCGGCTGGGCTGGGATCCGGTCACCCGCCCACTGTGCCGACGCGCCGCCGCCCCGCGCGTCCGCCCGCGGCAGGAGGCCCGCGGCGCCCTGCGACCACGGGCCTACGCCCGTGGCGGCAGCCGGGGCGAAGCCCGCCCGAGGACCCGGCCGGCCCTTACCGCGAGGGAGCTGCCGGGGCGTCCAGGAGCGCGTCGAGCAGCCCGGGGAAACGGGCGTCGAGATCGGTGCGGCGCAGGCTGACGAAGCGGTTGCGGCCGGCGACGCGGGTGGTGGTGACGCCGGCCTCGCGCAGCACCCGCATGTGGTGGGAGACGGTCGACTTGTGGAGGTGGTCCAGGCCCAGGTCGCGGGGGGCGCAGGAGTGTTCGGCGTCGTCGGCGTAGCTGAGCAGCAGGGTCATCCGTACGGGGTCGCCGAGGGCGTGCAGGACCGTGACGAGGTCGATGTCGGCGGTGGCGGGCTGGGGAAGCCGCTCGTCGTCGCTCATGGCACTGCTCCTCGGACCGCCGGGGGTGAACGGATGGTTTGACAATCATCCACCCATCCCCGAGTGTTTGACGAGCGTCAAACTGTTGCATGCCTATCCAACAGTCCGCCCGACAGTCCGCCGGGCGGTCCGTCCGCCGATCCGTCCCATGCGCCCCGGGGGGCCCTCCCGTGCCCGTACCTCTGCTCCTGCTCGCCCTCGGCACCTTCGCCATGGGCACCGACTCGATGGTCTTCGCCGGCATCCTCGGCCCGATCGCCGCCGACCTGGACGTGTCGGTGCCGGCCGCCGGCCAGCTGGTCACCGTCTTCGCGCTCGGCTACGCGCTGCTGGCCCTGGTGCTGGCCACGCTCACCGCCCGCTGGCCGCGCCGGCGCCTGCTGCTGATCGCGCTCGCCGTGTTCAGCGCCGCCAACGCGCTCAGCGCGCTGGCCCCCAGCTACGGGCTGCTGCTGGCCACCCGGGTGCTCGCCGCGGTCGGCGCCGCCCTCTACACGCCGACCGCCAACGCGGTGGCCACCACCCTGGTCGCCCCCGAGCGGCGCGGCCGGGCGCTGGCGACGGTGCTCGGCGGGATGACGGTGGCCACCGCCCTCGGGGTGCCGCTGGGCACCTGGGTGGGGCGCACCGACTGGCGGATGACGATGTGGCTGGTCACCGCCCTGGGCCTGGCCGCGCTGGCCGGCCTGGCGCTGCTGCTGCGCGACCTGCCCGCCCCCACCGCCGCCCCCGCCCTGAAGGCCCGGCTGGCGCCGCTGGGGCAGCGCCGGGTGCTGGGCGCCGCGGCCACCACGCTGGTGTTCTTCCTCGCCTTCCAGAGCGTCTACATCTACCTGTCCACCGCCGTGGCCGGCGCCACCGGCGGCGACTCCGACCGGCTGAGCCTGATCCTGCTCACCAGCGGCGTGATGTCGGTGGCCGGCAGCTGGCTGGGCGGGCGCCTGGTGGACCGCGTCGGGGTGCGCCGAGTGCTGCTGACCGGCTCGGCGGTGGCCGCGGGCGCGTTCGCCGCGCTGCCGTGGCTGGGGCGCAGCATGCCGGGGGCGCTGGGGTACGCGCTGGTGGTGCCGCTGGCGGGGTGGGCGGTGTCGGTGGCGCTGCCGCACCGGCTGGCGTCGATCGATCCGGGGAGCGCGCCGCTGCTGATCTCGCTGAACAGCAGTGCGCTGTACCTGGGGACGGCGGCGGGGGGTGTGGCGGGGTCGGCGGCGATCTCGGTGCTGGGCGGGCGGTGGTTCCCGTTCGTGGCGGCGGTGCTGGCGCTGGTGGCGTGCGCGGTGGCGGCGGCGAGCACCCGCGACGGGCGCCCGGCGCGGGCCGGGGAGGCCGCGGCGCGGCCCGCCCGGGTGTGAGGGAGCGGGCCCGGGAACGGCGCGGGTGCCCCGGGCCGGCGGTGAGCCGGTCCGGGGCACCCGCGCGGGGGTTCAGCCCCGCAGGACCTCGCCGACCAGGGCACGGGCCTCGTCCTGGACCCGGGCGAGGTGGTCGTCGCCGTGGAAGGACTCGGCGTAGATCTTGTAGACGTCCTCGGTGCCCGAGGGGCGGGCGGCGAACCAGGCGTTCTCGGTGCAGACCTTGATGCCGCCGATCGCGGCGCCGTTGCCGGGGGCGTTGGCGAGGACGGCGGTGATCTTCTCCCCGGCGATCTCGCCGGCGCCGACCCGTTCCGGGGAGAGCCGGGCCAGGCGGGCCTTCTGCTCGCGGTCGGCGGGGGCGTCGACGCGGGCGTAGGAGGGGGCGCCGTGGCGCCCGGTCAGCTCGCGGTAGCGGGTGCTGGGGGTGGTGCCGGTGACGGCGGTGATCTCGGCGGCCAGCAGGGCCAGCAGGATGCCGTCCTTGTCGGTGGTCCACACGCCGCCGTCGCGGCGCAGGAAGGAGGCGCCGGCGCTCTCCTCGCCGCCGAAGCCGATGGAGCCCTCCAGCAGGCCGTCGACGAACCACTTGAAGCCGACCGGGACCTCCACCAGGGCGCGGCCGAGGTCGGCGGCGACGCGGTCGAGCATCGAGGAGGAGACCAGGGTCTTGCCGACGCCGGCGTCGCCGGGCCAGTCGGCGCGGTGGCGGTAGAGGTAGTCGACGGCCACCGCCAGGTAGTGGTTGGGGTTCATCAGGCCGCCGTCGGGGGTGACGATGCCGTGCCGGTCGGCGTCGGCGTCGTTGCCGGTGGCGATGGCGTACTGGTCCTTGCGGCCGATGAGGGAGGCCATCGCGGCCGGGGAGGAGCAGTCCATGCGGATCCTGCCGTCCCAGTCCAGCGTCATGAACCGCCAGGTCGGGTCGGTCACCGGGTTGACGACGGTCAGGTCCAGGCGGTGGGTCTCGGCGATGCGCGCCCAGTAGTCCACCGAGGCGCCGCCCAGCGGGTCGGCGCCGATGCGCAGCCCGGCGGCGCGCACCGCGTCCAGGTCCAGGACGGAGGGCAGGTCCTCGACGTAGCTGCCGAGGTAGTCGTGGCGTCCGGTGGTGGCGGCGGCCAGGGCCCGCGCGTACGGGACCTTCCTGACGCCGCGCATGCCCTCGCGGATCAGTTCGTTGGCGCGGTCCTGGATCCGGCTGGTGGCCTGGGATCCGGCCGGGCCGCCGCTGGGCGGGTTGTACTTGAAGCCGCCGTCGCGCGGCGGGTTGTGCGAGGGGGTGATCACGATGCCGTCCGCGAGGGCGCGGGGGCTGCGCCGGTTGTGGGCGAGGATCGCGTGGGAGACCGCCGGGGTGGGGGTGTAGCCGTCGGCGTCGTCGATCAGGACGTGGACGCCGTTGGCGGCCAGCACCTCCAGGGCGGTGACCTTGGCCGGCTCCGAGAGGGCGTGGGTGTCGGCGCCCAGGAACACCGGTCCGGCGACGCCCTGTTCGGCGCGGTACTCGCAGATCGCCTGCGTGGTCGCGGCGATGTGGTCCTCGTTGAAGGCAGCGTCCAGCGACGAGCCCCGGTGTCCCGAGGTCCCGAACGCCACCCGCTGCCCGGGCTCCTGCGGGTCCGGGTTCAGCGCGTAGTACGCCGTCACCAGCCTCGCCACGTCCACCAGGTCACCGGGCTGCGCCGGCTGCCCGGCCCGTGCGTGTGCCATCCGTCTTCTCCCGCCGAAAGTCGGTAACTACGCGGCACGTCCCCGTCCCGCGCTCACCGATCGTAGCCAGAACGCGACCGTGCCCCGAACCGCGCGGGCGGTCCGGGGCGGCAGCGACGACGGGGACGGCGGGCTTCAGGCAGGTTTGAGGCGGGCTTGAGGTCCGCTTCAGACAGGCTTCAGGTCCGCTTCGGGCGGGCTTCGGGCGGGCTTCGGGCGGGCGGCTGCCGACGGTGCGCCGCGAGCGCGGGGCGGGTTCCTTCGGGCAGGTGTGCCCGGCCTCCCCGGTCGCCGCCCCGCGCACCCGGCCCCACCGGGTGCGCGTCCCTGTGGAATTGAACCGCTGGGACGACATCCGGCGGTGTCACCGCGCGGCGGGGTTCCGGGCCGCGGTGGGACGTGTAGAAACGAGCCGCACCTGGCCGGGCCGCGCCCGCCGTCCCGTCGCCGCCCCGGCCCCGCGTCAGGTCGGGCGCGTCCGGTGGCGGACCGGCCCGTCGGCGCCCGCCCCCAAGCCACTTCTCGTCCAAGGAGACCGGGCACATGCTGAGAATCACCGCAGACGTCTATTCCGGCCGGCCCAACCCCGTCGCGGACATCACCGACGCGGCACGGGCGCGCACAGCCCTGCGGGAGCTGACGCGGGACCGGGCACTGTTCTCGGGCCCCCGGCCCTCCGACCCGCCCGCGGGCCCCCTGGGCCTGCGGGGGTTCTGGCTGGAGACCTTCGACGACGAACTCGCGCACGACTTCGGCGTGGAGTCCCGTCTGTACCTCCCGGCGGGGGCCCAGGCCCCCGCCGGGCGCTCCGCCGAGGTCGCCGAGCGGCTGGTCACCCTCGCGGACTGGGGCCAGGCCCCGGCCGCCCTCGCCGGGCCCACGCCACCGGTCGACGCGTCGTTCCGGGAGTTCCTGCTCGAACAGCTGGCGAGCAGCGGCCGGGCCTCCCTGAAGGACCGGGTCGGGCCGGCGGGCGGCGGCCAGGCGGAGAACCCCACGGTCACCTGCACGATCGAGGTCGGGGCGTTCAACCCCGGGTTCTGGAACAACGACCCGAACGTCCTGGACAACAACAACTGCTACAACTACGCCAGCAACTGGCGCACGAACACCTTCGCGCAGCCCGGCCGCGGCTGCGGCAGCATGTACACGCAGATCACCTGTGAGGAGGTGACCCGCGCGGCGCTCTGCGACGGCATGCACCACCGGTTCGACTGTTTCCCCGACAACGAGGCGCCGCGTCCCCTGGTCGCCCTGGTCGTCATCCCCGGCGGCGGCGACTACCACTGGTACCGGAGGCAGAAGGAGGGCTTCTGGGGCCACAAGCCGGGCGGGACGGCGGCTCGCAACTACGACAACAGCGGGAACGTGATCTACGACCCGGAGACCGCCGACCGCGGGCCCTACACGATCTTCTGCGGCTACTTCTACGGCTGCAACAGCCAGCGGCAGAGGATCAACTGACGAGCGCCCGGGGGCCCCGGACCGTCGTCGAGGTGGACCTCTACAGCGGGCGGCCCAACCCTCGCTTCCCCCTGGAACCCGCCACGGCCGACGAGCTGGCGCGCCGGATCGGGGCGCTGACGCCGGCGCCCGCGAGCGGGCCGCCGGACGTCGGGCTCGGCTACCGGGGACTGCGGGTCCTGGCCGGCCCGCACGGCACCGGCGCCGGGACCGTCGTCTCCGGCGGGGTGGTGACCCTGCGCGGCCCGGACGGGACGCCGCGCCGCCTGCGGGACCCCGGGCGGGCACTGGAACGCTGGCTCCTCGCCCGGGGCGTGGGGCACCTGGACCCCGCTGTCGTCGCGACGGTGCGCCGGGAACTCGCGCGGTAGCGGCGGGTGGTGGAGCGGGAAGCCCGCGGGACGGCCCTGCCGACCGGACCGGCTTCCCGCTCAACGCGTCCGGGGCGAGGCTCCGCCACTGAGACTCCGCCGGCGAGGCTCCGCAGCGGATGCGGAGCGCAGGACGCGGTCCGGCCCGGTGAAGCGGCGTCGCGGCTGCCCCCGGGGCGTTCGGTCCCGGCCCCGGGGCCCCCTCAGGCCGACGCGGGCGGCTGCTGACGGTACGCCGCGAGCGCGGGGGCGGTGGTGGTGGCGACGAACTCCGTCACCCGGTAGCGCGCCAGCCCGGCCTCGGTGAACGGGTCGGTGGCCACCAGTGCCTCGATCGAGGCACGGTCCGTGCCCGCCGCGAGGATCACCCCGCCGTCGCGCGGCACCTTGCGCCCCGAGGCGAGGAAGGTGCCCGCCGCGTAGTGCTCCTCCAGCCACGCGATGTGCCGCGGCAGCACGGCGTCGACCGACTCCAGGTCGGCGGTGTACGTCAGCTCCGGAACGAACATGCCCACCAGGCTAGTGTCCCGGCCCCGGCGGCCCCCGCCGGGAGGGTGCCGAGCCCAATCCTGCCAGCTCAGGCAAGGTTTCGGTAGGACACAGCACACCCTTCTTCCGCCTTGCCGCGCACCGGCGCGGGCCCGCAGACTCGTGCGCATCCCACCGAGCGCCCCGCGCCGGCCGCCCTGCCCCGGGCGGCCGGCGTGCGCGGCGTGCTGCCCGCGCACCGCGAGGGGCGGCGGGCGGGAGGAACCACACGGACGACGAAGGGGGACGGACCATGGGCGTGCACGAGGACCTGGTGCTCAGGGCGCGGGTGCGGCTGCTGAGCCACAACGAGCGGATCCTGCACGGCGAGGAGGGCCTGTGGGTGTACCGGGCGCTGTTCACGGTCAGCCCGGACGCCTACGCGTACAAGCTGGCGTTCGTGCTGCGGGAGGCGGCCGAGGGGCCGCGGCCGGCCCGTCTGCCCGAGGCGCGGGAGGCGCTGCTGGCGGAGGCGAGGGCCGTCTCGGCGCGCGTCCCCGGCCACGCTCCGGCCCACCAGCGCCGGATGTGGGACTACCCGGTGGCCGAGCTGCGGCGCTTCGAGCAGCAACTCGGCGGTGCGCGGCAGTAGGTGATCACCCGATGGTTGCGGTACAACAATCCCTATTTGACGACCGATCGGAGAAATTCTGATATGAGCAGGTCAGGACTGTCCCGCCGCGCCCTCCTCGCCGGTGCCGGAGCCGGCGCCGCCACCGCCGTCGTCGGCTGGAACACCTCCACCGCCGCCTGGGCCACCGAGAGCGGCGCCGGCGTCGCCGAACTCCCCACCCTGGACGGCACGGTGACCCTCCAGGGCGACGGCCTGGAGCGCTTCTCCAGCGACTTCGGCCACCTCGTCACCGCCAGGCCCCGGGCGGTGCTGCGCCCGGGCTCGGTGCGCGACGTGCAGCAGCTGGTGGCCTTCGCCCGCCGCCACCGCATCCCGGTGGCCGTCAACGGGCAGAGCGGCGACCTCGCGCAGCTCGGCGCGGCCGGGCTGGAGTCGCACTCCAGCTACGGCCAGGCCAACCCGCGCGGCGGCGTCGCCATCGACGCCCGCGGCCTGTCCAGGGTCGTCTCGGTGCGGCCCGGACGCGCCGTGGTCGAGGCCGGCGCGACCTGGGCGCAGGTCACCGAGGCGGGCCTGGCGGCGGGCTGGGTGCCGCCGGTGCTCACCGACTACCTGCACCTGTCGGTGGGCGGGACGCTGAGCGTCGGCGGCATCGGCGGCGCCGTCCAGCGCTACGGCATGCAGGTCGACAACGTACTGGAACTGGACGTGGTCACCGGCACCGGCGAGCTGGTCACCGCCTCGCCCACCCGCAACCGCGAGCTGTTCGAGGCGGTGCTGGCCGGCGGCGGCCAGGTCGGCGTCATCGTGCGCGTCACCCTCGCCCTGGTGAAGGTCCGCGAGCGCGCCCACGTCTTCTCGCTGTACTACGACGACCTGGACGCCTACCTCGCCGACCAGGAGAAGGTCCTGGCCGGGCGCCGCTTCGACCTCCAGGTCGGCGACGTGGTGCGCAGCGCGGACGGGTCGCGGTGGCGCTACAAGGCGGAGCTGGTGGCGTTCGCGGACGCCGGGCGGGCGGTGGACCGGGCGGCGCTGCTGGCCGGGCTGGTCCCGGTGGAGACGGAGGTGGTGGAGCAGAGCTGGCGGGAGTACGCGTTCCGGGTGGACGGCTTCGCCGGGTACCTGCGGGCGGCCGGGTTCTGGTCGCTGCCCAAGCCGTGGCTGAGCGTGTTCCTGCCGGCGTCGTCGGCGCGGGCGTTCATGGCGCGGGCCGCGGAGGTGCTGACCGCCGCCGACCTGGGGGCGGGGCTGCTGCTGTTCTACCCGTACCTGCGCTCGAAGGTGAGGGCGCCGCTGGCGGTGCTGCCGGGGCAGCAGGAGGTGGGCTGGCACTTCGACCTGCTGGCCTTCCCCGGCCCGGGGTCGGACAGTGCGGCGATGCTGGAGCGCAACCGGCGCCTGTACGACCTGGCGGTGGAGCTGGGCGGCAAGCGGTACCTGATCGGGGCGGTGCCGGGGATGACGCGGGAGGACTGGCGGCGTCACTACGGGGGGCAGTGGGAGAAGGTGGCGCGGGCCAAGCGCCGGTTCGACCCGGCGGGCGTCCTGACGCCGGGCCAGGGCATCCACGCGTCCTGACCCCCTGGCTCCCTGACCGCCGGGCCGTCCGCGCGTTCACACCGGCGCGGGCGGCCCGGCGGCCCGGCGGGGCACCGGGACCCCGGGGCTCCCGGGCGGGGTCGGGTGATCTCCGGCCGGGCCGTCATGCCCATCGCGGAGCGGTCCGGCAGGTGGCGGTGGTACGGGTAGCGGCCGCGTTAGGAGTCGAAGACGGCCTGGAGGCGCACGCTCTCGCCGGGCATCAGGCGCACGGTGTCCTTCAGCCCCGCCTCCCCCGGCCCGGGGGCCGCTCCGTTGCGGGCCAGGACACGGAACTGCGCCAGGTGCGGTGGAAGTCGTGCGGGATGTCGGTGTCGGCGTTGACGACCGTCCGGATCTCCGAGGTGCCGAAGGCGACGGAGGCGTCGACCCGGGCGGGGTCGTACGCCTTGCCGTCGATCAGGCCGCGCGGGGCGAGGCCGCCGCCGGTCTCGACCTTCGGCACGACGGTGCGCTCGCGCACCGCCGCACCGGGCGGTGCCAGGGTGCGCGGCCGGTCGGGCACCGCGGAGGGGCCGGGGGCGGGGCGGCCGACGTCGAAGCGCAGGACCTGGCCGACGTGTTCGGCGGGGCCGGGCGGCATGGAGTCGGTGAGCACGACGCCGGCACCGGGGCCGTCCTGGCCCGCGCCGACCTGGAGACTTCCGGGCACGGCGCCGTGCAGCTGGCCCACCCGGCGAGCGGCCACATGCTCCTCAACGTCGGCGAGGGACAGGACGGCACGGCCCTGTACCGCGCCTGCCTGAGCGACGGCCGGATCGACCTGTGGCGCTACCCCTTCGACGACCGCTGCCTGATCGGCCTGTCACCCGACGGGCAGCACGTCCTGACCGTCGACCACGGGCAGAACGACCTCACCGTCCACGCCTTCCCCGGCGGCGCGAGCGTCTTCACCCTCACCGCCGGCGACTTCGGCCACGACCCGGACACCGTCTTCCTGGAGTGGAGCGGCGGCTACCTGACCCCCGACACCCTGCTCGCCACCCTCGTCGGCGAGAGCGACGACGGACAGGACTGGTCGCGCCACTACCGCGTCGACGCCCGCACCGGCCGCGTCCACGGCGAGTTCGCCACCCACGCCGCGGACCCGGACGACATCCACCCGCTCGGCGACGGCTCCTGGCTCACCACCGGCCCCGGCGGGCACCCCGTGCGCCGCACCGGCTCCTGACCGGGCACCGCGCCGGGACAACCACGCCTGCGCCTACGCCGCCGTACGTCTTCGGCGCCGAAGCGCCCCCGCCCCTCGACGGCCACCTGCCCAGGCTCGACCCGGTCGGCCACCCGGCCCGGTCGGCCGACCTGCCCGGGAGCACGCCGCGATGAGCCCGTCGGACCCCCCGCGCGCCCGGCCTCGCGTACGCGCTGCGCGTCCTCGCCCAGGCCTACGGCGACCACCCGACCACCCCGGGCAGCGGCGCCCCCGCCCACCGGCCCGACCGGAACCGCACCGTCCGGATGTGGCACGATCGGCCCGGAAGCACGGACCGGGGACCCCGGAGGGAACGCAGCGATGGACGGACGGCGGAAGCCGCTCGACGCGGACGAGCGCCGGCGCGGGCTCCGGGCCGCGGCGATCCGCTGGGCGGTGCTGGCGGTGGCGCTGCTGACACTGCTGGCCGGGGCCGGGTACGCGCTGCCGGGCTGGTCGGTCGCCCACGGGGCGGGCAGCCCCGGCGTGTTCACCGTGACCGGGGAGGCCGTGGACTGCGGCCGGTGCGTGGTCGAGGGCACCTTCACCCCGGACGACCCCGCGCAGCCCGAGCTGACCGGCGCGGGCGTGATGGGCCGCCTCCCGGCGCGGCTGCTGGGCGAGCAGGCCCGCGGCCTGGGCTACGACGGCAAGGTGTACCCGCCCGACGGGGGCGGCGCCTGGCAGCGGGGCACGGCGATCGCCGCCGGCGGCCTGGCGCTCCTGCTGCTGTGGCTGTGGCTGGTGCTGCGCAGCCGGCGCCGCCGTCACGCCGGTTGAGGGGGGCGTCAGAGCGCGGACAGGCGCAGCGTGAGGGGCGGGCCGTCCGAGCGGGGCGTCCAGCCCTGTGCCCGCGCGGCCCGGATGCCCGCGGCGACCTCCCGCGGCATGACCGCCTCCGTCGCCACCGCGGCCGGGTCGCGCAGGGCCGGCCGGCCGGTGTCCACGACGAGCGTCGTCCCGGGGCGCCGCTCGTCCTGCACGGCGTAGCCGAGGGTGGTGCCCTCGCAGTCGCAGCACCAGTGCTGCCTGCGCACCCGCCAGCGGTACTCCGTGCCGTCGACGACGATGCGCCGGGACCCCTTCCTCGCCAGTGCCACGGTGGCGGCCCCTTCCGGTCTGCGGCTCTTCGACGTGCCCGTGTTCCGGTGGGCAGTCTCTCCTGGCGGCGCCGGGGGTGTCACGGGGTTTCGCGGTGCGGGGGTGTGGCACCGGCGGGTTTCCGGGCGGCGGCTCCCGGGCGGCGGCTCCCGGCCGGCCCTGCCCGGATACTCGCCGGCTTCCGAGGCGGCGCCGCAGCGGGATGTCCAACCGGCTCCTTCGCCCTGCTCCCCGACCGGGACAGTGCGCAGCGGGCGCTGGACGCGATGCACGACAGCCTGGCTCCGGGGGCCGGCTGATCGTCGGCGTCGAACCGCCGTCCCTGAGCACGGAGTCCGACGGCGGACCGGTCCCCCACCGGTGGAGCGGCGGGGAACTGCTCACCCTCACCGGACGTACCACCGCCCGTTGGACCGTCCCTCGACCACGGCCGTCCGCTGACGGCTCGCCGCGGTGGCCCCGCCCGTCGCGGCCAGGTGACCGGCGGGCCCGCTCGCCGGCGGTGTCGGCGAGCGGGCCCGGTGCGCTTCCGGCGTGCGGGGTGCGGGGTGTGGCGTCAGGAGAGGGTGTCGGCGAGCTTGAGGTAGCCGCGCTGGACGATCCACTTCTGGTTGGGGTTGGTGGCGGAGCACTGGTAGATGATCGCGGCGTCGCCGTTGTTGCGGTAGCTGCCGGAGTCCAGGCACATCTCCCGGCCGGTGCCGACGGTGTCCTTGACGACGAACTGCCCGTCGCGCACGATCCACCGCTGGTTGGGATGGTCGAGGCAGCCCCAGAGGCGGACCTTGTCGCCGTTGTCGCGGCCGTTGCCCGTGTCCAGGCACACCGGGGCGCCCGAGCCGATCGTGTCGTCGACCTTCACGTGGTTGTCGTCGACCGTGAACCGCTGGTTGGTGTGGGCGAGGCACTGCCAGACGCGGACCTGGCCGCCGTTGGTACGGGTGTTCCCGGCGTCCAGGCAGACGCCCCGGGTGTCCTGGGCCGTGGGCGCGAAGACCGGCGAGTTCCACCGGAGGTTGTCGGAGGGGTTCGCGGCGTCCTTGTAGAGGTAGGCGGGGACGCGGGCGGCGCTCCTGTCGCCGCCGCTGTCCAGGACGTAGCCGGTCGCGACGTTCCTGATCTGCTTGGTGGCGGGGTTGTAGTCCCACTTCAGGTTGGCCGACGGGTCGTTGTTGTTGTCCTTGAAGAGGTACGCGGGCACGCGGGCCGCGCTCTGGTCGCCGCCGCTGTCCAGGACGTAGCCGGTCGCGACGTTGCGGATCTTCTTGCTGTCCGGGTCGTACGTGAACTTGAGGTTGTCGGACGGGTTCGCGGCGTCCTTGTAGAGGTAGGCGGGGACGCGGGTGGCACTCTTGTCGCCGCCGCTGTCCAGGACGTAGCCGGTGGCCACGTTGACGATCTGGCCCGGGGCGGAGGGCACGCGCGGCTGCGGCGAGGCGGCGGTGGCGGGCGTGGCGGCGGCGAGGGCGAGCATCGCGGTCGCACCGGCGAAGGCGCCCAGGCGGCGCGGGAGGCGGAGCACAGACATGGAGGTGTCCTCAGAACAGGTCAGGGAGGTGTGGCGGCACGGCGGTACGCCCGTTCGGCGGACCCGCCGGTCGCGCCACATCCTGGCCGCCGGTGATCGAGGCCGGATACATACTGTCGCTGGTTCTCACCCGTCCGGAGTAGCCGGATAGCGCATCCGAGTGAGTCGTATGACGATCAGTCAGGACGTTGCGATCCGCCGCCCGCCGGTCCGAAGTGCGGTGTTCAGGCGGCGCGTTGGCCGTGGAGGAGGACGGGGAGGGTGCGGCCGGCGAGGGCTTCGGCGGCGCGGGCGGCCTGGGAGGGGGCCATGACGTCCGGCAGGTCCGGGGCGGGGACGAAGCGGGCGCCGAGCAGTCCGCTGCGGTGCCGGGGCGGGACGGTGATCCGGGCGGTGCCGGGGACGGTGCCGCCGTCGAAGACGAGGTTCAGGCGTTCCAGGTAGCGGTCGGCGGGGCGGGCGGTGAGGTGGAGAGTCCTGGAAACGGGCGGGACTTTGATGCTGATGTACTTCCAGGCCAAGCACACGGCCTTGGTTCCGGGCTTTCCCGAGTACGCCAACTACGAGGCGAGCGCGGAGAGGATCAAGCTCTTCGAGATCAACGTCATCCCCGGACTGTTGCAAACCCGGCCGTACGCAGTCGCTTGGGAGCAGGGCAACCTCCGTCGAGGCACCGTCACGCCGGAGCAGGCGCACGAGCGGATCGAGTTCCTGCTTGCCCGGCAGCACATCTATGACCGCACGCCACCCCCGCTCTTGCACGCGGTGATCGACGAGAGCTGCCTCAGGCGGCCCATCGGCGGCCGAGACGTCATGGTCGAGCAGTTGCTCCACCTCGAAGAAATGGCTACTCGACCCAACATCATCATCCAGGTGGCGCCGTACTCGCTGGGCGAGAACCGGCCGTTTACCCGGCTGGTGCACCTCCTTACCATTCCTGACCGCAAAACGCTTTCTTACGGCGAGACTGAGCAGCGCGGCTACCTCGATCGGGATCCTGACGCGATCACAAAGCTGACCAACGACTACGATCGCCTGGTGGTCGAGGCCTTGGGCCGGACCGAATCGGTAGCCATGATCCGTGCGGTACGGAGGGACTTTGAATGGATGTCGACCTGACTAGCGCCCACTGGCGGAAGAGCTCGCATAGCGGCAGTGGTGGTACGTGTGTGGAGGTCGCCGACGGCTTCGCCGACCTCATGCCCGTGCGCGACTCCAAGGACCCCAGCGGCCCGGCCCTCCTCTTCCCCTCCTCGGCCTGGCAGGCCTTCGTCACCGCCATCCGCACCGGTGAATTCGACACCCGGTAGCCCTACTTCACCTCGGAGTGGGAAGTCGACCCCATCGACTTCCCACTCCAAAAGGCCCGTTCAGGAGGCAACCCCATGGACCCCGCCCGCATCACCATCTGGCGCAAGAGCTCATACAGCGGCAGCGGCGGCCAGTGCATCGAGGTGGCCGACGGCATCCCCGGCCTCATGCCCGTGCGCGACTCCAAGGACCCCGACGGCCCGGCCCTCGCCTTCCTCTCCCCCTCCTGGCAGGCCTTCGTCACCGCCGTCCGGGCCGGCGAATTCGACGGCCGGTAAACCCACTCCACACGGCCCGCTCAGGAGGCAGCCCCATGGGCCCCCGCCCCCATCACCACCTGGCGCAAGAGCTCGTACGGCACCGACGGCGGCCAGTGCGTCGAGGTGGCTCCCGGATTTCCGAACGTGATGCCCGTCCGTGACTCCAAGGACCCCGACGGCCCGGCCCTCGTCTTCCCCACCCCCTCCTGGCAGGCCTTCGTCACGGCCGTCCGCACCGGCGAATTCGACGCCCGGTAGCCCGGCTTCACACGCCGCCGCCCCTCCCCCGGGGCGGCGGCGCACAGCAGCCCCGCCGACGCCGGCGCCTGCCTCCGGACGCTGCTGCCGGCCATGACCGCCCACCGCGTGGCCAGTTGCCCGCAGGGCCTGCTAGGCTGCTACGCCGACACCGTCCGCGACCGCCTCGGAGTGGACGAGGGGAGGCTGCTCGTGGGTGCCTCCTTCGGCTACGCCGACGAGAACGCGCCGGTGCACCGGGTCGCGACAGGACCGGCGGCCCTGGAGACAACCACCACGTTCCACGCCCAGGGACAATGCCACTGACTTCGCAACCTTCCGCAGCCCCCTGGCCACGGCATCGCAGCAGGTCAGCGGCTCGCGATCGCTGTCGAGTCAGTGACATTGCACCCGGGGAGCGCTTGGAACCCGACCCGAGGCCAAGAATCCGGCATATCGTCTTGGGATGGTGCAAAGTTCCGCGAAAGATGTAGACGGCTACCTGGCTGAGGTGCCCGACGAGCGTAGAGACGTGCTGGTCGAGCTGCGACAGCTGTGCCGACAGGAACTGGCGGGTTTCACGGAGCTCATGGCCTACGGCATGCCCGCTTATGAGCGGGACGGTGTCGTCGAGATCGCCTTCGCCGGCCAGAAGCAGTACATCTCCTTCTATCTGATGCGCAGTGATGTACGTGAGGCGTTCGCCGAACGGTTGGCGGGGCAGGACATGGGCAAGGGGTGTCTGCGGTTCCGCAAGCCGCAGGCGATCGACTTCGGTCTGCTGCGGGACCTGTTGCGAGCCACTGCGGCACGGCCGGGCACGGTCTGCTGACGCCGGCGGCCACCGAGGGAGCGGCGGCAGGTCTTCGACGGGATCCGGTGGCGGGCCAGGACCCGATCCCCGTGGCGGGACGTCCCCGACACTTCCCAGTGCTGTGAGCACGTGGGTTCACCGGATTGCCTGGTCAGGTGACGAGGGCGCAGACAGGCGTGCGGGGCCCTGGCCCGGACGGTGTGGTTGTGGTTGCGGTGGTTCGAGTCGGCGGCGGTGAACACGGCAGTCCCGCCGCCGTTCCGGCGCGAGGGGCCGGCGACTTCCGGCGGGAGGGCGGCTTCCGGCCGCGGCGGTCAGGCCCGCGCGGCCTCACATCCGGGATCTCAGCACGTCGACCTCGCAGCCCGGTGCGAACGGGTCGAAGCCGTGCCCGGCCAGCCAGCGGACCACCAGCAGGCTCCGCAACGACCACCACGCGCGGATCACGTCCAGGTCGACGTCGGCGCCGTAGCCGGCGATGACGTCGCCGAGGTGCTCCTCGTGTCCGAGCGTGAACGTGGCGAGGTCGTACAGGGCATCACCCCGGCCCGCCTCGGACCAGTCGATGATGCCCGTGACCTCGTCGCCGTCGACGAAGACGTGCGCGATCTGCAGGTCGCCGTGCGTGAACGCCGGAGTCCACGGCCGGAGTGCGGCCTCGGCGACCCGGCGGTTGCGGGCGACCAGGCCGGCGGGCAGGACGCCGTCCGTCACGAGCGACCCGCACTCCTCGTCGAGTTCCGCCGCCAGCGCGGCGATGCTCCGGCCTGCCCGTCCGGGCCGGGGCGGCAGCGGCGCGTCGTGCAGCCGGCGGATGGCGGCACCCGCCGCGGCCCACGCCGCCGGCGACCCGGTCGACGGCCCGCCGAGGCTCCCGAGCGTCGTCCCCGCGAGTGCGGCGATCGCGAGCACGGGCGGCCTGCGCCACAGGACCTCCGGGGTCGGGACCGGCGCCAGGGACATCGCCTCGACCTCGGCGTCGACGCGCGCCTGATCGGCGTCCACCTTCAGGAACACGTCGCCGACGCGCAGAGTCACGCGCTCGCAATGGGCGACGACGACCTCGACCTCATCCATGGGCACCCACTATCCCGGGGACGACCGGCCTCCGTCACCGGGTTTCTCACCTGCGATGACGTAACCGACCCCGTCCCGCCGCCCGGGCCGAGCCCACCACGGGTACCGGAACTCCCGGCCCCGGACCGGCCGTTCGCCCCGACGGCCCGGCACCCGGTGGATCGGGGCGCCGTCGGGTCGGGGCGCCGTCGGGTCGGGCATCGCCCTCTCCCCCCACACCGGCGCGGACATCCGCCGCCGGGCGCAGCGGTCGGGGGTGCGGGTTCGAGGAAGAGGTCGATGAGTCGGCCGGGGACGGGTTGTCGGCCGGGGCCCGCGCCGGGTCGGGCGGGCGCCGGCGGCGGACGCACCGCCGTCGGTGGCGGGCCTGTGGCGGGCCTGTGGCGGCGCCGGCGCAGGGCGGCCTGACGGTACGTCTGCCCGCGGTAGCGGCCGGGGCGGGCGGAGCCGGGCCCGCTGGTGTGTGGGCGGGGGCCGGTGCACAGGGCGGCGGCGGTGGGCGGCCGAACGGCAGGTCGCCCGGCGGTACCGGGCCGGCCGCCCCGTGAGGTTCGGAGCGCGCGCCCGGCCCGCCTCCGGGCGGCTTCGGCGGCTCCCGGTACTGCGGTGACCGTCCGTTCGCGACCGGCCGGTTCCGGTGACCGGCCGGTCGCGAACGGAGCCTCCTGGGGGTGCGGGCGCCGGGCACGGAGCCGGCCGGCGGCCGGCCGTCAGGCGCGCTGGAGCTCGTAGACGTCCGGGTAGTTGCTCTGGACGATCTGGCTGCCGGCGCTCGCCAGCCACTTGCCGGAGTGCTGCCCCTTGAGGGTGAACAGGTTCGTGCCGGCGAAGGTCGTCTTCACGAACTGCTGCTCGGTGGGGATGTGGTCGCTGAAGCAGCCGGTGGTGATGATCCAGGCCCCGGCGCTCGTGGAGTTCTGGTCGACGGCGAGGCACCAGTGGCGCCAGGCGTCCTGGAAGACCACTGTTTCGGTGCCGTCGGACTCGGGCCGGTGGCAGTAGATCCACTTCTGGTTGGGCTCGCCGTTCCAGAAGTAGTGGATGACCGAGCCGTGGTTCCCGGGCGAGAGGGCGACGGTGAGGAAGGTTTCGGGGTTGGCGGTGGGGGCCTTGATGCGGTAGGTGCTGTCGCAGGTGAATTCGCCCCAGGTGGTGGTGAGGGCGGCCGGGGCCGGGGCGGGCGCCGCCACGGCCGTCGGGGCGGCGGTGAACAGGAGGGCGACGGCGGCGGCGGCGGTGCCGAGCTCGGTCACCCGGTGCCGGGCGCCGTGGCGGGAGCGGTGCTGAAAGGACATCGTGAACTCGCTTTCACAACTGAGGGGTTGGCGGCGAATCGGTGGACGGTCAGCAGCTGAGCTTCAGACGGGCGGCGGCCCGCAGGGTGCCGGCCGGCTCGGGCGAGGCGCAGGAGACGGTGCCCTTCTCGGAATTGCCGAAGGTGGTGAAAGTGCCGCCGTCGGAGGTGGATTTGATCCAGATGCCGGTGCCCGGGCCGGTGCGGGCGCAGATGTACCGGGCCCATTCGCCGGTCACCTTCTGGAAGCCGCGGTAGCGGCCGTAGTAGCCGGGGAGACTGAAGTTCACGGGCTCGGTGAGGGGTGGGATCCGGGTGCTCGACTTGGTGTCGGCCACCGCGAAGCCGACCTTGGCGCCGACATTGGCGAAGAGCGCCTGGTACTCGGCGCCCATCTCCGTGCTGCCGTTGACCGCGGTGTTCACGACAGCGGTCTCGGCCAGCGTGGTGTTGTACTGGCCGGTGGTCCCGGGGGTGACGTTGACCGCCGCGAACTCGGTGACGACCGGCTCGGTCCGGGCCGAGACGACGTCCTCCCAGGTGCGGTTCCCGTCCGGGTTGCAGATGGTGCTCGGCGGGTCGGCGTGGGCGGGTGCGGCGGCGAGTCCGAGGCCGGCGACCGCGCACAGTGCGGCGAGGCCCGAGGTGAGGGCGGCGCGTCGCTTGCGCAAAGCCATGAGGGTGCTCCTCCGGTCGAATGGGATGCGAACGGATCAGTGACTCGTGCATGTCATTTCTGTGGACGGGGGAATCCTCGCTCCCGGGACGGGACGGCCGCTATCCGTGCTTTCCAGGGGGTGGTGGTGCACGTCGTATGCGCCTGGGGCGAGAGCCGTCCGTGACGTAGCGCACGCCGGTGCCGGGCGGGGCAGGCCGGAGCACCGGATGGCGTGACCGGTCCGAGGTGAGCGCCCGGGCCGTGGCTCCCGGCGGTACGTTCGCCCTGTCCCCGTACGGCGGTTCCGAGGGAGGGTGCGGCATGACGGACGGGCCCGCGGACGCCGGCCGCGAGGTGTTCGTCCGCCTCGGCGGGCGCGGGTTCGCCTACCGGGACTTCGGCGGCGGCGGGCCGGTGGTGCCGGCGCTGCACGGGCACTTCGGGCGGGGCCGGCTCTTCGCCCCGCCGGCCGCCGCGCTCGCCGGGCGCCGGCGGATCGTCGCCCTGGACCAGCGCGGGCACGGACTGTCCGACAACGGGGGCGGGTTCACCCCGGGCACTACACGGCGGACGCGGCGGCGTTCCTCGACGCGCTGGGCCTGGCACCCGCCGCCGTCCTCGGCCACTCGATGGGCGGCGCCGTCGCCTTCCACCTCGCCCGGCGGCGTCCCGACCTCGTCCCGGCGCTCGTGGTCGCCGACATGACGACGCTCAACCGGGAGCCCGAGACCCGCCCCGTGCTGGACGTGACGGGCCGGCCCCGCCGCGTGCCGTCGCGCGGCGCGCTGCGGGAGGCACTGGAGGAACGCGGTGTCCCGGCCGGCTACTTCCTGGACAGCGCGGCGGAGTTCGAGGACGGCTGGGGGTTCCTCTTCGACGCCGGCGACATGGCGGCCTCCCAGGAGAACCTGACCGGGGACTTCACCGAGGTGCGGAACGCCTCCGCCCAGCCGGCGCTGCTCCTGCGGGCCGCCCGCAGCTTCCTCCTCACCCCCGCCACCGCACGGCGGATGGCCTCCGAGCGGGCGAACACCCGCCTGGTGGAGATCCCGGACTGCGGGCACTGGATCCCCACGGACGCGCCCGGCGCCCTCGCCCGCCACGTCGGCGCCTTCCTCGACGGCCTCTCCCCGGCGCCCTGAACACCCGGCGCCCTGAACACCCCCGGCCGGGCGTGGGGCACGGCGGTCACCAGATCCGCACGCCGCCGCCGACGCGCGCGGCCCGGCGGGCGGCGTCGAGGATGTTGTCCAGCCGGGCGGCGATCTGCCCGGCCCGCCCGGGCGGGTCCATGCGGGCGGCGAGGGACTCGGCGCTGCCCAGCAGCAGCAGGACCTCCTCGGTGAACTCGGCCACCTCGGCCGGGGCGACGTCCAGGTCGCCCTCGGCCAGCCGGGGCAGGAAGCGCGCGCCCAGCGAGCGGACCGCCGGCGACCCCCAGAGCGTGGAACGCCGGCGCTCGAATCCCGCGAGGTCCGACGAGCCCTCGGGGACGTCCAGGAGGCGGCACCCGCCGCTCTCGTCGGTGACGAACACATCGGCCGGCAGACTCATCCGGGAAGCGGATCACTCCCCCGCCCCGGCGGTCCACACCCCCCCGGGCCCGGAGGAAAGACCCCGGAACCCCTGTCCGACTGCCGGGCGGGCGGCGATACTGGGCCGCATGGGGTTCCTCATCTTCCTGACGCTGCCGGGCCTGGTACTGCTGCTCACCGCGCTGGCGGTGGTCGACCAGGTGCTGCTGCGGGCCGGCCGCGCCGGACTGCTGCCCTGGCGCACCGGCGCCCGGCAGGGGCAGGTCTCCGCGACCGGCTTCGAACAGCTGCACGCCGGCTTCTCCGCGGGCAAGCAGCACGAGCTCAAGGAGCGGCAGTCGGCGCTGATGCTGCGCGACGACGAGGAGGACGGCGCCCCGCCGAACCGCACCGGGGTGGACCTGGTGCGCGGCTCCGCGGTGATCCGGCTGCCCAAGGCCTCCTGACCGTCCGGCGTTTCGGCGCCGCACCGCGCCGGGCCGGGGACCGCGCCGGGCCGCCGGCGGGACCGGTTCCGGCGCCCGGTCAGCCGCGGTGGAGGGTGAGCGTGTAGAACTGCGCCCCGGCGGGGTCCGCGGTGGCGCCGTAGTCGTAGCCGGCCGACGAGGCGGTGAGGCCGGCGGCTTCGGCCTGGGCGAGGAGGTCGGACTCGCGGCGGGGGCGGATCCGGTCGCGCGTGGTGAACTCCTCGCGCAGGCGCCCGCGGTCGTCGTGCAGGCGGTAGCGGCGCTCGATCCGGTGGCACCCGTCGTCGAGCACCGTGATCCTCTTGTCCCGGGCGAGGAGCCCGTGGGCGTACGGGCGCCGGTAGTCCGGACGGAACTCCTCGTGGTGCCGGACGGGCCGGGGGACGAAGCCGTCGAGGACGAGGACGCCGTCGGGCGCGAGCAGGCCGCGGGCGCTGTCCAGGAAGCCGCGCAGTTCACCCGGCGTCGTGAGGTAGGTGACGAGCGAGTACGGCGCCAGGACGGTGCTGAAGGGCCCGCGCAGGGCGAGGCGTTGGAGGCTCATCCGGGCGACCCGGGCCGTCAGGTCCAGCGCGGCCGCGTCGCGGCGCAGGCGGCGCAGCATCGGCATGGACAGGTCGATGCCGACGGCGTCCGCGCCGTCCTGGAGGAGCGGGAGCAGGATGCGCCCGGTGCCGCAGCCGAGTTCGAGGGTGGGGCCGCCGCGGCGTCGGCACAGGTCCCGGTACCAGCCGATGTCGTCGTGGGGCATGCTGCGGCCCATGTCCTCGGCGTAGATGTCGGCGATCAGGTCGTAGGACCAGGGGTGCGGCTGGGCGTTCACGGCGGTGTCGCTTCCTGCTGGGAGGGGTCAGACGAGGTCGCCCGGCGTGGCGTGCGGCGGCGGTTCGGTGCTGCGGGCCCGGTGCCGGGAGTGCGCCTGGTGCCAGGAGAGTGCCTGTTCGGCGAACATGGCGCTCCAGACGTTGAGTTGCCGTGGCCGGGCGGCCGGGTCGAAGGGGATGGCGCCGTCGGCGCGGACCCTGGCGGCGAGTGCGGCGGCCGTCCGGTCGAGGCCGGGTTCGTGGGGGTGCAGGAGCAGGCCGAGGCGCAGGGCCTGGGCCATGACGTCGCTGCGGCGGACGGTGGCCGTGTCGAGTGATTCGGGCAGGGTGCCGGCCTGGTCGCTTCGGGCGAGGAGCCGTGTCAGGACGGCGGTGGCCGCGGCCCGGTCGGCGCCGGGTGAGGCGAGGTGGCCCTCCAGGAAGTACAGGGTGGGGTGCAGCGGGTGGTCGAAGGCCCGGGCGGGGTCGGGGCGGTGGCGGGTCAGGTGGCGGGCGCAGGCCAGGGCGAGGGGTGGTGGCAGCGGGACGAGGGCCGCGGCGTCGAGGACGCGGGCGGCGGCCTTGGTGAGGAAGGGTCCGCCGCGGGTGGACCAGCGGGGTGGGGGCGGGGCCGCTCCGGGCTCGGTGCGCAGCGGGCGCAGTGTTCCGTCGTGGTCGACGAAGCCGGCGAGGGCGGTCAGCAGGGCGTGCAGGGTTCGTTCGGGTGGGTCCAGCAGTGCGGCGCGGGTGGCCGCGGTGAGGCCGCCGACGAGCATGGCGAGGTCGAAGAAGAACTGGGCGTCGTTGCGCCAGTCCCGGGTGGCGTCGTCGTGGAGGTGGATGCGGGTCGGTGGCAGCGGGCCGGTGGTGTAGCGGCGTTCGACCCATGCGGCGGCGGCGTGGGCCGCGGGTCGGCGGCGCGGGTCGGGCGGCAGGTGGGGGGAGGCGAGCCAGTGCAGGTAGTAGCCGGTGATCTCGCCGTAGACGTAGGCGGCGCGGCCGTCGGGTGCGAGTGCGCCGGCGACCGCTCCGTGTTCGCGGCCGTGGCGTTGCTGGGCGGGTCCGTCGAGGAGCCATTCGCGCAGGGCGCCGGCGGCGTCGGTCATGGGGTGGCCTCCCGGGCGGGTTGGCGGGGGCCGGGGGTCCTGGGCCGGCCGCGGATGACGTGGGCGAGCCGCCGGGCGATCCGTTCTCCGGCGCGGCCGTCCCCGAAGGGGGCGGTGCGGTCGAATGCCTGGGGGCGGGGTCTCGGGGCGGCGAGCAGTTCGTGTGCGGCGTCGAGGACCGCCTGCGGGTGGGCCGGGACCAGCCGGGTGGTGCCGGTGCCGAGGGCTTCGGGGCGTTCGGTGTTCTCGCGGGCCACGAGGACGGGGACGCCCAGGTACGGTGCCTCCTCCTGGATGCCGCCCGAGTCGGTGACCACCAGGGCGGCGCGGGCCAGCGCGTGGACGAACACCGGGTAGGGCAGTGAGTCGGTGAGGGTGATGCGCGGGTGGCCGGCGAACCGGCGTTGCAGGCGCGCCCGGACGGCGGGGTTGGGGTGCTGGGGGCACAGGACGTGCAGGTCCGTGCGGGAGCGCAGGAGTTCGAGGACGGCGTGGCAGAGCGGGTCGAGGCGTCGCCCGACGTTCTCGCGGCGGTGGATGGTCACCACGACCAGGGGGGCGCGGGGTGGCAGGAGTTCGCGCAGGGCGTGGGGGGCGGGGCGGGCGAGTGTCTCGCGCAGGACGTCGATGATGGTGTTGCCGACGGTCTCGACGCTCGTGCCGGTGATGCCTTCCCGGCGGAGGTTGGCGGTGGCCTCGGCGGTGGGGGCGAAGTGCAGGTCGGCCAGGGCGGCGACGCGGCGGCGGAACAGTTCCTCCGGGAAGGGGCGTAGCGGGTGGGCGGTGCGCAGCCCCGCCTCGACGTGGGTGAGCGGCACGGCGGCGGCGTGTGCGGCGAGGGCCCCGGCGTAGGTGGTGGAGGTGTCGCCGTGGACGACCAGCAGTCGGGGTGCCAGGCGGCGGATCGCCTCGTGGGCGGCTTCGCGCAGGCCTCGTACGGTGGCGGCCAGTGAGCCGGAGCCGCGGGAGGGGGCGAGGACTTCGGTGGGGGCGAGGCCGAAGGGTGCGAGCGCGGCGGCCACCATGCCGGGGTGCTGGCCGCTGTCGAGGAGGGCCGTCTCCAGGCCGAGTCGTGGCAGCGCCCGCAGCAGGGGGATCAGTTTGAGTGCCTCGGGTCTGGTCCCGGCGAGCAGCACGACGGGCCCGTTCGGGGGGTGTGGGTGGGGCGGGTCGGAGGTCACGGTGGTGTTCTCTTCCCCGGGGTGTGGCGGCGCGAACCTGACGGCTGATGTTTCGTCAGTTTTGTTCGGTGGGGCGGCCGTGCCGGGTCTGGCGTCCTAGAGTCCGCCGCCGCAGCCCCCGCAGCCGCCGCAGCCCGATCCGCCGCAGGCGCCGCCCAGGCCGACGCCGTCGCTGCCCGAGCCGGAGCCGGTGCGGGAGCGGGCGGCGGTGCGGGCGGTCTTGCGGGCGTGGGAGGCCTCCCGGCAGATCCGCAGGTCGTGGAGGGCCGGCAGGGCGCTCAGCCCGCCGGTGGCCACGGCCTCGATCCCGTACCCGGGGCGGTCGTCCGCGCGGGCGGCGGCCAGCACCCGGGCGCCGGGGGCGGTGGTGCGGCGCGCGGCGGGCCGCGCCTTGCGGTTGATCACCAGGGCGGCCGCGGTCAGGGCGGCGAAGGCCGGCGGCGCGATGCCCCAGTGCTCGCCCCACAGGAACGCCCACACCGTCGCGACCACGCCCGTCACGGCCACCGCGGCGGCCACCAGCGGCATCCACACCGCGAACTCCCGTACCCGGCGCAGCAGTTTCTCGTCGTCGACGAGTCCCTGGGCCGCCAGCCGCCCGCGCAGTGCCCTCGCCTCCGGGGAGCGGTCGAACTCCGCGGCCAGGTCCCCGAGGTCGCGGGTGCGGGTGGGCAGGAGTGCGAGCAGTTCGAGGACCGCCGTCTCGAAGCCGTCCCCGGTGGGCCGGCCGGTGGTGGCGGTGACCTCGCCCGAGCGGGAGGCGGCCAGCAGGCCGCGCTCGTGCATCCGCGCGAACGTCAGGTCCGCCAGGGTCCCGGCCAGGCAGGCGAGTTCGGTGAGGTCGAGGTCGAAGTCCCGTTGCTCCGCGAGCCGTTCGGCCCGGTGCAGGTCCGCCAGCAGGGCGCGGCAGCGGTGCCGGGCCCAGGCCAGGCCCGCGGCCGTCCCCAGCAGGAGGACCAGCAGTACCCCCATGACGGCCCCCTCCCCCGCGACCTGTGCCGCGTCAGCCCAGTGTGGGGATGCCGGGCTGCCTGGGCAAGCAACAAATCCGTTACGGGCAGCGGGAGTTCGCCCGCGCCGCGGACGACCGGAGTGTCCGGTTCACTCGCGCGCGGCAGAGCCGGAAGCTAGAGTCGCGGCCATGACAGCCCGCCGCCGGGGGCGTTCGCGCACCCGGCGGCGGCAGCACCCGGCCCGTCCGTACCACCGCACCACCGGTCCCGCCCGGCGCGTTCGGCTGCTCCACCGGTACGGCCGGCGCCGCGGCGGGCCGCCATGTCGCCGATCAGGGAAGGAAGCCCGTGTCATGACCGTCCGTACCGTCCGTACCGTCCGTACCGGCCGCCGCCGAACGGCCGCCGCCGCCGTCGCCGCCGCGCTCACCGCCGGGGCGCTGCTGGCAGCCCCCGCCGCCGCCACACCATCCGCCACCCCCGCCGTGCCCGCCGTGCCCGCCGTGCCCGCAGCCGGGGCGGGGGCGGGGGCCACGCTGCCCATGACGGTGCTGTCGACCGGCCTGCCCGACAAGCCGTACAGCGATCCGACCGGGCTCAACAACGCCGGCGTCGTCGTCGGCTACGCCTGGGCGTCCGGGCAGGGCGGCACGTCGAGCGCGATCCGCTGGAACGCGGACCGCTCGCCCGCCGTCCTGCCCCCGCTGCCCGGCGAGGACAACGCGCAGGCCCTGGGGGTGAACGACGCCGGGACCGTCATCGGCACCTCCTGGCCCGCACCCCGGAGCCGGACGGAGGCGACGGCCGTGCGCTGGTCCGCCGGCGGCACGCCCACCGCCCTGGCACCGCTGCCCGGCGACACCTACAGCAGGCCCGTCGCGATCAGCGCGAGCGGGATCGTGGCCGGCGTCTCCTCCCACGGCGGCGAGGACCACGCCGTCGCCTGGCACCCGGACGGCACCGCCGTCGCCCTGGCCCCGCTGCCCGGCGACACCCGCAGCGAGGCCTTCGACGTCAACAGCGCCGGCTTCGCGGTCGGCGTCTGCGCCACGGGCGGCGCCGGGGAGCCGCACGCCGTCCTCTGGAGCCCCGACGGCACCGCGGCCGCGTTCGTCACCGACCCGGGCGCCGTCCGCAGCTGGGCGCGCAGGATCAACGACGCCGGCGCGGTGGTCGGCTGGGCCGACCTGCCGGAACCGGGCCTGGGGAGCCTGCGGCACGGCCTGCTGCGCTCGGCCGGCGGCGTCCTGCACGACCTGGGCCCGTCCACCTACCCCGATGCGCTCAACAGCTCGGGTGAGGCCGTGGGCGACTACCAGCCGGACCCGCAGGTCCCGCGCAACCACGCCGCACGGTGGAGCCCGCAGGGCGTCCTGACCGCGCTCGACCCGGCCCCGCCGGGCGGCCGGACGACCGCCACGGACATCAACGACTCCGGCACCGCGGTCGGCTACGCCTGGGACGGCATCCCCTCCCGGCAGTACCAGTCGGGCCGGATCTGGGCCCGCGGCGCCGCCGCCGAGAACCTCGACCCGACCGGTGCCACCAACAGCGCCCGCCTGGTGAACAACAGCGGCCTGGTCGTCGGCCTGTGGCTGCCCCGGGGTGCGGGCGACCTCTACCCGTACCACGTGGCCGCCGTCTGGCGGCCCTGACCGCTCGCACCCGTCCGCACCGGACCGCACCGGACCGCACCCGTCCGCACCGAGCCGCACCGGGCCGCACCCATCCGCACCGGGCCGCACCCGTCCGCACCGGACCGCACCCGTCCGCACCCGTCCGCACCCGTCCGCACCGGACCGCACCCGTCCGCACCGGGCCGCACCGGGCCGTAGCCGTACCGGGCCGCCGCCGGCAGGCAGGGCGGCGGCCCGCGGCGGTCCGGTGCGCGCGGGCTACGTGGCGCAGGTGAGGTCGCGGGCGGGCAGCCGGCCGGTGGCCAGGTAGGCGTTGACGGCGGTGTCGACGCACGCGTTGCCGTACACCGCGTAGTCGGCGTGCTGGACCGCGCCCGCCAGGGTGAGCAGCCGGGAGCTCGGCAGCAGGGCGTGCAGGGCGGCGGCGCCGGTGTAGGGGGTGCGGGGGTCGCCGGTGGCGGCGACGATCAGGGCCGGGACGTCGCGGCGGACCTCGGTGGGCTCCTCGCGGGGGCGGTCCCAGAAGGCGCAGGGGGTGATGTTCTCGGTCATCGGGCCGAACAGGGGGTGGGCGGCGCGGGCGGCTTCGATGTCGCGCCAGTACTGCTCGGGGTCGCGCGGGGCGGGGGCGTCGCCGCACAGGATCGCGGTCTGCGCGCTGGCGCCGGGCGAGCCGGCCGGGGTGAAGCCGGTGCGCAGGAGGGCGGCGACGGCGGGCGGCAGCACGGTGGGGCGGCCTTCGGCGGCCCGGGCGAGCAGGGACACCTGCTCGGCCAGCGCGGCGCGCGCCCCGTCGGTGTCGCTGCCGAGTGCGGTGAAGACCAGGGCGGGGACCTGGCTGTCGTCCAGGCGGAAGGTGTCGGGGCCGGTGCCCAGGGTGAGCGGGGTGCGGGCGGCGGCGGCGAGGACG
This sequence comes from Kitasatospora sp. NPDC091335, assembly GCF_044757205.1. Classification (NCBI taxonomy): domain Bacteria; kingdom Bacillati; phylum Actinomycetota; class Actinomycetes; order Kitasatosporales; family Streptomycetaceae; genus Kitasatospora; species Kitasatospora sp. NPDC091335. Next base: position 31,390 of record NZ_JBIVUM010000018.1, on the reverse strand, counting down.
TCCCCGACGGTGGTGAGGACCCGGGCGCGGGTGCGGCCCAGCGCGTAGGTGTCGTGGCGGGCGGCCGTCCAGTCGGCCCAGCCGTCCAGGGCGCGCTCGTTGGCGTCCTCGGTGCCGCGCATCAGGCGCGGGTTGTAGCGGCGGGGGTCCAGGGCGCTGTCGAGGACCACGCGGTCCTGGCGGCCGGGGAACAGCTGGGTGTAGACCGTGCCCAGGTAGGTGCCGTAGGAGTAGCCGAGGTAGGAGATCCGGCGTTCACCGAGGGCTGCGCGCACGACGTCGATGTCGCGGGCGGTGTTGCGGGTGGTGACGTGCGGCAGGAGTGCCGCACTGGTGGCGCGGCAGGCGTCCGCGGTGGCCTCGGCCTCGGCCTTCCGGCGTTCGAAGCCGGCCCGGGTGGGGCCGGCCGAGGGCAGGCCCGGGCCGTGGGAGAGGCCGCAGTCCAGCGGGGTGCTGCGGCCCGTGAAGCGCGGGTCCAGGCCGATCAGGTCGTAGCGGGCGCCGCTCTCCCCCATCGCGGGGCGTACCAGCAGGCCCGTGGCGAGACCGCTGTTGCCCGGCCCTCCGGGGTTGATCAGCAGGGAACCGATCCGGTGGCGGGTGTCGGTGGCCTTCAGGCGCGATATCGCGACGGTGATGCTCCGGCCGGCGGGGTCGGTGTGGTCGAGCGGCACGCGCACGTCCGCGCAGCGCGCGCCCGCGGCGTCCAGGGCGCGGCCGTCCGCGTCGTCGGGGCCCTGGGCGCAGCGGTACCAGTCGAGGCGCTGGTGGTGGTAGCGGTCGAGCCCGCCGGAGGCGGTGGCGGGTGCGGCGGTGGCGGGTGCGGCGGCGGCGGCGGGTGCGGCGGCGAGGCAGGCGGTGAGGGCGAGGGCGAGGGCCGAGGCCCGTCGTAGGGCGGTACGGGGGGCGGTACGGGGGACGGTGCGGGGGGCGGTACGGGGGGCGGTGCGGGGGGCGGTCATGCGCTCTCCAGACGGCGCGGGTCGGGCGTCGGGGCGGGTCGGCCCCGGGCGGGTCGAGCCCGGGCGGGTCGAGCCCGGGCGGGTCGAGCCCGGGCGGGTCGGCCCCGGGTGGGTCGGCCCCGGGCGTGTCGGCCCCGGGCGGGTCGGCCCCGGGCGTGTCGGCCCCGGGCGGGTCGGGCGTCGGGGCGGGTCGGCCCCGGGCGGGTCGAGCCTTTCAGCGCGGCCGGGGACGGTTCGTCGCCCTGTGGCACGAACTGGCGGTACGTCAGCTGCATCAGGGCGGGTCGTCGGTGTACGGCCGGAGCAGCACGGGCCGGGGGCCGGGCGGGGGGCGGGGGCCGCGTTCGGGTTCACCGCGCCGCTGGGGATCGCCGCCGTGCTCGGCGCGGCGGGGCTGCTGCTCGGGTGGGCGGCGGAGCGCGCCGGGCGCCGGGGGTGAGGACGGCGCACCCGGGCCGGCCCGGATGCGGACCGGCCCGGATCGCGGGGCCGTCAGACGGCGGCGAAGCGCCGCTCGCCGCCGTCGGTGAGGACGCGGCCGAAGCGCATGCCGGGGAAGTGCGCGGCGACCAGCAGGTCGTCGGCGATGCGGTTGCGCACCGCGCAGGCCGGCGCCGGGTCGATGTCCCAGACCACCTGCCAGTCACGTTCGCCGAACTGGACCACCGAGTGGACCACGTCGCCCAGCAGCAGCGCGCGGCGCCCTCCGGAGGAGAGCACGTACACGGTCGTGCCGGGGGTGTGGCCGGGCAGGTGGAGCGCGTCGATGCCCGGCGCGAGGGTGAAGTCGGCGTCGAACAGCTCCAGTTGGCCTTCGACGGGGGTGAGCTTGGCGACGGCCCCGGGGGGTGCGGGTGAGCGTGCCCACCCGCCCTGCCGCACCCCCCTTGGCGGCGGCGCTCAGGAGCCGAGGTCCAGGACGCGCACCGGCTCTCCCTTCCAGCGGGCGGGGTCCGCGGTGGCGACGAACGCCCCGTCGGGGCGTTCGGGTGTGGGGGCCGCGGCGTGGCGGACGTGGGCCTGGGCCCACGTGGTGTCGGCGGCCAGCGCGAGGGTGGCGGCGAGGTCCAGGTCGAGCACGGTGAGGGCCGGCAGGGCGGCCAGGTGCTCGGCTGTGCCCGGGCGTTCGCGGTCCGCCTCCACCAGGGCACAGGCCGGGGCGTAGAGGTACCAGCCCGGCTCGGCGTGGGCGCGGTGGATGAGGCGGGAGACCAGCAGGTTGCCGCGGCCCGCGGCGAGCATGGCGGTGTCGTCCAGGACGACGTGTACGGCGTTGTTCACCGGCCGGCCGCCTCGGACAGGCGGCGGTCGAGTTCGGCGTCCAGGCCGGCGGTGCGGGTGGCGTCCGGGTCGTAGCCGTTCCACTCCTCCAGCACACCGCGGGCCGTTTCGGCCCGTTCGGCCCGTTCGGCCGGGGTGAGCAGGTCCTGGGCCAGGCGGGAGAGGTAGGCCCGCAGGGACAGGTGCTCGCCTGCGGCGATCTCGGCCAGGCGGTCTCGCGCCTCGGCGGGGATGCGGATGTTCGCGTCGGCCATCTCGGCTCCTTCCGTTGCCCTCAGGATACGGGTACGCACCCGTATCCGTCACGGTTTCGGCGGCCGGCGGGCGGGCCCCGCCGTCCCCCGTGCCCGGGGGGCGGCGGGGCCTTCCCACCACCCCTCGCCAGGTGGTCGGCTGGGCCGTGCCCGGGTCAGACGGCGGCCGGGGCGGGGGCCGTGGGGGCGGGGCGGGTGAGGCGGTCGTCGGTGAAGGCGAGGGCGCGCAGGTGGTACGGGCGGACGGCGTGGCCCAGGGAGAGGTTGTGGCCGGCGCGGCGGGCGGTGGCGAGGCGGGCCGGGCCCGGGGGGAAGGCGGCGGTCAGGGCGGCGCGGGAGGCGTCGTCCAGGCGCCACCAGTGCTCGTGGTCGGCCGGGGTCAGGCGCACCGGTACCCGTACGCGCGCGGCGAGCGCACTGTGGCGGGCGGGCCAGGTGGCCAGTTCGCGGGATTCGAGGGCGGGCACGGGGGTGAGCAGGGTGCGGGCGGCGTGGAAGGTGCCGGGCGGGTAGAGGGCGAGGGGGCCCCGGTGGAGGCGGCCGCCGCCGGCGAGGTCGTCGGAGCACTGGCCGGCGGCGCTCACGCGGTCGCCCGGCAGCCGGCCGCGGGCGCGCTGGCGAACCCGCGCGGGGCGTTCCTGCCCGGCCACGAGGGCGCGTGGGCACAGGGGGTGCGCGAGCACGTCGAGGAACTGCGGATCAGCGCCCTGGAGACGGCGAGCCTGGGGGCCTGCGCCCTGGGTGAGGAGCACCACGCGCTGCACTGGGCGGACGAGGCGGTGCGCCGCGCGCCGTTCCGGGAGAGCGCCCACCGCTGCCGGATGGAGGCGCTGGCCGCTCCCGGCAACCGGGCGGAGGCGCTGCGCTGTTACCAGCAGCCGCGGCGGGTGCCGGCGGAGGAGCTGGGCATCGACCCGGCCGCCGAGACCCAGCAGCCCACCTCACGCCGCTGCGCACGCCCGTTCCCGCGGCGCCGGCGCCGGTGCCGGCGGCGGCGGCGGTGCGGGCGGCGGCGGCGGTGCGGGCGGCGGCGGCGGTGCGGGCGGGCGGCGGCGGCGGTGCGGGCGGTGGATCCGGTGCCGACGGGCATCTTCGAACCCCTGGCGCCGGCCCGTCTCGCCCGTCCCGCCGCCACGCCGGTGCGGGCCGCCTGACCCCGCGTGCCCCGACGGGCCGCCGGCCCGAGGACAACGGCCCCGGCCGCTCCCCGCCCCGCCGGCGCCCCCGCCCGGCGGGGCGCGCCACGCCCGTGCCCGCGCCCCCTGTCCCGGCGGGCGCCCCGTACCCGTGCGGCCCGTACCGCACCGCCCCGGCCGGCCCCCCGGCGCGGGTCGCGGGTCCCCCGCCGGGCCCGCCCCCGGCCCCGTGGCCTGCCGCGACGCCGGCGCCGCGCACGTGCCAGCCGCCGCGCGCCCCCACCCCTACCGGGCGCCGCGCCCCCTGCTCCCGCGCCCGGGGCGGGCTGCGCGGGCCTTGCGGCGGGCGTGGCGGGCAGGTCGGGCATAGTAGCGTCGTGTACGTGAAGTCGCGCGCACGGCGCGGTCTTTGAGCATCGGACGGGGGTCCAGTTGTCGGGAAGGGGTGGTGGGTGTGGGACGGGCACGCGTGGCGGCGCGGGTGATCGTGCACCCTGGTGTGGAGGACGTGAGCGTCCAGCAGGTGCTGGAGGCACTCGCTGATCCGGCCCGCAGGTCGGTGGTGCGCACACTCGCACACTCGGGAGCGGACCTCAGCTGCGGCTCCTTCGACCTTCCGGTGGGGCGTTCGACCTCCAGCCACCACTTCAGCGTCCTGCGCGAGGCGGGGCTGCTGCGCCAGTACTACGTGGGCACCACCAAGATGAACGCGCTGCGCAGCGAGGAACTGGAAGGGCGTTTCCCCGGACTGCTGGCGGCGGTGGTCGCCGCCGCCGACGCGGAGGCCGGCCAGGGCCGGTCCCTGCCGCGGACGTGACGGGACGCGGCACGGCATGACGGGGACGCGGGCGGGAGCGGAGGGGCGCGGCCGGACGTGACGGGGCACGGCCGGACGTGACGGGGCACGGCCGGGGGTGACGGGGACGCGACACGGCATGACGGGGACGCGGGCGGGAGCGGCGGGGAGGCGGCACGGCATGACGGGGCACGGCCGGACGTGACGGGGCACGGCCGGGGGTGACGGGGACGCGGCACGGCATGACGGGGCACGGCCGGGAGCGGCGGGGCACGGCCGGACGTGACGGGGACGCGGGCGGGCCCCGGGGCGGCGGGCGGGAGCGGCGGCGCCGTTGTGCGGACGGGCTCCGGCCGGCCCCGGGGCGGGGCGCCTGCCGGACCCCGCTGCCCGCCTGAGCAGTGGACGCCGGGTCGCCGGGGCGCGGTCGCACGGGAGTTGAGCGCCCGTCAGCGGTCCGCGCCCAGGGCGGGGCGTAGGCTTGCCGCCCGTGATCGACAGTGAGGGTCTGGGCCAGGGGTGGGACGCGACCGGCCGGTGGGTGCACGAGCGGCTCGCGCCCGGTGAGCGGATCGCCCGGGTGAGCGCGCTCCAGGGCGGCTGGACCTCGCGGATGCGCCGCCTGGACATCGAGGGCCCCGCCGGCCGGGCCCCGTACACGCTGGTGCTGCGCTCCCTCGTCACACCGTTCTACCGCCGCCACGCGCCGGGCCTGCTGGCCCGCGAGGCCGGCGTGCTGCGCCTGCTGGAGGACACCGCCGTCCCGGCGGCCCGGCTGCGCGCCGTGGACGCCGAGGGGGCGGTGTGCGAGCACCCGTCGCTGATGATGACGCACCTGCCCGGCCGGGTTCGGCTGGCCGAGGACGGCCGGGAGCGGCGCGCGACACTGCCGGCCGGGCAGCTGGCCGCCGTGCACGCCCTGCGGGTGGACGAGGCCCACCGGCCGCGGACCTGGCAGGCATGGACGTCCCCGCGGCGGGTCCGGGTGCCCGACGGCACGGCGCGCGCCGGGCTGTGGGCGCGGGCGGTGGAGGTGATCGCCGGCCCGGAGCCCCCGCACCGGGGGTGTTTCCTGCACCGGGACTTCCACCCCGGCAACGTGCTGTTCACCGGGCAGCACGGGGACCCGGCGATCGGCGGCGTCGTCGACTGGGCGGAGACGTCCTGGGGCCCGCCCGACCTGGACGTCGCCCACTGCTCGACCGCCCTGGCCCTGCTGCACGGGCCCGGGGCCGGCCTGGCGTTCGCCGACCACTACACGGCCGCGGGCGGCGAACTCGCCACCGGCCGCGCCCACCTGTACTGGCGGCTGCTGGACGCCCTCGCCTTCGCCCCGGACGCCGAGAAGGTCGCCGTGCCCCGGCGCGAGCTGGGCCGAGACGACCTGACACCGGCGGTACTGACCGGGCGCCTGGAAAACTACCTGCACGCCCTCTTCGAGCGCTACACCTGACCGCCCGCCCCCCCGGGGGCCACGCCCGCCCGCCGGACACACCCGCCACCGGGGACGCCCGGGCCGCAAGCACCGGCCCGGACGCCCCCGGCGGCCGGGCCGGTCAGCCGCCGGCGCCCGAGCGGTGAACGGTGAGGTCACCGTAAGCCGACAGGGCGGCGCCCGGGCGGTGGACGGTGAGGTCACCGTAAGCCGACAGGGCGGCGACCGGGTGGTGGACGGTGAGGTCACCGTAAGCCGACAGGGCGGCGGCAAGGTCCCCGGGCCGGCGGCGCACGGTGGCGTCCAGGAAGGCGAGCGTGGCCGCGGCGACGACGCGCGGGCCGCGGGTGCGGCCCAGCGAGCCGACCATCGAGGGCACCGGCGGCAGGTACAGGGGCGCGTCGGTGAAGGTGAGGTGGGCCGCGCCCGGAATGGTGAGCCGGTAACCGGTGGCGGTGGCGCGGCCGAGGACCTCGGCGAGACGGGGGAGGTAACGCGGGTCGGTGGCCGGGCCGACGGCCTGGGTGAGGGCCAGCACCGGCCGGCGCAACGGCGCCGGGTCGGGGTCACGGGGGTAGCCGTCCAGGTCGATGACCGCGGTGAACCGGCCGTCCTGACGGGCGGCCTGCAAAGCCGCGGCACCGCCCAGGGAGTGACCGGCCACCGCCGCCCCGGCGGTGTCCAGGCGTCCGGCCAGCGGGTCGCCGCCCTCGCCCCGGTCCAGCCGCTCCAGCCGGGTCAGGACGAAGCCGAGGTCCGCGGCCCGGATCCGCGTCGTCTCGACGGCCCGCCGCTCGTCCTCGGCGTCGTCACCGGTGGCGGCGAGCCCGGTACCGATCGTACGGCCGTCCGCGAGGACCACCACGGCGGAGTCGTACGGATGGTCGAGGGCCGCGACCACGTAGCCGTGAGAGGCCAACTCCTCGGCCCAGACGGTGTTCTGGGTGCGCACCCCGCCCAGCCCCGGCGAGAACAACACGACCGGGAACCGCGCGCCCCCACCGGCCGGCACCGCGCCGGGCAGCGCGTGGCTGCGGGCGCGCGGGACACCGTCGACCAGGAAACCGGGCAGGCCCGCGTAGCGGGCGAGGGCACCCGAGACGGTACGCGCCTCCTGCTCCGTACGGCCCAGATACCGGGCCCGCGGCGCACCCGCCGGGCCGCCCTCGGCCGGGTACCAAAGCTGGACGACGACCACGCGCCGATCACCCGCGTCCACGGCAGCGGCCTCCGGACGGTCCACGTCGGTCCACTGCACCACCCGGCTACCCACCGCGAAACGGCCCGTCGGCCCGGGGAACACCGGGACGGGGAAGGCCCACGCGGCCCCGGGACCGGCCGCGGTCAGGGCCAGGCACACCGCCGATCCCGGCAGCGCCACCCACCAGCGGGCCCGCCCGGCCGGCCGCGCTCCGCGCCGGCGCCGCACCAGCGGGGAGAACGCGAACGGCAACGCGAGGGCGGCACCCGCCAGGACCGGCAGCATCTGCCAGCGCAGCCCCGCCACGCCCAGCACCGCCGCGCACAGCACGACGGCCGATCCCGCCGCGACCGTGACGGGCGGACGGGCGGCGGCGGGAAGCCAGCGCGCCACCACCAGCGCGACAGCGCCCAGCAGGGCGAGGATTTCCAGGGGGGACATCTGCGGTCCCGTCATGATCTCGGTCACCCGGCCATCCTCGGCGCGCGCCACCCGCCGCCACATCAATCCCCGGTCGCCGCCGCCCGCCACCGCGATCGCAGCCCCGGACCACGCGCCGTACGACCGGGGGCGCACCCGGACACCCCGGACCGGCGGCCGCCCTGCGACCACGGGAGGTAACGCGGCTCCTCCTGCGGTCGTACCCCGGCCCCCCGCGATCAGACGGCGGGCTCATGCGCCGCCGTATGCCGCGGCCCTACGGTGACAGGGCCGCGGCACGCGCCGGGCCGCGCCGGCCCCGCACCCGGCCCGGCCCCGGCCGCACCCGGCGGCGCTCCCGGCCGGGACCGCCTTGACACCGAACCGACGGGAACGCGTGATGACCGAGGCGGCCGCGCACACCGGCACCGCCCACCCCCCGCACCACCGGGACCGGGCACCACGGGACCCGACGGCCCCGCACTCCACCCGCCGCCCCGGCCCGGCGCGCGCACTGAACACCCTGCGCCGCCGCGGCCGGCGGCTGCCGCCCGCACTGGGGGACGCCCTGCTGTCGGCACTGCTCCTGGTCAACATCGCCACCACCCGCGAGCCGCGGGAACTGCCCGCCGCCCTCGCCCTCACCGCCGCCCTCACCCTGCCCCTGCCATGGCGGCGCCGGGCCCCGCGCGCCGTGTTCGCCGCCGTGGCCGGCGCGGCCCTCCTCCAGTGGCTGGCCAACATCCAACTGCCCGCCGACATCGCCCTGCTGGTCGCGCTCTACACAGTCGCCGCGACCACCGGCCGGCTCCACACCCTGATGGCCGCGGCCGTCGTCGAGACGGGCGCCGTACTGGCCTGCCTGCGCTGGACCGCCGACGGCGCGTTCGCGACCCCCCTCGCCGCGGTCACCGCGACGGCCGTGGCCGCCGCCGTCCTGGGCGTGAACGTCCGCACCACACGCGCCTACCTCGCCGCCGTCGAGGAACGGGCCGCACGCCTGGAACAGCACCAGGAACAGCAGGCACGACTGGCCGCCACCGAGGAACGGGCCCGCATCACCCGCGAGATGCACGACATCGTCACCCACAACCTGTCCGTCATGGTCGCGCTCACCGACGCCGCCCTCTACGCGCAGCACCGCTCACCCGACAGGGCGACCGGCGCGATGCGCCAGATCGCCGAGACCGGCCGGCAGGCCCTGACCGACATGCGGCGCTCCCTGGGCGTGCTGCGCACCGACGAACCGGACGCGCAGCGCCACCCACTGCCCGGCATCGCCCAACTGCCCGCCCTCGCCGACCAGATGGGCGCCGCCGGACTGACAACCAGCCTCGACGTCCACGGCGCCCACGCCCCCATGCCCGCCACCGCCCAGCTCACCGTCTACCGCCTGGTCCAGGAAGCCCTGACCAACGCCCTCACCCACACGCCCCCCGGCACCCGCGCGACGGTCCTGGTCCGCTGCTCGGACCGGACCGTCACCGTGGACGTCACCGACGACGGCCCCACCCCGCCACCCGCCGGCACCACACCGGGCGGCCACGGCATCCCCGGCATGCGCGAACGCGCGGCCGCCTACGGAGGCACCCTGCGGGCCGGCCCGCTGCCCGGCGGCGGCTGGCACGTCCACACCCGCCTCGACCTCGACAGCAACACCCAGGTGTCCGCATGACGATCCGCATCCTGATCGCCGACGACGAAGCACTGCTGCGCATGGCCTTCGCCACCGTCCTGGAAGCCCAACCCGACATGACACCGGTCGGCGAGGCCGCCGACGGCGCCCAGGCCGTCCACCTGGCCCGCGAACTGCGGCCCGACGTCGTCCTGATGGACGTCCGGATGCCCGGGACCGACGGCATCGAGGCAACCCGCCAGGTCGTCCGGGCCTGCCCCCGCACCAGCGTGCTGATCCTCACCACCTTCGACCTCGACGCGTACGCCTTCACCGCACTCGACGCCGGCGCCTCGGGCTTCCTGCTGAAGAACACCAGGCCCGAGGAACTGCTCACCGCCATCCGCGACGTGGCCGCCGGCGACGCGGTCCTCTCCCCCCGGATCACCCGCCTCCTGCTGGAGAACTTCCGCCCCCACCTGCCCGGCCCCGCCCACGCCGCCCGCGACGAACGGCTGCGCCGGCTCACCCCCCGCGAACACGAAGTGCTCGTCCAGGTCGGCCGCGGCCTGTCCAACACCGAGATCGCCGCCGCCCTGCACCTCGCCGAAGCGACCGTCAAATCCCACCTGGGACGCGTCCTGCACAAACTCGGACTCCGCGACCGGATCCACGCCGTGATCTTCGCCTACGAGAACCGCCTCGTCCGCCCGGCCTGACACCACCACCGGACACCGGACACCGCCACCGGACACCCCGCCCCCCGGACGCCGCCGCGGGCGGAGCAGGGCGGGGCCGGGCACGGCCGCCGGGGCGGGATGTCCCCGGGTTTACGACGATGCCCCCATGGACACCCCGACCCCCCTACGCTCCTGGTCCGCCCCGCCGGCCCCGCGGACCGCAGCGCACTGACCGGCATCGACACCGTCGCGGCGGCGGGCGACCCGGCCCGGCGCGCGGCCGTACGGCGCTGGTGCGAACAAGGCAGCGCCGTCCTCGCCGAGGACGCCCCCGGGCCCCTGGGGTACCGCGTCCTGGAGCACACCTTCTTCGGGCAGGGCTTCGTGACCCCACTGATGGTCGCCCCCGGCGAACGCGGACGGGGCATCGGGGCCCGCCTGCTCCACGCCCTCGAAGCGGCCTGCACCACACCGAAACTGTTCACCTCGACGAACGTCTCCAACCAGCCCATGCAGCGCCTGCTCCACCGCGCCGGCTGGCAGGCCGCCGGAATCCTCCACGGCCTGGACGAGGCAGACCCCGAACTGTTCCACCTCCGCCCGCCGCAACGCCCCGCACCCGGTACCGGCCCCACTCACCCGGCAGGCTGAGACCACCACACCCCGCCACCCGCCCCACCACCCGGCCCGGCTCCCGGCCTTGCGGCGGCAGGGCGGCCCAGCAGCCCGGCATGGGCGAGCGGCCCGCCACCCGGCCCGCCTCCCGGCCCGGCTTCCGGCCTTGCGGCGGCGGAGCGGCCCAGCGGCCCGGCGTAGGCGAGCGGCCCGGCTCCCGCCCCGGCTCCCGGACCGGCTCCCGGCCTTACGGGGCGGCAGGGCGGCCCAGCGGCCCGGCATGGGCGAGCGGCCCGCCTCCCGCCCCGCCTCCCGGCCCGGCTTCCGGCCCGGCTTCCGGCCTTGCGACGGCAGGGCGGCCCAGCGGCCCGGCGTGGGCGAGCGGCCCGGCTCCCGCCCCGGCTCCCGGACCGGCTTCCGGCCTTGCGGCGGCGGGGCGGCCCAGCGGCCCGGCATGGGCGAGCGGCGGGGCCACGGCCTGGGCGTCCACGCCCTCGCCCACCCACAGACCGATCAGCAGCGCCGCCGCCGCCTCCAGCAGATGCGCCCGGGCCAGCGGCCCCGCGGACACCGGCTCACCACCCGCATCGCGCACCAGCGCGGCGACGGCCGCCAGCGCGCCCGGGTCGTCCCCGCACAACGGCACCGCCAGCGCCCGCCCACCGAAGACCGGCGGGCGCAGGTCCCACACACCCGCGTGGCAGAGGTTGAACGCCTTGACCACCCGCACCCCGGGCGCGGCGGCCGCGACCCGCTCGGCCGCCGACGGCCCGTACCCGGTCGCCAGGGCGAACCCGGCCGCCACCGGGTTCGAGCAGTCCACCACGGTACGACCCGCCAGCACCCCGGCGTACTCCGCCACCACCACAGGCCCGGCCCGCCACGGGACGGCCAGCAGCACCGCGCCGTCACCGTGCTCCACCGCCTCCCCCACCGTGCCGCAGCGCACCCCCGCGTCCCGGGCCGCCGCAGCCGCCCGCTCCCGCTCCCGCCCGCCCACCAGCACCTCGTGCCCGGCCCCCGCCCAGGCACCCCCCAGCGCCCGCGCCATCGCCCCACTGCCCACGATCCCGACCCTCACACCCGTCAACTCCCCTGCCACCGCCACGTCTTCACACCCCGACGGCACGACAGTAGACGCCCCCTCAGGCACCACCCGGTACCCCACCCGCCACCAGCACCTTCCCCGCCGGACCCGAAGACACCGGCCACCCCGCCTACGGCCACCCGCTTCGACGCAGTCCCCCTGCGGACAAACGGAGTTGCCGCCCGGGAGCGGACCCGGACAGCATGATCCGACCGCGCCCGGCGAGCGACCCGACCGCCCGCCCGCCCGCCCGCCCGGGAATCCGACCGCCCGGGAATCCGACCGCGCCCGGCGGGGGGGGTCCGCGGAAGACCCGGAGTCCGACGTGGTGCTGGCCTGCGCCGCAGGCGCGGGACTCGACCTCGTCCCGGCACTCAGGTCGGTGACCGGGCCGAACGCCCGGCACAGCGGGCAACTGCCCGGAGCCGTCCCGGTGACGGCCGTGGACCGGACCCGGTCCGAGGACGCGGCGCAGGCGGCGGGACGTCTCGACGCGGCCGGCGCGCGAGCCCACCTGGCCTGCCGGCGGTGTGAGCGGGCGATGTCGCCACAGGACTGCCCGGTGGACCCGGAGCCGTGCTCCTCGCCCTGCCCGTCCCCGACGGGCTACCCCGCGAGCCGGCCGCGAACCTGACCGGACCGCGCCCGGCCCGGGCCCTGGCCCGGGATGGCGCCCGGCCCGCGGGCGGGCACGTCACGGCCGCGGGCCGTTCGCGCGGGGACGGGCGCGGACGGGCGGGTCCGTCCCGGTGGTCGCCTCGCGGGCTCAGCCGGCCAGCGTGACCGGGGGCCTGATGCCGAGCCACTGTTCGGCGCCCCAGGCCTCGAACCGCTCCACCTCGGTGAACCCCAGCTTCGCCGCGAGACGCATCGAGCCGGCGTTGGCGCTCTGAGTGGTGAGCACCACCGGCTCGCCGGGAAACGCGCCGGCGAGCCAGCCCAGTGCCCCCGCGCACGCCTCGGCGGCGTACCCGTGCCCCCACGCCGACGGCAGGAACAGGTAGCCGAGGTCGGCCTTCCCCGCGGCGGCCGGGCGGCTGTGCCCGGTCGCCCGCCGGAGCAGGACCTGGCCGATCACCGCCCCGTCCAGATCGACGGCGAAGCTCCCCGGCCACCGCTCGGGCACCCCGGGCATCCCGCGTTCGAGCTCGTCACGGGGCCGGGGGCCGCCGAGGCAGGTGTGCACCTGCGATGAGGCGAGCAGGTCGATGAACGCCGCACGGTCCCGGGCCTCGGGCTGACGGAGCACGAGCCTGCCGGTCCTGATCGACTCGGGCGGCCAGGTTGCGAGTCCCAGATCTTCCACCCGGACACGCCAACAGGCACCCGCACCAGGCGAACGGGAGACGTCCGGCTCCACCCCGGAACGGCCCACCCCTGACCATGGCCCCTCAACTCCCCTGCCACCGAACGGCCTCCACCGGCCCCCGGCGCGACAACGGGTACCCGGATCGGGCAGCATCCGGTCCATGACCGACCACCAGGGCCTCCTCGCCGACTGCCCCGCCCGTCTCGCCTTCGACCTACTCGCCCACACCTGGGACCCCGTCATCCTGTGGGCCCTGCGCCGGGGCCCGGTACGCCCGCACCAGCTGGTGAAACACATCGGCGGCATCAGCCCCAAAGCCATGAACCAGTCCCTCCACCGCCTACGCGCAGCAGGCCTGGTCCAACGCCTGCCCCGCCCCGGCACTCCCCCGCACGTCGACTACACCCTCACCCCACTCGGCCGCACCCTGCTCACCCCCCTCGCCACCCTCGGCACCTGGGCCGCCACCCACGGCAACGCCGTCACCACCACCCAGACCAGCCCCACCACCTGACCCACCCCGCCCCGGGTCGGGGGGGTGGGGCGGGGGGTGGTGGAACGCACGCTGAGCCGGCTGATGCGCTCGCGGCGCCCGGTGCGCGACTACGAGACGCTGCCCGCCGTGCATGAGCAGAGGGTGCTGTGGTCGATGACGATGCTCATGAGCCGCCGCCCGGCCCGGCGGCGAGCGTGAACCGTCCCGGGGTGGGCTCGTCGGCCCAGTCCCGGTCGGCCGGCCGCTTCATCTTCGACCGAACTCCTTCCACACGTGCCGGAACCGGCTCCGGTCCCAGTACGGCAGTGGTCTCCTGACAGGACGTCACTGGATTCCCGCCGGATGCTTGTTCGGTGAGCCTAGCGAGGATGCGCTGGCAGTGGGGAGCGAGCGCGTCCATGGAAAGCGCGGGACGCCGCACCGGGACGATCGAGCCCGATCGCGCGGCCCTCGGTAGGAGAACCTCGGCGGGCGCGTTCGTCGCGGGCTCCGACCCGGACGACTCACCGGCTCCCGGGCCGGCTTCACCTGCCTGTCCGGGCCGCGGCCCGGACCGAACCTCGCCGACGCGCTGCCGGACGATCAGCCACTCGTGCCAGGCCGTCTCCGCTTCGGCGAGCTCAGCGAGTACCCGGTCCGCCACCTCCCGAAGCTCCTCCCGCTCACGCGCGGCCACCTCCCGAAGCTCCTCCAGGAGACCCACCACCGACGCCGTCCCGGCTCCTCCACCAACGAGACAACCCAACGGCCCGAGCATGCCTCGCCACGCCGGCAACATGCCTGACCTGCGAAAACCCGCCGATCAAGTTCGCTACGACAACGGCTTCTCAGCCCGGCCGACTTCCCACGCAACGGCGCCTTCCGGCGGGGTCGCGCAGTGGCGGCCGGGGAGCTGACGGGGTCGTTCCCCGCGGCGTACGGCTTCGTGCCCGGTCGCAACAGCGTGGCGCCTGCGGCGGAGGACGGCCGTGGGGCGGCGCGGGTGCTCGTGGGCGTGGTGGCGGTCCCCGCAGGTCCGGTCGCGTGCTGCCGGGTGGTCGGCGGGGTGTGTCCGCCCGGTGTCGGCAACGGCCGGTTGGTCCGTGGGCCCGCGACGGTCTCGGGGCACGTGCGTGAATGCGGCGCTGCCGTGACCGGGAGTGACGGCGGGGCGTCTGTTCGCGGCCGGGGGCGGCGGGCGCCTGTGGCGGTCGGTGACGGCCTGGTGGTCCGGGGGCTTCGAGGGCGTCGCGGCCGGCCTGCGGTCGATTCCCGGCCGGGTCGGCGGCCGGGTCGCGGGCCCGCTCCGGCCTGCGGCCCGGTGCCGCCGCGGTCACAGGCTCAGCAGCAGGTCCCGGACCTCGGCGGGCCGGGACAGGAAGGGATGGTGGCCGGTGTCGAGTTCGACGGTGTGGCCGGCCCGGCGGGCGTACGCGCGCTGGAGGTGCGGTGCGGTGCCCCGGTCCCGGGCGCAGACGAGGTAGGTCGTGGGCACCTGGTGCCAGGCGGCGGCCCCGACGCTCTGGCGGGTCACCTGCGTGCTCTGGCGGGCGAGGTGGCCGGCGGCCTGTGTCCGGATGTGCGGGTCGCAGTCCTGCAGGAAGGTGTCGGTGAGCAGTTCGGGGCGAACGGTGAAGGTTCCGGTATCGGGGTCGGTGTCGAGGAACGGGGCCGGGCGGCCGTCGCCGAAGTCCGCCAGGCTCTGTCCGGCCTCGGGCAGGTAGCCGGCGATCAGCAGCAGGTGGCGGATCGGCCCGATTCCTGCGGCGGCTTGCGCGGTGACGATGCTGCCGTAGCTGTGGGCGACCACGACGGTGGGTTCGTCGCCGTCCAGCAGTACCCGGCGCACCGCGGCGACGTCCTCGGGCAGTCCCGGACCGCCGGTGCCCGCGGGCGGGCCCGTCTCGCCGCAGCTCGGCAGTGCCGGGGCCGTGCTGTGGACGCCGCGCTGGCGCAGCAGCCCGGCGGTGCGGTGCCACCACCACGATCCGTCCCGGACACACGCCCCGTGCACGAACACGACCCTCATCGCGCTGCCTCCATGCCCGCCCGGACACCCGCCCGAACACCCGCCCGGACGCCCGGCTGTCCGGCTGTCCGGCTGCCCGGCTGTCCGGGCCGTCTTGCGGTCCACGGTAGCCGAGGCCGCCGTGGCGGCAGGGGGTCGTGGGCCGTTCGCGGGGTACGGGCGCGGGCCTTCGGCGAAGGCCCGCGCCCGTACCCCGGCGGGGCGGGGCCTGCCGGCAGGGGTCAGGGAGCGGGTGCGGACTGGGCCTGGCCCGCCTGCCCCGCCTGGTCCGCCTGGTCCGCCCGGCCGGGCCGGGGCAGGCGGCGGCGCAGGAGGACGGCGGCCAGGGCGGCCGCGGCGAGGGCGGCGCCGGCCAGGGGCAGGTGGCGGGGGCCCGCGGTGGTGACGACGGCGCCGCCGAGGGTGGTGCCGAGGGTGATGCCGAGGTTGGAGAAGGAGATGAAGAGGCTGTTGCCGAACTCGGGGGCGTCGGTGGCGTCGCGGGCGAGCCAGGCCTGGGCGACGGCCAGGCCGCCGGAGTGGACGGCGCCCCACACGAGGACGGCGGCGAGCATGGGGGCGGTGTGGGGGCCGACGGCGTCGAGGAGGAGGTAGAGGGCGAGGTAGAGGACCGGGTAGGCGGTGACGGTGCGTACCAGGCCGCGTTCCAGCAGGCGGCCGAAGACGAGGTTGCCGGCGGTCATGACGACGCCGAAGGCCATCAGGGCGGGGCCGGTGAGGGAGGCGTCGAGGCCGGTGACGTTCTCCAGGTACTCGGCGATGTAGCCGTAGCCGCTGAACATGGCGGCGAACAGGAGGGTGACGGCGGCCACGGCCAGCCACAGCCGGCCCTGGCGCAGGATGCCGAGCTGTCCGGCGTAGGTGGGCCGGCCGGTCTCGGGCAGGTCGGGGAAGAAGGCGAGGAGGCCGGCGCAGGCGGCGAGGTTGACGGCGGCGGCGGTCCAGAACGCGGCGGGGACCGTGAGGTGGTCGGCGACGTAGGAGGTGAGCGGGACGCCGAACGCGAAGCCGGCGCTGACGCCGGCGAAGACGGTGGTGGCGGCGCGGGCTTCCCGGCCGGGCGGGGCCAGGCGGGTGGCGGCGGTGAGGGCGAGGGCGAAGAAGACGGGGTGGAACAGCGCGGGCAGGATCCGGAAGGCGAGGACCAGCGGGAAGGAGTCGCTGAGCGCGTAGACGGCGTTGGCGACGGCGAAGACGGCAAGTGCCGTGGCCAGGACGGTCTTTCGGCGCAGCCGGGAGGCGAGCAGGACGCCGGCGGGGCCGGTGGCGGCGACGGTGAGGGCGAAGGCGCCCACCAGGGTTCCGGCGGTGCCGGTGCTGACGTCGAGGCGTTCGGCCAGGGAGGGCAGGACGCCGACGACGCCCATCTCGGTGGTGATGATGCCGAACACGCCCAGGGCCAGGACCGGTACGGCCAGGGCGTTGCGGGCGGGGGCGGTGCGGGGCACGGACGACCTCCAGTGGATACACAAATCTAGATAGTTGGATGCGTTAGGGGGAAGAAAAAGGGGGCGCCGACCGGGCGCCCCCGCAGGGCAGGGGTGGTGCGTGGAGGGGGTCAGAGTTCGTCGCGTGCGTACGCGGCGAAGGCGGCGATGGTCTCCTCGTTGCGCCGGTAGAAGGTCCACTTGCCGACGCGTTCGGACACCAGCAGTCCCGCCTCGCGCAGGATCTGGAGGTAGCCGGAGACCACCGACTGGGCCAGCCCGGAGCGTTCGCGGATGTCGGTGACGCACACGCCGATGTGGAAGCCGACGCCGCGCTCGCGGTAGTAGGGCTCGTCGAAGTAGAGCTCGGGCGACTTGAGCCAGCGCAGGAAGTCCGCGCGCGCCGGGTTGGCGAGCGCCTTGTGCACGGCCAGCGGGTCCACCGCGCGCACTCTCCTTCCGCCGTCCGGCCCGTCAGGACGTATCTAATATTCTGGATACGACCTTGGGTGTCAAGGCGGCCCCGCCGCCCCTCCCCGCCCGGACGCCCGGCGGAGCCGGGGGCCGGGGGCCGGGGGCCAGTGGTACTGGGCGATCTGGATGAGGTTGCCGCAGGTGTCGTCCAGGACGGCGGTGGTCACCGGCCCCAGCGCGAGCGGTGCCTGGGTGAAGCGCACGCCCAGGGCGCGCAGCCGCTCGTACTCGGCGTGCACGTCGTCCACGGCGAAGGAGGTGGCGGGGATGCCGTCGGCGGCCAGCGCCGCGACGTAGGCCTTGGCGGCGGGGTGCCGGTCGGGCTCCAGGACCAGTTCGGTGCCGTCGGGCTGGTCTGGTGAGACCACGGTCAGCCAGCTGTGGCCGCCGAGCGGTACCTCGGTCTTCTTCACGAATCCCAGCACGTCGGTGTAGAAGCGCAGGGCCTTGTCCTGGTCGTCGACGAAGACACTGGCCAGATTGATCCTCACGGGGCGTCCTCGGGTGGTTCGGGCCTGAGCCAGCGGGCGGTGATGCGCTCAAGCGGTTCGGTGTCCAGGTCGTGGAACTTGTAGCGGCCCTCGCGCCGCACCCGTACCAGGCCGGCCGCCTCCAGCACCGCCAGGTGCTGGCTGACCGCCTGCCGGGAGAGGCCGAGCGCGTGCCGGGTGGTCAGCCGCACGCAGATCTCGAACAGCGACTGGCCGCCACGCCCGGCCAGCTCGTCCAGGATCAGCCGGCGGGTGGGGTCCGCCAGCGCCTTCCACACCCCATCGTCGGCCACCTCCCCACCATAGGCAAGCCGGGACTTGCCTACCAGGCGGGGCCGGACGACGGGACCCGACGACGGGGCCGGAATCGAGGCCGTCCCGGCCCTTCGCCCAGGGGTGGTGAACCGCGGGGCCGCGCCCGGCAGGTGCCCGCGGTCCTCGGGTCAGGCGGCGGTGGGGGCGCCGGCGACGCGGCGTTCGCCGCCGTTGCGTTCCCGCCAGAGGCGGTGGACCCCGACGGCGGCGTCGTGTTCCTCGTGGCGCATCGGCATCCGGCGTTCCTGCCAGGGCTTGGCGAACTCGCCGTAGAAGGTGTCGAGTTCGAAGTACCTGCGGTCGTCGACGTGGTGCGGTTCGTAGGCGTCGCGGGCGGCGAGGAAGACGACCTCGTCCGGGGAGCAGCAGTAGAGGGCGCCCAGGCACATGGGGCAGGGGTGGGCGAGGACGTAGACGGTGGCGCCGGTGAGGTGCTCGGCGCCGAGCCCGGTGCAGGCGTCGCGGATGGCGAGGATCTCGGCGTGGGCGGTGGGGCCGCCGGTCCGGGCGACCCTGTTGGGGCTCTCCGCGAGGATCCTGCCGTCCTTGACGATGACGGTGGCGAACGGGCGCCCGCCCTCGGCGACGTTGCGGCGGGCGATGTCGACGGTGCGCTGGGCGAAGTCCATGAGGGGGCCTTGGAGGAAGAGGGACGGGACGGGGCGGGGACGGGGGCGGGGCGGGGGAAGCGGGGGGCGGGCAGGTCGTCCCGAGCCCGCCCCCCGTCAGGTGATGACGTGTCAGAACGGCTTGGTGGGCAGGTACTTGCCGTCGAGGGTGATGACGGCGCGCTCGCCGCCGTCGGGGTCGGCGACCTTCCTGACGTCGAGCCTGAAGTTGATGGCGGAGATGATGCCGTCGCCGAACTCCTCGTGGACCAGGGCCTTGAGGGTGGTGCCGTAGACCTGGAGCATCTCGTAGAAGCGGTACATCGTCGGGTCGGTCGGGATGCGGTCGGGCATCGAGCCGCGCAGCGGGATGGTCTGCAGCAGCAGCGCCGCGTCGTCGTCGAGGCCCAGGAGTACGGCGACGGCCTTGGCGGACTCCTCCGGCAGCGGGTGCTGGCCGAGGAC
This sequence comes from Kitasatospora sp. NPDC091335, assembly GCF_044757205.1. Lineage (NCBI taxonomy): Bacteria > Bacillati > Actinomycetota > Actinomycetes > Kitasatosporales > Streptomycetaceae > Kitasatospora > Kitasatospora sp. NPDC091335. The sequence goes on along the minus strand of NZ_JBIVUM010000018.1, from coordinate 12,315 downwards.
GGCGGCGGTGGTGAACGCGACGGAGAGGCCGGAGGCCTCGGCGATCTGCTTCCAGGAGAGGTTCTTGCGGGTCTTGGCCTCGACGGCCCTGTCGGCCAGGGCCTCGCGGGCGCTCCGGTTGAACTGTGCCTGCACCATGATCGGTTGTGTCCTTTCGGCGATGGGGTGGCCGCTCCGCGGAAAAGGGGGAAGCGGGGCGGCCCGGGAGTGGGACGGGGCGGGGCGGGTCGGGATGGAGTGGCTGCGGGGGGGTGGTGGCTGCGGGGGGTGGGGGTCAGGCCGCGAGGGCGGTGCCGGCGGTCAGGTCGGTGGCGCGGCCGGCGGTGACGTCCTCGACGCGGCCGGTGGGGATGTCGTAGACCCAGCCGTGCAGGGCGAGCCGGCCCTGTCCGAGGGCGCGGGCGACCGAGGGGTGGGTGGCCAGGTTCGCCAGCTGGGCCGCGACGTTGTGGCGCACCAGGGCCGGGACGTCGCCGCCGGCGGCGGTGCGGGCCACGGAGGCGTCCGCGTGGCGCAGCCAGGAGGCGACGGCGGGGGCGTCGGTGAGGTCGTGGCCGTGGGCGAGGGCGGTCATGGCGCCGCAGGCGGAGTGGCCGCAGACGATGACGTCCTTGACGTTCAGGGCGGTGACGGCGTACTCGACGGACGCGGCGATGGCGTCGGGCTCGGGGCTGTGGGCGGGGACGAGGTTGCCGGCGGTGCGGATGACGAACAGGTCGCCGGGTTCGGTGCCGGTGATCAGTTCGGGGACGACGCGGGCGTCCGAGCAGCCGATGAACAGGGTGCCGGGGGTGTGGTGGGTGGCGAGGCGGGCGAAGAGGTCCGCCTTGGCCGGGAAGACGTCCCGCTGGAAACGGGCGACGCCGTCGGTGAGGTCCTGCATGGTCACTCCCCTTCGGGTGGTGGCCGGCCCCGTGGGCCGATGAGATCCACCATGCATGACCTGGTTCTATAGTGTCCAAGAGTTGTCGGGGATGCATGCCATTGGTGTTGTCTATAGTGAGTGGATGGCCTCTCCGGAACTGCGTCACCTGCGTTATCTGCTCGCCGTGGCCGAGCACGGCAGCTTCACCCGCGCCGCCGAGGAGCTGCACGTCTCGCAGCCCACGCTCTCCCAGCAGGTCCGGCAGCTGGAGAGGGCCCTGGGCGTGCAGCTGCTGGACCGTACCGGGCGCAGCGTGCGGCTCACCGATGCCGGCGCGGTCTACACGGGGCATGCGCGGCGTGCGCTGCGTGACCTGGCCGCCGGTGAGCGTGCGGTCCACGATGTGCAGGACCTCTCCCGTGGTCACCTGCGCCTGGGGGTGACGCCGACGTTCACCGCCTATCTGGTCGGCCCGCTCACCGCCGGGTTCCACGCCCGTCACCCGGGGGTGAGCGTCACGGTGGCCGAGATGCCGCAGGACCGTCTGGAGGCGGCTCTGCTCGCCGACGGCCTCGATCTCGGCATCGCGTTCGCCGGCCCCCACCCGCCCGGTGTGACGGCAACCGCGCTGTTCACCGAGTCCCTCAGCCTCGTCACCGCCGCCGCGCGTGCCCGGGAGATGCCCGGGCCGCTGCCGGTCCGTGCTCTGGAGGGCGAGCAACTCGCCCTGCTGACAGGGGGCTTCGCCACCCGCGGCCACATCGACGCCTACTTCGCCCGGTACCGGGCCGCGCCGCGTATCACGGTGGAGGCCGACTCCATCCAGGCCCTGACCGAGATCGTCCGGCGTACCGCTCTGGTCACCGTCCTGCCCGAGCCGATCGCCGACGACCACCCCCATCTGGCCCCCGTCCCCCTCGATCCTCCCCTGCCCACCCGTACCGCCGTCCTCCTGCACCGCACCGACGCTTACCGCAGCGCCGCCGCCCACGCCTTCGCCGACCTCACCCACGACGTCGTGCGCGCCCGCGGCTACGCCCCGCCCCGGTGAACCCCCGCCGCCCGCTCGCCTGTCTGCCGCCGTCCTGTCGCCGGGGCCCGGGCGGGCCGTCCCGCGCCGCAGTCCACAGCCCTCGCCGCGGCGGGGGGCCGGGTTCGCGTCCGCGGGGAGCGGGAGGCGGCCCCGGGCCGCTCCGGGCGCCGCGGGCTCCCGCCCGGCACTGCGGGCGCTGGAATCCCTCTCGCCACGACAGCTGACGATCCTGCACTGCCTGTACACCAGGCACCATGACGGGAGGATCCGCCGGCGTCACCCGGAAGGCACCGTCGGCTCCGCGCAGCCTTGGGTCGTCCCGTACGTCGTGCAGCTGGCCGGCGAGTACGTCGTGGAGATCCTGGTGGTCATCCGGAAGGCACTCGGCGACCTCGATACGCCGGGCACCGCTCTGCGTGCCGCCTACGGCCGGTTCATCGTGGACGATCCCTCCTTCTTCGCCCGCACCCAGAGGCGGGTGGTCAGCTACTGGAGCTGCTACCACCGTTTCGACTACACGAGCTTCCCGGACTATCCGGGCTGTACCGTGCTGGAGCTCCTGCGGGCGGCGGCCTGCGACCTGGCCGGCCACCCCTGGCCCCGCCTCACGCCGCCGGCCGGCAGGGCCGGTCCGAGCGGCCACTGCCGGACCCCGTAGCGGGACGTGACACTGCGGCCGGCGCCCGGAGGCTCCTCGGCCCGGCCGCCGGTGTGACCGAACGCGCGAAGCCCGAGGTGGACCGCCCCCTTTGGTGCGGGAGAGCCGGGTATCGGGCCGGACGGGCTTCCCGCCGGATCCGGCGGGACCGACGCGCAGTCCTTGGGCACCGCCGGGGTGGCGCCCGCGGCTACACGGCATCCCGCCCGGTCAACGTGCCGCCGGGACCCGGCACGCAGCTGCGCGGCGGCCCCGTGGCCGCCTCCGTCACCGCGGGACCGGGAGCGTCCGGTCCCGTACGAGGAAGCCGTGGAGCGCGATGGCGTAAGCATCGACGTCACCGGGCGCCGGGCGGCCCTCCATGACGAACCCGCAGAGCGCGCGCAGCGCTTCCTCACCCATGGCCGGCGGGTGGAAGGGCAGCGGGTAGGGCCTGACGTCCTCGCCCGGCCACGCGATGACACCGGCCGGCCGTTCCCCGGCCCAGCAGGGGACTTCGAAGGGAAGCGGATCGCCGATGTCCTCGACGATCCCGCCGCCCGGGGAGAGACTCAGCGAGCGGATGAGGCGCCCGTCCGCCCAGACGCCGAAGGCCAGCCAGTCGACCACACTGTGCGTGGCGTGCAGGACCATCCGCCGGCCCGCGCCCGCCGCGACGAGCTCGCCGGGGAGCCGGGACGGCAGATCGACCATCACACGCTGGTCGCAGACCAGTCCGATCCCCGGCCGGCTGCCCGCACAGGCCCGGCCGCGCGGCGGATGGACCCCGTCCGGCCGGGGGCACACCTCTCCCCGCCGGTGCCGCCGGTGCCGCCGGTGCCGCCGGTGCCGCCGGTGCCGCCGGTGCCGCCGGTGCCGCCGGTGCCGCCGGTGCCGGAACCCGCCTGCGGCCGGGGCGGGTTCACCCGGAAAGTCCGCCCCGGACAGGCCCGCCGCAGTGCGCGCCCGGAACCGGGGCCCCGTCCGGAAGCCCGGCTGTCAGAGCGCCTCGCTAGCATCAAGCCCGCACGCACGTTCCCCGATGCGCCACCGCGGCCCGCCCGGCAGTTTCGGGAACGACCGCCCGGGGGGCACCTCGCCGGGCCGCCCCCCCGGTACCGGGCCGGCACCGGACCGGCACGACAGCCCCGAGGGAGTGGACGCCATGGACGCGGTACCGGCATACGTGCGCGGCTACCACCGAGGCCTGGGGCGCGCGTCCGCGGCCATGCTCGGGTGCGGGCTGCTGCTGTTCGTCCTGGCGGTGGCGTACCTCATCCCGCATGACACCCATGTGGAATCGGTCCTCAACGGCCGCGGTGTACAGGTCCGGGCCGTCGTCACCCGGTGCGTGCCGGTGGGCGCCAACGGCGACGGGTCCGTCTCCGCCAACTCCCACTGCCGGGTGCGCTTCACGGCATCCGACGGGCGGACCGTCGAAACACAGCTGGCCTACGTGTCGGACGACCTCGGGAGAGAGCGGCCCGTCACCGTCGTATACGACCCCCAGGACGCCGGGCTCGCCGCCCTGCCGTCGAGCATCGGTTTCTGGAACACCCTCGGCCGCAACGTGATCGACTGGTCCGCCCTGGCGGTCTCGGTGGTCATGCTGCTCGCCGGGACCGCGGCTCTCACGTGGTACCTGCGGCTGCGCGCCCGGATGAGGCGGGCATGAGCGCGACGGCGGCCACGGCGGCCGACGTGGCGCGCGCCCGGTCCGGGATCCCGCTCGGCCTCCCGGCCCCGCTGCTGGCCCTGTGGAGCGTGAGGGACGGCCTGCTCACCGCAGCGGGCGTGACCGTCTACCCGGCCGGGTGCATCGGCGAACGCAACACCACCTACGAAGTCGGGCGGTACGCACCGGGTTTCCTCCTCATCGGCGACGACAGCGGCGGCCGCGGGTTCCTCCTGCGCGCCGACGACCCGGACTGCGCCGTGTTCTCCTCCGACCTCGGCGACCTGGATCCCGCGGGCTTCGACGTCGAGTCCACGCACTTCGCCTCCTGGGCCGAATCGCTCTGACCTTCCGCGCCCCGGGCGCCGCGGGTCCCCGGCCGGAACCCGGCCCCGCACCAGGGCAGACCGACCAGGCGCGGCACGGCACGCGGCGGGCGAGCGGGCGGCGGCGGGCGAGCGACGGTGGGCGGCGCGGTGGTGCGGCGGCGCGCCGGGGGTTCACCCGCACGAGTGATTGTGACGCTGTGCTCAACGGCGGACACTCGGCGTATCCGGAGGGCTCGTGGGGCCCTCCCGGCGCGAGGAGCCGTCATGACCGCAGTCGAACCTTCCGCCTCCCGGGTGCCGCAGATCGCGGACAACTCGCAGCCCACCACCCGCGGCGAGGGCCTCGCGGCCATCGGCGGCAACCTCGGCGCCGTGTGGCGGGCCTGGTGGACGTGGAGCCCGGGCAACGGGACCTTCAACCTCCAGATCCCCTGGAACGTCATCGGGACCGACTCGACGGTCGTCGTCACGGCCTCCGAGATCGACTCGAACGGCAACCGGTTCGCCGGCGCCGCGCCCTTCCAGGTGTCGAGCATCGCCCCCGGCAACGGCATCGTCACCTTCAAGATCAACATCGGCTGGGGCAGCCCGCTGCCGATGCGCACCGACGTCCTGGTCTTCAACTGACCGGCCCGCCACGGATGCCGTCCGCGCCCCGGCGGTGACCGCCGGCACGGCCCGGGCGCACGCCTCCCGGCACACCCGCGCCCGCACCGGGGCCCGCACCGGGGCCCGCGGCGGGCGGGCGGCAGGGGGCAGCGCGGCGGCATCCCCGGCCCGTACGGGCCGCACTGGCCGTACGGGCCCGGGGCTGCCCGGGCGCCGGTGCTGATGCGGTACCGGCGCCGGCATGCCCGGCGCGGCGTCAGGCGGTGGTGTCAGGCGGCGGCGCAGGCGGCGGCGTCAGTCGATGGCGGGGCCGGTGTGCGGGGCGGGGGTGCGTACGACGGCGTCCAGGGCCGGGGCGATGACGGCGAAGCAGCCGTCCGTCAGTGCGGCGATGTCCACCGCGCCGTCCGCGCCGGCGGCGTCAGCGGCGGGGCCGGCGGTGCTCCAGCGTTGGAGGACCGTATGGAAGGCCGACAGGGCCATGTCGGCGGCCAGTCGCGGGTAGAGCTCGTGCCCGGCGTCCAGGTCCAGGCGGGCGGCGAGTCCGGCGGCGAGCCGGTCGCGCCACTGGGCCTGGCGTTCCAGGAAGCGGGCGTGCAGGGCGGGTGTGGCCAGGATCAGCCGCACCACCTTGCGGGCGCGTTCCTCGTGGCCGGCGCAGTCCCGGACGCAGGCCCACACCGTGTGCCGCAGCGCCGTCGAGGGTGCCTCGCCGGGCGGGCGGGCGGCGAGTTCCTCGTGCATGGCGGCGCCCAGGGTGGCCAGGAACTGGACGACGACGTCCTCCTTGGACGCGAAGTAGCGGAAGAACGTCCGCTTGGACACGCCCGCGGCCGCGGCGATCTCGTCGACCGTGACGGTGTCGAACCCGCCGTCCGCCAGCAGGTCCAGGGCGGCGCGGGTGAGTTCGTCGGCGACGAGCCGGCGTTTGCGCTGGGCCAGGGTGAGAGCGGGTCGGGAGGTCACGCCGCCCATCCTAGACCCCACGCCACGCACGTCATCAAACGTCAGTCTTGACACTTGGTGACACACAGGGCAGCGTGAGCCACATGACCCGCCACCACCCGACACCCGACCCCGCCCCGGACCTCAGCGGACGGGTGTTCGTCGTCACCGGCGCCACCAGCGGCCTGGGCCTGGCCACCACCACCGCCCTCGCCCGCCGCGGCGCCCGCGTCGTCCTCGCCGTACGCGACGAGGCCAAAGGCCACCACGCCGCGGCCCTGCTCACCCGCTCCCATCCCGGCGCCCGCCTGGACGTACGCCACCTCGACCTCGCCGACCCCGACTCCGTCCACGCCTTCGCCGACCGCCTGCACACCGACGGCCCCCACCCCGACGTCCTGGTCAACAACGCCGGCGTCATGGCACCCCCGCGCACCCTCACCCCCCACGGCCACGAACTCCAGTTCGCCGTCAACCACCTCGGCCACTTCACCCTCACCGCCCGCCTCACCCCCCTCCTCGCCCACGGCCGCGACCCCCGCGTCGTCACCGTCACCTCCGCCAACCACCGCCGCGCACACATCGACTTCGACGACCTCACCGGCACCCGCACCTACTCCCCGATGGGCCACTACAACCAGTCCAAACTCGCCAACGCCCTCTTCGCCCTCGAACTCCACCGCCGCCTGACCACCGCCCGCCACCCCCTGCGCAGCCTGCTCGCCCACCCCGGCTACGCCGCCACCGCCCTGCCCCACACCGGCGCCGTCGGCCCGGTACGCCTGCTCTTCGGACACCTGCTGCGCCCCCTGGCCCAGTCCCCCGAACGCGGCGCCCTGGCACAGCTGCACGCCGCGACCGCACCCGGAGTACGAGGCGGAGAGCTGTACGGGCCCGGCGGCATCGGCGAACTGCGCGGAGACCCGGTCCGCACCGACCCCGCACCACACGCCCTCGACGAGACGACAGGACGCCGGCTGTGGGAACTGTCCCAGGACCTCACCGGCACGCCCTTCACCCTGCCCGACACCGACAACCCCTGACACCCACCCCCGACCACCCCCCACCCACATGACAGTGCGTCACATACCGGCCGCCACAGGGACAGCAGGGGCGAAACACGGCTCCGCACCGGCCGGACACCCCGCCACGACACCGTCACGGACGACGACACCGCACCCCACACCCCCACAGGCACAACCACCGGCCCCGGGCACAGCCGCGACCACGCACCCGGCCCCACGCCACACCCCACCCCGCCCCGCCGCCCCCACTCCCCCACCAGGCCGACCACACCGGCCACGCCGTGCACACCGGCCCGGCCCCGAAGGACCCGGCCACGGCACCCACCACGTCCTCAACCCCGACCACGGCACCGACACCTTCGCCCCGACCCCGACTCCGGCCGCCCGCGGACACACCGTCACCACACCCCGGCGGACAACGGACACGACAGACCCACAGACGGGCGAGCGGACACTCCGGCCCCGCGCGCCCACCGGCCCGCCGGCGCGCGGGTGGTCCGGCGGGCCGTGCAGCGGCGGCACAGGAAGAACCCGCCCCGCCCCGGGACCGGCCACAGCAGACCACGCCCCGCCCCGGGACCGGGACCGTCCCCCGGAGCCGTCCCGGGGTGCCGTCCCCCGGGGTGCGGCCCGCGGCGGGGACGGGAAGGGAGCGGGCAGTAGGATCGGCGGCGTTGCATCCCGTACACCACCGCTAGGAGGCTTTTCATGGCTCAGGTCACGCTGAAGGGGAACCCGGTGCAGGTCGGTGGCGCGCTGCCCACCGCCGGCAGCCAGGCACCGGCGTTCACGCTCGTCGGCGAAGGACTCGCGGACGTGTCCCTGAAGGACTTCGCGGGCAAGCGCAAGGTCCTGAACATCTTCCCCAGCATCGACACCCCGACCTGCGCGACCTCGGTGCGCACCTTCAACACCCAGGCCGGCTCCCTCGACAACACCGTGGTGCTGTGCGTGTCCGCCGACCTGCCGTTCGCCCAGGCCCGGTTCTGCGGCTCCGAGGGCCTGGAGAACGTCAAGACCCTCTCCACCCTGCGCGGCCGGGACTTCCACGACACCTACGGCGTGGCGATCGCCGACGGCCCGCTGGCCGGCCTGACCGCCCGCGCCGTCGTCGTCCTCGACGAGAACGACACCGTCCTGCACACCGAACTCGTCGCCGAGATCGCCGACGAACCGAACTACGACGCCGCACTCGCCGTCCTCAACTGACCCACCCCGCACCACCCCTGACCGGTACCACCCCGGCATTCCACGACGGCCCGCCCCCTGCCACGATCCCCCTTCCCGAGGACACGGCCCAGGAGGCGGGCCGCCGCACACCCAGACCAGCCCGGCGCGCCCCGCACCGCCGCACCGCACCCCGGACGGCCGCACCGCACCCCCGGGGGGAAGAACCGCCACCCCCAGAACGACCACCCCCACGAACCGCCCACCCCACCGACGCCCACCACCCAACCCGGCACCCCCCGCACTCCCCGCCGAGCAGGCCGTCACCACCACCGACCACAGCGCGACCACCGACGACCACGCGCAGCTCGCCATCACGGTCCACCAGCCGGGCGAGCCCGATCCGAGCCGGCCGCTGGTGCTGCTCGTCCACGGCTGGGCGGCCTCCCGCACGGTCTGGCACACCACCGCGCAGCAGCTCGCGGCGGCCGGGTGCACGGTGGCGACGTACGACCAGCGGGGGCACGCCGGGGCGGCCGGTCGTGGTGGTGGGGCACTCCGGCGGCGGGTACGCCGCGCTCGCGTGGGCGGCCGGACTGTCCGCGGGACAGGGTGGGTCAAGTGCCCAGCGGCTGGCGGGTCTTGTGCTGGTCTCGACCGCCTCGCACGGGCAGGACACGCCCGCGAACGAGGTCAGGATGATGGGGTCGAAGCTGTTCAGCCGGGCCCTGCGGACGCCGTGGCTGGGCTACCGGCTGCTCGGCGGGACGCACGGGCCGAGTGCCTCGCCGTCGGCGCGGGAGGCGAACCGGCGGCTGTTCGCCAGTACGCTGCCGGGTACCCAGGCCGACTGCTTCGCGTCGACCCGGGAGATGGACCAGCGGGCCGGGCTGGCCCGGATCACCGCGCCGACGGCCGTCATCACCGGCACCGAGGACAGGATCGTGAAGCCGAGCTTCAGTCAGGAGCTCGTCTCGGCGCTGCCGCACGCCGAACTGCACCGGATTCCCGGCACCGGCCACATGGTGCCGCTGGAGACTCCGCTGCACATCGCCCAGCACGTCCACCTGCTGGTCACGGCCGGCCGCTGACGACCGTGACCACCACCGTCCCCGCCGGCGTCCTGGCCGCGCTGCTCCCGTCCCATGTCCACTGCGCCGAGGCCTTCGGCAGCCCGTCCGAGGACCGTCTGCTGCCCCTGGAGGCCGCGTACATCCAGGACCGTTCGCCGCGCCGTCGCCGGCAGTTCGCCACCGCGAGGACGCTCGCCCGCCAGGCGCTCGGCGCCCTCGGGCAGCCGCCGGTGCCGCTGTTGCCCGGTCCGGGTGGGGCACCTCGGTGGCCGGCGGGTGTCACGGGCAGCATCACCCACACCGACGGCTACACGGCCTGCGCCGACTGAACAGGACGGTGTCCCATGGGACGGAGCCCTCGGGCAGCGCGGCGAGGCCCGCGCGTTCGGCTTCGCCGCTCACCAGCCGGAGTACTGCGAAGGAGGCCGCCTACAAGGCGGTCCATCCGCTGACCGGCGTCTGGGCACCCCTCGCGGCCATCACCGTCTCCGTGCACGCGGACGGCACGTTCACCGTCCGCCACCCGCACCACCCGGTCGCCCGCATCGGCTCCTGGGGCGTGCATCACGGAACGGTCGTCACCGCGCTGGCGCTTCCGCCTCGGATGGCGGCCGCCGTGTGAGACGGCCGTTCCGACGGCGCCGGCGCGGCTCACGGGGCCAGTGGGCCCCCGGGCGCGAGCGCGAGGCCGGCGAAGCGCTCCGCGATGAGCCGGTGGGCCTCCGGGGAGGGGTGGAGCCCGTCGGGGAGCGGGTGGAGGCCGTGTTCGGCCTCGCCGTAGAGGGCCAGTCCGTCCAGGTGGTGCAGGTGCTGGTCGCCGTCGGCCCGGCGTTCGGCCACGATGCGGGCCAGTTCGGCGCGGATGACGGTGAGCGTCAGACGGCCGGCGGCGACGTCGGCGGGGTCACCGGTGGCGCGGAAGCGCAGGGTGCCGCCGCTGAAGTCGGGGGCCAGCGGGCCCGGCACCGTCTCGTGGATCGGGCAGAGCAGCGGGGAGACGACCAGCAGCGGCGTGGCCGGGTGTCCGTCCCTGACGGTGTCCAGGAAGCCGTGGACGGCCGGGGCGAGGGCGCGCAGCCGCATCAGGTCGGTGTTCACCAGGTTGATGCCGAGCTTGAGGCTGATCAGGTCCGCCGGGGTGTCGCGGATGGCGCGCGCGGTGAACGGGTCGAGCAGTGCGCCGCCGCCGAAGCCGAGGTTGGTCAGGTCCAGTCCGGCGCCGTTGGCCACCAGGGCCGGCCAGGTGCCGGTGGGATGGGCGGCGTTGGAGCCGTGGCTGATCGAACTGCCGTGGTGCAGCCAGCGCTTGCGGGTGCCGGTCGGGACCGGCTCGATCGGGGCGTCGGTGTCGAGGGCGATCAGTTCGGTGGTCTCGGTGTGCGGGAGCCAGATCTCGACGGTCTTGTCCCGCTCCGGGAGGCCGGTGAACCGGGCGGCGCCGGGCGGTCCTTCGGTCAGCTCGAAGCGGCCGGTGGCGAGGTCGACGGTGCGCAGGTTGCCGCCGGGGACGGTGGCCTGCGCGGTGAGCCGGCCGTCCACCAGGAGGTCGTGGACGCCGTCCGGGACGTTCGGGACGCCCGGGTAGGCGCGCTTGGTGGGCACGGCGTGCAGCGTGACGGTGGTCGCCCGGGTGCGGAAGGCGAGCCGGACGCCGGAGGGCTGGGACTCGGCCATCGCGAGCTGCTCGTCCGGGATCTGCCGTCGGGCTCGGGCGGGCAGGCGGTGCGGCAGCAGGCCCCGGCGGGTGTGCTCGACGTCGAGGTGGCCGTGGAGGAGGTCCTCGGTGACGGGGGTGGTGATGGTCGACATGGCACTTCTTCGGTTCGTCGGATGGATCAGGACATCAGGTCGTCGTGCGAACGACGGATCAACCGGATCAACCGGCGCGACCGCCCGGACCGGCGCCGCCCCCGCGCAGCAGGGCGTCGACGGAGTCGATGATCCACTCCCAGGACTCCCGCGCGTCGACAGCGGTGTGGCTGAACCCGCCGGCCGCCTCCAGGCTGATGTAGCCGTGGAAGACGCTGCCGAGCATCCGCACCGCGTGGGTCTGCTCCGGTTCGCCCAGGTCGTAGCCGCGCAGGATCGCCCTGGTCATCTGGGCGTGCCGGACGCCCGCGCCGGCGGTGGCCGTCTCGGTGTCCAGGCGCAGCCTGGTGGCGTCGTACCGGCCGGGGTGGCCGGCCGCGTAGTCGCGGTAGGCGTCCGCGAAGGCACCGAGGGCGTCGCGGCCCGCCCGGCCGGCGAGGGCGTCGGCGACCAGGTCGGCGAGTTCCGCCAGGGCGTACAGGGCGATCCGGGTCCTGAGGTCCTGCGAGCTCTTGACGTGGGAGTAGAGGCTGGCCGTCCGGACGCCGAAGCGGCGGGCGACCGCGGCGACGGTCACCTGGTCGAAGCCGACCTCGTCGGCGAGTTCGGCGCCCGCGACGACCAGCCGCTCGACGGTCAGCCCTGCCCTTGCCATGCGTGTTCTCCCGTACGGTCGCGTCAGCGTTCTACGGACAGTATGGGATTGCCTAAATGGTTTAGGCAAATGGGAAATGCCTGTCTCAACCGGCCAGGATCACCGTCTCCGCCGGCCCCGAGAAGCCCACCTGCTGGGCCCGGGTGCCCGCTTCGAGGCGCGCTGGGTGCGGTTCAACGTGCTGCGCGCCCTGCTGTCGACCGGCGCCCTGGCCTGTCTCGCCTGGGCGTTGGTCCTCAACGGGCGGAGCTGAGGCCGAGGACGGGCTGACCGCCGACGGGCTGATCGTCCTCGGCCTGACCGTCGTCGTGCCCGGCTGAGCCCGGGCCCCACCCCCACCCCCCACAGCCCCAGCCCCGCCACACCCCCCGAGGGGGGCGCCGCCCGCCCCCCGCCACCTGAACGCGGGGGTGGCCGGGTGCCCGTAGACCACACCCGGGGCGGGGCCCCCGGGGGACACCAACCCGGGCGGGGGGGGGGTGGGCAGCAAAAA
>NZ_JBIVUM010000017.1:0-213826 GCF_044757205.1 Kitasatospora sp. NPDC091335 | reverse complement strand
CCGTTCCGGGCTCCCGGGGGCGTAGCTGTGGACCGGCTCGTTCACCGGCGCGGGGACCTGGGTCACAGCGTCCATAGAGCGCACGCTCTCCTTCGGGGTTCTTCGGCCGCGCGGGCCGTCTGTGCGGAGGGAAGGGGGGTGGGTGGGATTGCGGGGGCTGGCACTACAGCGCCACGACCCAGCCACCGTCGACCGTCAGGGTGTGGCCGGTGACGTAGGAGGAGGCGTGGGAGGCCAGGAAGACGACCGCACCACCGAGGTCGCCCGGCTCTCCGACCCTGCCGAGCGGGATGTGGTCGCGGACGATCTGGTCCTCGACCTCGGGGGTGGGCAGCAGGTCGGAGGTCATGCCGGTGCGCATGTAGCCGGGGGCGATGGAGTTGACCCGGATGCCGTGCGGCCCCCACTCGTACGCCATGTTCCTGGTGACCTGCACGACGGCGGCCTTGGAGGCGTCGTACACCGAGGAGCGCGTACCGTCCACGACCAGGCCACCGATGGAGGAGAGGTTGATGATGCGTCCGCCGCCGCGTCGGCTCATCGTCCGGGCGGCGCGCTGCGCGGTGAAGTAGGTGCCGCGGAGGTTGACCGAGAGGGTGAGGTCGAACTCCTCCGGGGTGGCCTCCAGCGCTGAGTTGCGCAGTGACACGCCGGCATTGTTGACGAGGACGTCCGGGCTGTCGCCGTTGGCCTCCAGCGTGTCGAAGGCGGCATCGATGCTCGCCCTGGAGGTGACGTCCAGTTCCAGCGGGGCGCAGTCCACGCCCTGCTCGCGCAGGCGGTCGCAGGCGGTCGCGGAGGCCTCCGGGCTGACGTCCGAGGCGATCACCCGGGCCCCGGACCGGCCCAGTGCCAGGCACTGTGCCAGGCCCAGGCCACCGGAGGCGCCGGTGACCAGGACCGTCTCGCCGGTGAGGGAGAAGAGGGAGTGCAGAGTCGCTTCGCTGCCCCGCATGGGGTCCTTCCTAGAGTCCGTAGTCGGTGAGGATGGTGACGATCTGCTGGGAGTCGTGCAGCACGTGCTCGCGGATGTGGGCGTCGGCGGTGGTGGCGTCGCCCTGGGCGATGGCCTCGGCGAGCGGACGGTGGTCGACACCGGTCCAGTCGGGGGTCTGCACCGCCTTCGAGCAGAAGTACCACTGGCGCAGTGCGAGGTTGAAGTGGATCTCGGCGGTGGTGATCAGGTAGTCGTTGCGGGTCATCCGGTAGAGGCTGCGGTGGAACGCCGCGTCCAGATCGATGCACTCCTGGAGTTCCGTGGTGCCGAACTGCTGTTCGGCGAGAGCGAGCAGTTCGTCCTTCTCCGCCTTGGAGCCGCGGGCGCAGGCCAGGGTGGCGGCCAGGCCTTCGAGCTGGAGTCTCAGCTCCATGACGGAGCGGGAGTCCTTCAGCGCGATGTCGGTGGCGAACGTTCCGCTGCGCGGAAAGATCACGACGAGCTGCTCGAACTCCAGCCTCCGGATCGCCTCCCGCACCGGCGAGGCCCCGAATCCGAGGCTGCTGCACAGCTCCGCTTCGCTGAGCCGCTCGCCGGGCATGATCTCGCATCTCACCAGCCGCGAGCGCAGGGCCGCGTGGGCCGACGCGCTGAGCAGGTTCGCTCCGATCTCGGCCTTGGCCGCGTGCTTGCCAGGGGCGTACGCAGGACGCACTGTGTTCAACTCTCTCTGTGGGTGGCGCCGCCGGCCTGCCCGGTGGCGCCACCGATGGATGACTCGGAAAGGCTATTCGCCGACGGCGCGCGCCCGCTGTGGCTGCTCTTCCGGACGATCCGCCAACAGGTCGTCGATCACCGTCGAGATCCCGTTCTCCACAGTGCAGGCGTAGTCGCCGACGGAGTACTCGCCGCCGAGCACGTCGACCACCTTGAGTCGGACGCCGTTGACGCTGAGCGCGCTCCCCAGCTCGATCTCGGCAGGGCCCCAGCACTTCCGCTGAAGGACGAAGTCCTTGGAGGTGTCGCGGGAGATGATCTCGAAGGTCTTGAAACCCGGGCCGTTGGCCTCCGGAAGGGCGTGCACCTGGAGGTGCGGGAACATCGACATATCGGCCCACGCCTCGTTGGAGTACCCCTCATCGGGCGCCATCGAGATGTCGAGGATCAGCTCGCCCGCGCGCCGCACCGTCCCGGCCACCCGGCTTGCGGAGTCGGTGAGTTGGATCTCCCCGAAGTGCTTGGGGTACCCCCACACCTCCCGGCCGAAGGCCACGCTCCAGGGCTGGTCCTCGTACTCGAAGTAGTAGTTCACACCGACGTGGTCCCGGTAGCGCACCGGAATGACGACACCGGAGTCGTAGAAGGCACCCGGAGTCGCGTTGGCGAAGTCCGCGATCTGCACCACGAACCGGTCGTCGGCGAGCTCGAAGGGAGTGGGCTCCAGCAGTTCCCGCAGATTGTCGGCGTCGCCCTTGCAGTACACCGAGAGGCTGCGCAGGTTCTCCGACCGGTAGGGCTGGTCGCCGCTGGGATATCCGAGGTAGGTGAAGAAGTCCCGGACGTCGTAGTTCTGCTTCATCGTCAACTCCAATAGGCGGAATGCGGTCAGTCCCGGCCGGCTTCGTGGATCCGGCGGAGGAACGTCTTCAACTCCGGGGTACGGGGGTGGTCGAAGATCTGCTCCGGGGGTCCCTCCTCCAGGATCGATCCCTGGTGGAGAAAGCAGATCTTGGAGGAGATCTCCCGGGCGAAGGACATCTCGTGGGTGGTCATCATCATGGTGATGCCGTCACCGGCCAGTTCGCGGACCAGGTTCAGCACCTCGATCACCAGCTCCGGGTCGAGCGCGGAGGTGATCTCGTCCAGCAGCAGCACCTCGGGGCGCATCAGCATGGCGCGGGCGATGGCCACCCGCTGCTGCTGGCCGCCCGAGAGCTGGTCGGAGTAGGCGTCGGCCTTCTCTCGCAGCCCGACCCGTTCCAGCATCACCCGGGCGTCGGCCTCCGCCCGTTCCTTGGAGGCGATGCCCGCCCGGACGGGGGTGAGGGTGCAGTTGCGCAGCACCGTCATGTGCGGGAAGAGGTTGTAGCTCTGAAAGACGATGCCCACCCGGCGGCGCAGCCTGACCAGGTCCACGCCCTCGCCCGAGATGACGTCTCCGGCGAGCGAGATGCGGCCGCCCTGGATGGCTTCGAGTCCGTTGACACAGCGCAGCAGGGTGGACTTGCCGGAGCCCGAGGCCCCGATGAGGGTGACCACGTCGTGTCTGGCGACGGCGAGGTCCACCTCGTTGAGGACGGTGTGGTCGCCATACCGCTTGGTGACCCGGTCGAGCAGGACAAAGGGGTCCGTCATGGTTCAGACTCTCTTCAGCTTTGTGCCGGAGCGGACCAGCAGGTAGTCGACGAAGCGGGTCTGCGGGATGGTGATGAGGACGAAGACGAAGCACACCGCAGTCACGGCGGAGAGGTTGAAGTCGTTCGCCGAGTAGATCTTGGCTTGGCTGAAGGCGTCGATGATTCCGACGACGATCACCAGTGCGGTGTCCTTCTGCAGCCCGATGAACTGGCTCAGCATCGGCGCGGCGATGTTCCTGGCCATCTGCGGCAGGATCACGAACCGGTAGACGTCCGGCTGGGAGAGCCCCATGGAGAGCGCCGCCGAGGTCTGGCCCTTGTTGATGGACTCGATGCCGGCCCGGTACAGCTCGGCGTTGTAGGCGCTGTACGTCAACGCCAGCGCCACGATCGCGTAGACGATCGGGTCACCCTTGCTGAGCACCGGCACGTCGGTGAGCGGCAGGCCGAAGCAGACCAGGTAGATCAACACCACCGAGGGGATGCCGCGGAAGACGTCGATGTAGGCGACGGACAGCACGCGGACCGGCCAGAAGCCCTTGCCGGGGAGCAGCCGCCCGACGGCCAGCACCAGTCCGAACAGCATGGCCAGCAGTTGGGCGCCGACGGCGATCTCGATGTTGATGACCAGCGCCTGGAAGACGTCGCCGAGGCTTTTGGTCATGAAGGAGATGTTGAAGAAGGTCTTCTGTACCGCGCCGTCGTTGGTGAAGACCATGAGTCCCACCAGTGCGGCGACGGCGACGAATCCGGTCAGACCCAGCGAGGAGATCGAGGCGTCCCTGGACCGCGAGGCGGCGACCCGCGCCTCGGCGTACCTTTCCTCCTGCCACTCATGCTCCGAGTTCTTGCTGCGGCTGTACGCGAGGAGGAAGGGCCCGCCCAACACCAGGAGCGGGAGGACGGCCCCGAGCAGCAGGTGCGGCAGCTGGGAGCGGGTGACCGCGGTGCCCACGAACTGGTAGCACAGTACGGTCGCCAGCAGGACGAGGACCGCCGCGGCGCCGAGGTACCCGGAGGTGGCCAGCGGGGCGGCGGGAGCTGACTCCGAGGCTGCTGTCTCCGCTCCGGCAGCCCCCGCTCTCGTAGCGGATGCTCTGGTGGTCATGGTCAGACGCTCCAGTCGGGCAGCTGCCGGGGGTCGCCGCCGAGGATCGGGTTGAGCCACTTCTTCATGATCGCGTCCAGGGTTCCGTCCTTCTTCATGTCGGCGAGGATCCGGTTGACCACCTCCGCGTTGGGCGAGCCCTTGGAGAACAGCGCGGCCACGTTGCCGCCGACCGGGTACCTGCCGATCACTTCGAGCCTGCCGTCCGAGTTGGCGGCCCTCGGCATGACGGTGGCGGTGTCGTTCAGCGCCGCGTCGATCTGGCCCGCCAGTACCGCGTTGAAGAGGTCGTCGTTGGAGTTGAACACCCGTACCTGCTTGGGCTTCAGGGTGCTGTTCACGTACTCCAGTTGTACCGACCCGGCCAGCACGCCGACCGTCGCGCCCTGGACCGAGGAGCTGGTCAGGCCGGAGCCCTTCTTGACCAGGACGCCCGTCTCGTAGGTGTTGTAGGGGGTGGAGAAGTCCACCGCCCGGCGCCGCTCGGGGGTGTCGTAGATGTCCCAGAGGGCGAAGTCGAAGTTGGACGCCTTGGCGGTCACCAGCGCTTCGAAGGAGGCGTTGACCAGTTTGACCTTCTTGAGCCCTGCCCGGTTGGCGATCTCCGCGTCCAGGCAGTACATGTAGCCACCGTTGACGGACTCGAGCGTGTTCCCGCGATAGCCGGCCGGGTAGGGAAGCGAGGCAGCCACCGTCAGCGCGCCGCTCTCACGGGTGTCCATCGTGTGCACCGTCGGATTGTCGGTGATCTCGCACTCGCCGAAGGGGTGTCCCCCCTTGGCGTTCCCCGAATCCTGCGTGCTTGAGCAGCCGGTAAGGGCGAACAGCCCGGCGGCCAGCGCGGCGGCGCTTGCGCGCCAGAGCGATTTCTTCACTGGAACCTCGTCTCATAGGCCGTCTCGGCGGCACCGGAGCAACCGGCGCAGAGCCCCCCGACATCGCTGGAATTCCACTGGCATGTCAGTGATGTGAGCTAGAGGCTACCGAACGCCCACCCGCTTGACCAGAACCGGAACACAATCTTCCGAAAGCCGTTTCTCATCGCGCCGGGCGCTCGGACGGGGGCTGGCCCGTGCCCGGCCGCCGGCATGCGTCGACCGGGGCCGCGCACATGGCGGGCAGCGGGATCGCGGTGGGCTTGGCGGACGTTGTCCTCGCCGTCTGGGACGGCCGGCCCGCCCGCGGGTATGGTGGGACAGCGGACGTTGTGGAGTACGCGCGACGGTCCGGCGTTCCTGTCCGGGTTCTGTGGCCCGAGGGTGCGGCAAGGCAGGTAGTCCTCCCCACGTTCGCGGGGGTCAGCCGTGGCCCATCGTTGAGGCTGACGACGTCCGTCAGTCCTCCCCGCACTCGCGGGGGTCAGCCGGAGCAGTACCTCGGCCTACTCGACGCCCTGATGCCTCCCCAGCGCCCCTGGGGGTCAGCCGAACGCGCACCGCCGCTACACCAAGCACCGCGCGCCTTCCCCGCACTCGCGGGGGTCAGCCGGTGACGGCGGTAGCGGGCAGCTCTGCCCGTGTGTCCTCCCGGCATCCGCCGGGGTCAGCCGTGCAGTTCCAGGTCGTGACCGTTGAAGGTGGCTTCCCCGCGTCGGTGGGGGTCAGCCGATTCCCTTCGCCAAGGGCGGCTTCACCACCAGGGCCTCCCCGCACCCGCGGGGGTCAGCCGCCGCCGTGGCGGCGTGTCAGGTCCACGGGTCGGAGCGCATCCAGTGCCGGCCCGTGGTCCAGCCCAGGAGGAGCCGGCCCTTGCCCTCGCTCGCCGAGCCGCCGGCGGCCGCCTGGCCGAGGCCGGTCAGGGCTCGGGCGAGGCGGGCGGCGACGTGGGCGGGGTGGCGGGCCAGTTCCTCGTACAGTCCGGCGACGGTCCGTTCCTGTGACTCGACGGCGCACAGGGAGAGTTGGAACACCAGGTGCCGCCACGCGTACGCGGCGTCCTTGATCACCGGCCGGGGGCGCGGGTTGCCCTGGATGCGGGCCGTCTTGCGGCAGACCGTGGCGAAGCTGCGCCGGGCGAGGTCCTCCCAGCCGGTGCTCGGGCTGATGCCGACCCGGGCGACCAGGGTGGCCAGGTTGTGGGTGGTGAGGATCTGGGCCTGCTCGATGACCATCCCGTTGGCGGTGACCGACCACTCCGGGCCCGTCCCGGCGCGCCGGGCGCACAGTTCGGCGAACCGGCCCGGCCCCGCCTCCCCCGCCTCCCCCGACTCCCGCAGCGCCGCGTAGTCGATGCCGTAGTACCGCTCGTACAGCGTGCCCTCCAGCAGGTCCGCCGCCACGCCCGCCGCGGCGACGAACTTCGGGCTGAAAGCGCCCATGAAGATGTCCGCCGCCAGTTCCTCCACCAGCGGCGCGTCGGTCCCGGACTGGCGGGCGAGGACGGCGAGTTCGCGTACCAGCGGGTTGGGCAGGAGCGTGCCGGGGAACGCCTGGACGGCCAGTTCGCCGAGCCGGCGCAGTGCGGCGCGCGCGGGCCCGCGGCCGTCCTCGTCGGCGCGGTGGGCGGCGACCGCCCGTACCCAGGGCAGTTCGTCGACCCGCACCTGCGAGGCGAGGTTCAGCAGGAGCAGCGAGCGGCGGTTGCGGAACGCCCGGTAGTTGGCGGCGGCGAGGGTGCGCAGCGCCGCGTCCGGATGGGCCTCGGCACTGGTGGCGGCGACGAGTTGGGGCACCAGTTCGGCCAGCACTTCCGCCGAGGGCACGACGCCGCGCTCGACGAGCGTGCCGATCGGGGCGCTCAGGGTCGCCTCCACGACGTGGCGGACCGCCGCGGGCACGACCGCGCCCACGGGCAGTCCGGTCTCCTCGGCCTCCTCGACCGTGACGTCGGCGACCAGCGGCCCGACCTCGGCCGCGCCCACCTCCTGGGGTTGCGTGGCGAGTCGGCGCAGCACGAGTTGGGCGAGGTCGTGGTGGGAGGGCAGGGCCGCCTGGACGGCGTGACGGGCGCGCAGGTCGCTGTGCGCGGCCGAGCCGGGGCGGCCGCGGCGGCGCAGCATGGAGTCCACCGCGTGCCGCAGCAGTCCCCGGCGGCGTGCGTCCAGCGCCCGGCCGGCGACGGCTTCCGCGAGGGCGCCGCGCAGGATGCCGAGGTTCTCCTTCGGGCTGCGGTGCCTGGTGCAGCGCGTGTGGGCCGCGGCGAGTTCCTCGTACTGGTGCAGGAGCAGCGCGCCGCGCTTCCGCCAGCTTCCGCCGGGCAGGCGTTCCGGCAACCGTCCGGTGTCGTCGGCCGCCTCCAGCCAGTGGGTGAGCAGCCGGTCGGCGAACGGCTGCCAGACGGTGAGCGCTTCGCGCTGTGTCTCGACGGCGGTGTTCGGCCGTCGGCTGACGAGGGTGGTGACGGCGTCGCCGACGGTGCGCCGGTGCACGGCCTCCGGGTCCGGCGGGGGCAGGGTGGCGGGCCGGGGTGTGAAGCGGAGCCGGGCGGCGAAGGGTTCGAGGGTGTCGAGGAGGTCGAGCGCGGCGGCCGTGTCCCCGGCCCGGAGCAGCCAGGCGACCGTCAGCAGTGCCGCCTCCTCGGGCACGGTCACCTCGTAGCGGCCGGTGTCGAGGAGGTCGTTCAGCCGGGCCAGGCCGGGTTCGGTGAGGCAGTGGGCGAAGAGCGCCGCGCGTTCGGCCGGCACCCCGGCGAGGGCCGCGGCCTCGCGCTCGTACGGCTGGAGCGGCCCTTCGGCGCTCGCGGCGGAGGTGGCGAACCCGCCCCGGACGACCTCGGGTGTCACCCAGGCGGGCAGCCCGGCCACGGGGGTGCGCGAGCCGACGGTGAGCCGCCCGTCGGCGGCCCCTGCGAGCACGGCGCGCCAGCGGTCGGCGCGGGCCTCGGCGCGGCGCCGGGTGTCGACGTCGGCGTGGGTCAGTGAGGTGAGGAGCGCCCGGGCCAGCTGGTGCCGCGGGTGGGCCGGGACCGTCCCGGGTGCCCCGGCTCCGGTGGGGTGCTGCTGGTCAGCGTCGTCGTCCATAAGCCGACGTGGCAGGTTCCGCCCCTGCGCCCTCCGGGGTCAGAGCCCGGTGCTCTGCTGCTGAGCTACACGTCGTTGACGTGAGAGTAGACGGTCGGCGCGCGGCCGCACAACGCGATTCCGCCGGACGGGACGGCCGGGGCGCCCCGGGAAATGCCGCAGGAACGGCGCCCGGGCCCATTCACCGGAATCAGCCCGGGCACGGGCAGATCACCGCCGGCCTACCGCGATGGCCCGGGGGGGGCGATTTCCCCCGGGCGGCCCGGATGTCAGGCCTTTTCGAGGTAGAACTTCTCGTGCCCGCCGCCGTTCGCGTTGACCTGGCCGTTCACCGTCCCCCCGGGGCCGGTGGCGGTGGTCACCCCGTTGTCGGTCACCAGGCGCAGGAAAATGCCCGGAAAGGCACCCGACTCGAAGGAGAAGGAACCGTCGGCCTGGGTGCGGAGGTTGAACTTCTCGTAGGGAAAGGCACCGTACTGGCAGTTGACGACCCCTCCCCCGGCCATGTTGGCGGGGACCCCGGTGCCGTCCAACCGCAGGAACACGTTCGGGAAGGCCGCCGACTCGAAGGCGTACGAGCCGTCGGCCTGCGGCCGGACCTTGTACGCCGTCCAGGGACCGCTGCCGTACTGACAGTTGACCTTGCCGCCGCCGGGGCCGGTGAAGCTGGTCACCCCGGTGCCGTCCATGCGCAGGTAGATGTTCGGGAAGAACGTCGACTGGATCGTGATCGGTGCGTCTCCGAGCTTTGCGAGGTCAGCCGCCGACAGGGGCATGATGGCCTCTCCTTTCGTCTGGGCGTTTCACGGACGAACCGAAGCAGCGCCGCCGCCGAAAGCCTTTGCGGCGCTGGATGAACACCGGGCCTGAGGGATGCGTCGGGTTCGGCATGTACGCCGTCGAAATGGCAAGGGGTTTCCGGGACGAGACGTGCGGGCACGCCGACTCTGCGAGCCGATTCCCGTGAGAAGAAACCCCGCCCCCCACCACCATGCACGACAGGACGGCATTGCGGCCGCCATTCGTGTTTCCCCGCCCCGCCCCCTCGTTTCTTTCCTGCTGCAGCAGGCCCGAAACTCACTGTATTTCCACGGGCACAACCTGTCTAGACGCAGTGCTTCGGCAATACCGCCCGGGCCCGGCGCCGACCCGCGGAATACTCCTTGACCTGGGATGACCGGCTCGCCGGAGAAGCGATTCCGACCACCGGGCCGGACCGCTCGCCGGTCCCGTCGAGAACGGCACCGGCGAGAACGGCACCGGAAGAACGGCACCGGAAGAACGGCACCGGCGAGCGCGGGGCCAGGTGCTACCGGCCGCCGGCCGCCGACTTCATGTAGGAGGTCCAGATCCGGGTCGGCACCGCCGAGTCGGGAGTGTCCGGCGCGGCTCCGCCCAGACCCTCCAGTGACAGCAGCTTCATGTCCTTCAGGTCCGCCCGGAACACGGTGACCGCCGTCGCCAGCTGCCCGTTGTAGCCGACCATCCACCCCGCCGTACGGTCCGGGGTGCTCCCCGGCTTGGCGGCCAGGCCCTGGCCGGCCTCCGCCACCGGCCTGGCGGCGCCGTCGCGCACCGAACCCTTGAGCGCCGCGTCCACCTCTCCCGCCACCGCGGCCGTCAGCACCTGGGCGGAGGCGGGCAGTTGCAGCGGGAGCGGCACGCCGTTGCGGGAGATCCCGAGCACCGAGTACGGGTCGGTGTGGCTGCCGCCCGCCGCGAAGGCGGCGTACGCGTCGGCGGCGCGGATCGCGCTGGGGGTGGAGTTGCCGACCCCGAGGGCCGGGACCAGTTCGCCCACGCTGCCCGGGAGCAGGCCGAGGTCCGTGGCGGTCTTCTGCACCTGGTCCAGGCCGACGTCCATGCCGAGCTGCATCAGCGGCCCGTTGACGGACTGCTCCACCGCGCCGCGCAGGGTGACCGGGCCCCAGTTGCGCTTGCCGTCGTTGGCGGTCTTGACGATCTTCCCGTCCCGCCCCCAGTACGGCCCTTCCGGCGTCATCACGTTCACGCCGTTGTCGCCGTTGTACGTCGTGGTGGGCGTCACCGGGGTGCGCTTGCCGCCCCGTTCCCGTTGCACGCCCTGACCGAGCCCGGCGGCGTACACCAGCGGGGTGAAGGCCGAACCGATCGGCACCGTGGTGGTGTTGGCGGTGTTGAAGCCCTGTTTCAGGTAGTCGACACCGCCGTAGAGCGCGACGATCCGGCCGTCGGGGGTGACCGAGGCGGCACCGACCTTCAGGAACTTGTCGGCCTCGCGGCCCTCCGGGTCGATCCCCGCGGTGCCCTCCTTCACGGCCGCGGCCAGGGCGTCGACCTTCGGCTTCTCGAAGGTGGTGCGGATCTGGTGGCCGCCCAGGTCGAACTGGGCCGGGGTGATGCCGCTGTGGGTCTCCACGTACGAGCGGGCCGTGTCCACCAGGTACCCGATCTGGCCGCTCAGGCCCGCCGACTTCGGCTGCGCCCTCGGCTCGGGGAACACCGTGTACCGGGCGCGCTCGGCGGCGGAGAGCTTGCCGACCTCCACCATCCGGTCCAGGGTCCAGGACCACCGCTCCTCGGCGCGCTTGCGGTTCTCCGCGCTGATCGCCGGGTCGTACTGTCCGGCGCCCTTCAACACGGCGGCCAGGAAGGCGCCTTCACTCGGGTCGAGCTGGGAGACGTCCTTGCCGTAGTACGCCGCGGCGGCGCGCTCGATGCCGTAACTGCCGCGCCCGAACCAGCTGGTGTTCAGGTAGCCGGCCAGGATGTCCTGCTTGCTCATCCGGTCGTCCAGCTTGATCGCGATGACGATCTCGCTGAGCTTGCGGGACATGTCCTGACGCTGGTTCAGGTAGATGTTCTTGACGTACTGCTGGGTGATGGTCGAACCGCCCTGGGTGTCACCACCCGTCACCATCTGAACGACGGCGCGGCCGATCCCGGTCACGGAGATGCCCGGGTCGGTGTAGAAGGTCGCGTTCTCGGCCGCCAGCACCGCCCACTGCACCGGCTCCGGAACCTGGCCGAGCGGCACCTCCTGACGGTTGGTCGGGCCGATCCGCGCCATCTCGGTGCCGTCCGCCCAGTAGTAGACGTTGTTCTGCTGGGTGGCGAAGGAGTTCAGGTCCTCCGGGACCGGGGTGTTCACGAAGAACCAGACCAGCCAGCCCGTGAGCACCGACATCGCGACACCACCCACCAGCAGCAGCTGGCGCCAGGACGGGAGCCAGCGGCGCAGCCCGCGCCGTTCGCCGCGCGGGTAGTCGATCCGCAGCGACGGGCGCCGCCACCGGATCCGCCACCCGAGCGGACGCCCTAACGATCGCCACCCCCGGCGCGTGGGCTTCTCCTCCTCGGCCCCGCCGTCTTGCTGAGCACGCACAGTCCGGTCTCCGATTCGCTCGTGGGACTGACCCTCCGTCCACGTAGACGCCATGAGAACGTCAGTACGTAGGCCTCGAACCGGTGTGATCATGGTCATATCCATGTGCCATCGAGGCCGACCGCCCAGGTCCGGACGGGTACGGCGGACGACGGACACAACCGACGACAGGCACAGCCGACGACCGGCACAGCCGACGACGGGCACGGCCGACCGCCAGAATGTCGCCATGAGGATGATCCAGACCGCGCTCGGCGCACTGCTGCTCCTGCTGATCGTCGGCAGCATCCTGCGCACGCTGGTCGTTCCGCGCGGGCTCTACTCGGCGCTGGTGATGCGGCTCTGGCGGGGACTGCGCCGGCTGCTGCGGCTGTTCGCCATGCCGGTCGGGGGCTACCACGCACAGGACCGGGCACTCACCTGGCTGGCACCGCTGGTGCTGCTGGGCATGCTCGGGGTGTGGCTCAGCGGCATGCTGACCGCCTACACCCTGCTGCTGCACGGCACCTCCGAGCTGAGCTGGTCGGTGTCCGTGCGCGAGGCCGGGTCCAGCCTGTTCACCCTCGGCTTCGCCAGCGGCGAGCGGCTCCAGCTCTCCGCGATCGACTTCCTGGCCGCGGCCAGCGGCCCGCTGGTGGTCGCCCTCCAGATCTCCTACCTGCCGACCCTCTACGCCGCCTACCAGCGCCGCGAGACCGAGGTGACGCTGCTCCAGTCCCGGGCCGGCGAACCCGCGTGGGGCCCCGAGCTGCTCGCCCGCCAGTCCCTGGTGGACACCGAGACCGCGCTCCCCCAGCTCTACCGGGACTGGGAGCGGCTGGCCGCCGACATCGGCGAGAGCCACTCCAACTACCCGGTGCTGCTCTCCTTCCGCTCCCCCCAGCCCAACCGCAGCTGGGTGGTCGGGCTGATCGCCGTGATGGACGCCGCCGCCCTCCACCTGGCGCTCTGCCCCCGCTCGGCCCCGCCCGAGGCCCGGCTGGTGCTCCGGGCCGGCTTCACCGCGCTGCGCGACATCGCCCGCGCCCTGCGGTTCGACTTCGACCCGGACCCCGACCCGGACGTCCCGATCCGGCTGACCTACGCCGAGTACCTGGGCGCCGTCGCGATGATCACCGCGGCCGGTTTCCCGCACGAGCGCCCGGTCGAGGACGCCTGGGCACACTTCCGCGGCTGGCGGGTCAACTACGAGGCGCTGGCGTACGAGATGGCCCGGCGCGGCGACGCCGTCCCCGCCCTGTGGACCGGCCCGCGCGACTTCCGCTCCCCGGTCGTCCCGCCGGCCCGCCCCACCGACCGCCGCCCGTCCTCGGACCGTCCGCCGCTGCCGGACTGAGGCGGATGACGCGGCTGGGCCCGGTACCGGATGCTCCTCCGCACCGGGCCCAGCCGCGTCACGCGCGCGTCGTCCGCTCGGACGGACCTGCTCAGACGGCCACCGTCGCACCGGTGGCCAGTGACCGCTCGGCGGCGGAGAGGATCTCCACCACCCGCAGGCCGAAGTCGGCCCCGCAGGGGTGCGGCTCGCCGGAGGCGGCCGAGGCCCGCAGGGCGTCCAGCGCCCGGTGCAGCGCCGCGACCGGGCCCTCGCCCCGCTCGGGCAGGTGCACCACGCCGTGCTCGCCGCGCAGCTCCATGCCCGTCCCGCCCGCCGCGAGCGGGGCGGTGAGGCTGAGCGCGAGGGTGCTGGAGGCACCGCCGGCGTGCCGCACCACCAGGTGCACGGTGTCCAGCGGGCCGAGCGCCGCCGTCACGTGCGCGGCGTCGCCCAGCACCGGCAGCAGGACGGACAGCGCGTGCGGGCCGACGTCCCACAGCGCGCCCTTCTCCACCCGCCACGGCGAGGCCGCGTACGGGCTGGTGCTGCCGGGTGCGAACACCGAGCCGAGCCAGTCCGAGCGGCCGGTGAACCAGCCGCCGAGTTCCGCCTGCCGCTCGATCCACGGGATCTGGTCGCCGCCGAAGCGCACGGTGAAGAAGACCACCGAGGCGACCGCGTGCTTGCGCACCGCCTCGGCCACCGCCCTCGCGTCCGGCACGGTCAGTGCGACCGGCTTGTCCAGCAGCAGGTGGCAGCCGGCCTCGGCGGCCCGGACCGCGAGGCCCGCCTGCACGGTCGGGGGCAGCGCGATGGAGACGGCGTCCACCTCGGCCAGCAGCCGGTCGAGGTCGGCGTACCCGGGCACGCCGTGGGCCGCGCCCAGTGCCTCGGCCGCCTCCGGCCGACGGCCCCAGACGCCGGTGAACTCCAGCCCGGGGTGCTCGGCCAGGACGGGCGCGTGCACCCGCTCCGCCCAGGGGCCGGTGCCCAGCAGTCCGATCCGCACGACGATGTCTCCGTTCTCCGGTGAGCGGGGTGAGAGGGGTTGATCAGGTTGCCGGGTTCAGCTCTGGACGCGGACCAGGGTGAAACCGTCGTAGCCCTTGCTGCCGACCGTCTGCACCGAGGTGGCAGTGACGCGCGGCTCGGCCGCGATCAGCTCGTGCACCGCCCGGGTGCCGATCACCGCCGGGTCGTCGCTGTCCGCGTCGGCGACCGCGCCGCCGCGCACCACGTTGTCGACGACGATCAGCGAGCCGGGCGCGGTCAGCTGGAGCGCCCGGCGGAAGTACTCCGGGTTGCTCGGCTTGTCCGCGTCGATGAAGACCAGGTCGAAGGGCTCCACGCCCTGCTCCACCAGCCCGGCCAGGGAGTCGGCGGCCCGGCCCAGCCGCACCTCGGCGACGCCGTCCAGCCCTGCGGCCTTCAGGTTGCCCCGGGCGACCTCGGCGTGCCGGGGGTCGAGCTCCAGGGTGATCAGGGTGCCGTCGGCGGGCAGCGCCCGGCCCAGCCAGATGGTGCTGTAGCCGCCGAGCGTGCCGACCTCCAGGATGCGCCTGGCGCCCTGGATCAGCGCCAGCAGGTGCAGCAGCTTGCCCTGGTTGGGTGCGACCGCGATCTTGGGCAGCCCGGCTTCGTCGGCGGCGGCCAGGGCGCCCGCCAGCACCGGGTCGTGCCCGACCAACGTCTCGGCGAAGTACGCGTCCACGGCATCCCACGTCGGCTGCGAAGCCATCGGGCCCTCCAGAGTGCAAGATCGGCAGGTACCCGGCCGATGCTACTCCGAGGGCCCGAGGGCACCGCGACGGTCACTGAGGGTCACTGTGGACGACCTCGGGGCCACCGGTCAGTCGGTGACCGGCTCCTTGGCGCCGGCAGCGGCCTTGGCCGCCTCCTCCGCCTCCAGCTTGGCGTGCGTCTTGGCGGCCCGGCGCTTCATGATCCAGGCCGACAGCAGGCCGATCACCAGGGCCGCGCCCAGGCCCGCCCAGGAGAACCGGGACAGCCACGGCTCGATCTTCTTGCCGACCTTGTAGATGAGCAGCGTCGTACCGCCGGCCCAGACGATGCCGCCCAGCACGTTGGCGATCAGGAACTTCCAGTACGGCATCTTCAGCGCGCCCGCGAGCGGTCCGGCGAAGATGCGCAACAGGGCGATGAAGCGGCCGAAGAAGACCGCCCACATGCCCCACTTCTGGAAGGAGCGCTCGGCGGTGGCCAGGTGCGACGGCCCGAAGTGCTTGGGGAACCTGCGTCCCAGCTTCTCGAAGAGCGGCTTTCCACCCTTGCGCCCGATCGAGTAGCCGATCGAGTCTCCGATGATCGCGCCGAGGATCGCGACGATCGCGACGCCCCACGGGCTCACCACACCCTTGACGGCCATCAGGGAAGCCGTGACCAGGGCGATCTCGCCGGGCAGGGGAATGCCCAGCGACTCCAGCCCGATGATCAGACCGACCACGGCGTACACCGCTGTCGGCGGAATCCCCTCGATCCAGGCGTCGATGTGCAAGGCCAGTCCCTCCGTGGCAGGACGGGACCGGCCGTGCTCCCCCTGGAGCCGCGGCCGGTCCCGGCAGTTCGTCCGATGGCGGCAACGACGCCGCTCCCCCTCAGGGCAGGGTAACGTGCCGGGCGGCCTGTCCCCCTGGCCGCTCACCCGTGGTTACGACGTGCGGCCGGGTGCCATGGTTCCAGTCGGACCAGCGTTTCCTCAAGATTCGGCAAAACGCAGTGCGATGACCGACGGGCGCTGCTTGATCCGGCGCGCGAACGGCAGCAGGGCGCTCAGCGGCCGGCGCCCGCCCTGGGGGTACACCTCGCGCACGTCGGTGACCGCGGGGTGGGCGCCGGCCAGCTTGCCGCGCTCGTCCGCGTCCATGCCGAACGGCATCGGCGGCGCCTGGTAGTACCGGTCCCGCAGCTTGCCCTCGACGGCCCGCCGGCTGAACCAGCGCGGCACCGCGTCCAGCACCAGGGCCCCGCCGGGGAAGCGCTCGGCGCAGGCCGCGATCAGGTCGCGGACCTCCTGCGGCCGCAGGTACATCAGCAGCCCTTCGGCGGCGATCAGCACCCCGTTCGCCGGATCCACCTCGTCCATCCAGCCCGGGTCGGTGGCCGAGCGGGCGACGATCCGGTGCCGCTCGTCCGGCGGCAGCAGCCGCTCGCGCAGCGCGGCGGTCTCCGGCAGGTCCACCGACAGCCAGTTCGCCCGGCCGTTGTCGACCCGCCAGGCCTGCGTCTCCAGGCCGTCCCCGAGCCCGACCACGGTGCCGCGCGGGTGGCGGGCCAGGAAGTCGGCCACCTCACGGTCGAAGCAGCCCGCCCGCAGCGCCTGGAGCTGGCTCACCAGCGCGCTCTCCCCGAACCGCGCCGCGAACGGGTAGTCGATCCGGCCCACCAGCTCGACCGCCTTCGGATCCGGCAGCACGCTGTCGGGCCGCCGTGCCTCCACCGCCCGGTGCCACAGCGTCCACAGCGCCGTCTCCGGCACCGGCCCCAGCTCCGGCCGCTCCCCGCCGCCACTCATCGCTCACTCCTCCGGAGGTGTTCCCGTCGCGTTCCCGTCATGGGCATGAACCCGCCGATTCTGACACCCCGTCCGCACCTCCCGTTCCGCCGACGCGCCGACCGACACGTACGGCGACGGCAGCTCCGGGAGCCGCGCGGCCCGCGCCCGGCACCGACGAACCCACGGATCGGAATCCGGCAGAATGACGGCCATGGCCGAAATCCGGAACACCAGGACGACAGCCGCCGAGTCCAAGCCCCCGCTGACGGCCCACCCCCTCGTCGAACGAGTCACGCGGGAGGCGACGCAAGCGGCCTGATGTGTCATCAAAGTCAGATTCTCCTGACAGGCGCCAGGTTCTCGGTTCACCATGGACACCCCTGCAAATCTCGCGACCCGTGCAGAGAGTGGGCCGGCATGTCGCTACGGTTCATCGCAAAGGACCCGAACTCGCCGGACGGCGACTCGCCGACGGTGTGGGTGGACGAGGAGAACAACGACCTGGTGTTCCAGGGTTGGAAGGCCGACGCCACCACCATGGCCGAATGCCGGAAGGTCGGCAACATCCCGGACCACGAAGGTGTGTTCCGAGTGCCCGCGCGTCTTGCGCAGGCGATCAGGGAGGCTTGCGATGTCGCAGAACGGAACACGGATTGACGAGTTGCTGAGGCGTACTCGGCAATCTGCCGTCCACCTGGAGATGCGGGACGGCTACATGCAGGAAGATCCGGCCCTCCATGCCTGGCGGGCCGGGCATCGGCTCGACCCCGACGACCGGGCATCCTGGTGGCGGCCGTGGCTGGACGTGATCGCCGAGGCGACCGGCCGAGGCGTCCGGATCCGGCGCGCTCGGATCGTCTCCGAGCCGGTGAGCGAGTACATCCGGTACGAGTACGACGTGACGTTCCCGAACGTTGCGGCAGGTGAACAGGTCCGCTGGCTGCCGAGGCGCGATGCATCGACTCTCGCGCTGCCCGGCAACGACTTCTGGTTGTTCGACGGCAGGCTGGTCCGCTGGGGCCACTTCTCCGGCGACGGGGACTCCCTGGGTGGCGAACTGACCGAGGACCCAGCGGCGGCCCGGCTCTGCGCCGAGTCGTTCGACGCGGTGTGGGACCGGGCCGTCCCACACGACGAGTACAGCGTCTGACCAACGGCGAGAAGGCACTGAACAGCGGATCCATCACCCATGTCATACACGCCGTCGTCAAGCGTTGTCGCCGCCCGCAAGGCCGTGGCCTTACGTCTCCGAGATCTCCGAAAGGACGCCGGCCTCACGGGCAAGGGGCTTTCGGAACTGTGCCGCTGGAATCCGTCCAAGACCTCTCGTCTTCAGGACGGGAAGGCTGCGCCGTCCGAGGCCGACATTCGGGCCTGGTGTCATGCCTGCGATGCTGACGACCAGACGGATGAACTCATCGCGGCGTCCCGGGCCGCCGATTCCATGTACGTCGAGTGGCGGCGAATGGAGCGTTCCGGGCTCCGTCAGGCCCAGGAGTCGGTATTCGGTCTCTACCAACGCACGCGATCGTTTCGTGTCTACGCCAGCCGAGTTGTGCCGGGCATGGTCCAAACCCGTGCCTACACGACGGCGGTCCTCGACGCCGTGCAGCGGTCCCGCGTCACGGTGGATGACGTAGCGGCGGCAGTGGACGCCCGCATGGAGCGCCAGCGGATGCTGTTCTCGGGCGGACGGACTTTCGCACTGATTGTCGAAGAAGGCGTCCTGCGGAGTGCCGTGTGCGACTCGGACACCATGACCGGCCAGCTCGGACACCTGATCACGATGAGCAAGCTGGCGACCGTCAGCCTCGGCGTGATCCCCCTGACGACGGACCGCAACCGGTCGCCGGCTGAGGACTTCTACATGTTTGACGATGTCCAGACCTCAGTCGAACTCGTCTCCGGCTACCTGAGATTGACGCAACCGAACGAGGTCTCCATGTACGCCCGAGCCTTCAATGAGCTGTCAGCCATGGCCGTGTACGGGGTGAATGCCCGCGCGTTGATCACATCGGCGATCAACGCTCTCCGGTGATCCGCTCGCAATAAGTCGCAAGCTTCTGGAGGGTGGCTCACTCGGCTCTCTAACGTCTGATCCGTAGCCGCCCGAACCGAGCGGAGGGAGACGGCGATGAGCGTGCCGCGAGTAGCGCAGGCCTCCGAGCTCCAGCCCCGCCAGGGGCAGGCTCCTGCAAGGCAGTGCGCCACCGAAGAGAGAGGTACGAACCATGGCCGTTGCGCTCGAAACGCCCACGGAGACCAAGTTCCGCGACCCCCGCGCGCTCCTCAACGCGGTCCGGCCGTACGTCAAGGAGCTGACGTACAACGTGTTCGAGGGGCCCGGCAACACCGGAGACCTGTACGACCGGGAGATCGCGCTGTTGCTCCGCGACAACACCATGGTTCGCAACATGGCTGAGCGGATCCTGGACAACGCCATCGCGTACACGATCACCGCCATGGAACACCCGGAGGTGCACCTGGGCGTCGGCAAGGTCGTGGACACGGGAGTGCACCAGCTCCTGTTGGACACGCCCGTGTACTTCGCCATCTGCGCGGCGTACAACGCCGGGCAGTACAAGCACCACGCCCCGCTGATCCAGCGACGCGGCGACGTCATCGTGATCCGTACCGCCGAGTTCCTGCGCGGCAACGGCTTCGACGCTGACGAGGAGCTGTGGGCGATCGACGGGGCGAACTGTTCCCCGTGCGACGACAAGGTGCCCGACAGCCACTGATCGGGCGCCAGGGTGCCGCCGCCCCTCCCCGGGGCAGCGGCACCGACCCGCCAACTCCTCTTCAAGGGAAGTCCGTTGCCCGCACAGCATGACATCGAATCCGAGCGCGAGCTCTGGGACACGTACGCATCCGGGATCAAGGACGACGTGTTCGACGCCGGGCCCGATCTCCGCTGGACCCAGTACGCCGGCCACGGGCCCGGCCCGGAACTGCTCGGGTCACCGGCCAGTGCCCTGGAGCTCGGCTGCGGCACCGGGCGTGCGCTGGCCGCGCTGGCGGAGCAGGGTGTGAAGGTGACGGGTGTGGATCTCTCGCCGGTCATGGTCGCGAGGGCCGCCGAGCGTTGGGGACCTGCCGGGGTGCGGGTCCACTGTGCCGAGGTGCTGAACTACCTCGGCAGCACCGACGAAACGTGGGACGCGGTGTACTCGGTGTTCGGAGCGGTCTGGTTCACGGACCCGCTGAGGCTGCTCCCCCTGATCGCCGCCCGGCTCAATCCCGGTGGCGTCCTGGTCTTCTCCCAGCCGCCCGCCATCCCGGGTGCCTACGGCCCGCAGGGCATGTACAAGGGTGGCTTCGCCGGGAGGGCGCTCTACACGTACCGCTACTCCTACACGCCGCGCAGGTGGGCCGGTCTGCTGCTGCGGAGCGGGTTCGATTCGGCGGAGGCCCGCGTGCTCGACGCCCCGACCGACGGGCACATCGGAACGCTGATCGTCTCGGCCGGGACGCCGGGCCCCTCGGGCGGGCTCAGCCGATGCTGAAGGCGCCGTCCGGCGGGGGCGGGGAGTCGGTGGCGTCGGCGTCCGTGACCGGGGCGGTGCGGCCGACCAGGGCGGCCAGGTCGTCGCCCTCGGTGAGGCGGGCCGGGAAGATGTCGCCCGCGAGCAGCCGGGTCAGCTCGGCCACCGGCAGCGGCGCCGTCGATCCGGCCAGCAGGATGTTGCCGTACCGGCGGCCGCGCAGCACCGGGGCCTCCGCCACCAGGCAGACGTACGGGAAAACCGCCCGCACCGTCGCCGCCTGGGCCTTGGCGAAGGCCAGCGGCGGGCCGTCCGCCAGGTTCGCCGCGTAGCAGCCGCCGGGGCGCAGCGCGGCCGCCGCCAGCCGCAGGAACTCGGCCGAGGTGAGGTGGGCGGGGGTGCGCGAGCCGTGGAAGACGTCGGCGATCACCAGGTCCTGCGAGCCGGCCGGAGCGTCGGCGAGGGCCGCCCTGGCGTCGCCGACGGTCGCGGTGATGTCGGCGCCGGGGCCCTGCCAGGGCAGGTGCCCGGCGACCAGGTCGAGCAGTGGTCCGTCCACCTCCGCGACCCGCTGCCGGGAGCCGGGGCGGGTGGCGGCCAGGTAGCGGGGCAGGGTGAGCGCGCCGCCGCCGAGGTGCAGCACGTCCAGCGGCTGACCGGCGGGGGCGAGGGCGTCGGCGAGGTGGCCGAGGCGCCGGGTGTACTCGAACTCCAGGTGGGTGGGGTCGGCGAGGTCCACGTAGGACTGCGGGGTGCCGTCCAGGGTGAGCAGCCAGCCACCGTCCCGGTCGAGGTCGGGCATGAGCTTGGCGAAGCCGAGGTCGGTCCGCCGGCCGACCGGCACCGGCTCGTCGTGCCCCTCATGGCCGGGCGAGTCGTCCGCGTCGTGCCCCTCGTGCCTGTCC
The DNA here is from genome assembly GCF_044757205.1 of Kitasatospora sp. NPDC091335. Lineage (NCBI taxonomy): Bacteria > Bacillati > Actinomycetota > Actinomycetes > Kitasatosporales > Streptomycetaceae > Kitasatospora > Kitasatospora sp. NPDC091335. The sequence continues at coordinate 192,880 of NZ_JBIVUM010000017.1, read as the reverse complement.
GAGTCGTGCGAGTCGTCCGCGTCGTGCCCCGAGGTCACGCGTGCTCCCCGACCGGCCGCACGTCCAGGTACGCCGCGAGCCAGTCGTCCAGCTCGGCGAAGACCCGGGTGCGGGCCTTCTCGCCGGACAGCACGAGGTCGTGCATGCCGCCCTCGATCCGGACGATGGTGACGTGCCGCCCCAGCCGCGGCCCCTGCGCGGCGATGTCGTCGGCGCGCAGCACGGCGTCGGCGTGGTGCAGCGCGTTGTGCCACTTGGTGGTGGAGACGGACCTGGTCGAGGCCATCAGCAGCACCGGCACGTCGATCCCCAGGCCCCGGTGCAGCCGCCGGTGGCCCTGGTGGATCGCCGACAGCCATCCCGCGTACAGCGGGAAGCTCTCGGGGCGCTTGAGGGTGAGGTCGAAGTCCCACTCGCCCTGGTGGTCCTTGTGCAGGCTGTGGGTGTAGTGGGGGTTGAGCGCGGACGGCAGGACCCGGGTCGGCGCCAGTCGCCCGAGCGCGGTGACGGCGGGCCCGCCGAGCGTGCGGACCGCGGGCGCGGCCGGCATCGACAGGAACGGGCTGTTCAGGAACAGCCCGTCCACCAGCCCGCGCCCGGCGCGCCGGCCCGCCCACAGCGCGCCGATCAGGCCGCCGGTGGAGTGCCCGTTGAGCAGCAGCTGCCGGTGCCCGTCGGTCTCCCGGATGATCCGGACCGCCGCGTCGATCTCCTCGTCGTACTCGGCGAGGTCGCGCACGAAGTTCGGCGACTGGTGGGGGCGCAGCGAGCGCCCGTACTTGCGCAGGTCGAGGGCGTAGAAGGAGAACCCGAGCGCGGTGTAGTGGTCCGCGAGGTTGGTCTGGAAGAAGTAGTCGTTGTACCCGTGGACGTAGAGCACGGCCCGTTCCGCCCCGGGCACGAGCCTGCGCACGAGCGTCGCGCACACGGCCCCCTCCTCGTCCGGCCGCAGCGTCAGTTCGGCCGCCTCGTAGGGGGCACCCAGGATGTCTTCACGGAACTCCATGGACCCGACTGTACTGGCTCCGCCCTGCTCCGCCCCGGCGCCGCCGACCTGCTGGGATGTGATGATCGCAATGCTTTCGACTCCGGTCGGGGCGGGCTCCCTGGTGCGCACCGGCGCGGGGTGGCCGCCCGCGCCTCCTGGCAGCTCCCTCGTGCGCCTGCTGTGCGCCGGTGGTTGTGTGGAACGCTTCCCGGACAGACCAGGCGAGTTGGGGAGTTTGCATGCAGCACGGGCATTCCGATCCGTCGCTCTACCGTTCGGCGGCCGAGGCGATCGCCGCGCCGCCGGAGCGGCTGGCGTACGTGGCCGGGTTCGACCGGTCGGGGCAGCAGCCGGACGCGTTGCTCAGCGTCGACACCGATCCGGCTTCGGCGAGCTACGGGAAGGTGCTGAACTTCGCCGAACTGCCGACACTGGGCGACGAGTTGCACCACTTCGGGTGGAACGCCTGCTCCAGCGCCCTCGCCCACGCCTGCCACGAGAACCCGGAGCGGCGCTACCTGCTGCTGCCCGGGCTGCGCTCCTCCCGGCTGCACGTGCTGGACACCCGCCCCGACCCGGTGCGCCCGCACCTGGTGAAGACGATCGAGGCGAAGGAGCTCGCCGCCAAGGCCGGCTACTCGCGCCCGCACACCCTGCACTGCGGTCCCGACGGCGTGTTCCTCTCCTGCCTGGGCAGCGCCGAGGGCGACGACGGCCCGGGCGGGGTGGCGCTCCTCGACCACACCACCTTCGAGGTGCTGCGCGCCTGGGAGACCGAGCGCGGCCCGCAGAACTTCGCGTACGACGTCTGGTGGCACCTGGGCACCAACGTGGGCATCACCAGCGAGTGGGGCACCCCGTGGATGGTCGAGGACGGGGTGGTGCCCGACCTCCTGCTCGGCCGCAAGTACGGGCACGCGCTGCACTTCTGGGAGCTGGACTCCGGGCGCCACCTCCAGCGGGTGGACCTGGGCGACCAGTACCAGATGGTGCTGGAGCTGCGCCCGGCGCACGACCCGCAGGCGGAGTGGGGCTTCGCCGGGGTGGTCACCAACGTCGAGGACCTCTCCTCCTCGGTCTGGCTCTGGTACCGGGACGGGCCGGCGTTCACCGCGCGCAAGGTGATCGAGATCCCCGCCGAACCGGCCAAGGCCGAGGACCTGCCGCCCGCGCTGCAACCGTTCGGCGCGGTGCCGCCGCTGGTCACCGACATCAACCTGTCGGTGGACGACCGCTGGCTGTACGTCTCCGCGTGGGGCACCGGCGAGCTGTTCCAGTACGACGTCTCGGACCCGTTCCACCCCCGGCTGGCCGACTCCGTGCGGCTCGGCGGGATCGTCGCCCGCACCCCGCACCCCGCCGAGCCGGACCGTCCGCTGAGCGGGGCGCCGCAGATGGTGGAGATCAGCCGGGACGGCCGCCGGGTGTACCTCACCAACTCGCTCTACGGCGCCTGGGACGACCAGTTCTACCCGGACGGCATCGAGCCCTGGATGGTCAAGCTGGACGCCGACCCGGAGGCCGGCGGGCTGAGCGTCGACGAGCGCTTCTTCCCGCACGGCGCCGACTTCCGGGGCCTGCGCGTCCACCAGACCCACCTGGCGGGCGGCGACGCCTCCTCCGACTCCTACTGCTTCCGCTGAGCGCCCGGGGCCGGACACCGCACCGGACACCGGGCCGGCCTCACCGGAACAGCGCCTGGTCGAACCGCACCTGCGTCGGCGGCAGCCCCGCCGCCGCCAGCCGGGTGCGGACGGAGCCGACCATGCCGACCGGGCCGGTCACGCAGGCCAGGTGCTCGCGCCAGTCGCCGGCCGCCGCCACGGTGTCGGCGAGTTCGCCGACGGTGACCGGGGTGACGCTCAACCACGGCTTGTGCGAGCCGAGTTCGGCGAGCGCCCGCCAGTCGTAGAGGTCCGCGCGGTCCCTGGCACCGACGAACAGGTGGACCCGGCGGCCGGTCGGCCGGTGGGCGGCCTGCTGCTCGACGATCGCCTTCATCGGGGCGAGGCCGGTGCCTCCCGCGACCAGCAGCAGGTCGCGGGCGTCGCCGTCGGGCAGCAGGCTGCCGCGCGGCGGGCCGAGGCGCAGCCGGTCGCCGACCCCGGTGTGCTCGACCAGCGCGGCGCTGACCCCGCCGGGGCCGGTGCGGCGGACGTGGAGCTCCAGCTCGTTGTCGGCGCGCGGGGCGCAGCCCATCGAATACTGCCGCCAGGTGTGCGGCAGCGCCGGGTGCTCGACGGTGCCGTACTGCCCGGCCAGGTACGGGTACGGCTCGCCGGTGCGCACCCGCAGCACGGCGAGGTCGGGACGGCGGCGCTCGTGGCCGGTCACCACGGCGTGCCAGTACGGGGGTTCGGTGAGCGCCGAGTCGGCGCCGGCGACCATCGCGCCGACGGCGAAGCGCAGCATCCGCACCCAGGCGCCCTCCAGCTCCTCGGTCCAGCGTTCGCCGGCCCGGTGCCGGACGGCCGCGCACAGAGCCTCCTCGAAGGCCTCGTAGTGCACCGGCCGGACGCCCAGCTTCCGGTGGTCCCGGCCGAGTTGTCGCAGTGTCTGCTCCAGTTCGGCGGGGCGGTCGAGGTGGTCGATCAGGTGGTGGAAGATCCGTTCCAGGTGGAGCTGCTGGAACTCCATGGAGGCGGGGAAGAGCGGGCGCAGATAGGGGCGGTGGCTGAACATCACCGCGTAGAGGTGGTCGATCAGGTCGGCGAGCGGGGAGATCAGGTCGAGGTCGCGCCGGATCAGGTGCTGGTCGGCGGCGCCGTCGTAGCCGCCGTCCTCGCCGTACGCCCCGTGCGCGCCGTACCCGAAGTCGCCGCCGGCCGAGGCGGACGGGGCGAGGAGTTGGCGTCGCAGGCGCATCGCGTGATGGCGGGCGATCAGGCGGTCGTACTCGGCGGTGGCGGGAGAGACGGCGGTGGCGGTGCCAGTGCTCATGCTGCTGCTGTTGTCCATGTCCCGCCCAGTGAACTGCCGACCCGTCGAGCGCGAGAAGGGCCGATCGCCCCGGACGGACCCGGGACCTTCGACCCCTTGCGGATGTGACGGTCGTTACGCGACGGTGTTCGGCCGCCGCCGCGCGCGGCAGGGCCGACGAATCCGCCCGGAACGCCGGAAACCGGTGGTGACGCGGGCGCCGCAACCGATGCCAGGGCCGGCCGCGGGACCGACGGAAGGGTGCCCCACGTCCCGGCGCTCTCCGCCACCAGGACCCGGGGCACCGCCGTCAGGCTCCGGCCCGGCGCGCCTCCCGACGTTCCAGCCGCCGCTGCCGGCCCTGGCGCAGCGGCTGGTCGGGCAGCCACCCGAAGGTGAGGCAGGCCCCGACCACTCCGAGCATCATCCCGATCAGGAATCCGCCCAGGTTGGAGGTGACCCAGCTGGCCAGCGAGGCCAGCACGGCGAGGATGGAGTAGAACAGCCGCTGAGCCGGGTTGAACAGGATCAGCAGGCCGCACAGCAGCATCACCGCCGGCACCAGGTACCCGGCCATCCCTGCCACCCCGATGTGCAGGATGACGGGCAGCGGGGCCTTCAGGGTGAACAGGACCTCGGCGCCGCCGAGCGTGACCAGCAGCCCGCCCCAGAACGGCCGCCCGCCCCGCCAGTCGCGCTTGACCGGGCGTGCGGCCGGGTCGGCGGCGGGGGATGCCTCGGCGTGGACGGGCGTGGCCGCCGTCCCCTCGGCCGCCACCTCCTCGGCCCGTGCCGCGGCGCCCTCGCCGGTGCCGGCCGGTTCCGGTACGGACTCCTTCACGGTCAGCAGCCCGTGGAGCTGAAGCTCAGCCGCAGGTTGGGCAGTTTGAACCCGACGGCGGTGCTCGCGTAGTTGTGCTGGTTCAGGTGGGTCAGCGTGACGTGGTCGGCCTGCTGGCCGAAGACGCCGGGGTTGCCCTTGCCGACGGGGCCGGCCTTGGTGAAGGTGCTGGCGTCGCCGCCGATCTCGATGTTCCTGAACTCCGCGTCACCGGACAGCAGGTCGGAGTCGGTGGTGAGGTCGGAGGCGGTGACGGGGGTCGCGCCGTCGCCCGCGTGGATCACCAGGTTGATGCCGCCGAGGTCGACGCTCTGGCACAGGTTGGTGATCTCGGCCTTCTTGATCGCCGACACCGCGACCAGCACCTGGCCGCCGGTGGAGCCGGCGTTGGGGCTGTCGGGGATCATCGAGTCCAGCGAGCCGAACTGGGCGAAGCCCTCGCCGTCCAGCTTGTCGGCGGTGATGGTGAACGGCATGCCGGAGATGGAGAACTGGGCGGCGAGCACGCCCTGGGCGGTGAGCGCCATCAGGACGCCCCCGGCCGCGACGGCCGGTACGGCCATCAGGGCGGTCCGCTTCATCCGTACCCGGCCCCTTCTCGGCCCGCTCGGCGTCTGTGGGGTGTCGGCCGCCGCGGCGGCGTCCTCGGACATGGCCATGTGTGCTCCCTGTGGGTGGGTGGGTGTGCAGGCACTGGCACGTTGTCCTGGCGCGGACAGCGTTCCCCGCACCGGCCGGGCCGTCCGCCCCTCGGCAGCGGGGCACGTCCGGTCGGCACGCGGTGGGTAACTGGGAAGCTACTGCCCGGTATTGGCCGGGTCAATACGGGTGCACGGAGGATCTTCACCAATCCGCGACCCGCTTCGGCCAGTCCCTCACCCCCAGCCGCTCGGCCGCCTCCGCCGGGCCGAGGAAGGGCGACAGGCAGAACATGCTCAACACCGGCAGGAGGTCCAGGAGTTGTTCGGTCCGGCCGGAGTCGATCCACCGGTAGACCGCGCTGTACACGCCGCCCACCACGGCGTCCACCACCTCCTTGGACTCCAGCCCGCCGGGCAGTTGGGGCACCTCGGCGAAGAACGCCCGGAACCTGGTGAGCAGTTGGGCCCGCGCACGCCGACCGGCCGGCCCGACCGCCTCGACCTCGATCACCGCCATCGTGGCGAACGCGGGCGTTCCCGCGAGCAGTTGGAGCATCACACCGAGCCCCTTCCGGACGGCCCGGCACCAGTCCTGCTCGGCCGCGAAGGCCACCGTCATCCGCTGCACCACCACCCCGGTGCCGTACCGGTGCGCGGCCAGGAAGGCGTCCTCCTTGCCGCTGAACAGCTCGTAGAAGACCGGCCTGGTCACGCCCGCGGCACGGCAGATGTCGCTGATCGTGGCGTGCTGGTAGCCGCGTTCGGCGACGGTCCGCACCAGCCCGTCCAGCAGCCGCTCGCGCTGGGTCGCGGCGACCACGCCCGCGGGCAGCCGGCGCGGCCCCGGCTTGATCGAGCGGGCCGGGTCACGGCCGGTCCTGGCACCCGGCAGCAGGACCACGTCGACTCCGCGGGGGTACTTCCGATCCATCACCAACTCCTGTGTGCTGTCTTGACATTGACGGAAGACCGGGTTTACAACACTGACAGGTTTCCAACCGGCGGGCGAGCAGGCCCCCGCCGGCCGGAACCTCCGGGGGCTCCGTCGGCCCGGGGCGAGAGCCCAGGCCACGGGACCACGGCGGCGCGGGCTCGCGACGGTGGCAGCCGTCCATGCGCCCGCGCGGCACCGCACGTCCCCGACCGAACGGCGCGGTGCCGCGGTGTTCCACGCCGCCGTCCGTACGCAAGGCCGTACCACCGCACCGCCGCACGCCGATCACCGCGTGCGTCGCACCGCCGTACGCCCACCCTCGCGTACGTCCGCACCGCCGTACAGCCGTACAGCACCGCCGTACCGCACGGACGGGCCCGTGGCGCCGGGCCCGCCCGCCCCTCGGCCTGCGCCGAAACCTCCGGTACGACACTTCCGGTACGACACCTCCGGCATCCTCTGCCCCTCCCCCGTCGTGCACACCACCACACCCGCACGTCGGGATTCCCCCACCCGTCCAACGGACGGAGAGAGGTACCCTCATGCGCATCCGTCGCACCCTCGCCACCGCCGCCCTCGCCACCCTCGCCCTCACCGGCGCGGCCGTGGCACCCGCCCAGGCCGCCGGCGCGGTCCTGACCACCGGCAGCCCGACCGGCCCGGCCGTCGCAGTCGGCGACGTGCTGACCGCCAACCTGGTCTCCGGCTCCTTCGCGACCTTCTACAACAGCGCCACCGGGACGAGCGGCATCAAGTGTGCCGCCTCCGCCTTCTCGGCGACCGTCACCTCCAACCCGGCCGCCCCCGGCAGCGCCGTCGAGCGGCTCGACGCCCAGACCTTCGGCTCCTGCACCTCCAACGTCCTGGGCGTCACGGGCGTCAAGAGCATCACCGTCACCAACCTGCCGTGGACCAACACGGTCAGCGACGCCCCGGGCAACCCGGTCAAGCTCACCCCCGGCACGTCCGGCGCGATGGGCACCACCGTGGTGCTCAGCACCATCCTGGGCAGCGTCAACTGCAACTACCAGAGCGCCACCGGGATCAACGGCACCACCTCGAACACCGGCAACACCATCGGCTTCGCCGGCCAGCCGTTCGCCCTGGTCTCCGGCCCGAGCCTGTGCTTCGCGACCGGCTACTTCAGCGCCACCTACGGCCCGGTCGTCGACAGCAGCGTCGCCGGCAGCCCGCTCCTGTTCGTCAACTGACGCCCGGACGCGCCTGAGGGCCCACCAGGCTCGCCAGACCCACCCGGCTTCACCGGGCCCGCCCTGACGACGGCGGCGTACGGCACCCGCACCGGGCCGTACGCCGCTCCGCCGCACCCGACCCCCCACCACCGCCCGGGGCCCCGACGCCCACCCCCGAGACAGCGAAGTGACCGGCCGGTAGGGTGGCGCCGCACGCGGACGGCGAACCGGAACGGGGCAGGCGGATGAGCAGCAGCGACGGGCACGGCACGGGCTTCTTCACCTCGGTGGCGGACGCCGCCGACCAGCTGGCCGCCACCGGCTACCTGGCCTCCCCCGCCGTGGCCACCACCGTCTTCCTCGCCGACCGGCTCGGCAAGCCGCTGCTGGTCGAGGGCCCCGCCGGGGTCGGCAAGACCGAACTCGCCAAGGCGGTGGCCGCGATCGGCGACGCCCGCCTCGTCCGGCTCCAGTGCTACGAGGGCATCGACGAGGCCCGCGCGCTCTACGAGTGGAACCACGCCAAGCAACTGCTGCGGATCACCGCCGGCCGCGACGAGGGCTGGCAGGAGGCCCGCACCGACATCTTCGGCGAGGAGTTCCTGCTCACCCGCCCGCTGCTCACCGCGATCCGCGGCGAGGAGCCCACCGTGCTGCTGATCGACGAGATGGACAAGGCCGACGTCGAGGTGGAGGCGCTGCTGCTGGAGGTGCTCAGCGACTTCCAGGTCACCGTCCCCGAACTGGGCACCATCACCGCGAGCCGCCGCCCCTTCGTCCTGCTCACCTCGAACGCCACCCGCGAGCTCTCCGAGGCGCTGCGCCGCCGCTGCCTCTTCCTCCACCTCGGCTACCCCGAGGCCGAGCTGGAGCGCCGGATCGTCCGGCTCAAGGTGCCGGGACTGGACGCGACGCTGGCCGAGTCGCTGGTCAGGGTCGTCGGCGCGCTGCGCGCGATGGAGCTGCGCAAGGCGCCGTCCGTCGCCGAGACCATCGACTGGGCCCGCACCCTGCTGGCCCTCGGCGCCGACACCCTGGACGAGACGGTCGTCCGGGACACCCTCGGGGTGATCCTCAAGCACCAGGACGACGTCCGCAAGGCCGCCCACAAGCTCACCCTCGCATGACCGCCCCGGCCCCGGCGGACACCGCCGCCCGGCTCACCGGCCTGGTCCGCGCCCTGCGCGGGCACGGCCTGCGGATCGGCCCGGCCGAGACGGTCGACGCCGCCGCCGTCCTGGACGTCCTCGGCTTCACCGACCGCGAGCGGATACGGGCCGGCCTGGCCGCCGCCCTGCTGCGCGCGGAGAGCCAGCGGACGGTCTTCGACGCCTCCTTCGACCTGTTCTTCCCGCTCGGCGTCGGCACCCCCGAGGCCGTCCGGGCCGATCCGCCGCCCGTCCCCGACAACCCGGAACCGCCGCGCTTCGGCCGCCCCGACCCGCTGCGCGAGCAGCTGCGCGACCGCCTCGCCGCCGCCCTGGCCGCCGACGACCGGGCCGCCCAGGCCCGGCTGGCCGGCGAGGTGGTGGAGGCCTTCGGCCGGTACGGCGCCCCCGGAGCCCCCGGCACCGACGGCACCGACGGCTGGTCCGCCCAGCAGGCGCTCGGCCGGCTCGCCCCGGAGACGCTGCTCGCCCGCGTCCTCGCCGCGCTGCGCGATCGCCAGGGCGCCCAGGACCTCTCCGACCGGGTGCTCGCCGACGAGATCCGCCGCCGGATCAGGGACTTCCGCGCGATGACCGCCGGCGAAGCCCGCCGCCGGGTCGCCGAACTGCGCGGCCCCGAGCGGATCGCCGAACGCGCCGTCGCCCCCACCGCCGACCTGGTCGACTTCCTCTACGCCGGCCGCGACCAACTCGCCGAACTGCGCCGCACCGTCCACCCGCTGGCCCGCAAGCTCGCCACCCGGCTGGCCGCCCGGCGCCGCCGCGCCGCCCGCGGCGAGATCGACCTGCGCCGCACCCTGCGCCGCTCGCTGACCACCGGCGGGGTGCCGCTGCGCCCCGCGTACCGGCTCCGCCGCCCGGCCCGCCCCGAGCTGGTGCTGCTGTGCGACGTCTCGGGATCGGTGGCGGGCTTCGCCGACTTCACCATGCTGCTGGTGCGGGCGATGAGCGAACAGTTCGGCAAGGTCCGGGTGTTCGCCTTCGTCAACCGCACCGCCGAGGTCACCGGCCTGCTGCGCGGCGGGGACGACCCGGCCCGCCTGGCCGCCCGGATCCTCACCGAGGCGAAAGTGACGGGCTACCACGGCAACAGCGACTACGGCACCGCGCTCGGCGAGTTCGCCGAGCGCCACCTGGACGCCGTCGGCCCGCGCACCTGCGTCCTGGTCCTCGGCGACGCCCGCACCAACCAGCGCGACCCGAACCCGGACGCGCTGCGCCGGATCGCCGGCCGGGCCCGCCGGGTGTTCTGGCTCAATCCCGAACAGCCCTCGCTCTGGGCGACCGGCGACTCCGCCGCGCTCGCCTACGCGGGCGTGGTGGAGATGCACTCCTGCCGCAACGCCCGCCGGCTCGGCGAGCTGATCGGCCGCCTGCTGCCGGTCTGACGCCGGGCCCCGGGCACCGGGCCGGACACCAGGCACCAAGCGGCGGGCACCGCCCTGCGCGGGGCGGTGCCCGCCACCGGCTACTCCGCCAGCTGCGCCAGGAAGTCCAGCAGCGCCTCGGTGACCTCGGCCGGACGCTCCTGCTGCGTCCAGTGCCCGGTGTCCGGCAGCCGGACGTGCCGGTGCAGCCTCGGCGTCAGGTTCTTCAGCAGGTACTCGACCGCCTCCGGCGCGATCATCGCGTTCACCAGGTCCTGCTCGCCGACCACGTACAGCGCGGGCACGTCGATCCGCTGACCGACGAACGCCGTCATCAGCTCGCTGTTCCGGTCGATGTTGCGGTACCAGTTGAGGCCCCCGGTGAAGGCGCGCTCGCCGTGCCGGGCGTAGTCGGCGGCGAACGCGTCGAGGTCCGCGTCGGTGAGCCAGTCCGGCAGGTGGTCCGGCTCCGGGATGGTGTCCAGCAGGGTCTTCCCCTCGGGGACGACCCACGGCCGCGGCTCGCCGCCGGGCTGGAGGCCGCAGAGGACGCGCCGCAGGCTGGACTTCACGTCGGCCCCCAGCTCGGCGTCGGCGCGGCCCGGCTCCTGGAAGTAGATCTGGTAGAAGCCGTCGCCGAAGTTCTCCCGGGCGGCCGACAGGGTGCCGGGCCCGGCCGGCAGCGGCGGCACGCTCAGCCCGGCCACCCCGCGCACCAGGTCCGGCCGCAGCGCCGCGGCGGCCCAGGCCACCGGCGCGCCCCAGTCGTGCCCGACCACGACCGCCCGCTCCTCGCCCAGCGCGCCGATCAGCGCGACCGCGTCGCCGACCAGGTGCAGCAGGGTGTAGGCGTCCACCCGCTCGGGCTGCTCGCTGCGGGCGTACCCGCGCTGGTCCGGCGCGACGACCCGGTAGCCGGCCTCGGCGAGCGGCGCGAACTGGTGCCGCCAGGAGTACCAGCTCTCCGGGAAGCCGTGCAGCAGCAGGACCAGCGGCCCCTCGCCCTGCTCCGCGTAGTGCAGCCGGACGCCGTTCACCTCGGCCTCGCCGTGCTTGATCGCGTCGTTCAACTCACAACTCCCCATCCGGTGAAGACATCCGTTCACCCCGACCCTGCCCGGCTCACCGCCTCCGGAATCCCGTCGGCGGCCGGAGTCCGAAGCGGCCCAGGTCGGAAAACGGCCGGGGCCGGAGTCGGCCCGCCGCCCGGAACGGCCGAGGCCGCCCCGGAACCTCCCGGGGCGGTCTCGGACCGAGCGGATCCGACGCGGGATCAGTTCACGGTGTAGCTGTACGGGATCGCCGCGAGCACCGAACCGGTGGTGTTCAGGACGTTGTTGGCGGTGGCCACGCCGGTCGGTCCCGACACCAGGTACAGCACACCCCTGACCGTGCTGCCCTTCGGGCCGGCCGGGGTCAGCGTCACCTGGAGCGAGCCGGTGGCACCGGGCGCGACGGTCACCGGGGTGGCGGCCGGGGCCGAGGCGTTCACCGCGGCGGCGTACGGGTCACCGGTGCTGGAGGTCAGCGCCGGGTCGAAGGCCTGGGTGTGCGCGGTGGCCGTGAGGGTGGAGGTGCCGGCCGGCGCGCCGCCGGTGCCGAACGGGCCGATCTGCTGGACGAAGGTGGTCCAGTTCCCGGGGACGACCGGCTGCTCGGCGGTGCCGTTGTCGGTCGCGACCGAGATGGCCGAGCCGTCCTGGGCCTTCTTCAGGTCGCCGAACAGGTCCGGCGATCCCGCGGTGGCGCTCAGCTCGATCTGCGCCGGTGTCGAGGACGCCGCCACGGCCTTGAGCCGGTCGGTGCCCGGCGGCACCAGGAAGGACGGCACCGTGGAGCTGAGGGTCAGCGGCAGGGCGACGGTCGCCGAGGAGCCCTGCGGCACCAGCGGCAGGTCCGCCCTGCGGTCCAGCCGGCCGTCGGCCGCGATCCGCTGGGTCGCGACGGTGTTGTTGGTGTAGTCCACCCGCACGGTGACCGGCTTGCCGGCGGCCAGCCCGGTGCGCACGTCGTTCGGCAGCCCGGCCGCCGTGGCCTGGTTCCGGTCGAACGCGACGGTGCCGGTGAAGTCCTGGGCGAGCTCCTGGCCGCTGACCGGGCCGAGCACGTTCAGGACGAACCGCCAGCGGCCGGCGGCCGGCTTGACCGCGGTGGCCGAGACGCCGTCACCGGTGCCGGTCAGCTGCCCCTGGGCGTCGAACAGCCCGTTGCCCTCGATGTCGACCGGGGTGCCGTTCGGGCTGATCAGCGCGCCCTGCATGAGCAGCTTCGAGTCCTTGCCGACGGTCAGGCCGACCCGCAGGTCCTGCCGGCCCTTCGGGACGTCGAAGGCGTACGAGAAGCTCTGCGTCGGCGAGGCGTTGCGGGCGTTGCCACCGGTGACGGTGCCGGTGAAGGTGCCCGTGCCCTGGTTCACCGGGACGAGGCTGCGCAGCACCACCGGGACGCTGGTGGTGCTGCCGTCGGAGCCGGAGACCAGGACGGCCTCGCTGGAGTCGCCGCTGGCGGCCGGGGTGGTGAGCCGGACCTTGAGGGTCTTGGTCTGGCCCGGCTTCAGGTCGGTGGTGCCCGGGCTCACGGCGCCGGCCGGCACCGCGCGCTGGGTGGCGGTGCCCAGCTGGACGGCTCCGCCGTAACCGGCCTGGCCCGCCGGGGTGTAGAGGACCGCCGTCCACTCGCCGGCCACCGGGTGCGGGACGTCCACCAGGCCGAAGTTCGCCGGGGTGGCGCCGCCCTGCGGGCGGGTGTTGGTCTCGAAGCGGCCCGAGGGGTCGAGCAGCGTCATCCGGACCACCGGGCCGTTGGTGACCGGGTTGGGCGCGCCCTGCCAGGCGATCGAGGCCGCGAGGCGGTCGGCGCCGGCCGGCACGGTGAACTTCACCTGCTTCTGCACCCAGTCCGTGCCGTTGGTCGCGTACTTGAAGGTGTCCTTCGAGGACGGGTCCAGCTGGACGGTCTGCCGGTTGCTCGACTGCGGGACGAAGCCGCGGGTCGTGGCGCTGACCGTCCGGGTGGTGTCACCGGTGTTGGTGACGGTCACGTCGGCGGTGTGGGTCGAGCCGGGGGCGCCGGCGATGTCGATCTGCCCGGTGGTGACCAGGACGGTCTTCGCGCCGTCGGTGCCGTCCCCGCCGGCGTAGCCGCGGGCGGCCTCGACGGCGGCGCGGACGTTCAGCAGGCCCGCGCCCTGCTCCTCGGCTGGGACGCCGAGGTCGGTGGCGGTGCCGGTGAGGAACTTCTTCACCAGCGCCGGGGCCGGCGAGTCGCCGCCGTGGGTGTCGCGGTAGGCCTGGATCACCAGGGCCGCGGCGCCGGTGACGAACGGGGCCGACTGGCTGGTGCCGCCGAACGGCTGGATCGGTGTGGGCTTGCCGTTGTAGCCCGTGCAGTCGGTGTACCTGCTCGGGTCCGGCGTGCAGAGCGCCCAGTCCGACTCGCCCGGCGCGACCAGGTCCACCGTCCGGCCGGCCTGGGTGAAGCCGCCCGAGGAGAGCGCGGAGATCCGGTTGTCGCTCCAGGTCCTGTTCGAGAACCGGGAGGCCGCGTAACCGGTCTGCTGGTAGTTCTGGTTGTCGGTGGAGGCGCCGACCGCGATCACGTACGGGTCGGTGGCCGGGGTGCCGATCGTGCCGCTGATCCCGGCGTCGCCGGTGGAGACCGCGACGGTGACCCCGGCCTTGGCGGCCTGCTCGTTGAAGAGCGAGATGGTGTCGTGCGCGCCGCTGTCCGGGGTGACGTTGCCGCCGAAGGACTCGTTCAGCACGTCCACGTGGGCGACCCGCACCGCGTAGTCGATCGACTGGAGGATCGAGGAGTTGGCCATCATCTCGCCGCCGGCCTTCAGCGCGACCAGGTCGGCGTCCGGGGCGAGGCCGCGGATGCGGATGGTGCAGCCGGCCGGGAGCGGCTGCGAGGAGTTCACGAACTGGGAGACGTCGTAGACCTGACGGCCCTGGGCGATGACCGCCGAGGCGTCGCCGAAGGCCTCCGCCGCGCCGGTCGGCGCGTTCCAGCCGTCGCCCGCGAAGTCCTGGAAGTCGACCACGGCGTGGGAGCCGTCGGCCCGGATGAAGTCCGGGTTGTCCGGGTCCAGTCCGTCGGCGATGTAGGCGACCTTGACGCCCTTGCCGGTGGCCAGGTCCTCGACGCCGGGCTTGCCGTTGCCGGTGACGGCCCGGGTCGAGTAGAGGCCCTCGGGCTCCAGCAGCGGCTTGGCCGGGTCGGAGGGGCAGACCGTGTTGGTCGCGTTCTCCTCACCGCCCTGGCTGTTGCCGACCAGCCCGTTGCCGTTCTGACCGTTGCCGTTCTGACCGTTGCTGCCCGAAACGGCCTGCGGGGCGGCGTCGGCCTTGGCCGCCCCGGTACCGGCGGCGTCCTTGGCCGCCTTCGCCTTGCCCGCGCCCGCCGGGGCGACCTGGACCTGGGTGTCCGCCACCACGGCGGAGACCGCCGGGTCCGCCTGGAGCCGGTCCCGCAGCGCGGGGCTGACGGTGGCGGAGAAGGCGTTGCCGACCACGAAGCTCTTGATGTCGGTGCCGCCGGCCGCCCTGACCTGCTTCAGCAGCGGTGCCTGCGCGTCGGCGGTCTTCTGCTGCCGGGCGCCGAGGTGGCCGTGGTCGGCCGGGGCCTCCGCGATCTGGTCCTTCAGGATCACGATCACCGGCACCGGGGCTTCCGCGGACGCCGTCGGGGCGTTCCGCGGTGCGGGGGCCGGAGCCGCGCCCGCGGCCGTCCCGAGGCTCAGGACCATGGACGCGGCGGTGATGGTGACGGCACTTGCTAGCTGGGTTTTCCGCCAGCCGATCATATAAATCCTCTCGTCAGATGACAGCTGACGCATTCCAACGCACCTGAGAGGATCACGACAAGGGGGTAAATCCCCATCAGAAAGTAAAGTTGACCATCAGTCAGTAAAATCCACGAAGGAAATCGGGCCGAATCCGCATCTTTCAGCCGATCGGCCCTTTCCGCGCCCGGCCGCTCCCCTGGTCGGTACCCGGCCGACCGGTCAGTACCCGGCCAGCCGCTCCTGGGCGTCCGCCAGGTCCTCGTCGGTGGGCGCGTCGTCCTGGGTCAGCCGGTGGCGCCAGTAGCCGGTGAAGTCGATGGACGCCTTCGGCACCCCGCGCTCCTCGACCAGGTGACGACGCAGCGCCCGGACGGCTCCCGCCTCGCCGGCCAGCCAGGCGAACGGCCGGCCCGCGGGCAGCCCGGCGGACCTGACGGCGCCTGCCAGCACGGTGCCGGGGGCGGCCCCGTCGCGGTGCAGCCAGTGCACGACGAGGCCGTCCCCGCCCTCCAGCGGCTGCCGCTCGGCCTCGTCCGCGACCTCGACGTACGCCAGCGCCGGCACCCCGGCGGGCAGTGCCGCGACCAGCGTCGCGATCGCGGGCAGCGCGGTCTCGTCCCCGGCCAGCAGCACCCAGTCGGCCGCCGCCGCGGCCTCGGCGAACGGCACCGGCGGGGCGTACAGCGCGGAGGGGCCGACCATGCCGAGCCGGTCCCCGGGCGCGGCCCGCAGCGCCCAGGCGGTGGCCGGTCCCGTGCCGCCGTGCAGCACGAAGTCGATCTCCACCAGCCGGCTGCCGGGGTGCCGGTGACGCAGGGTGAAGCTGCGCAGCAGCGGGCGCTCGGCCTCGGGGACGGCCAGGTAGGCCCGGTACCAGCCCATCGGGTCGTCCTGCCGGGCGGGCAGCACCGGCTCGCGCTGCCCGGGGCGCGGGAAGCAGAGCTTGAGCTGCTGGTCGGGGGCGGTACCGACGGTGTCGGGCAGCTCGTCGGCGGCGAAGGTGATCCGCGTGGTGCGCGGCGTGATCCGGCGGACCTCGACGACCTCGGCGAAGGTGACGGGCAATGTCATCGCGAAACTCCTTCGGTTGGTAACCTTACGGCATAAAGAGTTGCCGCCGCGGCGATACTTTACGCCATAAGGAGATGCCGGATGACCGTCTACGCCGGGCAGGGCGACGCCCATCGCTCGCTCGCCCTGCTCTGGGGTGCGCCCGAGGAACCGCGCACCGGACGCAGCGGCCCCAGGCCGGGTCTGAGCGTGGACGCGATCGTGTCCGCCGCCGTCGCGGTGGCCGACGCCGAGGGCATGGCCGCGCTGTCGATGCGCGCCGTGGGCGAGCGGCTCGGCCGCACCGCGATGGCGCTGTACACCTACGTGCCGGGCAAGGCCGAACTGCTCGACCTGATGCACGACCGGGCACTCGCCGAACTCCCCACCGGGCAACCGCCGGCGGCCGGCTGGCGGGAGTCCGTCACCGCCTGGGCCGAGGGCCTGTACGCCTGCTATCTGCGCCACCCCTGGGTGCTCCAGGTCTCACAGGCCCGCCCGGTCCTCGGCCCGGCCGAACTCGCCGCGATGGAGGCGCTGTTGGGCGCGTTGCGACCGGCCGCACTGGCGCCGCCGCGGCTGCGCGGGGCGGTCGCCGCGCTCTGGCAGTTCGTCCGCGGCCTGGCCGCCACCACCGCGGACGCGCGCGGCGCGGCGGCCGCGACCGGCGTCACCGACGAGGAGTGGTGGTCCGCCCGGTCCGCCCGGCTGGCCGAGCTGGCACCGGACTTCGCGGAGCGCTTCCCGCTGCTCGTGGCCCTGCGGAGCGAGGGCGGCGGCGCCCCGGAGGACACCCACCGGGAGGCCTTCCGCACCGGCCTCGCCGTCCTGCTCGACGGCATCGAAGCGGGGGCCCCACAAAGGGCCTGAGCACGGGCCTGCGAAGGAGCCTGAGCACGGGACGGGCCCGGCCGTGTGGGTGACACACGACCGGGCCCCGCCGCGTCCACCCGCTCACTCGTGGGCGCGGCCGCGGGCGTAGGTGTACGAGGCCAGCAGGATCCGCCAGGCCACCTCGATCTCGTCCCGGTCGCGCGGGCCGAAGAGCAGCAGGGTGTTCTGGATCGGGTGCGGGATCCCCCAGCCCGCGTCGGTGACGTGCTTCTTGGTCGCCGGGGGCAGGGTGAGGTGCACGCTGCCGTCCTGCGGCGGGTGCTGGTGGGCGAACTCCCGGCTCTGCCGGATGAAGGCGTCGTCGGGCCCGGTGCCGAACTCGGGGGCCAGGTGGATGGCGCGGGCCTCGGGGTAGGGCACGTGGGTCGGGGCGAGGTAGACGCCGCTGAGCGACCGCATCCGCTGCCAGAACTCCTCCTGAAGCGGCGTCGGGGCGATCTGGTCGAGCTGACCGTGGGGCACCGGGCCGCGGGTGCGGGGGGCCGGTCCGGGGCGGTCGGGAAGGTTCAGCAGGGACATCGCTTTCCTTTCGTCATTACGACATCGAACAGTTCTCGGCTACGCTCTGGGCATGGAGGAGAAGCTTTCGAACGCTCCCGCACTGGTGGAGGGGGCCGTCGCCCTGCCGGTCATCGACCGGCTGCTGCGCGTCTCACGCCAGGCCGAGCTGCGCTTCGGTCGCACGTGCTCCCGCTTCGGGCTTCAGGCCTGGGAGTTCGACGTGCTCACCACGCTGCGCACCCAGGCGCCGGTCCACGAGATGTGCCCGGGCAACATCGCCGACCGGCTGCTCATCTCGAACAGCACCATGACCAACCGCGTCAACCGGCTGGAGCAGGCCGGTCTGGTCGAGCGCCGGCTGAGCCCGGAGAACCGGCGGATCGTGATCGTCCGGCTCACCGACAAGGGCCGCGAGGTCGTCGACCAGGTGATCGCCGCCCGGAAGCAGACCGAGCGCGAGGTGCTCGGCAGCGGGCTCTCCGAGGAGGAGGCCGGCCAGCTGTCCGCGCTCCTCGGCAAGCTCGACACGGCGCTCGTCAGCCACGACGCGTGAGCTCCAGGCGCTGGTAGCGCCTGCCGTGGTAGATCAGCGGCTCGCCGGGGGCGGTGCGCACGTCGAGCACGTCGAGCAGCAGGACGCTGTGGTCCCCCGCGTCGACGGTGCGCGCCCGCCGGCACCGGACGGCGGCGAGGGCGCCCGGCAGCACCGGGGCCAGGCCCTCGGCGTACTCGAAGCCGGTACCGGCGAACTTGTCGTCCGCGGACGTCGCGAACCGCTCGGCCACCGGCCGCTGTCCGGCCGCCAGCACGTTGATCGCGACCGGCCCCGCCCCGGCGAACAGCCGGTACGAGCGCGAGGACTTGGCCTGGCAGACCAGCATCATCGGCGGGTCGAGCGACACCGACGTGACGGAGGTGGCGGCGAAGCCGTAGGGCGTGCCGTCGGGCCCGGTCGTCGTCACCACGCACACGCCGCCGGCCAGCGCGGCCATGGCGTCCTTGAAGTGCGACCTCAGGTCGTCGGACGGCGCGAGCAGCGATTCCCGGCTCATCGCCCGGCTCCCGCCAGGGCGGGCACGCCCGCCTCCAGCCAGCGGCCGTCGGGGCGGCCGAAGACGGCGGTGCCGTCCGCTCGGCGGGCGTAGACCTCGCGGCCCTGCCGCAGGGTGCGCTCGACGCGGCCGGTGAAGGTCCAGCCCTCGTAGGCGGACCAGCCGACCTTGGCGTACGCCTCGTCGGCGCGCAGCCACCAGTTGGTGTCGGCGGAGACGAGGACGAGGTCCGCGTCGTGGCCCTCGGTGAGGGCGCCCTTGCGGCCTTCCAGCCCGAAGAGCCGGGCCGGGCCCTCCGCCATGACCCGCACGGCGATCGTCAGGGCCTGCTCGGCGTCGCCGCCAGGGAGGCGCCGGCGCAGCCCGGTGAGCAGCGCGGGGAAGAGCTCCTGCACCCCGGGCAGCCCCGGCGGGGCGTCGGGGGCTGGCAGCGCCTTGTCGGTGAGGGCGTGCGGGGCGTGGTCGCTCCCGACACTGGCGACCTCGCCGCGGATGACGGCCTGCCAGAGCCTGTCCTGGTCGGCCTGGTCCCTGATGGCGGGGCTGAGCCGGATGCGCGGGCCGAGGCGCAGCGTGTCCTCGGTGGTGAAGGAGAGGTGGTGCCCGGTGACCTCGAAGGTGATCGGGATCCCGGCCGCGCCCGCCGCGGTGAGCAGGTCGGCCTCCTCCTTGCTGGACACGTGCAGGACGTGCACGTCGGTGCGGTGCCTGCGGGCGAGTTCGATGAGCTTGGCGACGGCGACGATGCCGCCGCTGCGCGGCCGGTGGGCCTCGTACGAGCGGTAGGCCAGGGGTTCGCCCTGCCACTGGTCGAGGAGGGCGAAGACGTCGTCGTCCTCGGCGTGGAAGAGCAGCCGCAGGTTCTTCGCGGCGGCGAGCCGGAAGAGGTCGTCCAGCCTGGCGGGGTCGCGCAGGACGTGCGGCGCGGTGTGGTGGCCGGTCAGGAAGGCCTTGGCGGAGGTCGCCTCGCGCGGGGTGAAGTCGTCGAGGAGCGTGACCTCGTCCGGGTTGACTCCGGCGTGGAAGCGGTAGTCGACCAGGCTGGTGCCCTCGATCAGGGCGTGCTTGGCGTGGGCGTCGGCGGGGGTGAAGGTGGCGGGCCTGGTGTTGGGCATGTCGATGACGGTGGTGACACCGCCCGCGACGGCCGCCCGCGAGCCGTTCGCCCACTCCTCCTTGCCGGTGAGGCCGGGAGTTCGGAAGTGCACGTGGGAGTCGATGAGGCCGGGCAGCACGTACCGGCCGGAGGCGTCGACCGTCTCGCGGGCCTCGGCGGGCGCGCCGGGCGCCAGGACGGCGGCGATCCGCCCGTCGCGCACGGCGAGGTCGGCGCGGGTGGCCCGGCGGCCGTCGACGAGCGTGCCGCCCCGGACGAGGAGGTCGTAGGCCGGGGTGGGGTTCACAGGGTTCACAGGGTCCACGGGGTGCTCACCAGCTCCCTTGCGAGGTCGTTCGTCGGTCCCATGAGCGCCACGGCGCGGGCGTCGCGGGCCATCCGGTTGATGGGGTTGGAGATCACGTAGCCGGCGCTGCCGAGCAGCCGGGCGAGGGTCTGCACGACCTCCTCGGCGACCTCGGCGGCGAAGATCTTGCTGTGCAGGGTGACGGCGCCCGGGTCGGGGGCGTCGCACCGCCCGGCCCGTTCGACCAGTGCGCGCGCGGCCTCGATCCGGGTGCGGACCTCGGCGAGCCGGAAGCGCAGGCCCTGGTGGTCGAGCAGGCCGCGCTTGCGGGCGGCCGCGAAGGCGTGGTCCCAGGCGGCCTCGGCGATGCCGACGGCGACCGCGCCCAGCGTCGCGCCGGACTGGCGGACGCCGGCGATGACGCGGTTGGCGCCGTCGCGCGGGCCCAGCATGGCGTCCGCGGGCACCACGCAGTCCTCCAGCTCGATGAAGCCGGTCGCCGAGGCGCGCATGCCGACCAGGTCGAGGCCGGTGTCCGGGGTGATGCCGGGGGTGTCGGCGGGGATGAGGAAGAAGCTCTGGCCCGAGGAGCCGTAGACCTCGCCGTCGTCCTCCACCCGGGTGGTCTGGGCGAGCACGAGGTAGACGTCGGCGAGGCCGGCGCCGGTGGTGAAGGCCTTGCCGCCGCTGATCGACCAGCTGCCGTCGGGCCGTTCCTCGGCGACGGTGGCGAGGTTGCGCTTGGCGGCGCCCGCCCCGGACTCGCTCCAGGCGGAGGCCGCCAGCCACTCGCCGGAGGCGAGCCTGGGCAGCAGCTCGCGCTGCTGCCCGTCGGTGCCCCACTCGACGATGCGGCTGGAGACGGCCAGGTGCTGGAAGACGATGATGGCGGTGGAGGGGTCGTGGCGGGCGATCTCGGCGACGCGCCGGTTGACCGCCAGCTGCGCGGCCCCGGCGCCCCCGAGGTGGGTGGGCGCCACCAGGCCGGTGACGTCGGAGGCGCGGACGGCCGCCAGCACCTCGGGGAACGGCCGGCCCTCCCGGTCGGCCGCCGTCGCGTGCTCGGCGAGGGTGGCGAGCAGACTCTCGCGGCCGGTCGCCGCGGTGTCGCCCAGCCCGGCGGTGGGCAGTTCAGCGGTGGGCATGGGAGAGCGCCTCCTTCTGGGCGTAGGGCCGAAGCCGTTCGAGGGTGAGCGAGCCGGTGAACTCCACCGACTTCTGGGCGACGCTCACCCAGGCGAGGGTGTCCGCGGGGGTGTTGCCGGTGACCGCGGCGCGCACGGCGGTGGTGCCGCCCGCCGTGCGGACGGTGAGCGGCTCGCCGGGGGCGGCGGCGCTGCCGGCCAGCGTGTACGGGACGGTGCCGGCCATCTTGCTCGCCGCGCCGAGGCAGACCGCGCCGGTCAGCGCGATGGTGGGGTGCCAGCCGGGCACGGAGATCGGGCGGGCGGCGATGGTGCCGTCGCCGTCGGGCAGCAGCGCCGCGATCTTCGGGAAGGCCCCGCCGCGGGGCAGCCCGTAGACGTCGGCGGCGGCGCTGCGGATCTGCTGGAGGACCTCGAACAGGTGCGGGTCGTCGGTGAAGAGCTCGTCGGCGTCGCGCACCCCGAGGTCGGCCGCGTTGACGAAGACGTACGGGTTGCTCACCGACACACAGCTCGCGGTGATGCTGCCGTCCTCGTAGACGAGCGAGGTGGTGGGCCCGCCGCCGTGGGTGAGGGCGTCCAGGCAGACCGCCGGGTGGTGCATGAAGTGGGCGGTGAAGGTGGCGCGGTCGCGCTCGCAGTCGTCGACCTCGCACACCACGTGGTCGCCGTTGTTGAGGACGTTGACCCGCACCCGGTGGCCGGGGGCGAGCCGGTGCACCCAGCCGAGCCGGCTGGCGGCCATCACCGAGGAGAGCACCGAGTGGCCGCAGCTGCCGTGGAAGTCGAAGCGGGGCTCGGGCCCCGGCATGACCTGCACGAAGCGGTAGTCGATGTCGAACAGGGGGTGCGCGGAGGGGGCGATGAGCGCGATCTTGGTGATCTTCTCCAGGCCGTGGCCCAGCTCCGCGAGGTGGCGTACGGCCTCGCGCAGCGCGGGCTCCAGCTCCTCCGGGCGCTCGGGCAGCCCGTCGGCGGGCAGGGCGAGGGTGGGGCTGGGGCTGCCCTTGGCGTAGGCGATCTGGGCCTGCATCACGCCGCCTCCCTCACCGGGAGCGCGCCGGTGCGCGGGGTGCCGAGCTGCTCGCGCCAGATCTGGTGGACCATCAGCGACCAGATGGCCAGCGCGCTGGTGTCGCTGGGGCGCTCGATCTGGCTGCTGATGAGGTTCTGCACGGCGGTGGCGTCGAGCTGTCCCCCGGCGCGCAGCGCGGCGGGCGACAGGGTCTCCCTGGCGTGGTCGAGCAGCGCCTCGCCGGGGCGCAGCATCGCGGTGATGGGCAGGGTGAAGGGCTGCTTGGGCCGGTTGAGGACGGAGTCGGGCAGCAGTCCGCGGGCCGCCTGGTACAGGGCCCGCTTGCCCTCCTGGCCGCGGACCCGGAACTCCTCGGGCAGGCCGAGGGCGAACCGGGTGACGGCGGGCTGGCAGAACGGCAGCCGGACCTCCACCGAGCTGGCCATGGACAGGTGGTCGACGCGGCGCAGGTGGTAGGCGGGCAGCCGTTCGTCGACCTCGAAGGCGGTGATGGCCGCCAGCCGGTCGCCGGTCTCGCCGTACTTCTTGCCGAGGGTGTCGCGCAGGGTGTCGTACGCGCCGCCGTGCTGCGCCAGGTAGGCGCGGTAGTCGTCGGTGTAGAGCGACCGGCGCAGTTCGCCCGGGATCGCGGCGAGGGCTTCGAGGTAGTTGTGGGCCCAGTCGCCCTCGCCGTCGAGGAGGGCCTGTTTGATGCGCCCGTACCCGCCGAAGATCTCGTCGGCGGCGTCGCCGGTGACGGCGACCTTGAAGCCGGCGTCGCGCACGGCCTGGAAGAGGAGGTAGGTGCTGATCGAGATGGGGTCGGCGTTGGGCTGGCCGAGGTGCCAGACCACGTCGTGCAGCAGCTCGGGGAAGCGGGCCGGGTCGGCCTCGACCTGGTGGTACCTGGTGCCGTGGCGCTCGGCGACCTCGCGGGCGAAGTGCCGCTCGTCGAAGGGCCAGTCGCCCTGGTAGGCGATGTTGAAGCTGGTGAGGTCGGACACGGTCTCGGCGAGGAGCGCGGTGACCAGGCTGGAGTCGAGGCCGCCGCTGGTGATCGCGGAGATCGGCACGTCGGCCAGGGCCAGCAGCCGCGTCTGCTCGCGCAGCACCTCCTGGAGCCGGGCTCCCGCGCTCTCCAGGTCGCCGAACCGCTCGTCGGAGGTGGCGTCGGCGCGGCGGACGGTGCGCAGCCCGCCGGCGGCGGTGAAGGAGGCGGTGGTGGCGCGGGGCAGGACCTGCACCGAGTCGACCATCGTCTGTTCGCCGAAGGGGGTCTTGCTGGCGAGGTAGGCGTCGAGGCCGGGCAGCCACGGGTCCCAGCTGATGCCCGGCAGCGAGAGCAGGGCGGGCAGTTCGGAGGAGAAGTGGAACGTGCCGCGCTGCCGGTCCCACCGGTAGTAGAGCGGTTTCATCCCGGCCTGGTCGGTGGCGAGCACCAGGGTGGGCTCGTGGTGCAGGTCGAGGACGGCGACGGCGAACATGCCGTCGAGGTGCTCGGCGAAGCCCTCGCCGTAGTGGTCGTAGAGCGCCGGGAGGATGCTGCCGTCGCAGTGGTCGTGGAAGGTGTAGCCGAACGACCGCAGCCGGGCGCGGAGTTCGTGGTGGTTGTAGATCTCGCCGTTGAAGACGACCTTGATGCGGTCGCCCAGGGTGTAGGGCTGGTCGCCGTGGTCGAGGTCCATGATGGCCAGTCGGTTGTTGCCGAGCGCCCAGTCGTCGCCCGCGGCCAGGTACTGCGCGTCGGGGCCGCCGTGCCGCTGGAGCAGTGCGACCGTGCGCAGGTGGTTCGCGGAGTGCTCTCCGCCGAAGTGTCCGTATATCCGGCACATGGCTGTGGGTTACCTCACTTCACATCAGGGGAGACGCCGGCGGCGTGGTACAGCGCCGGATCGAAGGGGGTGGGCCCGCCGCAGGTGGTGAACGGCTCGGCGTCGGGGCCCGTGTGGGGGTTGCGGGCGCCGTGCGGAATTCCGGGGGGCGCGTACAGGACGTCGCCGGGGAGCACGTCGTTCCACTGGTCGTGCATGTAGAGCTGTCCGGCGCCTTCGACGGCGATGAACGCCTCTTCGCTCTCGGGGTGGATGTGCACGTTGAAGGTCTGGCCGGGCTGCTGGACACCGCAGTGCAGGCACAGCCGCGCGGAGCCGCTGCCGGGCCAGAACACGAAGTTCATGACCGCGCCCTCGCCCTCGGTGGGGGCCTCGCCGATGCCGGAGAAGCCGCGCAGCTGGGAATCGCTGTCGGTGAGGGCGCCGGCGGTCTTGGGGGACGCGCCCTCGGGCTCGCCGCCGGCGAGCTTGCTGCGCCAGACGTAGGCGGTCAGGCCCTCGGCTCCGGCGGTGAGTTCGAGCGTGCGGCCGGTGGGCGAGTAGAGCGCGGAGGTGCGGCGCAGCCCGGTGCGCGCGCTGCCGACGTCGCCGTGGCCGGATCCGGCGAACACGACGACGACGTTCTCCTCCTCGAAGGACCAGCCCTGCCGCCAGACGGCGTTCGGGGCGACCTCGACGACGTTGAGCCTGACCTTCCGTGCGCCGATCGCCGGCCCCACGGGCTCCGCGACCCGGCCCCAGTCGAACGCCGAGAATGCGAATTCCTCGCGACGGATTATCGCGCCCTTGACAGTTTCGGCACTCACGCCGAGCCTCCTTGTAATCGACCGGACTCGAACTTCCCTTTACTCGGGCTGGCCCTGGAGAATCTAGGTGGAGGGACGGTGGAACGCCAAGGAAAATCGCGTGCGGCCAAGATTTCTCCCCGCACGCGAAGGGCCGACCGCCCCCTCGGCCGAAATGTCTCCCGGCGCAATGCGCGGTTCACCCGCGGACACGCGAAAAGGGCCGCCCCCCGCAATGCGGGGGGCGGCCCTGCCTGCTGACGCCGGCGACTAATCGGGGATAACCGAGAGGGCGGTGTCGACGATGGCCGCGAGTTGCTTCTCGTCCGGCATCGAAATACTCATGACGCGCAACGCCTGAACCATGGCCGTGAGGAATCCGGCGAGGGAATCGACATCGGCTTCGGCGGAGATCTCGCCGGCCGCCCTGGCGGCGTGGAGGGCGGCGGCGAAGGCGCCCTTGAGCGCCTCGATCGCGTCGCGGGCGATCCGGGCGGCGCCCGGGTCGTGCGGGACGCGTTCGACCACGGCGCTCACCAGCAGGCAGCCGGGCCGCTCGGGGGCGCCGAGCGACTGGGCGATCCGGTCGAGCAGCAGATCCCGGACGGCCTGCCGGAACGGGACGCTGCGCAGCAGTTGGGCCTGGAGGTCGTGCGTCGTGAGCTTCACGTAGTGCCGCAGGGCCCGCTCGTACAGCTGCTGCTTGCTGCCGAACGCGGCGTAGAGCGAGCCCTTGCCCAGGCCGGTGACGGCGCACAGGCCCTGGACGGAGGTGGCCTCGTAGCCCTGGCGCCAGAACAGCTCCATGGCAGCGCTCAGCGCCTCGTCCGTGTCAAAGCCTCGGGGTCGAGCCATGCCGTGGAGCGTAGGTGGTTGTGGACCGATCGGTCAACCAAGTCCCTTGGCAGAGCGGGCATTCAGGACCGGAGCGGCTGGTTCGCGCCAATTTTCTGTACCGACCGGTCCACCTCGGTGACGTCTTGACAGCGGGCGACGACGCTGCGATAGCGTACATTCCCACATCGAACAGTTCGTCATTGAACGCTGACTGTCCGCCGGCCCACCCCTCACCACACCCACGAGGAGCCCCACCATGTCCGACGTCGTCCGCCGCGCCTCCGTCAGCAGCGAGCTGGCCCAGAAGATCATCCAGGCCGCCGCCACCGCCGCGCTCGCCGGCGACAAGCGCTTCGGCATCTCCGTCGTGGACGAGAGCGGCCACCTGAAGGCCTTCCTCCGCCAGGACGGCGCCAAGCTCATCACCCTCCAGGTCTCGCAGGACAAGGCCTACACCGCCGTCGCCTCCCAGCTCTCCACCGAGCAGTGGTCGGAGAACCTCAGGAAGGACGAGGTCATCGGCAACGGCGCGCCCACCGGCATCGCCCGCCTGGTCGCCCTCGGCGGCGGGCTGCCGATCGTGGTCGACGGCGAGGTCGTCGGCGCGATCGGCGTCTCCGGCGGCCACTGGACCGACGACGTCAAGATCGCCGAGGCGGGCCTCGCCGTCCTGGGCTGACCACCCCGTCCGCCCCGCCCACCGGCCTCTCCCCGCACCCCCGTCGGGGAGAGGCCCCCCGCCCCGCCTCCGGTCGGACCCACTTCCCGCCCTCGCGCCCTTCCTCCGGGAGAAGTCGCCATGCCCATCGCCCTGTTCATCCTGGGCCTCACCATCTTCGGCCTCGGCACCACCGAGTTCATGATCGCCGGCCTGCTCCCCGAGCTGGCCGAATCCTTCGATGTGACGGTCCCCCAGGCGGGCCACCTCATCTCGCTCTTCGCCATCGGCGTGACCGTCGGCGCCCCGCTGATCACCATGCTGGCCTCGCGCGTCCCCCGCAAGGCCACCCTGGTCACCCTGCTGGTGGTCTTCCTGGCCGGCGAGCTGGTCGCCGCGACCGCGCAGAGCTACGGCGTGCTGATGGCCGCCCGCCTCATCACCGCCGTCGCCCACGGGGCGTTCTTCGGCATCGGCGCCGTCGTCGCCGCCTCGCTGGTGGAGCCGGCCAAGCGCGCCCGCGCCATCGCCATCATGTTCGGCGGCCTGACCATCGCCACCATCGCCGGCGCCCCGCTCGGCGCGTTCCTCGGCCAGCACTTCGGCTGGCGCGCCCCCTTCTGGGCGGTCTTCGCCATCGGCGCCGTCGGCCTCCTCGGCGTCATCACCCTCATCCCGCACCAGCCGCGCGAGGAGGGTGCGAACCTGCGCGCCGAACTCGCCGCCTTCCGCCGCGTCAACGTGTGGCTGGCCCTGGCCACCACCCTGCTCAGCCAGGCCGCGCTGTTCGCCGCGTACACCTACGTCACCCCGCTGCTCACCGACATCACCGGCTTCGGCGAGGGCGCCGTGCCGCTCCTGCTGACCCTCTTCGGCGTCGGCACGTTCTGCGGCAGCTGGCTCGGCGGCAAGTTCGCCGACCGCAACCTGATGCGCACCCTGTGGACCGGCATGATCCTGCTCGGCGGGATGCTGCTGCTCTTCCAGGTCTCCGCACACAACAAGATCGCCATGGTCGTCACCCTCGCGGCCTTCGGCATCGCCAGCTTCCTGATCAACCCCGGCCTCCAGACCCGGGTGATGAACGAAGCCGGCGAGGCCCCCTCGCTGGCCAGCGCCGGCAACATCTCGGCCTTCAACATCGGCAACGCGGTGGGCCCGTGGGCCGCCGGCCTGGCCATCACCGGCGGGCACGGCTACCTCGCCCCCGCCTGGGTCGGCGTGGCCTTCGCGGCCGCCGCCCTGGTCGCCGCACTGGCCTCCACCGCGCGCGACGCCTCCGCCCGCCGCACCGCCGGCGCGGCCGGGCCGGCCTCGGCGCCCGCCCCGGCCGAGGCGGCCGTCGCCGCCGCGCCCGCGGGCCGGCAGTGATCCCGTCCCGCCCCTGAGACCGCCCCGGCCGACGTCCCAGGACCGCCCCAGCCCGAACCATCGGAAGGAACTCCCGTGCCCGTCGTCAACATCGCCCTCTGGAAGGGCAACACCACCGACCAGCGCCGCGAGCTCGTCGCCGAGCTCACCGACTCCGTCGCCCGCATCGCCGACTGCCCCAAGGAGGCCGTCACCGTCATCCTCACCGAGGTCGAGAAGGACCACTGGGGCAAGGGCGGCGTGCTCGCGAGCGAACTCTAGAGCCGCATCCGCGGCGAGGTGACGCGCCGTCCGGGAGCCCGAGGGCAGGCCCCGGGGCGGCGCGGCTGCCGCCGGGGCGTCCCGGCGGCGGAAACGAGCGACCGACGACAACGACGGCATCGACGACGAGGAACAGCGCCCGTGGCGCCCCCCGAGACGGCCCGCGGCCGACCAAGGAGAAGAACGATGGAGCAAGCCAGCGGCGGCGCGGCAGCGCCGACGGTGCGACCGGGCGACCCCCGCTACCCCGTGCTCACCAGCGGCATCAACCAGCGCTGGCGGGCCACCCCCGGCCGGATCCGGCTGCCCCGCACCACCGCCGAGACCGTCGCGGCGGTCCAGGACGCGGTGGACGCGGACGCCCGCCTGTCGGTGCGCAGCGGCGGGCACTGCTTCGAGGACTTCGTCTTCCACCCCGACGTCGAGGCGCTGCTCGACATGTCCGCGATGAACGCCGTCGGGTACGACGAGGAGCACCGCGCCTTCTCGGTCGGCCCCGGGGCCCGGCTGCTCGACGTCTACGAGGCCCTCTTCCTGGGCTGGGGCGTGACCGTGCCGGGCGGGGTGTGCGCCACCGTCGGCGCCGGCGGGCACGTGGCGGGCGGCGGCTACGGCCTGCTGTCCCGCTCGCTCGGCCTGGTCGTCGACCACCTCCACGGCGTCGAGGTCGTCGTCGTGGACGCCGCCGGCCGGGCCCGCGCGGTCGTGGCGACCCGCGAGGACTCCGGGGCGCTCGGCGACCTGTGGTGGGCGCACACCGGCGGGGGCGGCGGCAGCCTCGGCATCGTGACCCGCTACCTCTTCCGCAGCCGTACGGCCCGGGGCCGGGCGCCCTCCGACGCGCTGCCGCAGCCGCCCGCCGAGGTGCTGGTGAGCGCGGTCGCCCTGCCCTGGGACCGGCTGACCCCGCGGGGCTTCGCCGGGCTGCTCGGCGCGTACGGCGCCTGGCACCAGGAGCACGCCGCCCCCGGCTCCCCCGAGACCGCCCTGGGCAGCCTGCTGATGCTCAACCACCACGCCAACGGCTCGGTCGGCCTGCTCACCCAGGTCGACGCCACCGCGCCCGGCGCGGAGAAGCTCCTCACCGGCTACCTCGACCGGCTCGCCGACGCCGCGGGCGTCCGGCCGCAGCCCGTCCACGGCCCGGTCGGCGAGTTCGGCCCGATGCCCGAACTGCTGCGCCCCAAGCGACTGCCGTGGCTCACCGCCGCCCGCTACATCGGCACCAACACCCCGGTCCTCAACGACCCGACGCTGCGCGGCAAGCACAAGTCGGCGTACGCGCGCACCGCCCTGACCGAGGAGCAGCTGCACACCGTGCACGCCCACCTCACCCGCGTCTCCCCCGGCACGCGCCCCAACCCGCAGTTCATGCTGGTGGCGATGTCCTACGGCGGCGAGATCGCCGCCACCGCGCCCGGCGCCACGGCGGTCGCCCAGCGCGACTCCGCGTACAAGCTGCTCTACCAGGCGTTCTGGACCGACCCCGAGGACGACGCGGCCAACGTGGCCCGGGTGCGGGAGCTGTACCGCGACGTGTACGCGCGGACCGGCGGGGTACCCGTGCCGGGGCCGCGCTCGGACGGCGCGTACGTCAACTACCCGGACGCGGACCTGGGCGACCCCGGACACAACACCTCGGGCGTCCCGTGGTCCGCCCTCTACTTCAAGGACAACTACCCGCGGCTCCAGGCGGCCAAGGCGCAGTGGGACCCGGGCGACCGGTTCCGGCACGCCCAGTCGATCGGACTGCCGTCATGACCGGGCGCACCTCCGTGCTGATCGCGGGCGGCGGGCCGGTCGGGATGCTGCTCGCCGCCGAACTCGGCCTCTGGGGCGTCGAAGCCGTCGTCGTCGAACCCCACCCGCACACCCAGGACACCCCCCGCGCGGGCACCCTGCACGCGCGCAGCGTCCAGTCGCTGCTGCGCCGCGGCCACCTGCGGCTGCGCGGCCGGGGCAGCCTGGAGGAGGAGCGGGAGACGTCGTTCCACTTCGGCGGCGCGCCGATCCTGCGGATCGCCACCCCGACCGCCGAGGGCCCGCCGATCCACGGGCAGTCGCAGGCCGCCCTGGAACAGGCCTTCGAGACGCGCGCCCTGGAGCTGGGCGCCGTGGTCCGGCGCGGCCACCGCTTCAGCGCCCTGCGGCAGGACCGTGGCGGGGTGACGGCGACCGTCGAGGGCCCCGACGGCCCGTACGAGCTGACCGCCGACTACCTGGTGGGCTGCGACGGTGCGCGCAGCGACGTGCGGCGCGCGGCCGGCTTCGCCTGCACGACCCACGAGGCGACCTTCGCCGCGATCGTGGGCCTGGTGCGGCTGCGCGACCCGTACGCCGTGCCGCCCGGCTGGACGCACACCGCCGAGGGCTGGCTGCTCGCCAACGTGAACCCGGCGGGCCACAGCCGCGTCATCACCCACGACTTCCGGCTGCCGCTGCCCGCACGCGGCTCCCGCGCCACGCTGGAGGAGCTCCAGGGCACCCTCTCGCGCATCCTCGGCCGGCCGGTCGCCCTCGGCGACCCGGCGTACCTGGACCGCTTCAGCGACTTCACCCGCGTCGCCGACCGCTACCGCACCGGCCGGGTGCTGCTGGCGGGCGACGCCGCGCACGTGCACGCCCCGCTGGGCGGCCAGGGGCTCAACACCGGTCTCCAGGACGCCTTCAACCTCGGCTGGAAGCTGGCCCTGGTCGCCCGCGGGGACGCGGACGGGCGCCTGCTGGACAGCTACGACACCGAGCGCAGGCCCGTCGCCGAGGCCGTCGTCGCCAACACCCGGGTGCAGGCGGCCGTGATGCGGCCCGGGCCCGAGAACGACCACCTGCGCGAGTTCACCGCCCGGATGTTCCGGCACCCGGGCGTCAACCGCGAGGCCGCCGACGTCATCAGCGGCCAGGGCATCGCGTACGGGCCCGGGGGCGCGGCGGACCCCGCGGTGGGGCGGTTCCTGCCGAACCTGGCGCTGCGCACGCCCCACGGCCCGCGGACGGTGGCCGAACTGCTCACGCCGGGACGGCCGCTGGTGCTGCTGCGGCCCGAGGTCGCCGACGCGCTGGAGCCGGTGGCGGCCGGCTGGGGCGAGCGGGTGTCGACGCTGCGCGTCGATCCCGAACCGGACTCGGCCGAGCTGCGCCTGGGCACGGGCGCGCCGGTGCCGTGGAGCGCCCTGGTGTGCCGCCCGGACGGCTACCTCGTCTGGCGGGCGGACCGGGCTGCCGGGGATGCCGGAGCGGCTGGGGCTTCCACGGCCGACGGCGCGGGGCTGCGGGAGGCGCTGGAGGGCTGGTTCGGGCCACTGCACGACCGCGTCGAGGTCTGAACGGCGAGCGTCTGAACAGCGAGTCCCTGGACGGGAGTTCGCCCGTTGCGGCACCGGGGGTGCCGCAACGGGCGGCGGCTCAGTCCTTGCGCCCCGTCCTGGCCTGGGACGCCAGGATGCCCCGCTCCAGACCGCTGAGCAGCTCGTCCAGGACACGCAGCCCCTGACGCGGGACGTGCTGGAGGGCCGCGCGCTGGATCCGTGCGGTCTCGGCCGCGAGGCGGTCGGCGATCGTCCGGCCCGCCTCGGTGAGCTGGACGCGCAGGGCCCTGCGGTCCTGCGGCTCCTGACAGCGCAGCACGAGCCCGGCCTGCTCCAGGCGGTCGATGCGCGCGGTGATGCCACCCGAGGTGAGCTTCACCCCGCGGGCCAGTCTGCTGGCCGACATGCCCTCCTCCCTGCCGCACTCGCGCAGCAGGACGAGCACCTCCACGTCGCGGCTGCGCAGCCCGTAGTCCGCGCAGAGGGTGATCAACACGTTCTGGTGGGCCTGCACGATGGACGTCAGCCGGCCGAAGACGCCGCCGGGCGTGACGGACTGGACGGCCGGGGAAGCGGAGGCGGGGAGCACCCGATGCAGGCCTGAGTGGTCTACCGGTGGTGCGTTCATGAGTGTTTCCGTCAGTCCTCTCTTGAATGGTCTACCGGTGTCGGGGGGAACGGGCTGCGGGCAGCCCGGCCGGCACGGTACGGACCGTGCCGGCCGTGTCCTCGTTGCGTACGGACTCACTGTGGAACCGCTGACGGGGCGCGCCGGGGCCGAGGTGGACCCGGTGCGCCCGGCGGCGCGGGTGCGCCGGAACTCCGCGAGGGCGCCGCCGCGGTGTTCCGGCGTCACCCGCACGCGCGGGTCAGTCGGCGAAGGCGCCGACGAGGTCGGCGGTGAAGCGGACCTGGCCGTCCTGCACGGCCGTGATCCGCCTCCCCCCGGCCGCCTGACCGGCCCGCCGCGGTCCGGACCCGAGCGGGGCGGTGGCGATGGTGCAGGGGGCGTCGAGCTCGACGAACCGGTGGAAGGTGCAGTCGAGGCTTCTGACGGTGCCGCCGGCCGCCTGGTGACACGCCTCCAGCAGCAGCACGCCGGGCACGTGGTCGACGGGGTGGTCGAAGTAGATCGGGTGGCCCGGGTCGACCCGCAGCCGCCGGCCGCCGTCGGCGCCGGGAGCGCCGAGCACGACGTCCCCCGCCCGGCGACGGCCGGTACCGGCGCACGGCGCGGGACCGGGAACGGGTACGGCCTGCGCCATCGCGGCCTCGGCATCGGCGTGCGCACCGCGCACCCGCTGGTACACGGCCCTGGACTGGACGGCGAACCGCGCCTCGGCCGTGGCGACCCGCACGGCGCCCCAGCTGATGTCCACGCGCAGGGACAGGGTCGCCGGACGCCTGCCGCGGTACGACAGGTCGAAACAGCGGACCCCCAGCTCCAGTTCGGGGCCGCGGTCGATGCCGGCGTACGCGGCGTCGTCGACCTCGTAGCGGAGGTGGTCCCAGATCAGCTGGTGTCCCGGCGGCACCTCGTAGGCGGCGTGACACAGCAGCGGGAAGGTCTGCCGGACGGTCTCGCAGAGCAGGAGCGGGTCGAAGTCGGACCCGACCCGGTAGAGCGGGTGCTCCTGCGGACGCCGGGCCCGGATCCGGAAGGCGTCGGGCCCCGTCCGCTGCCAACGGGTGAGGTACACCTCGTCGGAGCGCAACTTGTGCACCTGCCAGGGTTCGACGGGGACGGCTGTACAGACGGCGCCGGCGAGGACGGCAGCCGTGGTGCGGAGATGGCCGGCGTCCATGGGGCGGTAGCGGTCGAGTTCCTCGCATACAGACAAGAGGGTCCCCCTACGAAAGGCCCGGGGGCGTTCGACCCCGAGGCGCGATAGTTCATGTGTAACATAGAGAGCGTTCGGTATGTAGAGGGTTTCTCGTAGAGACCATGACAGGCAGATGAGCACGCGCATGCGCAGAGGGCACAAGCACGAGCAGGCCTTGAAGACACGGGCGGCACTGGTCCGCGCCGCTGCCGAGGTCTTCGACCAGGTCGGCTACCACGGCGCGGGAATCAACCGGATCCTGACCACGGCGGGCCTGACCTCCGGAGCGATGTACTTCCACTTCAAGTCCAAGGAGGATCTGGCCCGGGCCGTCATGCTGGAGCAGGCCAGCGACCTGCGGCTCCCCGAGGAACCCCGCGGCCTGCAACAGCTCGTGGACGTCACGCTGACCCTCGCCGCGGAGTTGCAGAGCAACACGCTGCTGCGGGCCGGGGTCCGCCTAGCGGTCGACCAGAGCGGTCTCGCCCAGAGCGACGACTCGGCGTACGACTGGTGGGCGGAGCGCTTCCACCGCGAACTCGTGGTGGCCCGCGAACGGGGCGAGCTGCGCGAGGAGGCCGACGAGCGGGAGTTCGCGGAGGTGCTGGTGGTCGCGTTCACCGGCACGCAGCTGAAGTCGCAGATCTCGGCGGGCTGGTCCGACCTGCCCGAACGCATCGTCTCCCTGTGGCGCTACCTGCTGCCCGGAGTCGCCTCCGCCGACGCGCTGGCCTCCGTCCGCGTCGACCCGAAGCGGAGCCTGGATCCGGTGTGACGCCCCGCCCGGTGCCACCGGCTCACCGGCCGGCCTCCGGCACCACGGCAGTACCACGACGGCGCTGCCGGCCTCGGGACGGTCGGCAGCGCCGTGAGAGGCGCCGTCAGCCCCGCCGGGCGGCGGGGAAGGCCAGCAGGGCACCGAGCACCAGCAGGGTCGCGTACCCGGCGGTCTCGTGGGCCGACGGCACCAGGAACCGGACGAATCCGAACAGCCGGATGCCGCCGGTCCAGCCGGACAGCAGACCGGAGGCGCCGCCCGCGATCAACACGAAACCGAGGTAGCCGAGCAGGGTCTTCATGCCCCCGAGCCTAGGAAGCGGCCCCCGGTCGGGCATCCGACTTTCGGCGCGGGCCGGCGCCACCAAAGTCGTCCGCCGGCGGCCCGCCCCTTCGCGGACCCGCCCGCCGCGAGCGCGTCCGCCGTGAACTCCCGCCCCGCGCCGAGGCTCCGGACGGAGCAGCACGCCCGGCGGCCCGGCGGCGGCCCGGGTACGTTCGCGATGTGCTCCCCACGCGCATCCAGCAGAAGCCGTCTTCCGTCACCGCCGCCGCGGCCGGCGCCGCCGCCTGCGCCCTCGCGCTCGCCGTCGCCGCCCCGGCCGCCGTCGCCCAGGCCGCCGTCACCCAGGATTCCGTCCCCGCCGTGGGCGGGGAGCGGCTCGGCCGCCCGGCCGTCCAGGTCGCGCCGCTGGCCGGGGCGCCCGCACTGCCCGCCGAGCTGACCGGGCGATCCTGGCTGGTCGCCGACGCGGCCACCGGCGAGGTGCTCGCCGCCCGCGACGCCCACCTGCCGCTGCCCCCGGCCAGCACGCTCAAGATGCTGTTCGCGGACACCGTGCTGCCCAAGTTCGACCGCTCGGCGGAGCACCGGGTCACCACCACCGAACTCGCCGAACTCGGCACCGGCAGCAGCCTGGTCGGCGTCAAGGAGAACCTGCCGTACCGGGTCGAGGACCTCTGGCGGGGCGTCTTCCTCAGCTCCGGCAACGACGCCGTCCACGTCCTCGCCCACATGAACGGCGGCATCCAGCGGACCGTCGGCGAGATGCAGGACCGCGCCCGGGCGCTCCAGGCCCGCGACACCAAGGTCGTCTCCCCCGACGGCTACGACATGGACGGCCAGGTCTCCTCCGCCTACGACCTCACGCTGTTCGCCCGGGCCGGGCTGCGCAACGCGGACTTCCGCTCCTACTGCGCCACCCGCACCGCGCGCTTCCCCGGCGGGCTCGACAAACTCACCGGCCAGCGCACCAGCTTCGACATCGCCAACACCGACCGGCTGCTCGGCAAGTACCCGGGCCTGATCGGCGTCAAGAACGGCTACACCACCAACGCGGGCGCCACCTTCACCGGCGCCGCCGAACGCGACGGCCGCACCCTGCTGGTGACGGTGATGCACCCGGAGGCCCAGGGCAAGGTCTACGACGAGGCGGCCAGCCTGCTGGACTGGGGCTTCGCGGCGGCCGGGAAGGTCCAGCCGGTCGGCAGGCTGGTCGACGAGGCCGTCCCGCCCTCCCCCGCGGCGACGCCCGGGGCACCGGCGCAGGCGGAGGCCGACGAGCAACTGCCGCCCTGGTCCCGCCCGCCGGTGACCGGCGGCTCCGGCTCCGGC
Source organism: Kitasatospora sp. NPDC091335 (assembly GCF_044757205.1). Classification (NCBI taxonomy): domain Bacteria; kingdom Bacillati; phylum Actinomycetota; class Actinomycetes; order Kitasatosporales; family Streptomycetaceae; genus Kitasatospora; species Kitasatospora sp. NPDC091335. Next base: position 157,715 of record NZ_JBIVUM010000017.1, on the reverse strand, counting down.
CTCGCCCCCGCCGTCTGGTCCGCCGCCGTCCTCGGCACCGCCCTCGCCGCCTGGGTCACCGCCCGCACGGCCGCCCGCCGCCGCACCGCACCCGCCAGGACCGCCCCCGCCCCGGCGTACCACGGGGGCGGCGCGACCGCCCTCGGCGGCGCCAGTGGCATCGGCGGCGGCCGGCGCCGCCTCACCCGCCGCGCCCGCGCCCTGCTCCGCGGCGCCCGTACCGTCCGGCCCCGCGGGCCCCGGCCGCCGCGCTGACCGGCCGGCCGGACCGGGCACCGCGCGCCCTCTAGACTTCCGGCCATGACCACGCCCGACCCCTCCCCCGCCGCGGACCGGCTCGCCCGGATCGTGCGGCTCTCCGCCGGGAGCTACCTGCTCGTCACCACGTACAAGAAGGACGGCACCGCCGTGCCGACCCCGGTGTGGGTGGTGCGCGACGGGGAGGCGCTCGGCGTCTGGACCGTCGCGGACTCCTGGAAGGTCAGGCGGATCCGCAACCGCGCCGACGTGCTGGCCGGGCCCTGCGACGTCAAGGGCCGCCCCACCGGCGAGCAGTACCCCGCCACCGCCGAGATCCTCGGCCCCGAGCGCACCGCCGCCTACCGGACCCTGCTGCGCCAGAAGTACGGCCTGCTCGGCGTGCTCACCCTGCTCGGCAGCCGGCTGCGCCGGGGCGAGCGCGGCACCGTCGGCATCCGGATCACCCTGACGGACTGACTACGGGTGCGGGTTCGCCAGCACACTGGGCAGCCCGACGAACTCCGACTCCGGCCCGAACCGCTCCTCCAGCCCGTCCGCCAGAGCGTTCAGCGCGGCCGCGCCGTCGCCCTGGAAGGAGGATCCGTGCATGACCGCCAGGGTGCGCGGACGCAGCTCGGCGAGTGAGCGCAGCGAGGCCGCGGCCGCCGTCAGGCAGGAGGTCTGGCGGAAGAGCCGCTCGGATTCCAGGGCCGGTTCGACCAGGTCGGCCTGTCCGCGGCGGGCGCCTGACATGCCGGGGGTGTCCCCGTTTCGGCGCAGCCGCGCGCCCGGTGGTCCGGCTGGGGAGCGCCCCCGCCGGACCTGCCGCCGGGCGTGGCAGGCTGGCGGCCATGGAACAGAACGAGGCCGCGCCGCCGCCCCTGCTGGTGGTGGACGGCGCGAACGTGGTCGGCTCCGTGCCGGACGGCTGGTGGCGGGACCGGCGGGGCGCCGCCGAGCGGCTGCGGGACGCCCTGGTCCCGCTCGCCGCCCGGGGCCTGCCCGAGCTGCCGGGGCCGCTGGAGGTGGCCCTGGTGGTCGAGGGCGTCGCCCGGGGCGTCGCCGGGGTGCCCGGGGTTCGGGTGGTCGAGGCGAGCGGCAGCGGGGACGACCGGATCGTGGAGCTGGTCCGCGCCGCCCGTACCGAGCACCCGGAGCGGGCCTGCGTGGTCGCCACCGCCGACCGCGAACTGCGCTCCAGGGTCGGCGCGTTGGGAGTCACCGTGACCGGGCCGCGCAGTGTGCGGCCCTGATCCGTGATCAGGCCAGGGCGGCGCCGGCGACGTGATCGCCGCTCTCCAGCAGCGGGATCAGTGCGAAGGACGCGTCGCTGAGGCCTCCGAAGGTGTGGCGGTGCGGGCCGGGAGCGGTGTGGCCGGTGGCGTAGCCGGCCAGGTTCCAGGTGTAGACCGGGACGGCCGCGGGGACGGGGGCGAACGGGTCACCACCCGACCGTCCGGCCTGCTCGTCGGTCACCACGACCACCCGGTCGTGCTCCCGGTAGCGCTTGAGCACGGCGGCGGCGGTGCGGGTGCCGCCCAGTGCGCGGAAGTGCCCCAGGGTCTCCAGCACCGACGGGCCGGGGACGACCGGCCAGCTGCCGCTGCCGAACTGGACCAGGTCCGCCCGCTCGGCCCGCATGGCCAGCGCGGTGCCGAAGACGGCGGCCGTGTCCGCCCGGTTGAGCCGGGTGCGGGCCGACGGCAGGTCGAACATCGAGTCCGAGCGGTCGACCAGCACCAGGGTGCGGCCGGGCAGTGCGGGCACCCTCGCCAGCGAGTGGCCGAGGGCGGTCTCCAGCGCCTCGGCCCAGCGGGGCGACGGCGCGGCCCGGTGGGCGGCCAGGAAGCGGAACGGGAACTGCCGGGAGCGCCGCACCTCCTCCGGGTCGGCGATCCGGCGGGCCACCTCCGCAGCCACCTCGTCACGGACCCCGGCCTGGTCGAGGGTGCGCAGGTTGCGCACCAACGCCATCGGACCCATCGAGGGGATGACGGCCTCCCAGACGGCGGCGTCCAGCGGGCCCTGCAGCCAGCCGGCCAGGGCCTCCCAGGTCATCCCGGCCTCGGCCAGGCGCCGGGCGCCGCCGGGCCCGGTGACCAGCGCGCGGCGGTCGGCCGGCGGGACGCCGAGCAGCGCGTGGTGGGCGCTCAGCAGGTGCTCACCGGCGGGCGGCAGGGCGCGGTCCGGGTGGTGGCGGCGGTCCAGGGCGTACCGGAACAGCGGGCCCTGCCAGGGCTTGGCCGGGTCGGGCGCGGGGTGGGTGAGCTCCAGGACGTCGCCGAAGCGGACGGCGTGCGACGGGGTGTCGTACTTCAGCAGGGCGCGGCCGGTGTAGAGCCGGCGGACGGCGTCGCCGATGCCCCGGCGCAGCGGCTGGGGCAGCCGGCGCCCGTACCTGGTGATCCAGTGGGACAGCAACTCGCCCGGCTCATCCGGGCGTTGGAGCACCGCGTCGACGGCCTGCCGGGAGTACCCGGCGGCACCGGCGGCGGCCCTGGCGTGGACGAACTCGACGGCCCCGGCCAGCGCCGCGGTACGGATGTGGGCCTCGGCGCGCATCCGGCGCAGCAGACCGAGCGTCCACCCGGGGTCGCTCACCGCGTGCTCGCGGATCAGCCGCAGGTAGCGCTCGTCGCGGTCGGCGGCCGACTCGTAGAAGCTCGCCTGGCCGGACAGGTGGGAGACCGCGAGCAGGAACAGCTCCGACTTCGGTTCCCTGACGTAGCCGGTGCCGCCCTGGTGGTTGGCGACGCCCCGGCGGCGGACGACCGGCGGCGGTGGCGAGCGCAGGTGCCGGATCTCGGGGACCGGCCACAGGCCGTCGGTGGCGAGCGGGAAGGACCGCCCGCGCCTGGTGAGTCCCGGTAGTTCTCGCTGGATCTCGGCCCTGGTGTCGGCCTTGGTCCGTTGGCGGTTGAACCGGGTCATGCAGAGGTCCCCCTGGTGGGTGGTCGGACTGGGCCGGGACAGGACGGGCTGAGAGGGGCGGGGCGCGGGTGGGGGCGCGCGGGCCGGAGCGGGCGCCTCCCGGGATCAGAAGTGGCACCGGTGGCACTTGTTTTCGTCAGGAAGTAACCGGGGCCGGGCGCATCGGGAGGCGCCGTCCCGGACGCTACCGGTCGGGCCGCGGTCCGTCATCCGATTATTCGCGCGGGATTCCGGAGCGGGACTTCGGTGCGGGACTTCGGAACGTACGGGAACCGATCGCGGCGCCCGTCCGACTGCTGGAGGGTGAGTGCGAAGTCGCCGGGTGTCCGGCCGTTGAGTGTGCTGGCAGGGTTCCTCCTGTTGCTGGTGGTGGTGTTCGTGGTGGCCTACGGGGTGGGCCGGCAGGTGGGGCCGGTGTCGCCGGGCCTGCGGCCGGGGAACGGCGGCGGCGCGTCGCCGGGGATGGGTGGGCACGACATGGGCGGGATGCGATGAGTGCGGTCACCGAGCCCGTGGTCGCCACCGATCTGGCGGTCGGCGGGATGACCTGCGCCGCCTGCGTGGGCCGGGTGGAGAAGCGGCTGGCCCGGATCGAGGGGGTGAGCGCCGGGGTGAACCTGGCGACCGGACGGGCCCGGGTGCTGCACCCGGCGGGAGTGCCGGTCGCGGAGCTGGTGGCCGCGGTCGAGCGGGCCGGCTACACCGCCGAGCCGCTGCCCGCGGGCGCGCCGGTCGGTGTGGCCGCGGAGGAGCCGGACGAGCGGTGGCGGCTGCTGGTGACGGCCCTGTTGGCCGTCCCGGTGCTGGTGCTGTCGATGGTGCCGTCGGCGCAGTTCACCGCCTGGCAGTGGGTCTGCTTCGCGCTGGCCGTCCCGGTGGTGACCTGGGGGTCGGCCGGCTTCCACCGCAGGGCCTGGCAGGGGCTGCGGCACGCGGCGGCGACCATGGACACCCTGGTCAGCCTGGGCGTGGTGGCCTCCTTCGGCTGGTCGGCGTACGCGCTCTTCCTCGGCGGGGCCGGCGATCCGGACATGCGGATGCCGTTCTCACTGACGGCCGACGGCGGTGGCGCCGCGCACGTGTACCTGGAGGCGGCGGTCGGCGTGCCGCTGTTCGTCCTGGCCGGGCGGCTGCTGGAGGGCCGGGTGCGCCGGCGCAGCGGTTCCGCGCTGCGGGCGCTGGCGGAGCTGGGCGCCAAACAGGTGTGCCTGCGGACGGCGGACGGCCGGGAGCACCTGGCACCGATCGAACTGCTGCTGCCCGGGCAGGAGTTCGTGGTGCGGCCGGGCGAGCGGGTGGCCACCGACGGGGTGGTCGTCGAGGGCGGCTCGGCGCTCGACCTGAGCCTGCTGACCGGGGAGAGCATGCCGGTCGAGGTGGGCCCCGGGGACCGGGTGGCGGGCGCGACGGTGAACGTCGGCGGTGCGCTGGTGGTCCGGGCCACCGCGGTCGGCGCGGACACCCAGCTGGCCAGGATCACCGCGCTGGTGGCGGAGGCCCAGGCCGGCAAGGCGCGGACGCAGCGGCTGGCGGACGCGGTGGCCGGGGTGTTCGTGCCCTGCGTGCTGGCGGTGGCGGCGAGCGTGCTGGGCTTCTGGCTGGGCGCGGGCGCGGCCCCGCAGGCGGCGGTGACGGCGGCGGTCGCGGTGCTGGTGGTCGCCTGCCCGTGCGCGCTCGGGCTGGCGACGCCGACGGCGCTGCTGGCGGCCACCGGGCGGGGCGCGGAGCTGGGCGTGCTGGTGCGCGGCCCCGAGGTGCTGGAGAGCCTGCGCCGGGTGGACACCGTGGTGATGGACAAGACCGGGACGCTGACCACCGGCCGGATGGAGCTGGCGGTCGTCACCACGGCCGAGGGCGTGGCCGAGGACGAGGCGCTGCGGTTCGCCGGCGCGGTGGAGCACCGCTCCGAGCACCCGATCGGCCGGGCCGTCGCGGAGGCGGCGCGCGAGCGCTGCGGGCCACTGCCCGCCGTGGACGGCTTCCGGGCCGCCACCGGGCTCGGGGTGTCCGGAACGGTCGGGGGCCGGGCCGTCCGGGTGGTACGCCCCGACGACACCGTCCTGCCGCCGGCCCTCGCCGAGGCCGTCGACCGGGCCGGGCAGGCGGGCCGCACGGCCGTCGTGGTCGAGCTGGACGGGCGGCCGACGGCCGTCCTCGCGGTCGGCGACACGCTGCGCTCCGGCAGCTGGCGAGCACTCCACCAGCTGCGCGGACTGGGCCTGGAGACCGTGCTGCTGACCGGGGACGGCCCCGGCGCGGCCCGGGCGGTGGCCGCCGAGCTGGGTATCGAACGGGTGCACGCCTCGGCCTCGCCCGAGCTCAAGGCCGCGGTGGTGGCGGACCTGCGGGCCGCCGGGCGGACGGTGGCGGTGGTCGGCGACGGCGTCAACGACGCGGTGGCGCTGGCCTCGGCGGACCTCGGGGTGGCGCTGGCCTCCGGCAGCGACGCCGCGATCGGCGCGGCCGGGCTGACCCTGGTGCGCGGCGACATCGAGGCGGTGGTGGACGCCGTACGGCTGGCGAGGCAGACCCTGGCGACCATCAGGGCCAACCTGCTCTGGGCCTTCGGCTACAACCTGGTGCTGATCCCGCTGGCGGCGGTCGGGCTGCTCAACCCGATGCTGGCGGCGGTCGCGATGTCGCTCAGCTCGCTGCTCGTGGTGGGCAACAGTCTGCGGCTGCGCACCTGGGAGCCGGGGCGGGCGAAGCGCCGGGGAGGACGTCGATGAGGGTGTCGGAGCGGTTCAAGGTGGCCGGCCCGCCGGTCGGGGCGGCGGCGCTGGCGCTGGTCCTGCTCACCGGGTGGACGGCGGTCGGCGGGGCCGGCCGGGCCCGCCAGGTGGAGGCCGGGCCCGGCTGGGTGCTGCTGCCGACGGCGGGCGCGGCCCCCGCGACGGCGGCCTTCTTCACGATCCGCAACCCGGGCGACGTGCCGGACGAACTGAACGGCGCCACATGGGAGTTCGGTGGCCGGATCACCCCGAAGCGGCACCTCCACCAGGGTGCGGCGGGCCGCTGGGAGCCGGCCGCGGCCCTGCCGGTGCCGGGCCGCGGCGAGCTGCGGATGACGCCGGAGGACGCGGACCTGATGATCGCCGACCCGCCGCCGCTGCGGGCCGGCCAGTGGGTGGAGTTCACCCTCACCTTCCGGCACAGCCCGCCGCTGCGGCTCGGCGCCCGGGTGCTGCCGGCGGCCGAGCGGCCGCGCTGACCGGTCCGGGGGCTGACCAGGAGCCGGACGGCCCGGACGCCGGACGGCATGGACGGCGGACGGCCCGGAGCCGTCGCTCAGGAGGGGCCCTCGCCGAGGGTCTCCTCCACCGCCCGGCGCGGGGTGGCCGCGCCGGGCGGGCCGTAGCCGGTGCGCAGCACCAGCTGGACGTGGCTCGGCCCGGCGGCCGGGTCGCGCAGCGCCCAGCGGGTGTCCGGCCACTCGATCGCCTGGTGCCAGACGGTGAGCCGGACGCCGTGCAGCGTGGCCAGCAGCCAGACCCGCTCCAGCGCCTGCCCGGTGCGCAGCCAGTCCAGCGGGCCGTCGCCGGGGGTGGAGAGGGTGCACAGCTGGGGCAGCGCCTCGAAGCGCCGGGAGGGCTGCGCGGACAGCTCCGGCGGGTGGCCGGCGAACTCGCGCATCGGCACCCGGGCGTCGTGGTCCTGCGGGCCGAGCGCGGCCCGCGGGATGCCGTCCTCGGCGGTGCCGTCGTCGGTCCGCAGCCAGCCGCGGGACTCCGCGGTGCGGGCCGGGTCGGCGGCGTTGCGGCGTTCGGCCTCGGCGGTGAGCGCCTGCACCCGCCGTACGCCCTCCTCCTCCAGCGCGGCCAGCGCGACGCCCTCCTCGCGGGCGGCGTCGATCAGCTCGCCGATCACCGCCTCGGGCACGTCGCGCTGGGTGAAGGGCTCCCGGCTGGAGTGCCGGGCGGCGATGGCCGGGTAGAGGTCCCGGCCGAAGGGCGTGAGGGCGGCGGCCGGGCGGGAGAGGTCGAGCACGGCGAGCAGCTCGGGCTCGGCGACGTCCGGGAGCAGCCGGACCAGCGGTTCGCGGTCCAGCTGCCCGGCCGCCACCCGCAGGTTGAACACGGCCGCGCCGACCGCGACGTGCACCCCGGCGCCGACCGGGTCGGCCAGCGGTACGGTGCGCCCGGTGTCGGCGTACACGGCGAGCCCGCGCCCGTCCGGGGTCGGCACGAAGCGCCAGGGCTGGCTGTTGTGCAGCGACGGCGCCGCGCCGCCGGCGGTGGCGAGCAGGCGCAGGTCGGCTTCGGTGAGCATCTGGGTGAGGGCCGGGTCGAGCGTCATGGCGATCCACTCCTTCAACCGCGGGGCTTCTTCAACCGCGGGGCTTCGGCTTCGATCGCGGGGCCCGGCCGCACAGGCCCTGAGGTCCCGTGCTTCCGAGGGTGCGCGCCCGGCCCCGGTGGGCGGCAGGGCCCAAGGGCCTGTTCCCGGACTCCCCCGGCCCGGGGGAGGACGGGCCCCCAGTGGGCCCGTCCGGTGGATCGTGACGGGGGTGGATCCACCGGACGGGCCGTCCGTCACCCGTGCGGGACGACCGCGACGGGAGCTTCGGCGTGGTGCAGGACGGCGTGCGCGACCCGGCCCACCCGGGGGCCGAAATCGATCTGGCGGCGGCCCCGGCCGACCACCACCAGGGCGGCGCCGGCCGAGGCCTCGACCAGGGCACGGGCGGCGCCCAGCTGCACGTCCTCGACGACCTCGACGTCCGGGTACCGCTCGCGCGGCTCGGCCAGGGCGAGCGTGAGCAGCTTGGCCTCCAGCGCCTCCAGCTGGCCGAGCTCGGCCGCGGGGACGGCGCCGCCCGCGTAGCCGAACACCGGCGGCAGGTCCCAGCCGTGCACCGCCCGGACCCGGGCGCCGCGCAGGGCCGCCTCGCGGAAGGCGAAGTCGAGCACCTCGGCCTCGGGGTCGTGGGCGTCGACGCCGACCACGATCTCGGCCGCGCGAGCCTCGTCCGCCGTCCCGGCTTCGCGCACCACGACCACCGGCGCGCTGCTGCGCCCGGCCACCGACATGCTGACGGAGCCGAGCAGCAGCCCGGTGAAGCCGCCGCGGCCGCGCGAGCCGAGCACCAGCAGCTCCGCGTCCGCGGCGGCGGCCACCAGACCGTCCACCGGCGCGTCCAGGACGGCGTCGGTCTCCACGGTCAGGCCGGGGTGCAGGCCGCGGATCTCCTCGGCGGCCTCGGTGAGGGTGCGGCGGACGGCCTCGGGCAGGTCGTCCGGCTCGGCGAAGGACGACACCCCGTCGGTCAGCCACGGCCAGGCGTGCACCAGGTGCAGCGTGGCGCCCCGGCGCGCCGCCTCGGCGGCGGCCCAGTGGGCGGCCGCGGCGCTCTGCGGCGAGCCGTCGACCCCGGCCAGCACGGTTGACGTCATGAGTCTTCCTCCACACTGTCGACACGCTGTCGACGCTCGGCGGTTCGGTGCGGGCCGCGGTGCGCTCTGACGCCCCGTCCGCTCGCCCCCAGCCTGGCAGCCGCCCGCGGCCCGGCGGGAGGGGCCTCAGGACCCTCCGGGACGGGACGAAAGGCCCGCCCGACGGAGCCTACGGCCGACCCCGCCGTCCCCACCCCCGACACGTGGGCACTACCGTGAACACGGCAATCCCGCTGGTCGGACGGCGCCCGGGCCGGACGGTGCGGCGGGGAGCCGCCGTCCGCGGGGCGGATGCGGCGCGTCCGGAGGACGGACGGGCCGGTCAGGGCAGGACGACGAGGAGGACAGCGGTGGGCGGAGCGGACGGCAGCGCGGCGGGTGGCGGCGCGCGGATGCCACGGCTGCGCCTGGACGAGCTGCTGGGGGAGCTCCAGTGGCGGATCGACGCGGCGCGCGGCACCCAGAACCGGGTGCACAACCTGCTGGAGGCGGTGCTGGCGGTCGGGCGTGAGCTGGACCTGGCGCAGGCGCTGCACCGGATCGTGGAGGCCGCCGCCGACCTGGTGGACGCCCGGTACGGGGCGCTCGGCGTGATCGGCCCCGACGGGCACACGCTGTCGCAGTTCCTGACGGTGGGCCTGTCGGAGGAGGAGATGGCCGAGATCGGCCCGCCGCCGTCGGGCCGGGGCATCCTGGGCGAGCTGATCCGCGAGCCGCAGCCGCTGCGCTGCCCGGTGCTGTCGGACCACCCGGCCTCGGTCGGCTTCCCGCCGAACCACCCGCCGATGCACACCTTCCTGGGGGTGCCGGTGCGGGTGCACGGCGAGGTGTTCGGCAACCTCTACCTGACCGACAAGCGCGGCGGGCTGGACTTCGACGAGGACGACGAGGCGGTGATCTCGACCCTGGCGGTCGCGGCCGGCGTGGCGATCGACAACGCCCGGCTGTACGAGGAGGCGCAGCTGCGCCAGCGCTGGCTGCGGGCCAGCACCGAGATCACCCGCAGCCTGCTGTCGGGGGCGCCGCGGCTGGAGGTCGTCGAACTGATCGCCCGCCGGGCCCGGGAGATCTCGGGCGCCGAGCTGGCGGACGTCTCGGTGGCGCTGGCGGGCCCGGAGGAGCGGGCCGAGGAGCTGACCGTGGAGGTGGCGCTGGGCGGCACACCGTCCGCCCGGCTGGGGGTGACGGTGCCGGTGGACGGCACGCTGTCCGGCGCCGCGTACGCCTCGGGTTCGCCGGCCACCAGCGACGAGCTGGCCTGCGACCCCCGGTTCTCGGCCGGCCCGGCGGGCCGCTTCGACGGGCTGGGCGCGGCGGTGGCGGTGCCGCTGGGCACCGGGGCCGGGTACGGGCGGGGCGTGCTGCTGCTGGCCAGGGCGCAGGGGCAGCCGGCCTTCGGCCCCGAGGAGACCGGCCCGCTGCTGGGCTTCGCCGACCAGGCCGCGCTGGCCCTGGAGCTGGCCGAACGGCGGCGCGACGCCGAGCAGTTGAACCTGCTGGAGGACCGCGACCGGATCGCCAGGGACCTGCACGACCTGGCGATCCAGCGGCTGTTCGCGACCGGGATGACGCTGCAGAGCGCGGGCCGGCTGATCGAGAGCCGGGCCGCCGCGGACCGGGTGGCCAGGGCGGTGGCCGACCTGGACGAGACCATCAAGATCATCCGCTCGACCATCTTCGGCCTGCGCGCCCACAGCGAGCCCGACCGCGGGCTGCGCGCCCGGGCCTCCCGGGTGGTCACCGAGGCCCAGGGGCCGCTCGGTTTCGCGCCGCGGCTGAGCATGGAGGGCCTGCTGGACACCGACGTGCCGCAGGAGCTGGCCGGGCACGTGGTCGCCGTCCTGGCCGAGGCGCTCAGCAACGCGGTCCGGCACGCCGGGGCGTCCCGGGTCGAGGTGACGCTGCGCGCCGTGGCCGGCCGGGTCGCGCTGACCGTGACGGACGACGGCGTGGGGGTGCCCGAGGGCGGGCGGCGCAGCGGGCTGCGCAACCTGGCCGAGCGCGCCGAGCGGGTGGGCGGCGACTTCACCGTGGAGCCGGCCGAGGGCGGCGGCACCCGGCTGGCGTGGGAGGCCCCGATCGGGTCCTGAGGCCTCCGCACCCAGGGGCCCTCGGGGGGCGGGCGCTCCTCAGGCCCGCAGGGCGCGCCGCTGTCGAAGAAGGACAGGTCAGCAGGGGAAACGGTGACGGCCGGCTCAGTCATGACGCCAATTTTAGGTCGGGTGACCTATATTTGCCTCCATGAGCACCGAACCCGTTGCCGACGGCCTGCCCGTGCCCCCGTCCGCCCCCGCCGTCAGGCTCGCACAGGACCTCGTCCCGCACGACCGATTCGCGCACGACCGCCTCGTCCACGACCCCGAAGGCCCCGTGCTGCTGGTCGGCGGCTACGGCACCGTCGGCACCGAACTCGCCCGACTCGCTTCCCCCGACTGGCCGTTGCTGCTGACCGGCCGCTCCGAGCAGCGCGGCGCCGCCCTCGCCGCCCAGCTGGACGCCGCCGCCGCCCGGCGCTGGGACCTCGCCGACCCCGAGCCGTTCACCGCCGCCGTGCGCGCGGTGGTCGGCGTGGTCAACGACCCGGACGACCGGGTGCTGCGGGCCGCCGTCCGCGCGGGCGTCCCGTACGTGGACGTCACCCGCTGGACCGCCCGGCTCCAGCGCGCCGCCACGCTCACCGCGCTGCTGCGCCCGACGGCCCCGGTGCTGCTCTCCTCCGCCTGGATGGGCGGGGTGACCAGCCTGGTCGCCGCCGCCCTGGCCGAGCGCCTCGGCGGGGCCGAGCAGGTGGAGACCGCCATCCGCTGGGACCTCGCGGACCGGGCCGGCGCCGACTCGGTCGAGTTCATGGACCGCCTCGGGCTCGACTACGAGGTGGTCCAGGACGGCCTGCGCCGCTCCGTCGCCCCGCTCAGCCGCCCGCGCACCGTCCGGATCGGCGACACCCCGACCCTGGTGGCCGGGATCGACACCCCCGAGCAGTTCACCCTCCCGCTCACCCTCGGCGCCACCACCGCCACCACCCGGATCGGCTTCAGCTCCCGCTCCTCCACCACCGCCCTGCTGGCCGCCCGGCGCGCCGGGCTCTTCCGCTGGGGCCGCGGCGAGCGCTGGGAGCCGGCCCGCCGCGCGCTGCTCTACTCCCCCGGCGAGGGCGGCACCGCCCGGCTGCGCACCGACGTCGGCAACGGCGGGCGCGTGCTCACCGCCACCGTCGAGGACCGGGCCGGCCAGGCCCACCTCACCGCCGTCGGCGCCCTGCTGGCGCTGCGCCGGGCGCTCGGCGCGGACGGCGCCCCGCCGCCGCCCGCCGGGGTGTGCTTCCCCGAGCAGACCCCGGTCCCCGAGCGGGTGCCGGCGGACCTGGCGGCGCTGGGCGTCACGGTCGCGGTCGCCGAAGGGCGGCGCGGCGTCGGGGCCGCGGCATGAGCGGCGTCCGGGGCCTGAGCGGCAAGGGCGCCCAGCGGCGGGAGCAACTGCTCGACACGGCGGAGGAGTTGCTGGTCACCGCGGGCGGCACCGAACTCTCCATGCGGGCGGTGGCCACCGCGGCGGGCGTCCGCCTCGGCCATCTCCAGCACTACTTCCCGACCCACGCCGAGCTGGTGGCCGCCGTACTGGACCGCGTCCTCGCCCGTTCGGTGGAGCGCCTCGCCCCGCTGCTCGACCCGGCCCGCGAGGAGGACGCGCTGGTCCGCGAGATCCTCGCCGACCAGGAGGACCCGCGGCTGGTCCGGCTGTTCGCCGAACTGTGGGCCCTGGCCGCCCGCGACGCCTCGGTGGCCGGCGCCGTCCAGGCCTTCTACACCCGCTACCGGGAGCTGGTCTCCGCCTTCCTGGCCGAACGCCACCCGGCCCTCGGCGAGGAGGAACGGCACGCCCGCGCCCGGGTGTTCATCATGCTGGTCGAGGGCGCCTCGCTCTTCCGCTCCGGCCTGGCCGGCACCCGGGACGAGGCCGCGGACGCCGAACTCCTGCGCACCGCGCGGGCGTTGCTGGGGCCGTGAGGAGGCTCCGGCGGGGCCGGCTCAGCTCAGGCAGCGGCCGATGACCAGTTCGGGGCGGATCCGGATGCGGACCGTGCCGCCCGGGTCGGCCGCCTTGCCGGCCGGGCGGACCTGGGCGCGGCCGAGGACGGTGACGAACCAGCCGGAGCCGTCCCGGCCGTCCACCTCGTCGGCCTCGAAGGCGATCACGGCGCCGTCGACCGCGCGGGCCAGTTCGGAGCCGGCCGGGGCCGAGAGCAGGACGCCGCCGTGGGCCAGCCGGAAGGGCACCGGGAGGACGGCCGGGAGGGCGTCGACGGTGTAGACCACCCGGCCCACGGCGGCCCGGCCCAGCAGTTCCAGGGCCCGCTTCCGGTCGAGTTCACGGAGTCCGGGAAAGTCGGGACGGTCGTACGAGAAGGGCCGGGGGGACGGGACGCGGTCGCGGTTCATGCGAGCGATGCTCGCCCGGGCCCGGGGCCGGTCGCGAGGGCCGATGGTCCCGGCGGGGCCCGGGCGGGGGCCCCGTCCGGCAGGTCTTCGGCCCCGGGTCCTGAGCCCGGGGCCGAAGGCCCGTTCGGCCCCGGACGGAGCCGAACGGCAGGGGTCAGTACCGGCCGGAGCGCAGCACGGAGGGCTGGGCGGCGGCGGTCTGACGCAGCTCGGTGGCGATCAGGGCGGCCTGCACCCGCCGCTCGACGCCCAGCTTGGCGAGCAGCCGCGAGACGTGGTTCTTGACGGTCTTCTCGGCGAGGTAGAGCCGCTCACCGATCTGCCGGTTGGTCAGACCCTCCCCGATGAGTTCGAGGACCTCCTGCTCGCGCGTGGTCAGGCCGGGCCCTGTGGTGACCGGCTGGGCCGGCTCGGCGTCGCTGCGCAGGCGGTTGAGCAGCCGGGTCGCGGCGCCGGGGTCGAGCATCGAGCGGCCGGAGGCGACGGTCCGGACCGCGGCGACCAGGTCGGTGCCGCTGATCTGCTTGAGCACGTACCCGGCGGCGCCCGCCATCACGGCGTCCAGCAGCGCCTCCTCGTCGTCGAAGGAGGTCAGCATCAGGCAGGCCAGCCCGGGCATCCGGGAGCGCAGCTCGCGGCAGACCGAGACGCCGTCGCCGTCGCCCAGCCGGACGTCCAGCACGGCCACGTCGGGCCGCAGCGCGGGCACCCGGACGAGCGCCTGCTCGGCCGTCGCCGCCTCCCCGACCACCTCCAGGTCCGGCTCACCGTCCAGCAGGTCGTGCACCCCGCGGCGCACCACCTCGTGGTCGTCCAGCAGGAACACCCGGACCGGCGCCGGGGCTCCGGCACCCTCCGTCTTGGTCGCCATCACGCGGCTCCACCTTCGTCACCCCCGCACACTCCCAGCGGGGCCCAGGGCATCATCCCCCGGCCCCGGCCGCGAACCCAGGGCCCAACGGCCCCATTCGGACCGGGCCACAGTGCCCGGGGAGCCGGGGCACGGGCGCCCTCAGCGCCCCTGGCGCCGTACGTTGCCCAGCCCCACCAGCAGGAAGGCGAGCGCGACGCCCACCCCGCAGACCGCCGCGAGCGCCACCCTGGGCACCACGGCGCCGCCGCCCGAGAGCAGGATCGCCACCGCCCCGAGCGAGGCGACGGCCGCGCCGACCACCAGCCAGCCGGCCAGGGCCAGCGTCGGCGGCCGGTCGGAGCGCGGGGCGGGCCCGGCGTCCAGGGCCTCCCAGCGGGCCGCCGTCTCCCGCACCTCGCGGTGCCGGTCGAACAGGGCCCGCAGCCGCAGCGCCGCACCACCGACCAGTCCGGCGAGCGCGATCTGCGCGGCGGGCCGCCAGTCCGCCACGACGAGCAGCAGCCCGCCCGCCAGCGCGAGCCCGGCCCACCAGAGCACACAGGCCGCGGCGGCCGTACGGGTGGAGCGGGGCCGGTCGGCGCCGGCCTGGAGGTCGGCGATGGCGGGCAGGTACCAGACACAGCCGCTCGCGGTGAGGGCGGCGGTGCCGATGGCGAGAACGGTGTGGTTCACGACCCGGCCTTCCTGGTCACGAAGGGGTGGGAGAAGGGGGGCCGTCCCCGCCCGCCCGGGGGCAACGGTGGGCGGGGACGGCGTTGGGGGGAGCGGCCTCAGCCGCCCGCGCCGGGTGGGCCGGCGGGCCCGGACGGCCCCGCGGGCAGGTCGGCCGCCGCCGCCCGCGCCCGGTCCGCCCGGCTCAGCGGCCGGTCGTACTTCGCCGGCTCCACGTCGCCCAGGTGCTTGGCGGGCTCGCCGCTGTGCACCAGCACGTCCTGGGCCGCGATGTCCGGGTGGTGGAGGTCGAAGGCCGGGGACTCGGAGCGGATCCGCGGCAGCTTGACGAAGTTGTGCCGGGGCGGCGGGCAGGAGGTCGCCCACTCCAGCGAGCGGCCCCAGCCCCACGGGTCGTCCTCGGTGACCTTCTCGCCGTACTTGGCGGTCTTCCAGACGTTGTAGAGGAACGGCAGGATCGACAGGCCGAGCAGGAACGAGCCGATGGTCGAGACCGTGTTCAGGGTGGTGAAGCCGTCCGACGCCAGGTAGTCGGCGTAGCGGCGGGGCATGCCCTCGGCACCCAGCCAGTGCTGGACCAGGAAGGTGCTGTGGAAGCCGACGGTCAGGGTCCAGAAGGTGATCCTGCCGAGCCGCTCGTCGAGCTTCTTGCCGGTCATCTTCGGCCACCAGAAGTGGAAGCCGGCGAACATCGCGTAGACCACGGTGCCGAACAGCGTGTAGTGGAAGTGCGCGACCACGAAGTACGAGTCGGAGACGTGGAAGTCGATCGGCGGGGCCGCGAGCAGCACGCCGGTCAGACCGCCGAACAGGAAGGTGACCAGGAAGCCGACCGTCCAGAGCATCGGGGTCTCGAAACTCAGTGAGCCCTTCCACATGGTGCCGACCCAGTTGAAGAACTTCACGCCGGTCGGGACGGCGATCAGGAACGTCATGAAGGAGAAGAACGGCAGCAGGACCTGTCCTGTGACGTACATGTGGTGCGCCCACACCGTCACCGACAGGCCGGCGATGGCCACCGTCGCGGCGATCAGGCCGGAGTAGCCGAACATCGGCTTGCGGCTGAAGACCGGGATGACCTCCGAGACGATCCCGAAGAACGGCAGCGCCAGGATGTACACCTCCGGATGCCCGAAGAACCAGAACAGGTGCTGCCAGAGCATCGCCCCGCCGTTGGCGGGGTCGAAGACGTGTGAGCCGAACTTGCGGTCGCACTCCAGCGCCAGCAGCGCGGCGGCCAGCACCGGGAAGACCAGCAGCACCAGCACCGAGGTGAGCAGCACGTTCCAGCAGAAGATGGACATCCGGAACATGGTCATTCCGGGTGCGCGCATGCAGATGATGGTGACGATGAAGTTGACGGCGCCGAAGATACTGCCGAAGCCGGACAGCGTCACGCCCATGATCCACATGTCCGAGCCGACGCCGGGCGAGTGGATCGCGTCGGACAGCGGCGCGTAGAGGAACCAGCCGAAGTCGGCGGCGCCCTGCGGGGTCGCGAAACCGGCCGCGGCGATCAGCGAGCCGAACATGAACAGCCAGTAGGACAGCATGTTCAGGCGCGGGAAGGCGACGTCGGGGGCGCCGATCTGGAGCGGCATGATCCAGTTGGCGAAGCCGGTGAACAACGGCATCGCGAACAGCAGCAGCATCACCGAGCCGTGCATGGTGAAGGCCTGGTTGAACTGTTCGTTGGAGAGGATCTGCGTTCCGGGCCGGGCCAGTTCGGCGCGCATGACCAGGGCGAGGATGCCCCCGATCAGGAAGAACGCGAACGAGGACACCAGGTACATGGTGCCGATCGTCTTGTGGTCGGTGGTGGTCAGCAGCCTGACCAGGGCCGAACCGGGCCGCCTGGCCCTGACCGCCGCGGCCGGAAGGGCCGTCGGCGGTGAGGTGGGGTCGCCCTGTGCCTGAGTGGCGCTCAAGGACGCACTCCTTCGGAACATCGTGCGAATGGATGGCGATCCATGATCCGAACTGGCCGCCCCCGCACCCCAGGGCCGTTGGGCCCGGCCGTCCCGGGCCGCTGGGCCCGAGTTCCCCGGCCCCCGCCGGGACTTCCCGACCGGGCGCCCAGGGACCTCCTGACCCGCCGTCGGGTGCCCGACCCCCGGCCCGCGTCCGCTCGGGCCGCGCTCACCGCGGCGCGGAGCCCCGGTCGAGAACCGCCGGAACGCCTCCCTCCCCACGGCGCCGGACGCCCGCCCGGCGGCTCCCCGCGCACCGTTCGTCCAGCGGGCGCGGCCGGCCGCCGTCACTCCGTCCGATCGCCCCCGCCGAGGCCCTGGACCTGCTCGGACGGATCGTCGGCACCGGCCGGACCGGCGCCGACCGCGCCGCCGCCCTCGGCCTGCTCGCCGACCTGGAGGAGCTGCTGCGCCGTCAGTAGCCCCGGGCGTCCAGCCGGGCGAGCTGCCCGCGCTCCAGCGCCGCGTACACCGTGCCGTCCGGGGCGACGGCGATGCCGTGGGGCTCGGCGCCCTCGCCCGGGACGGGGTGGCCGTCCAGCCGCCCGTCCGGGGTGAGCACCCCGATCCGCCCGGCGCCCCACTCGGTGAACCAGAGCCGGCCGTCCGGCCCGGCCGCGATCGCGTGCGGCCTGGCCGAGCGGTCGGCCAGCGGGTGCTCCGTCACCTCGCCGTCCACGGTGATCCGCCCGACCAGCCCGCCGCCGATGCCGACGTACCAGAGCGCCCCGTCCGCCCCCGCGGTGATGCCGACGGGCGCGGTGCCCCCGGTCGGCAGCCGGTGGACGGTCACGTCGCCGTCCGTCCCGATCCGGGCCACCGCGTCGGCCTGGTTGAGGGTGCACCACAGGGCGCCGTCCGGGCCCGCGGTGATCAGCGACGGGAAGGCCCCGGCGAGCGGCAGCGGGTACTCCGTCACCTCGCCGTCCACGGTGATCCGCCCGACCCGGTCCGCGTTCAGCTCGGTGAACCAGAGCGCTCCGTCGGGCCCGGCGGCGATCCCGTACGGCCCGGCGTCCGCCGTCGGCACCGCGAACGAGCCCGTCTCCCCGCCCACCGTGATCCGCCCGATCCGGTGGTCCCGCATCCGGCTGAACCACAGCGCCCCGTCGGGCCCAGCGGTGATCACCGCGGGCCCGCACCCCGGTGCCCCGAGTCCGAAGCGCTCCACCCCGCCGTCGGGAGCCAGCCGCCCGACCTCCCCGGCGTGCACCAGCGTGAACCAGACACCCCCGTCCGGCCCCACGGCCACCCCGTACGGCCCGGCCCCCGCCTCGGCCACCTCGATCAGTTCCATCCGACCCCTCCCCCAGCTATTGCGACTATTGTCGCGTTAATGATCCTTCCACGCCCGCCGCACCGACGGCAACCGACAATCGGGCGGCGCCCTCCTACTCCCCCGCCTCCACCGCCCGCCCCGGGTCGGCGCGCAGGACCGAGATGACGCCCACTCCGGCCGCGCAGACCGGGACGGCGAGCAGGGCGCCGATGATCCCGGCGATCCCGGAGCCGGCCACCACGGCGACCATGATGGTGGCCGGGTGCAGCTCCACCGTGCGGCTCTGGATGACCGGCTGGAGGACGTTGCCCTCGATCAGCTGCACCGCGAGGACCACCCCGAGCGCCCAGAGCGCCGTGCCGAGGCCGCCGTCGGCGAGGGCCACCAGGACGGCCACCGTGCCGGACAGGAAGGCGCCGACGAACGGGATGTAGGCGCCCATGAAGACCAGCGCGCCCAGCCCAGGCGCGCCCGGCACCCCCAGGGCGACCAGGCCGATGGTGATGAAGCTCGCGTCGATCAGGGCGATCATCGTGGTGCCGCGCATGAACCCGGCCATCGCGTCGAACGCCCGCTCCGCGCAGGCGATCACGGTCGCGGCGCTGCGCTCGGGCAGGTAGGAGCGGATGGCGTCGCCGGTACGGTGGCCGTCCCTGAGGAAGAAGAACACCAGGGCGAGCGACAGCACCCCGCCGGCGATCAGCTGGGTGAGCAGGCCGAGCCCGGAGAGCACCCCGTTGGTGAGCGTGGACACCAGCGAATTGGTCTCGCCCTTGGCGTTGCTCAGCGCGTGCTGGATCTTCGCCCCGAGCGGGCCCAGCCAGTCGGCCAGCCGCTCCCCGGCCTCCTGGAGCGAGGAGGCGATCTGCGGGGCGCTGTGCACCAGGGAGTTGACCAGCAGCGCGATCACCCCGCCGACGGCGGCGACCAGCACCGTGCAGGTCAGCCCGGCGGCCAGGCCCCGCCCGACGCCCCGGCGCACCAGCCACGGCACCACCGGGTAGAGCAGTGAGGCCCCGAGCAGCGCCAGCACGAACGGCACGGTGGCGGCCCGCAGTTCGACCAGCGCGAAGACCACCAGTGAGGCGACGGCGAGCAGCAGGATCACCGCCACCGACCACGCCGCCGCCTGCCGCAGGCCCGGCGGCAGCATCAGGTACGGCCTGCGGTGGTCCGGCCGCCGCTGCTCGCCGGGCGCGCGTTCCACGGACACGGCCACCTCCGCCGGGGTCGTCGACGATTGGGAACCGACCCAGCTCAGCAGAGGTTCGGGGGGCCCGCCCGCCGGATCGGCCGCGAGCACCCGAACGGGTTACCCGACCGCCTCGACCCGTACCACGCCGCCCCCGCCGGCCCCCGCGAAGGCCAGCACCCGCTGCGCCTCGGCCTCCGCCGCCTGCCGGTCGGCCCGGCCCAGCGGCGCGAACGGCACGACGGTCACCTCCTGGTCGCCGGCCAGGCGCCAGGTGCCGGCGACCAGCCCGTCCACCAGCAGCGTCCCGTGCACGATCCCGTTCTGGGTCATCACCCGGCCCCGGTGCTCCTCGGACAGCACCCGGGTGCGGTCGGCGTGCGAGAGCAGCAGGTTGTCGAACGGGGCGACCAGCCGCACCGGCGCCGGGGTGTCCGCGTCCGGCCTGGGCGCCTCGGGCAGGTCGTACAGCTGCCGCCCCTGCTCGTCCCGGAACGCCGCCAGGTCCGGCGCGAGCCGCCGCAGCACCGGGGCGAGGCCGGCCAGGCCGCACCACTTGCGCAGGTCGGCGGCGGAGGCCGGACCGAAGGCGGCGAGGTAGCGCCGCACCAGCTCGTCCTGGCCGGACGAGGGGTCGAGCGGGCGGCCGAGCCAGGCCTCGGCGGTGGTGTGGGCGGCCGGGCCGCCGCGCCCCCACAGCCCGCGCGGCGGGACCTGCACCAGCGGCAGCCGGCAGCGGGCGGCCTGGGCGAGCGCGGCCGGGTCGCGGTCGGGGCGGCTCGCGGCGAGCAGCGCGCCGAGCTGCCGGAAGGTGCGGGGCTCCTCCTCGACCAGGGTGCGGGCCTCGGCGGCGAGCGCGTCCAGGTCCAGCCCGGTGAGCGGTTTGCCGTAGGTGGTGCGCAGCGCCTGGTCGAGCATCGGCTGGAGCAGCGGGCGCAGCGTCAGGCAGTCCTCGGCGGTGACCAGGTGGATGGTGCCGCGCTGGAGGGCGATCCTGACCACCGCCCGCTGCTCGATCAGTGTGCTCAGCTGCTCGGGCGTGAAGCCGTCGATCCGGGCGAGCAGGCCGAGGTAGGGCGGCTGGGGCGCCGCCTGGGCCTGGAGCCCGCCGAGGTGGTGGACCAGCGCGGCGGGCGCCAGGTGGCCGCGCGTGAGCAGGTGCTGGCGGGCCAGCAGGGCCCGGCCGAGCGCCCGCCGGCCCAGGACCGGTCCGCTCACCGGCCGCCGTCCAGCACCGAGCGCAGCACACCGATCCGGTTGGAGGTGAGGGAGGCGACGCCGGTGTCGCGCAGCCGGCGCATGGTGCGGCGCAGGTCGACGGTCCAGGTGGAGACGGCGAGCCCGCGGTCCGCCGCGGCGGCGGTGAAGTCGGGGGTGACCAGGCCGAACGGCGGGTTGAGGTAGCGCGGGCGCAGGTCGTCCAGCAGGGCCCGTACGGGCATCCCCGGCTGCTTCCAGGTGAGCGCGATCTCGGCGTCCGGGCTCAGCTCGCGCACCGCGAGCATGGCGGTGGTGGGGCCGCAGAAGGCGACCAGCCCTTCGGCGCCGAGTCCGGCGACCACCGACCAGGCGGCGGCGACCGGCCCCGCGTCGTCCAGGTCGATCAGCAGCCGGCGGCCTTCGGCGTCGGCCACCGCCTTGAGCGCCTCGGCCAGGGTGGGGACGGCGAGCGGGCCCTGCCGCAGCTCCTCCAGCTGTTCGGCGGTGACCCGGTCGATCGCCCGCGGGTCGCCCCAGAGACGCTCCAGGGTGCGGTCGTGCAGCAGCACGGGCACCCGGTCGCGGGTGAGCCGGACGTCCACCTCGACGGCGTCCGCCCCGGCGGCGAGCGCGGACTCGACGGAGGGCACGGTGTTCTCGCGGAAGCGGTACGGGTCGCCGCGGTGGGCGACGGCGAGGGGCTTGACGAGGGGCCGGCCGAGCGGCTGGGCGACGGCGTTCATCGGATCCTTCCCGAGAGCCAGGGGGTGAGGCTGTGGACTCCGACGCCCTCGCGGTAGCTCGGCTCCCCGGGGACGGTGACGACCAGCGTGGTGGACGGCGGGAAGGTGCGCACCCGGATGTGCACCAGGTCGGACCAGACGGCGTTCAGGAAGCCGGGGACGCGGTCGCGGTCGACGTCGAAGGCGATGCCCTCGACCGTCACGGCGACCTCGTCGTGGGTGAACAGCCGGACGGTGACGGCGGGGCTGCCGTCGAACTCCAGCAGCGCCTCGTGCGGGATGTCGTCCAGCTGTTCCCATCCCTGACCGCCCGGGCCGCCGGGCCCGTCCGGGCCGACCAGCCCGGCGAAGGTCCGGTCGCGGCCGATGTCGTGCTGGGCGCGGACGGTGCGGCCGTGCCGCCCGGCCACGGCCTCGATGGCGGTCACGGCGCTCTGGGTGGTCGGCAGGTGCGGGGGTGTCATCCGGTCCTCTCGCTTCGGCTTCGGGCGGTTCGGCTTCGGGTCGTTCGGCTTCGGGCTGTTCGGCTTCGTCCGGCGCGTCCGCGGACGCCCGGGTGGGCCCTCAGCGCCGTTCGATCATCACGTTGGTGGACTTGATGACCGCCGTCGCGGGCGCGCCGGGGACCAGGTTGAGCTCCTCCGCCGACTCCCGGCTGATCAGCGACACCACCCGGAACGGACCGGCCTGGACCTCCACCTGCGCCGCCACGTCGCCGAGCACCACGTCGGTGACGATCCCGGGGAAGCGGTTGCGGGCCGAGGACGGCCGGCCCTCGGCCTCGGCGGTCTCCGGCCTGGCCAGCTCCCGGGCGAAGGCGGCCAGCTCGGCGCCCGGGATGATCCGGTGGCCGTGCTCGTCCCGCGCGGCGGCGACCCGCCCGGCGTCCACCCAGCGCCGCATGGTGTCGGCGCTGACGCCGAGCAGCGCCGCGGCCTCGCCGATGCGGTACGGGTTGGCCGGCGCGTCGGGCTGGCCCATGTGCGTCTCCTGACGGTGGTTCGGGGTCGGAGGGCAGGTGCCCCCGCGCCATCCTGCCGTACCGGTGGCGCGGGCGGGAACGCGAGGGCGGCCGGCGCCGCCGGTGGCCGTCACGGTTCGCCGAAGAGGTCCCGCCGCACCGCGTCCCCCGCGGTCAGCACCGCCCCGGCGAGGATCGCGCCGCCGCCCGCTGTCCCGGCCCGCACCTCGGTGCTCAGCGGGGAGAGCTCGGCCAGCCGGCGCTCGACCCGGCCGGCCAGCTCGGGCCCGCCGGCCCGGCCGATCTCGCCGCCGAGCACCACGCAGCCGGGGTCCAGCACCACGCAGACGCTCGCCGCGCCGATCGCGACCCGCTCGGCCAGCCGGTCCAGGAACTCCTCGCCCGCCGGGCCGGCGGCCAGGGCGGCCCGGACGGCGGCCTCGGCGGCGGGCGCGTCCCCGGCGCGGCCGACGGGCAGCCCGTGGGCGCGGGCCAGCGCGCAGATCGCGGCGCTGCCGGCCAGGTCGTGGAAGCCGCCCTCGCAGCTGTCGGCGCTGGGCAGGCCGACGGTCCCGGGGACGGGCAGGAAGCAGATCTCGCCGGTGCCGCCGGAGAAGCCCCGGCGCAGCCGCCCGTCCAGGATGACGGCGGCGCCGACGCTGTGGCCGAGCCAGAGCAGGACGAAGGTGTCGCGGTCGCGCGCGGCACCGACCCGGTACTCGGCCCTCCCGGCCAGGTTGACCTCGTTCTCCAGGATCACCTCGGTGCCGGGCAGCTCGCGCAGCGCGCCGAGCAGTCCGGTGTGCCAGCCGGGGAGCTTGCCGGTGTTCCGCAGCCGCCCGGTGGCCGGGTCGACCAGGCCGGGAGCGCCGACCGCGACGGTGTGCAGCCGGTCGACGCCGACGCCGCGCGCGGTCTCCAGCAGAGTGGCGACGATCGTGCCCGCGGTGTCCGGCCCGCCGCCGTCCTCGACCGGGACCTCGGCGGTGGCGAGGCTGCGCCCGGCCAGGTCGGCGACGACCAGGCTGACGCCGCCGGAGCGGACGTCGAAGGCGGCGATGTGGGCCCGGGAGGCGACCAGCGCGTAGAGCCTGGCGTTGGGGCCGCGCCGCTGCTCGCCGCGCTCCCCGACGACGGCCACCAGGCCGGTGCGCTGGAGGCGTTCGAGCAGGTCGGCGACGGTCGGCCGGGACAGGCCGGTGAGGTCGCGCAGCTCGGTCGCGGTCAGGGGGCCCTGTTCGAGCAGGAGGTTGAGCGCCAGCCGGTCGTTGATCGCCCGGGCGGTGCTCGGCGTTGCCGTACGCGCGGTGGTCATGGAGGTTCATCCTTCCAGAGTGTTTCTATCAGGTTCCCTTCCTGATAATTTATCGCCATCAACAGGGCACTGTCGCGCCCCCACCGCGCGACCGGGAGGGAACATCGAATGAGCGGGACCACCGCACCACCGCCGCCGGAGCCGCTGACCGCACCGCGCCGGGCCCGGGCGAGCATCGCCCTGGTCTTCTGCGTCCACGGGGCCGTCAGCGGCAGCTTCGTCACCCGCATCCCGTGGATCCAGGACCGCCTCGACCTCTCCACCGGCCAGCTCGGTCTGGCCCTGGTCATGCCCGCCGTCGGCTCCTCCCTCGCCATGCCGCTGGCCGGCCGCTTCGTGCACCGCTACGGCGGCCGGGCCGCGGTGCGCGGACTGATCTCGCTCTGGTGCCTCGCCCTCGCCCTGCCCGCGCTCGCCCCCTCGCTGCCGGTGCTGTGCGCGGTGCTGCTGGTGTACGGCGCCACCGCCGGGATGGCGGACGTCGCGATGAACGCGCAGGGCGTGGAGGTCGAGGAGCGGCTCGGCCGCTCGATCATGTCCGGCCTGCACGGGATGTGGAGCGCGGGCGGCCTGCTGGCCTCCGGCTTCGGCATCCTCGCCGCCCACCTGGACCTGGACGCCAGGATCCAGCTGGCCGTCACCGCGCTGGTGCTGCTCGCCCTCGCCCAGCCCGTCTGCCGCGGCCTGCCCGACATCCGGGCGCACGAGGGCGCGGAGGAGCCGCCCCGGTTCGCGCTGCCGCCGCGCAGCTCGCTGGTGATCGGGCTGGTCGGCTTCTGCGCGGTGTTCGCCGAGGGCGCCTCGATGGACTGGAGCGGTGTCTACCTGCGGGACGTCACCGGCGCCTCGGCCACCGTCGCCGCCGCCTCGTACACCGCCTTCTCCCTCACCATGGCCGTCAGCCGGCTCGCCGGGGACGCGGCGATCCGCCGCCTCGGGGCCGTCCGCACCACCCGCATCGGCGGCGCCGTCGCCACCGTCGGCGGCCTGCTGGTGGTCGCCGCCGACAGCCCGGCGCTGGCCATCCCCGGGTTCGCCCTGATCGGCGTCGGCATCGCGGTGATCGTCCCGCTCGCCTTCGCCGCGGCCGGCCGGATCGGCACCAACCCCAGCCAGGCCATCGCGGGCGTCGCCACCGTCACCTACACCTCGGGCCTGGTCGCCCCCGCGATCATCGGCGCGCTCGCCCAGGCCACCTCGCTGACCGTCTCCTTCGGCCTGGTCACCGCCCTCGCCTGCGCCCTGCTGCTGAGTGCCGGGGCGCTGCGGCTGGCCGAACGGAATTCCACCGGGGAGAACGTGACCGCAATGTCACCGGAAAAGCCTTCCGGAAAAGATCTCTCTTCGATATGATCGTGAATTCCCGAGGGAATTCCCCGCTAAGGTCTCGAACCGCCGGGCGCAGCCGCGCCCGGCGGTTTTTCCGTGCCCCCGACTCCGTGCCCCCGTTTCCGTACCCCCGCGAGAGGGATTCCCCGTGTGCTACGACCCGGACGCCGCCCCGCCCGCCTTCAGCCCCGCCCTGTGGCCCCTGGCCGAGGCCGCCCCACTCACCCTGACCTCGGCCGACGGCACCGAATTCGGCGCCTTCCTGGCCCGCCCCGAGGTCGCCACCGGACCGGGCGTACTCGTCCTGCCGGACAACCGGGGCCTCTCCCCGTTCTACCGGCACACCGCCGCCCGGCTCGCCGAACAGGGCCACCCGGCCCTCGTCCTCGACTATTACGGACGCACCGCCGGAGCCTTCCCGGAAAAGCGTCCGGCGGAATTCGGCGAACTGCCCGGCCTGCTCCCCCACCTGCTCGCGCTCACCCCCGGGGGCCTGGACGCCGACCTCACCGCCGCGCTGGAGCGGCTGCGCGCCGTCGGGCCGGCCGAGGTGGTCGCGCTCGGCTTCTGCTTCGGCGGGCGGCAGGCCTTCCGCGCCGCCGCCCCGCGCTTCGGCCTGGCCGGCGCGGTCGGCTACTACGGCTACCCGGACACCCTCGCCGGCGCCCCGGGGCCCACCCAGCTGGCAGGGGAGCTGACCGCCCCCGTCCTCGCGTTCTGGGGCGGCGCCGACGAGCACATCCCGGCCGCCGCCGTCGCGGCCTTCGACGCGGCGCTCACCGCCGCCGGCTGCCCGCACGAGTTCGTCAGCTATCCGGGTGCACCGCACAACTTCTTCGAGCACGCCGCGGTCGAACACGCCGGGGCGGCCCTGGACTCGTGGCAACGTCTGCTGCGCTTTCTCGCCCGGCCGCACTGACCCGCCGCCCGAGCGCACTCAATCCCCCCTTTCACGGAGGTCGACCCGATGTCCCGTCGAACCCGCCTCTCCGCCATCACGGCACTCACCGCCGCCGTCCTCGCCACCGCCGCGGTGGCCCTCACCGCCCCGCCCGCCGCCGCGGCCGACTTCGGCCCCGCCGAGATCCGCACCGGCGGCTACCCGGGGCCGGACGACCTCTGCCTGGAGGTCGCCGACTGGCGCGTCGACGACGGCGCCCCGGTCCGGATCTGGACCTGTACCGGCGGCGACAACCAGAAGTGGCCCCAGACCGACCGGGGCTGGATCAACCAGCACAGCGGCAAGTGCCTGGAGATCCCGGCCTTCAGCACCACCTGGGGCACCCAGGCCGACCAGTGGACCTGCAACGGCGGCGACAACCAGAAGTGGAGCGACCCGCCCGCCAGTCACCCCGGCACCCCGCGCCGGATCGTGAACGGCCACAGCGGCCTGGTGCTCGACGTCGCCGGCGGCCGTCTCGCCGACGGCACCCCGGTGATCCAGTGGGAGTACCAGGCCGGCGCCAACCAGTTCTGGCACTACAACCCGGCGAAGGACCCGTACAGCTGAGCCGCCGCCCGGGCCGGGGCAGGGGCGCGCGCGGGCACCGGTTACGCTTCGGCGGTGTCCGAGCCCGATGCCGCCCCCGCACCTCCCGCCGCGACCCGGCCGCCCGCCGGCGCGCCGCGTTCACCGTGGTGGCGGTTCGCGCTGCTGGTGGCGGTGCTCGCGGCGACGGCCGGGTCGCTGCTGCTGTGGAGCCCGACGCAACTGCTGTCCGACGGGCCGGCGGACCGGATGCCGGCGTACTGGTCCGGCCCGCTGTTCGCGCTGGTCTACGCGGTGGGGACGCTCGCCTTCGTGCCCCGGCCGGCGCTGAACGCGGCGGCCGGGCTGCTGCTCGGCATCCAGCAGGGCGTGGCGCTGGCGGTGCTCGGCACCACGCTCGGCGCCGCCCTCGCCTTCGCGCTCGGCCGGGGCCTCGGCCGCGACGCGCTCCGCCCGTACCTGCGCGGGAAGGTGCTCGGCTCGCTGGACCGGCGGTTCACCGAACAGGGCTTCCGCAGCGTGCTGGTGCTGCGGCTGCTGCCCGGCATGCCGTTCCAGGCGGCCAACTACGGCGCGGCGTTCTCCGGGGTCCGCTTCCTGCCCTTCGTGGCCGCCACCGCGGTCGGTGTGGTGCCGACCACGGCGGTGTACGTCACGGCGGCGGCCAGCGCGGGCCGGCCCGGCTCGGCGGCGTTCCTGCTGTCGGCGGGGGTGATCGCGCTGCTGGTGCTGGGCAGCGTGGTGGGGCTCTGGCGGACGGCCCGGGCCCGCGGCCGGGCTGCGGCGGGCTGAACCACCCCACCGGCCCGGCGCCGCAAAATCGTTCGCGCCCCCGGTCACGGGAGGCCAGGATGGCGCGCATGACCGGACTCGACCCGCGGGTGGACCCGCCGATGACGGCCGACGAGGCCGCCACCCTGACCGCCTTCCTCGACTACCACCGCGGCACGCTCGCGCTCAAGTGCGCGGGCCTGACCGACGACCAGCTGCGACTGCGCTCCGTCCCGCCGTCCGACCTCTCGCTGCTGGGCCTGGTCCGGCACATGGCGGAGGTGGAGCAGTACTGGTTCCAGTCCGTCCTGCTCGGCCGGGAGATCACCGACCACTACTGGAAGCCGGAGAACGAGGACGGCGACTTCGACGACGTCGACACCGCCGACGCCGCGGCCGACTTCGCCGTCTGGCAGGCCGAGATCGAGGCCGCCCGCCGCGCGGTCGACGGCCTTCCGCTGGACACCGTCGGCAAGAACCCTCGCCGCGGGCAGCCGGTGACGCTGCGCTGGATCCTCGCCCACATGGTCGAGGAGTACGCGCGACACAACGGCCACGCGGATCTTCTGCGCGAGTTGGTCGACGGCTCGACCGGCGAGTGAACCGACGGGTGAAATCGTTTCCGCATTGTTGACAGAAGGTCAATTACCCGGTGACCGCGACCGATAAGGTCAACGCGCGCAACCGTACGGTGCGGCACCGCGTCAGTGAGGAGTGCCCGGGTTCGCCCGGGTTTCCGGCGCGGCACGACTCGTACGGGGGTCGCGAGCGGGCACGGGACCGGTGAACAGTGCGATACTCGGACAGTTCCGACGAGTGGATGACGTGTCAAGAACGGCACCCACCCCCGGGGGACCAGGACGGGACGAGGCAGGGAGGCGCGGCATGGGAGCACTTCGCGACGAGCACCACAACGGGTGGCTGATGCCCTCGGGACACTACCCGGCCGCGGTGTACGACGACGAGTGGGTCGACCAGGAGACGGTTCCGGCCGCCCCCGCGCCCACGAAGATCGTCTCCCTGCGGCCGACGGGGTTCGAGGCGGCCCGGACGGTCGGTGAGCACATCCGGGCGAGCACCCCGGTGGTCATGGACCTCACCGAGATGGCGGAGGCCGAGGCCAAGCGCATGGTCGACTTCGCCTCCGGACTGATCTTCGGCACCCAGGGCGGCATCGAGCGGATCGCCAAGAGGGTCTTCCTGCTCACCCCTGCCGACGTCGAGGTCATGGTGATCGACCGCCCGATGGACGACACCGGCTTCTACAACCAGAGCTGAGCCGCCGCCCCGCGGCCGACAGCGGCAACCCCCGGAACCGGGGACGGTACACCCACCGTCTCCGGTTTTTTGCTGCCCTCCCGCCGCGACCCCACGCATCACCTGAGATCCCAGGCGCATGAATGAGACATGGATGTCTCACATGAACTATAATCGGCGCATGGCCACCGATCGCGACACCGTCCTGGAAGCCGCCGTCGGTGTGCTCTCCCGCCGCCCGACCGCCCACCTGGACGAGATCGCGCGCGCCGCCGGCATCAGCCGCGCCACGCTGCACCGGCTCTTCCCCGGTCGCGACGCGCTGATCCGCGAGGTCGGCCTGCTCGGGCTGCGCCGGTTCGCCGCCGCCCTGGACACCGCCGAGGTCGAGGAGGGCGACGCCGAGGCGGCGCTGCGCCGCCTGGTGGACGCCGCCGTCCCGGACGCCATGCTCTGCGCCTTCCTGGCCGGCGAGAACCAGCTCTACGAGCACGACGACATCAACGACCTCTGGGAGGTCCAGATCGCCCGGCTGCACGCGCTCTTCCTGCGCGGTCAGCAGCAGGGCGTGTTCCGCATCGAGCTGAGCGCCGCCTGGCTGAGCGAGGCCTTCTTCGACCTGGTGGCCGGCGTCGGCTGGTCCATCCAGGACGGCCGGCTCGCCCCGCGCGACGCCGCCTTCTCGCTCGCCGAGCTGTTCCTCGGCGGCGCGCTGCGCAGACCGGACGCCCGCACCACCACCCCCGTTCCATCCGTCCCCGTTCCCACCACCCACAGCACCGCCGACCACAGGCCGGACACCGATAAACCATGAACACCCTGACCGCCCGCCAGCGCTGGACCGGCCTCGCCGTCCTCGTCCTGGCCGTGACCGTGGTCGCCCTGGACGCGACCGTGCTCTCCCTCGCCATCCCGTCGATCAGCGAGACGCTGCGCCCCAGCGGCACCCAGCTGCTCTGGATCGGCGACTCCTACTCCTTCGTGCTGGCCGGACTGCTGGTCAGCATGGGCGCCCTGAGCGACCGGATCGGCCGCAAGAAGCTGCTGCTGGCCGGGTCCGCCGCCTTCGGCGTCGCCTCGCTGCTGGCCGCCTACGCGCCGAGCCCGGGCTGGCTGATCCTGGCCCGCGCGCTGCTCGGCGTCGCCGGGGCGACGATCATGCCCTCCACGCTCTCGCTGATCCGCAGCCTCTTCCCCGACGACCGGGAGCGGGCCACCGCGATCGGCATCTGGGGCGCGGCCGCCACCGCCGGCGCCGCGCTCGGGCCCGTGGTCGGCGGGGTGCTGCTGGAACACTTCTGGTGGGGCTCGGTGTTCCTGCTGAACATCCCGGTGCTGATCCTGCTGCTGGTGTTCGGCGCCTGGCTGCTGCCGGAGTCCAGGGACCCGAAGCCCGGCCGCTGGGACGTGCTGAGCGTGCTGCTGTCGCTGGCCGGTGTGATCGGCGTGGTCTACGCGATCAAGGAGGCCGCCGCGCACGGCGTGGACCGCTGGGACGTACCGGTCACCTTCGTGCTGGGCGCCGCCGCGCTGTTCGTCTTCGTCCGCCGCCAGCTGCGGCTGGAGACCCCGCTGCTCGACGTCAGGCTCTTCCGCGACCGGCGGTTCACCGCGGCCGTCTCGGCCTCGCTGATCTCCCTGGTCGGGCTCTCCGGCGTGATCTTCGTGGTCTCCCAGTACCTCCAGCTGGTCCGCGGCTACCAGCCGCTCCAGGCGGGCCTGGCCGAGCTGCCGGCCTTCGCCGGCTCGGTGGCCGGTGGCCTGCTGACCGCCCGGATCGCCCGGCGCTTCGGCGCCCGCAGGGCGCTGACCGCCTGTCTGCTCGCCATGGGCCTGGGCGTCGGCGCGCTGGGCTGGCTCCAGCAGGACACCACCTACCTGCTGCTGGCCGTGTCCTTCCTGGTGGTCGGAACGGCCGAGGGCGTGGTCTACACGCTCGGCGCCGACCTGGTGCTGGGTACCGCGCCCGCCGACAAGGCCGGCGCCGCCTCGGCGGTCTCCGAGACCGCGTACGAGCTGGGCACCGCGCTCGGCATCGCGCTGGTCGGCTCGGTGGTCGGCACGATCTACGCCGGCGGGCTGGTCGTCCCGGCCGGGGCCTCGGCGGAGACCGCGGCCCGGGCCGGCGAGTCCCTCGGGGCCGCCGTGGAGACGGCGAACGGGCTGCCGGCCGACCTGGCGCAGCCGCTGCTGGCGAGCGCGAGGGACGTCTTCGTGCACGGCATGAACAGCGCCGGGCTGCTCGCCGGGGCCCTGCTGGTCGGCGCGGCCGTCCTGGCCTGGCGCCTGCTGCGCGGCCTGTCCGCGCCGACGGCGGCGGAGCCGGTCGAGGTCGAGGTCGCCGCACCGGAGAAGGCCGACGCGTAGCCGGGACTTGAGAAGACCCGGAGGCCCGGAAACCCGGAAACCCTGAGAACGGCCGTTCCCCCGGAGGGAACGGCCGTTCTCGTTCACGGAGCGTTCGTTCTCTACGAGGCCCCGAAGGGGAGTTCCAGCTCGGCCCAGACCACCTTGCCGTCCCGGGTGAGCCGGCTGCCCCAGCGCTGGGCCAGCTCGCTGACCAGGAACATCCCGCGCCCGCCCTCGTCCTGCTCGGCGAAGGGGCGCAGCTGCGGCGCCTGCCCGCCGGCGTCGGCGACCTCCACGGTGAGTACCCGGTCGCGGAACAGCCGCAGCCGGCGCGGGGCGTCGGCGTGCAACAGGGCGTTCGTGACCAGTTCGCTGACCAGCAGTTCGGCGTAGTCGGTGAGCGCGGCCAGGCCCCAGGCGTCCAGGGTGGCGCGGGTGAAGCGGCGGGCCGTGCCGGGCAGCCGGCCGCCGCCGCTGAGCGGCAGGGTGGCGATCCGGTCGGCGGGCAGCGGCAGCACCCGGGCCATGATCATCGCGATGTCGTCCTCGGTGCCGTCGGTGACCAGCGCCCCGAGCACGGCGTCGCAGCTCTCCTCCAGGGTCCGGCCCGGCCCGGACAGGGTGCGGGCGAGCCGGTCGATCCCGGCGTCCAGGTCCTGGCCGCGCCGCTCGACCAGGCCGTCGGTGTAGAGCGCGACCATGCCGCCCTCGGGGATGGTGAACTCGATCGACTCGAAGGCCACCCCGCCGACGCCCAGCGGCACCCCCGGCGGCACGTCCACGACGGCGGCGGTGCCGTCGGGGGCGACCCGCACCGGCGGCAGGTGCCCGGCCGAGGCGACCTGGACGGTGTGCTCCAGCGGGTCGTACACCGCGCAGATACAGGTGGCGAACTGGCCCTCGCCGATTCCCGAGGCGGTCTCGTCCAGCCGGGTGAGGACCTGCTCGGGCGGCATGTCGAGGGTGGCCAGGGTCCTGGCGACGGTGCGCAGCTGGCCCATCGTGGCGGCGGCCCTGATGCCGTGGCCCATCACGTCGCCGACCACCAGGGCGACCCGCCCGCAGGACAGCGGCACCACGTCGAACCAGTCGCCGCCGACCTCGCTGACCACGCTGCTGGGCAGGTAGCGGTAGGCGATCTCCAGGCCGAGGGTGCGGTGCACCTCCTGCGGCAGCAGGCTGCGCTGGAGGGTGAGCGCGGTCTCCCGCTCGCGCCGGTAGAGCCGGGCGTTGTCGAGCGCCAGCGCGGTGCGGGCGACGAGTTCCTCGGCGAGGGCGACGTCGGCGGCGGTGAACGGCTCGGGGTTGCGCATCCGGATGAACTCGGAGCCGCCGAGCACCATGCCCCGGGCGGTGATCGGCACCATCAGGTACGAGTGGATGCCCGCCGCCATCCCGGGCGCCACCCGGTCCTCGCTGGCCACCAGTCCGCGCAGCGCCTCCTCGTCCACGTGGGCGCGCAGCAGCGGCTTCCCGCTGCGCAGGCACTGGACGTAGCTGCGGTCGGGTGAGTACTCGGAGGTTTCGCCGACGATGTCCACGGCGCTCGCGAGGCCGGTCTCGTAGGACTCCCCGACGGCGACGGCGCGCAGCGTGATGGTCTTGTCGGAGGGGATCGCGGTGGGCTCGGCGCCGCGCAGCACCGGTTCCAGCAGGTCGACGGTGGCGAAGTCGGCGAACTTCGGGACGACGGCCTCGATCAGTTCCTCGGCGGTGCGCTGGAGGTCGAGGGTGGTGCCGATCCTGGCGGTCGCCTCGGCGATGGTGGCGAGCCGCTCCTGGGCCTTGGCGGCGCGGGCCTCGGCCTGGAAGCGCTCGGTGACGTCGATGATCGAGGAGCAGACCCCGAAGATCCGGCCGGTGGAGTCCTCCAGCCGGAAGTAGGAGGCGGACCAGGCACGGTCCCGCGTGGGGTCGCCGGGGACCCGGCCGTGCGAGCGGGCGTCCACCACGGGTCTGCCGGTCTTCAGCACCTGGCGCATGATCTGTTCGATCTCGCTGCTGTTGATGCCGGGGAGCACCGCCGATATCCGGCGGCCGAGGTGGGCGGCCACCGGCACGCCGTTCATCAGGGCCAGCGACTCGTTGATCCGGACGTAGCGCAGCCCGGTGTCGTAGACGGCCATGCCGATCGGTGAGCGGTCGAAGACGCCGTCCAGCACCGCGAGGTCGGCCTCCACGGCGTGCAGGGCGCGGGTGTCGGAGGCGGTGGCGAGCAGCAGCAGGGTGCCGGCCGGGCCGGCGATGGGGTAGGTGCGGAACTCCAGGTCGACCTTGTGTCCGTCGCGGTGGCGCACCGGGAACACGCCGGACCACCCGGGGCCTTCCATGATCCGCTGGAACAGGCCGAGCACCTCGGTGCGGTCGGACTCGTCGGTGAGCAGCCGGGCGGCGTGGCTGCCGACGGCCTCCTCCGCGGGGTAGCCGAGCAGGGCCTCGGCGTCCTCGCTCCAGTGCAGGATCAGTCCGTCGTCCTGGAGCAGGGCCGTCGCGAGCGGGACGAGGCGGTGGCCTTCGGGACGTTCGCCCCCGGGGCGTGCGGGGTCGTCGCCCGGTGCCGGGCCGGCGGCGTCGGTCGCGTCCCACTCGTGTCCGTGCATGATCAGGCAGCACCCCGGTTCGGCTCGTGCCCGGCCGGGTGGGCCTCGCGGTCGGTGCCGGCCGGGGTTCTTCTCCAGACTGCACGGACATCGGCCGCCCGGCGACCCCTTGGTCAGGGGGCGTCCGGCCGCTCCGGGTGTACGGGCGTCATGGGCGTACCGGCCGCAGCGTACTCTCCAGAACGCCCGCCCACTGCCGGATCACCCCGGAACGTCGGTGGCTGTCGTCGGTGAGCAGGTTGGCGAGGCCGAGACCGCGGGCGAGGTCCAGCGTGGCCTGCACCGATTCGCGCACTCCGGGGCGGCTCTCGTCGGCGTCCAGGAACTCCACGGCGGCCCGGTGGGCCTCCCTCCCGACGTGTCCTTCCAGGGCGACGATCCGCTCGCGCAGAGCCTCCTCGGTGGCTGCGGCGGTCCACAGGTGCAGGGCGGCCCGGAACAGCGGGCCCGTGTAGAGGCGCACGATCATGTCGACGACGGCCCCGGTGCGGTCGGGCCCGGCGGCCGGCAGCGCGTCCGCGTGGGCGCGGACGGCGGCCAGCCGCTCGGCGGTGACGTGCTCGACGGCCGCGGTGAAGAGGCCCTCGCGGGTCGGGAAGTGGTGCTGGGCCGCGCCCCGGGAGACCCCGGCCCGCTCGGCGACCACGGTGACGGTGGAGCCGTGCCAGCCGAGTTCGGCCAGGCAGTCCACGGCCGCCGCGAGCAGCCGGGCCCTGGTCGCTCGGCTGCGGTCCTGCTGGGGGGTGCGACTGGCGGGGTGGCTGGTCATGACGGCGGGCGGTTCCTGTTCCGGTCGGGGCGCGGCGGGTTCCGGTCGGCGCGCGGCGGGAGGATCCGCCGCGGCGGGAAGATCCTCACAGACGCGCGCCGGTCTTCGACCGCCGGGGCGGCCCCGGCCGGTCAGCGGACGGCGGCGCGCCCGGCCTCGCGGGCGCGCAGTTCGCGGCGGAGGATCTTGCCGGCCGCGGACTTGGGGACGGCGTCCACGAACTCCACCGCGCGGACCTTCTTGTACGGGGCGACCTGTCCGGCGACGTACCCGGCGACCTCCTCCTCGGTCAGGGCGCTGCCCGGGGCGCGGACCACGAAGGCCTTGGGGCACTCGGTGCCCTCGGCGTCCGGGACGCCGATCACGGCGGCGTCGGTGATCTGCGGGTGGCCGAGCAGCACGGCCTCCAGTTCGGCGGGGGCGACCTGGTAGCCCTTGTACTTGATCAGCTCCTTGACCCGGTCGACGATGTGCAGGTAGCCGCGCTCGTCCACGAAGCCGACGTCGCCGGTGTGCAGCCAGCCCTCGGCGTCGACCACCGCGGCGGTCTCGGAGGGGCGGCCGAAGTAGCCCTTCATCACCTGGGGGCCGCGGATCAGCAGCTCGCCGCGCTCGCCTGGCCCGAGGTCGCCGTCGGTGCCGTCCAGGGCGGTGACCCGCAGCTCGGTGGAGGGGACCATCCGGCCGACCGAGCCGGGCGACGGGTCGCT
The DNA here is from genome assembly GCF_044757205.1 of Kitasatospora sp. NPDC091335. Classification (NCBI taxonomy): domain Bacteria; kingdom Bacillati; phylum Actinomycetota; class Actinomycetes; order Kitasatosporales; family Streptomycetaceae; genus Kitasatospora; species Kitasatospora sp. NPDC091335. The sequence goes on along the minus strand of NZ_JBIVUM010000017.1, from coordinate 123,232 downwards.
CTCCTGCGGGGAGACGATGTGGCTGACCGGGGAGAGTTCGGTCATGCCGTAGCCCTGGAGCAGGTGCGGGAGGCCGAGGCGCCGGGCGCAGGCGTCGGCGAGTTCTCGGTCCAGCGGGGCGGCGGCGCACAGCAGGTACTCGACCGAGGAGAGGTCGTACTCGTCCACGATCGGGTGCCTGGCCAGCGCGAGGGCGATCGGCGGGGCCACCACCAGGGCCTGGACCCGGTGTTCCTGGATCGTGCGGCAGAACTGCTCCAGGTCGAAGCGGGGCAGCACGACCACGGTGGCGCCGCAGCGCAGCGGCTGGTTGAGCAGCGCGGCCAGGCCGTAGATGTGGAAGAACGGCAGGACGGCGAGCACCCGTTCGCCCTCGGCGGGGTGGTAGAGGGCGTCGCACTGGGCGAGGTTGGTGGCGATCGAGCGGTGGGTGAGCATCACGCCCTTGGGCAGGCCGGTGGTGCCGCTGGAGTACGGCAGCACGGCGATGTCCTGCGCCGGGTCGATGGCAACCTCGGGGGCGGGGCCGGTGGCGGCGAGCAGGTCGGTGAGCGAGCGGTGGCCCTCGGCGCCGTCCAGAAGGATGATCTCGGCCAGCGGGCGGCCCTGTTCGGCGAGCAGTTCGGCGGCCGCACGGGCGGTCGAGAGGAAACGGGCGACGGTGACCAGCCAGCGGGCGCCGCTGTCGCGCAGTTGCCCGGCCAGGTCGGTGGGAGTGGCGAAGGAGGAGACGGTGGTGATGGTGGCGCCGGCCCTGGTCGCGCCGTAGTAGGCCATCGGATAGGCGGTCGAGTTGGGGCTGAAGAGGGCGACGACGTCACCGCGGCGCACGCCTGTCTCGGCCAGCCCGGCGGCCACCCGCTCGACGGCGGCGGCGAGTTGGGCGTGGCTGACCTGCGCTCCGGTGACGCCGTCGATCAGGGCCGGCCGGTCTCCGTACCGGGATGCGGCGCCGAGCACCGCCTCGTGGATGGGCAGGTCGACCACGGGGACGTCGGGGAACTCGCTTCGGAACACCAAGGTGAGCCTCCAGTAAGGAAGTTGACGTGGCAACAAAACCGGTGCGCGTTTCGGTGCGGGGCGCGTTCAGGAGCATACGGACAGTCAGGGGTCTGGCTCGGCCATTGTGGGGAACCGGGGGCGGGGCACGGGGTGGCGCGGTTGCTCCCGGGGGGCGCCCGATCGGAGGGCGCGCACCACGGCCACCCGCCCCCCGGACCGGCCCCGCCCCTGGAGCACCCCCACCGTACGGCCTCTCCCTCCGCCGCTTCCCCCGCCTCTTCCCCGGCGCTGCCCCGGGCCCGGTCCCCGGGCGCGCCGGTACCGGCTGGCTCGGTCACCGTCCGCCACGGCGCCGGTCCACCACGGCGCCGGTGCGACGGGCCGCCGGGGACTCCGTCCGGGTGTTCCCGGAGCGGGACTCCCCGGACGCGCCGGTCCCCGGCGGCGCTCCGGCCGCCGCACCGGCCATAAGGGCGGCACCGTGCCGCTCGCTCACCCGTCCGCCGGCCGGCGGCTCAGTACGACTTCGGCAGCCCGAGGGTGTGCTGGGCGACGTAGTTGAGCACCATCTCCCGGCTGACCGGGGCGACCCGCCCGACCCGGGTGGCGGCCAGCAGCGCGCCGAGCCCGTACTCCTGGGTCAGGCCGTTGCCGCCGAGGGTCTGCACCGCCTGGTCGACGGTACGGGCGGCGGCCTCCCCGGCGGCGTACTTGGCCATGTTGGCGGCCTCCCCTGCGGCCAGGTCCTCGCCCGCGTCGTAGAGCAGTCCGGCCTTCTGGGTCATCAGCCGGGCCAGCTCGATCTCCACCGCGCACTGGGCGAGCGGGTGGGACAGGCCCTGGTGGGCGCCGATCGGGGTGGACCAGACGGTGCGGGTCTTCGCGTACTCGACGGCCTTGCCGAGGGCCTGGCGGGCGAGGCCGAGCGAGAACGCGGCGGTGAGGACGCGCTCGGGGTTGAGGCCGGCGAACAGCTGGAGCAGGCCCGCGTTCTCGTCGCCGACCAGGGCGTCGGCGGGCAGCCGCACGTCGTCCAGGAACACCTGGAACTGCTTCTCGGGGGCGACGAGTTCCATCGGGATCGCCCGGTACTCGAAGCCGGGGGTGTCGCGCGGGACGACGAACAGGCAGGGCTTCAGCTTGCCGGTGCGGCCCCCACCGGTGTCCGCAGTCTCCGTACGGGCCACGAACAGCACCGCGTCGCAGTGGTCGATGCCGGAGACGAAGACCTTGCGGCCGGTCAGCAGCCAGTCCTCGCCGTCCCTGCGGGCGACGGTGGATATCCGGTGGGAGTTGGACCCGGCGTCCGGTTCGGTGATGCCGAAGGCCATCCTGCGGCTGCCGTCGGCCAGGCCGGGCAGCCAGTGGCGCTTCTGCTCCTCGGTGCCGTAACGGGCGATCACGGTGCCGCAGATCGCCGGGGAGACGATGAGCAGCAGCAGCGGGCAGCCGGCGGTGCCGAGTTCCTCCAGGACGATCGCGAGGTCGGTGATGCCGCCGCCCCCGCCGCCGTACTCGGCCGGCAGGTTGACGCCGAGGTAGCCGGCCCTGCCGGCGTCCGCCCACAGTTCGTCGGCGGGCTCCCCGGCCCTGGCCTTGGCGAGGTAGTAGGCGGAGCCGTAGCGGCGGCCGAGGTCGCCGACGGCCCGGCGCAGGGCCTGGCGTTCGGGGGTCTCCAGGAGCTGACTGCCGATGGTGGACATGGCGGGTCCTTCCTCAGGCTTCGGTGGGCCGGACGACGGCCAGCAGGGTGCCGGTTTCGACCTGCCGGCCGGGGGTGACGCGCAGTTCGACGAGGGTGCCGTCGGCGGGGGCGGCGACGCGGTGCTCCATCTTCATCGCCTCCAGGACCAGCAGCGGCCGGCCGGCGGTGACGGCGTCCCCGACGGCGGCGGTGACCCGGACGACGGTGCCGGGCATCGGGGCGAGCAGCGCGCCGGGGTCGGTGCGGACGACGGGGTCGGGGAAGCGCGGCAGGGCGGTGAGCGCGGTGCCGCCGGCCGGGGTGTCGACGTGCACCCGGTCGCCGTACCGGGCGACGCGGTAGGTGCGCCGCAGGCCGCCCTCGGACAGCACCACCCGGTCCGGCGCGGCCTCGACGAGTTCGGTGTCCGGGTGGTCCTCGGCCGCCAGGCCGGTGCGGGTGAGCCGGTAGCGGACGGCCGTCTCGGTGCCGTCCGCGGCCCGGTAGCGCCTGAGCTGCGGCTGGGAGGGCAGGTTGCGCCAGCCGGAGGGGAAGGCGCCGCGGCGGGCGGCGGCGTCGGCGAGGGCGGCGGCCAGCGCGGCGCGCCCGACGCCCTCGGTGTCCGGGGCGGTGAGTCCGGCCGCGTGTTCGGCCAGAAAACCGGTGTGCAGGTCCGCGGCCAGGAAGGCCGGGTGGCGCAGCGCGCGGACCAGCAGGTCCCGGTTGGTGGCCGGGCCGTGGATGCGGGCGCGGGCGAGCGCGTCGGCGAGCCGGCGGGCGGCGGCCGCGCGGGTGGGCGCCCAGGCGATCACCTTGGCGAGCATCGCGTCGTAGTGCGGGGTGATCTCGCCGCCGGCCGCCACCCCGGAGTCCAGCCGCAGCCCGGCGCCGGTGAACTCCTGGTACGGGGAGGTGAGTTCGAGGCGGTGCAGGGTGCCGGTGGCGGGCTGCCAGTCCTTGGCCGGGTCCTCGGCGTAGAGCCTGGCCTCGATCGCGTGGCCACGGGGTGCCGGGGGCTCGGGCGGCAGCCGCTCCCCCTCGGCGACGGCGAGTTGCAGGGCCACCAGGTCCAGTCCGGTGACCGCCTCGGTGACCGGGTGTTCGACCTGGAGTCGGGTGTTCATCTCCAGGAAGGCGAACCGGTCGTCCCCGGTGAGCAGGAACTCGGCGGTGCCCGCGCCGACGTAGCCGATCGCCTTGGCGGCCTGGCCGGCAGCGGCGTGCAGCGCGGCGCGCACCTGGGCCGGCAGGCCGGGCGCGGGGGCCTCCTCGATCACCTTCTGGTGCCGCCGTTGCAGCGAGCAGTCCCGGTCGCCGACCGTCCAGACGGTGCCGTGGGCGTCGGCCAGCAGCTGGACCTCGACGTGCCGCCCGGCGGGCAGGTAGCGCTCGCAGAACACCTCGTCCGAGCCGAAGGCCTTGGCCGCCTCGGCGCGGGCGGCCGCCAGTGCGCCGGGCAGGTCGGCCAGGCTCCGGACGACGCGCATGCCCCGGCCGCCGCCGCCCGCCGCGGCCTTGACGAGCAGCGGCAGGTCGGCCTCGGTGGGCTCGGTGAGGGCGCCCAGCACCGGCACCCCGGCCTCGGCCATCAGCCGCTTGGCGGCGGTCTTGGAGCCCATCGCGGCGATCGCGGCGGGTGGCGGGCCGACCCAGACCAGGCCCGCGTCCAGGACGGCCCGCGCGAACCCGGCGTCCTCGGAGAGGAAGCCGTAGCCGGGGTGGACGGCGTCGGCCCCGGCGGCGAGGGCGGCCCGGACGATCAGGTCGGCGCGCAGGTAGGTGTCGGCGGGAGCGGCGCCGGGCAGCCGGACGGCGGCGTCGGCCTCGCGCACGTACGGGGCGGCCGCGTCCGGGTCGGAGTGGACGGCGGTGGTCGCGATGCCGAGCTCCCGGCAGGTGCGGAAGACCCGGCGGGCGATCTCGCCCCGGTTGGCGACCAGCAGGTTGGTGATCGGGGCCTTGGAAGTCATCGTCGGGGTTCCCTCACAGTCGGAAGACGCCGTAGCCGCGCGCGCCCTCGACCGGCGCGTTGTGGACCGCGGACAGGCAGAGGCCGAGCACCGTACGGGTGTCGCGCGGGTCGATCACGCCGTCGTCGTAGAGCCGGCCGGAGAGGAACACCGGCAGCGACTCGGCCTCGATCTGCTGCTCGACCATCGCGCGGACCGCCGCGTCCGCGTCCTCGTCGTACGGCCGGCCCTTCGCCGCGGCGGACTGCCGGGCGACGATCGACAGCACCCCGGCGAGCTGCTGCGGGCCCATCACCGCGGACTTGGCGCTCGGCCAGGAGAACAGGAAGCGCGGTTCGTACGCCCGGCCGCACATGCCGTAGTGCCCGGCGCCGTAGGAGGCGCCCATCAGCACGGACAGGTGCGGGACGGTGGAGTTGGCGACCGCGTTGATCATCATCGCGCCGTGCTTGATGATGCCGCCCTGCTCGTAGTCCTTGCCGACCATGTAGCCGGTGGTGTTGTGCAGGAAGAGCAGCGGGGTGTTCCGCTGGTTGGCCAGCTGGATGAACTGGGCGGCCTTCTGGGACTCCTGGCTGAACAGCACGCCCTGGGCGTTGGCCAGGATGCCGACCGGGTAGCCGTGGAGGCGGGCCCAGCCGGTGGCCAGGCTGGTGCCGTAGAGCGGCTTGAACTCGTCGAAGTCGGAGCCGTCGACGATCCTGGCGATCACCTCGCGCGGGTCGAAGGGCACCTTGAGGTCGCCGGGGACGATGCCCAGCAGCTCCTCCTCGTCGTACTCCGGCGGCCGGGCCAGCGGGTCAGGGCCGGGGCCGGGCCTGCGGTGGTCGAGCCGGGCGACGATCCGGCGGGCGATCCGCAGCGCGTCCGGCTCGTCCGCCGCGACGTGGTCGGCCAGTCCGGAGACGCGGGCGTGCATCTCGGCGCCGCCGAGCGACTCGTCGTCGGCCTCCTCGCCGGTGGCCATCCTCACCAGCGGCGGGCCGCCGAGGAAGACCTTGGCGCGGTCCTTGACCAGCACGGTGTGGTCGGACATGCCGGGCACGTAGGCGCCGCCCGCGGTGGAGTTGCCGAACACCACGGCCACGGTGGGGATGCCGGCGGCGGACAGCCGGGTGAGGTCGCGGAACAGCGCGCCGCCGGGGATGAAGATCTCCTTCTGGCTGGGCAGGTCGGCGCCGCCGGACTCGACCAGGCTGACCAGCGGAAGGCGGTTCCGCAGCGCGATCTCGTTGGCCCGCAGCGCCTTTCGCAGGGTCCACGGGTTGCTGGCGCCGCCGCGCACCGTCGGGTCGTTGGCGGTGATCACGCACTCGACGCCCTCGACCGTGCCGATGCCGGTGACCAGGGCCGCGCCGACCGGGTACTCGCTCCCCCAGGCGGCCAGCGGGGACAGCTCCAGGAACGGGGAGTCCTGGTCGACCAGCAGCTCGATCCGCTCGCGGGCCGGCAGTTTGCCGCGCTCGCGGTGGCGCTCCAGGTACGTGGGGCCGCCGCCCGCCAGCGCCTTGGCGTGCTCGGTGCCGAGGTCGGCGAGCTTGGCGAGCATCGCGGCCCGGTACTCGGCGTGCTCGGGCCCGGCCGGGTCGACGCGGCTGGTCAGGACGGTCACAGCAGGACCTCCGGGATGTCGAGGTGGCGGGCCCGCAGCCACTCCCCGAGGGCCTTGGCCTGCGGGTCGAAGCGGTGCCGGGCGGCGACGCCTTCGCCGAGCAGACCGGTGATGGTGAAGTTGACCGCGCGCAGGTTCGGCAGCAGGTGCCGGGTGACGGGCAACTCGGCCGCCTCGGGCAGCAGTTCGCGCAGCGTCTCGACGGTGAGGGCGTGCGCCAGCCAGCGCCAGCCGTCCTCGGAGCGGGCCCAGAGGCCGAGGTTGGCGTCGCCGCCCTTGTCGCCGCTGCGGGCGCCGGCCACCAGGCCGATCGGGGCCCGGCGGGTGGGGCCGGCCGGCAGCGGTTCGGGCAGTTCGGCGTCCACCGGGTGGGCCTGGGCGGTGACGGGCGGCGGCGGTACGACGATCCGGCGGCCGTCCGCCAGGACGGCGGTGTGCTCGACGACCTTGGCGTCGATGTGCGCGGTGCTGAACACCCCGTACGGCGCGCCCGGCCCCGGCGGGGCGGTGAGATGGAAGCCCGGGTATCCGGCCAGCCCCAACTCCACGGCCGCCTTGCCGAGTTCGCGCCCGACCCGGGCCGGGTCCGGGTCCCGGGCGGCCAGCCGGAGCAGGGCGGAGGCGGCCTCCTCGGTCGGGGCGTCCGGGTGGTCGGTGCGGGCCAGCGTCCAGCGCAGTTCGGCGGGGCGGGAGCCGGGCGGCAGCGCGTCGGCGAACTGCCGCCGCACCAGGGCGGCCTTGGCCTCGATGTCCAGGCCGGTGAGGACGAACACCACCTCGTTGAGGTGGCCGCCGAGCCGGTTGAGGCCCGCCTTCAGGGTGGGCGGCGGGGCCTCACCGCGCACGCCGTCGATCCGGACCCGGTCCTGGCCCTCCCCGGTGAGCCGCACGGTGTCCAGCCGGGCCGTGACGTCCGGGCCGAGGTAGTGCGATCCGCCGGTCTCGTACAGGAGTTGGGCGGTGACGGTGCCGATGGTGACGGCGCCTCCGGTGCCCGGGTGCTTGGTGATCACGCTGGAGCCGTCGGCGTGCAGTTCGGCGAGCGGGAAGCCCGGCCGGGTGACGTCGTGCTCGCGGAAGAAGGCGTAGTTGCCGCCGGTCGCCTGGGCGCCGCACTCCAGGACGTGCCCGGCCACCACGGCGCCGGCCAGCGCGTCCAGGTCCTCCGGGGTCCAGCCGAAGCGGGCGATCCCGGGGCCGACGACCAGCGCCGCGTCCGTGACCCGGCCGGTCACCACCACGTCGGCGCCGCCCGCCAGGCAGGCCGCGACGCCGAACCCGCCGAGGTAGGCGTTGGCGGCCAGCAGGCCCTTCGGCAGGCCGAGTTCGGCCCGCCGCGGGAGCAGGTCGTCGCCCTCCACGTGGGCGACGGCCGCCTCGATGCCGAGCCGCCCGGCCAGGGCGCGCAGCTCCTCGGCGAGCCGGGCCGGGTTGAGCCCGCCCGCGTTGACCACGATCTTCACGTCGCGCTCGCGGGCCAGGCCGAGGCACTCCTCCATCTGCCGCAGGAAGGTCCTGGCGTAGCCGAGCGAGGGGTCCTTGAGGCGGTCGCGGGCGAGGATCAGCATGGTCAGCTCGGCGAGGTAGTCCCCGGTGAGCACGTCCAGCGGTCCGCCGGTGAGCATCTCCCGCATCGCGGCGAAGCGGTCCCCGTAGAACCCCGAGGCGTTGCCGATCCGCAGTACCGCGTCGTCGCGCGCCAATGCGCCTCCCCTGCCGATGAGTTGGGCGTACCCTCGGACGGGTTGCGCCGGGCAGCAGCGTGGCACCGGCGACAGAAATAAGCAATCACGCCTGCTTGTTTTCCCCCGGCGACCGCCCGGCCGTGCCTAGGGTGGCGATCATGACGGACTCGTACGCCGATCCGGGCACTCCGGATCACCGAAGCGCGGCACGCTACCTGTGGTGGCTGACCATCAGTCAGCGCCGGCGGGTCGCGGGCGGCGCGCTGCTCGGCACCCTCTGGATGGTCTGCCTGATGCTGCCGCCGTACCTCATGCAGCGCGCCATCGACGACGGGCTCCAGCCGGGGAGGACGGGCGTCCTGGCCGGCTGGGTGGCCGCTCTGCTCGGCGTCGCGGTGCTCAACGCCTGGCTGGGCATCATGCGCCACCGCACCATGACCCGGGTGCGGATGGACGCCACCTTCCGGACGGTCAAGGTCGTGGTCGCGCACGCCACCCGGCTGGGGGCGGCCCTGCCCCGGAAGGTCTCGGTCGGCGAGGTGGTCAGCATCGGGACGGGCGACGTCGCGCAGATCAGCCGGACGCTGACGATCACAGGACCGGGCGTCGGCGCCGTCATCGCCTACCTCGTGGCGGCCGCACTGCTGCTGTCGGTCTCCGTCCTGCTCGCCGTCGTCGTCCTGCTCGGGGTGCCGCTGCTCGCGCTGGTGATCGGGCCGCTGCTGGAGCGGCTCCAGGGCGCGGAGTCGAGGTACCGCGAGCAACAGGGCGTGCTGACGGCCAGGATCGCGGACATCGTCGGCGGCATGCGCGTCCTCAACGGCATCGGCGGCAAGGAGCTGCTGGCCGGCCGCTACGTCGACGGTTCGCGGAGCCTGCGGGCCGAGGGCTACCGGGTCGGCGCCGTGACCAGCTGGATCCAGGCCCTCTCGGTCGGCCTGCCCGCCCTCTTCCTCGCCCTGGTGACCTGGCTGGCCGCCCGGATGGCCGCCGAGGGCACCATCACGGTCGGCACGCTGGTCGCCGTCTACGGCTACGCCGCCGTCCTGGTGGTGCCGGTCGCCTCCTTCATCGAGGGCGGGTACGACCTCACCAGGGGCCTGGTGGCCGCCGGGCGGGTCGTCCGGGTGCTCGACCTGGCACCCGCCGTCGAGGACGCCGCGACCGTCCGCCCGGCTCCCGCCGGCCCGTCGGCGCTGCACGACCCCGACAGCGGGGTGGCGGTGGCCCCCGGGCAGTTGACCGCGATCGTCAGCGCCCGCCCGGCCGAGTCCGCCGCCGTGGTCGACCGGCTCGGCCGGTACAGCGCGTCCGCCGCCACCTGGGGAGGCGTTCCGCTCGCGGACGTCGCCCTGGCCGAGGTCCGCGGCCGGATCGTGGTGGCGGACAACGACGCCGACCTCTTCTCCGGCCCGCTGCGCACGGTGGTCGGGGGCCGGACCGAGCACACCGACGCGTCCATCGCCCGGGCCGTCCGGGACGCCGCCGCACAGGACGTCGTGCAGGCGCTGCCCGACGGTCTCGACACACCCGTCGAGGCCCGGGGCAGCAACCTCTCCGGCGGGCAGCGCCAGCGGCTGCGGCTCGTCCGCGCCCTGCTCGCCGACCCCGAGGTGCTGCTGCTGGTCGAGCCCACCTCCGCCGTGGACGCCCACACCGAGGCCGCCATGGCCGCCGGGCTGCACCGGGCCAGGGCCGGGCGCACCACCGCCCTCACCTCGACCTCCCCCGTCCTGCTGGAGCGGGCCGACACCGTCTGCTACCTCGCCGACGGCCGCCTGGTGGCCGCCGGCCCGCACCGGGCGCTGCTCGCGTCGGAGCCCGGCTACCGCGCGCTGGTGGCCCGCGGCGGCGACGGACCCGACGCCACCGCGTCCGCCCACTCCGAGGAGGCCGCCCGATGACCGCCCCCACCGAGACCGCCCGCGGGCTCCCGGTCGCCGGGGCCGCCGAGGCCCGCCGTGCCGCCGTGCGCCTGGTGCGCGAGGACGGCCGCGCGGTCGTCGCGATGCTGGCCCTCAACGGGCTCGCCGCGGCGGCCGGGCTGGGCGGGCCCTGGCTGCTCGGCAGGATCGTCGACGACGTCAGGGCCGGGGCCGGGACCGGCCACGTCGACCGGCTCGCCCTGGGCATCCTCTGCTTCGCCCTGGCGCAGCTGCTGCTGGGCCGCTTCGCCCGGTACGCCGGGTACCGCTTCGGCGAGCGGACCCTGGCCCGGATCCGCGAACGGTTCGTCGAGCGGGCCCTCTCCCTGCCCGCCTCGGTGGTCGAACGCGCGGGCACCGGCGACCTGATGACCCGTGGCACCGCCGACGTCGCCACCGTCGGCACCACCCTGCGCGACGCCGCGCCCGAGGTCTCCGTCGCCCTCGTCCAGGTCGTCCTCATCCTGGCCGCCATGCTCGCGGTCGACCTGCCGCTGGGCGTCTGCGGGGTGCTCTGCCTGTCCGGGATCTGGTTCGCCACCCGCTGGTACCTGCGCCGCGCCCACACCGGCTACCTCGCCGAGGGCGCCGCCGACTCCGCGCTCGCCGAGGTGCTCGGCTCCACCGCCGCCGGGGCCAGGACGGTCGAGGCGCTGGGCCTGGAGGAGCGCCGGATCGCCGCCGCCGCCGAGGCGATCGAGAACTGCCGGGCCGCCCGCACCCACACGCTCAACCTGCGCAGCGTGCTCTTCCCTGTGGTCGAGTTCTCGTACGTCGCCCCGGTCGCGGGCATCCTGCTGATCGGCGGCGCCCTGCGCGGCACCGGCGCGGTCGGCATCGGAGCGGTCGTCTCCTGCGCCCTCTACGTCTGGCAGCTCGCCGAGCCGATGGACAAGGCCCTGCTCTGGCTCGACCAGCTCCAGCGCAGCAACGCCTCCTTCGCCAGGGTCGAGGGCGTCGGCCGGATCGACGCGCCGGTCGTGACCGGTGGCGCGCGGCCCGCCGACGACCGGATCGACGTGGTCGGCGTCCGGTACGCCTACCAGGGGGAACGGGACGTCCTGCACGGCGTCGACCTGACGGTCCGCCCCGGCGAGCGACTGGCCGTGGTCGGCCCCTCGGGTGCCGGAAAGTCCACCCTGGGCCGGCTGCTGGCCGGAGCCGAGGTGCCGCGCACCGGCCGGGTGACGGTCGGGCGGGTCCCCGTCGCCGAGCTGGACCCGGCACAGCTGCGCCGCCACGTCGTCCTGGTCTCCCAGGAGCACCACGTCTTCCTCGGCACCGTCCGGGACAACCTCGGGATGGCCGCGCCCACCGCCGGCGACCAGGAGCTGCGGGCGGCGCTGGCCGCCGTCGGCGGCGACTGGGTGGACGAGCTGCCGGACGGGCTGGACACCGGACTCGGCGCCGGAGGGCACCGCCCGGACGCCCAGCAGGCCCAGCAACTCGCCCTGGCCCGCGTGGTCCTGGCCGATCCGCACACGGTGATCCTGGACGAGGCGACCTCGCTGCTCGACCCGGCCACGGCCCGGCACACCGAGCGCTCCCTGGCGGCCGTGCTCAGGGGCCGCACCGTGATCGCCATCGCCCACCGCCTGCACACCGCGCACGACGCGGACCGGGTCGCGGTGATGGACGGCGGCCGGGTGACCGAACTGGGCAGCCACGACGAGCTGTTGGCGGCCGACGGCGGCTACGCGGCGCTGTGGAGGTCCTGGCACGGCGGCTGAGGGCGCGGCCCGGCGGGTCCGGTTGCCGCACGCCGCCCGGCCCCGCGGGTCCGGTCACACCGGGCCGGCCAGCGTCTCGATCGGGTCCGCGGCCCACGGATCGGGCTCGCGGGTGAGGCTCGCCAGTTCCTCGGGCGGTTCGCTCCCGTCCCGGACGGCGGCCACGTAGGCCCTGGCCTCCCGCAGGCCCAGCCGCTGGGCCCGCCGGCGCAGGTGCCGCATGGCGGCGGCCGGCCCGGCACCGTCCGCGAGGCGCCGGACGTCCGCGGCGAGGGGGTCGGGCGGTCGGATGCCCCTGACCCGCCTGAGGTAGTCCTCCTCCCAGTCGTCCCGCCACTCGGTGCCGGGGACGAAGTGGATGCTCCCGTCCTCCCGGTCGACCAGGCAGGGGCCGCCGAGGAGGGTCCCGCGCAGGGCGGGGTCGCGAGCGCCCTGCCGAGGTCCAGTGGACGAGCCAGCCGACCGACCGCTCCTCGACGGCGTACGCGGCCAGCTTCGGGATCCGCCGCGCCCACGCCCAGCCCGGCCGCTCGCGCTCCAGACAGGACTCGACCAGCTCGACCGCTCGCTCCCGGGAGATCACGCCGCCCATTCTTCACCCCCGGTCAACCGGGATTCCGGCCCCTTCCGTGCTCGGTCCGCCGGCGCGGGAGCGCGCGCGTCGGCGGCCGTTCACCCCCGGGCGGGACGCCGTACAGATGCCGGTCGCCATACCCCTGACCTGCGAAGAAACAGGTGTTCGGAGCACAGGAAGTGTGTGCACGACAGCCATTGACCCGGAGTCAGGGATTCCGAAAGGATGCGCGACCATGACTACTACGCGCGTAAACCTTCTGTCGAGACGGTTGATCGCCCCGCTGCGCTGGGCGGCCCTGCTGTCGCTGCTGGTCTCGGTCGGAGTGTTCTTCGCCGGCGCCGGCGAGGCCCAGGCGGCGCCCTCGTGCGCGGTGCTCTCCACCGGTGCCGCGCCGCAGGCGAGCGCCGCCGTCCGCTCCGCCTGCGGGCTGATCGGCACCCCGTACTCGTGGGGCGGCGGCCACGGCGGGCAGCCCGGCCCGACGTACGGCCTCTGCGACCCCGCCAACGGCGCGCCCGACGACTGCCACGTCCGCGGCCTGGACTGCTCCGGCCTGGTCCGCTACGCCTACGACCTGGCCGTCGGCGAGGACGTCATCAACGGCACCACCCGGACCCAGTGGCCGACCTCCCGGGCGGTCGCCCGCTACTACCGGGCGGACGGCACCGCACCGCTGCTCCCCGGCGACCTGGTGTACTTCGGCAACACCGCCTCCACCATCCACCACGTCGCGATGTACCTCGGGCAGGGCTGGATCGTCGAGGCCCCGTACTCCGGCGGCTACGTCCGGGTGGCGGCGCTCTCCTCGCACGGCGACTACTACGGCGCCATCCGGCTGTACGGCCCCGGCAACTCCGGCACGACGCCGCCCACGCCCCCGACCACGCCCCCGTCGGGCGACGGCAGGTACTGGGTGGACACCTACGCCAACGCGCCGGTGTACGGCTCCCCGGCCTCCACCACCGGCACCGGGACGCTGTACCAGGGGACGAACTACGTCTACTGCAAGGCCTGGGGCCGCGAGGCGTCGAACGGCAGCGGCTACAACCACTGGTGGCTGAAGACCGACCCCGACGCGGGCCCCGGCGGCCAGTGGGTCTCCGCCCTCTACCTGTCCCGCTGGGGCAACGACACCGCCAAGGACAACAACGGCACCACCATCCCGAACTGCTAGGTCCGCCCGCATGCCGCCCCGGGCCGGTCGCGCGGACCGATCAGGATTCGAGAAGCGCCCGGCCCGGGTGCGCGCCTAGCGTTGCAGTCATGAACGAGATCACCATTCACTGGACCTTCCTCCCGCACACCGACCCCGAGGCCTCCCTCGCCTTCTACCGCGACCTGCTCGGCTTCGAGGTGCGCAGCGACGTCGGCGGCGGCCCGATGCGCTGGATCACCGTCGGCCCCGCCGGCCAGCCCGACGTCTCCCTGGTGCTGGAGCCGGCCTCCGCCGACCCGGGCCGCACCGAGGAGGAGCAGCGGACCATCACCGAGATGATGGCCAAGGGCACCTACGCCCGGCTCGTCCTGGGCACCCCCGACCTGGACGGCGTCTACGACCGGCTGAAGTCCGGCGGCGCCGAGCTGGTCCAGGAGCCGACCCGGCAGCCGTACGGCGTCCGGGACTGCGCGTTCCGCGACCCGGCGGGCAACATGGTCCGCTTCAACGAGGTGCGCTGACCCTCGCCGGTACCGGGCCCGTCCTGCCCGCCGCCGGACGTGCGCGAACCTGTTCGACCCCGGCCGGAAATGGTTGGATCGGGGGGTTCGAGCACACCGACGGCGGCCGGACCGGGCGGGCCCACCGGTCCACCACCTGTCCCAGAGAACCGCCGAGAGCCAGGGAGCGAAGAGAACGATGCCCAAGCGGACGGACGCGCAGCCGCACGTCGCCGACAGCCACGACCTGATCCGCGTGCACGGCGCCCGCGAGAACAACCTCAAGGACGTCAGCGTCGACCTCCCCAAGCGCCGGCTGACGGTGTTCACCGGGGTGTCCGGCTCGGGCAAGAGCTCCCTGGTCTTCGACACCGTCGCCGCCGAGTCCCAGCGGCTGATCAACGAGACCTACAGCGCCTTCGTCCAGGGCTTCATGCCCACCCTGGCCCGCCCCGAGGTGGACGTCCTCGAGGGCCTCACCACCGCGATCATCGTCGACCAGCAGCGGATGGGCGCCGACCCGCGCTCCACCGTCGGCACCGCCACCGACGCCAACGCGATGCTGCGCATCCTGTTCAGCCGCCTCGGCACCCCGCACATCGGCTCCCCCAAGGCGTTCTCCTTCAACGTCCCGTCGATCAGCGGCGCCGGCGCCGTCACCGTCGCGCGCGGCGGCAAGACGGTCAAGGAGCGGCGCAGCTTCAGCATCACCGGCGGGATGTGCCCGCGCTGCGAGGGCCGCGGCAGCGTCTCCGACATCGACCTCACCCAGCTCTTCGACGACGGCAAGTCGATCTCCGAGGGCGCGATCACCATCCCCGGCTGGAAGACCGACAGCTGGTGGACGGTCGGCGTGTACGCCAACTCCGGCTTCCTCGACCCGGACAAGCCGATCCGCAGGTACACGAAGAAGGAGATGCAGGACTTCCTGTACCGGGAGCCGACCAAGGTCAAGGTCAACGGCGTCAACCTCACCTACGAGGGCCTGATCCCCAAGATCCAGAAGTCCATGCTGGCCAAGGACAAGGACGCGCTCCAGCCGCACATCCGGGCCTTCGTGGAGCGCGCCGTCACCTTCACCGCCTGCCCCGACTGCGGCGGCACCCGGCTCAGCGAGGCCGCCCGCTCGTCCAGGATCGCGGGCGTCAGCATCGCCGACGCCTGCGCGATGCAGATCAGCGACCTCGCCGCCTGGGTCGCCGGCCTCGACGAGCCCTCGGTGGCACCGCTGCTCGGCACGCTCCGCCAGGCCCTCGACTCCTTCGTGGAGATCGGCCTCGGCTACCTCTCGCTCGACCGCCCCTCCGGCACCCTCTCCGGCGGCGAGGCGCAGCGGGTCAAGATGATCCGCCACCTCGGCTCCTCGCTCACCGACACCACGTACGTCTTCGACGAGCCCACCACCGGCCTGCACCCGCACGACATCGAGCGGATGAACCGGCTGCTGCTGCGCCTGCGGGACAAGGGCAACACGGTGCTGGTGGTGGAGCACAAGCCGCAGACCATCGCGATCGCCGACCACGTGGTGGATCTCGGCCCCGGGGCCGGCGCGGCGGGCGGCACGGTCTGCTACCAGGGCGACGTCGAGGGGCTGCGCACCAGCGGCACGGTGACCGGCCGCCACCTGTCCGACCGGACGGCGCTGCGCGGGACGGTGCGCGAGCCCACCGGCCGGCTGGAGATCCGCGGCGCGAGCACCCACAACCTGCGGAACGTGGACGTGGACGTCCCGCTCGGGGTGCTCACCGTGGTGACGGGGGTGGCGGGCTCCGGGAAGAGCTCGCTGATCCACGGGTCGCTGTGCCGACCGTCGGGGGCCGGGAACGAGGGCGTGGTCTCCGTCGACCAGGGCGCGATCAAGGGCTCCCGGCGCAGCAACCCGGCCACCTACACCGGGCTGCTCGACCCGATCCGCAAGGCCTTCGCCAAGGCCAACGGCGTGAAGCCGGCCCTGTTCAGCGCGAACTCCGAGGGCGCCTGCCCGACCTGCAACGGCGCCGGGGTGGTCTTCACCGACCTGGCGATGATGGCCGGGGTGGCCACCACCTGCGAGGACTGCGAGGGCAAGCGGTACCAGCCGGCGGTGCTGGAGTACCACCTGGGCGGGCGGGACATCGCCGAGGTGCTGGCGATGTCGGTGACCGAGGCGGAGGAGTTCTTCGGCTCGGGCGAGGCGAAGCTCCCGGCCGCGCACCGCGTCCTGGAGCGGCTCGCGGACGTCGGGCTCGGCTACCTCAGCCTCGGCCAGCCGCTCACCACGCTCTCCGGCGGCGAGCGGCAGCGGCTCAAGCTGGCCACCCACATGGCGGACAAGGGCGGTGTCTACGTCCTGGACGAGCCGACCACGGGGCTGCACCTGGCCGACGTCGAGCAGCTGCTCGGGCTGCTGGACCGGCTGGTCGAGTCCGGGAAGTCGGTGATCGTGATCGAGCACCACCCGGCGGTGATGGCGCACGCCGACTGGATCATCGACCTGGGCCCCGGCGCCGGGCACGACGGCGGGCTGGTGGTCTTCGAGGGCACCCCGGCCGAGCTGGTCGCCGCGCGGTCCACGCTGACCGGCGAGGCGCTGGCCCGGTACGTGGGCTGAAGCCGCGCGTGGGCTGAGCCGTACGTGGGCTGAGCCGAGGGCTCTCCCGGCGGGCCGGTCAGTCCAGCGGGAGGGCCATCTCCAGGATGCGCGCCGAGGCGTCCAGCACGTACGGCGTCGCCTCCCCGGTGTACGCGAACCCGCGCCGCAGGTAGAAGGCGGCGGCGCGGGGGTTCGCCTCGTGCACCCCGAGCAGCAGCCGCCCGGCGCCCCGGACCCGCGCCCAGGCGAGCACCGTGTCCAGCAGGGCGTCGGCGACGCCGCGCTCGCGGCCGCGGTGTGCCGGGTCCACCCAGACGCCGATGACGTCCAGCGCGGAGGCCTGGACCCGGTTCGGGGCGGACAGCATGGTGGCGACCCACTCCCCCGCGGTGTCCACCGCGACCAGGCCGAGCCGGTCGGGCTCGTTGACCCAGTCACACCGGGCCCGCCACTCACCCTCGCCGTGGCGGGTCGCGGTCTCGTGGGTCTCGCCGAACGCGAGCGGTGTGTCGAGGAGTTGGGCCAGCCGCACCTTCCGCAGCCGCTGCCAGTCGGCGCGCCCGATCCGCTCGATCCTGCACTCCATCGCTTCGGCTCCCCCGTCGCACGGCACGGCACTGCCTCCGCCGCCGGTGATCACCGGCGGCGGAGGCAGGATAGCCGGGGCGCCGGTCACGGCTTGATGCGGACCACCTGCGGGTCGTGGTCGCTGGCCTGCTGGGCGAACTCGGCGTTGATGTGCACCACGTCGTACTTGGCGTAGCCGACCTCGGGACTGACCAGGATGTGGTCCAGCACCTGCGAGTTGCCCTGGTAGACGTACGAGTACTGCTCGGTCTCCGGCAGCTGGTTCACCAGGTCGCGCAGCACGCCGTCCTTGGTGAGCGCGGCCAGCGCGGGCGAGAACTGGTAGTCGTTGAAGTCGCCGAGGGAGACGACCCTGGCCTCCTTGTCGGCGGCCAGCAGCTTGGCGACGAAGGCCTGCTCGATGGTGGCCTGCTTGATCCGCTGCACCTCGGAGCCGCGGGTCGGCTGCTGGAAGCGGCTGTCGATGCCCTGGTCGCCACCCTTGCTGTTGAAGTGGTTGGCGATCACGAAGACCTTCTTGCCGCGGAAGGAGAACTGGCCGACCAGCGGCTTGCGGCTGGTGGTCCAGGCCTCGTCGTTCGGCTCGATCCGGCCGGGCGAGGCGGTCAGCGCGGTGCTCGCGCCGGTGCCGGTCACGCCGACGGCGGTGGTGGCGTCGCCGCCGGGGATGTCGGTGAAGGACACCCGCTGCGGGTTGAACAGGAAGACCTGGCGGATGTTGCCGCCGGGCTCGCCGCCGTCCTTGCCGTCCTGCGGGTCGACCGAGCGCCAGTCGTAGGCCGGGCCGCCGGCCGCCCTGATGGCGGCGACGAACTTGGCGACGGTCCGGCTCGCGTCCACCGTGCCGTCGTTCGTGGCCCCGTTGTCGTCCTGGATCTCCTCCAGGGCGACGATGTCGGGCGAGCGCAGGTTGGTGACGACGCCCTGGGCCAGCTCGGCGAACTTGGCGTCCGGGTTGCCCGGGGCCAGGTTCTCCACGTTGTAGGTGGCGAGGGTGAGTTCGCGGTCGGCCGGCTGGGCGGTGACCTCGCGCTGGAGGTGGTTGTCCTTCAGGGCGCCCATGGTGCCGGCGACCAGGGTGTAGCCGCCGAAGTTGTTGTAGTCCAGCGGGCCCGCGGTGGTGCCGGTCAGCTCGTCGCCGACGTTGGCCACCGGGAACGGCTGCTGGCCGACCGGGGCCTGCTGCTGGATCATCAGGCGGCCGACGTTGGGCTCGCGGTAGGACTCGTACAGCACGCCGCCGCGCTTGCTGCGCTGGTCCTGCTTGTCGGCGGCGACCCACAGCTCGTTGTACTTGTCGGTCGCCTGGATCACCCGGACGTCCTTGACCTGGACGAGCATGCCCTCCAGGGACTCGTAGAAGTCCAGGGCGTACTTCTCCGGGTCGAGCGCCACGGCGTCGATGGAGCCGTCCGCGGCGGCCGGCGGGGCGTAGGTGCCGGGGATGTTGCGGGTGTCCACGGTGACCGGGGCGGGCAGCGGGTTGCCGGCCGACAGCACCGTGATGCCGGGGGCGGTGATCTCGGTGATGGACTGCGAGCCGCCGCCGAAGTTCGGGTAGTACTCGGTGACCTTGCCGCTCACCAGCACCGAGTCGCCGGCCTTCACGGTCGGGTTGCCGCCGGTGAAGACGAAGACGCCCTCGCTGGTGGCCGGGTCGGCGTCCGGGTTCGGGTCCTGGATCCAGAAGCCCTTGGAGCTGCCGTAGGCGCGCACGCCGGTGACGATGCCGGGCACGCCGGTGACGGGCTTGCCGGCCTGCGGGGATATCCGGGTGCCGCCCTGGACGTCGTGGATGCGCAGCGGGCCGGCCTCGGTCGGGGCGGGGGTGGCCGCGGCGGCGTTCGCCACCGGCAGCGGGACGAGCACCAGCGAGGCGGCCAGCGAAGCCGGGATCAGGGCGGCGCGCAGCAGGGCTCTGCGGGGGCGGGGAGCGGAGGCGGTGGTCACCGGGGCAGGACTCCTAGCTCCGTCGTGCGGCACTGGTGGCGCGCGACGGTCCGGGCGGAGGCGCGAACGGGCGCGCGCTACTCGCGGAGAGGGAAAGCGGAGGACGGACACCCGCCCCCCGCGGCGCCCCTCAAGATACGCGCGTAGAAAATGCCCCGACAAGACCCTGCCGGTGAACTGTCGGTTCCTCGCAGGTGACGTGACCTCCGGTCAGGCCGGGCCGCTCACAGCCCGCTCCCAGTGGACTCCCAGGAAGCCTCGATCCGCTCGACGACCAGCTCGCACAGCTCGTGGGTGCGCAGCGCGTCGTGGGCGTCCAGGGTGTGCCCGGCGCGGACGGCGGCCAGGAAGGCGAGCACGCACTGCTCGATGCCGCGCTGACGGGCCACCGGCACCCAGTCCCCGCGGCGGCGGACGGTCGGCTGGCCGCGGTGGTCGATCACCTCGGCGAGGTTGTGCACCTCGCGCTTGGAGTCGCCGCCGGAGACCTCCAGCACCTCCTCGGTGGAGCCGGAGACCCGGTTCATGATGCCGAGCGCGGTGAACCCGTCCCCGCCGAGGGTCAGCACCACGTGCTCGACCAGTCCGTCGCGGCTGCGGGAGCGGACGTCCACGTGCTCGATCTCGCCGGGGGCCAGGAAGCGCAGCACGTCCACGACGTGGATGAAGTCGTCGTACACCAGGGTGCGGGCGGTCTCGGCCAGGCCCTCGCGGTTCTTCTGCAGCACGATCAGGTCGCGCGGGCGCTCCCTGGCCTGGGCGTAGCCGGGCGCGTGGCGGCGGTTGAAGCCGACCATCAGCGAGCGGCCGGTGCGGTCGGCCAGGTCGACCAGCCGGCGGGCGCCGTCCAGGGTGTAGTCGAGCGGCTTGTCCACGTAGACGTCCACGCCCGCGGTGAGCAGCTGCTCGACGATCGGGACGTGCTGGTCGGTGGCGGCGTGCACGAAGGCGGCCCTGATGCCGCTGCCGATCAGCGCGCCGAGGTCGGTGAAGCGGTGTCCGGGCGCGATCCGGTGGGTCTCGCCGAGGCGGTCCAGCTTGGCCGCGTCCCTGGTCATCAGCCGCAGGTCCAGCCCGGGCAGGGCGGCGAGCACCGGCAGGTAGGCCTTCTGGGCGATGTCGCCGAGGCCGATCACCCCGACCGGGAGCGGGGTCTCGGTCGTTGCGCTCGCGTTCATCGGGTGCCTCCTGCCGGTGGGATGGTCGTACGGGTACACCCTAGAGGGCGGGCCGATCGGCCCGGCGGTCGGCGGCGCGACGGTCGGCGGCGCGGAGGAAGGCCGCGCCCGCCGGGAGCAACGGGGGCAGCGGGGCGGCGGCCGGGTGCCAGGGCGCCTCGTACTCCCAGCAGACCCAGGCGTCCGGCGGCAGCAGGCGCAGGCAGTCGGCGATCGGCAGGACGCCCGCGCCGAGCGGGAGCGGGGTGCGGTCCTGGGGGTCGGCGATGTCCTTGACCTGCACGTGGCCGAGGTACGGGGCGAGCGCCGCGTGGCTCCCGGCGGGGGTCTCGCCGGCCAGGTGGGTGTGCATCAGGTCCCACAGGGCGCCGACGGCCGGGTGGGCGACCCGGGCCAGCAGCCCGGCCACCGCCCGGCCGCCCCGGTGGGAGTCGTGGGTCTCGACGAGCACCCGCACGCCCAGCCGCCCCGCCTCCTCGGCGACGTCCGCGAGCCGCCGGGCGGCCCGGTCGTCGGCCTCGGCGCGCGGGCCGTCGCCGCCGCGCGGGAAGACCCGGACGGCGCCCGCGCCGAGGTCGGCGGCGAGCCGCAGGTGGGTGCGGAGCGAGCCGGTCACCGGGGCGTCCGGGCCCGGGGCGGCGACGCCCACGTAGGAGGCGAGCGCGAGGGGGGTGAGGCCGTGGGCGCGCATGGTGCGGGCGGCCGCCCCGCGCTCCCCCCGGGTCATCGCCGGGTGGACGGACTCGCCCTCGGCGCACCGCAGTTCGAGCCCGTCCCAGCCGTGGCCGGCGGCGAGCCCGGCGGCCTCGGCCAGCGGGAGCCCGGGGACGCCGAGCGTGGAGTAGGCGAGCGGCATGGCGGCTCCGTGAGGTGTCGGGCGGCCCGGGGCGGGCCGGGCCAAGGATATATTCAAGCTGAGACAAAGTCCTGACCAGCCACCCGGGCCCGGTCAGGTCCGAGGAGCGCGCGATGCCCACGAGCCGCACCCCCGCCACCGCCACGACGCAGACCGTCGCCCAGGTGAACCAGACCGTCCTGCTGGAGGTGCTGCGGCGGCACGGCACGCTGTCCCGGCAGCGGCTGGCCGCCGAGAGCGGGCTGAGCACCGCGACCGTGCACCGGCTGGTGGAGGTGCTGCGCGCCGAGGGGCTGGTGGAGGTGGAGACGGAACGGGCGCCGTCCGGTGGCGGCCGGCCGCCGCAGCTGATCCGGTACAACGCCCGCGCGCAGACCGTGCTGGCGGTCGCGGTGCGCCCGCGCCGGATCGTCGGGGTGGTGGCCGCCCTGGACGGCACGGTGCTGCACGAGGCCGAGCACCACTGGGAGTTCGCCGGCTCGGACCGGCCGCGGGAGATCGCGTCCGCCGACCTGACCGGCCCGCTGCTCGCGCTGGTGGACGGGCTGCGGGACTGGGCCGGGCGGCACGCGGGGGCTCCCCGCGCCCTCGTCACCGGCGTGCCCGGAGTGGTCAGGGACCGCACCGGGCTGGTGGAGTTCGCGCCCGCGCTGGACTGGCCGGGGCTGCGGCTGGGCGTGCTGCTCCAGGAGCGCTACGGCGTCCCGGTGGCGGTCGAGAGCAACGTCAACCTGGTCGCGCTGGCCGTGCGGCAGTCGCCGGCCGCGGCCGGTGTGAGCGACCTGGCGGCCGTCGTGGTGGGCATCGAGGTCGGCGCCGGGATCGTGCTGGACGGCCGGCTGCACCGCGGCCGGCTGGGGGCGGCCGGGGCGCTCGGCCATCTGATGTCCGGGCACGCGGCGCTGGACCGGCCGCTCGGGCGGACCGGCGACACCCAGGCGGGGATCGGCGACCACGCGGTGGACCGGCGGATCACCGAGGCCGGCCTGACGGTGTCCGGCACCCCGGCGGAGCGGGTGGCCGGGCTGTTCCGGCTGGGCCGGGAGGGCGATCCGGCGGCGGTCCGGCTGATCGGCGAACTCACCGACGACCTGGCGCTGCTGGTCGCCAACCTGAGCGTGGTGCTCGCGCCGGAGCTGATCGCCCTCGGCGGGCGGCTGTTCTGGGAGAGCGGGGGCGAGCTGCCCGCCGCGATCGAGAGCCGGCTGCAGGGGCGGGTGCCGGTGCTGCCGCGCCTGGTGGTCGTGCACAGCACCACCACCGAGCTGGTCGGCGCGGCCGCCGCCGCGGTCCGGCTCGCGGACGGGGCGACCTTCATCACCCGGTGAGCGGGCCGACCCACCCTCGTCACTATTTCTCACTGTGATAGAAACTCCTCGTGCGCCAGAGTTCCGGCGCGTGCGCCAGCGACCCGAGGAGAACCGGATGCCCACCGCCGCCTTCGCGATGGACCCGGAGCGCTTCCCCGACGTGTACGGCCCGGAGGCCCGCGCCCGGGTCGCCGCCCACGCCGGGCTGACGGCCGACCCGGCCTCGCCCCACGGGGTGTGGAGCGCCGAACGGCTGGCCGCCGCACCGGAGGCACTGCGCGACGTCGAGGTGCTGTTCACCGGCTGGGGCGGCCCGGTCCTGGACGCCGCCGCCCTGGCCGGGCTCCCCCGCCTGCGACTGGTGCTCTACGCCGCGGGATCGGTGCGCCGGATCGCCGGCGAGGCGTTCTGGGCCACGGGCATCCCGATCGTCACCGCCGCGCACGCCAACGCCGTCCCGGTCGCGGAGTTCACCGTCGCCCAGATCGTCTACGCGCTCAAGGGCGGCTGGCGCCACGTCCTCGCCGCCAGGGCCGCCCGCGCCGCCGTCCCGGCCGCCCGCACCCCGGGCGGGTACGGCTCCACCGTCGGCGTCCTGTCGCTCGGCGCGGCCGGCCGGCTGGTCTGCGAGATGCTGCGCGGCTACGACGTGCGGGTCCTCGCGCACGACCCGTACGCCCCGGTGCCGCCCGGGGTGCGGGCCGTCGGCCCGGACGAACTCTTCGCCACCGCCGACGTGGTGAGCGTGCACACCCCGCTGCTGCCCGAGACCCGCGGACTCGTCGGGCGGCGGCTGCTGGAGTCGATGAAGCCCGGCGCCACACTGGTCAACACCTCGCGCGGAGCCGTCCTGGACGAGCCCGCACTGCTCGCGGTCCTCGCCGAGCGCCCCGACCTCTTCGCCGTGCTCGACGTCACCGACCCCGAGCCGCCGCTGCCGGACTCGCCGCTGTTCACCCTGCCCAACGTGGTCGTCACCCCCCACCTGGCCGGCAGCCGGGGGCTGGAGCGCCGCCGCCTCGGCGACCTGGTGGTCGACGAGTTCGAGCGCTGGCTGCGCGGAGCCCCGCTGCGCCGGGCACTCGACCCGCACACCTACGAACGGATGGCCTGACCCGTGCCGAAGCCCCGCAACCCCGACGTGGTGGTCGTCCTGACGGACCAGCAGACCGCCGACGCGATGAGCGCCGCGGGCAACCCGTACCTGCGCACCCCCGCGATGGACTCGCTGGCCGCCGCCGGCACCCGCTACCCCCACGCCTACTGCGCCCAGCCGCTCTGCACCCCGTCCAGGGCCAGCCTGATGACCGGCCGCCTGCCCAGCACGGTCGGCGTCACCGGCAACACCGGCGGCCCCGAGGACCCGCTGCTCGGACGGCTGTTCACCGAGGCCGGGTACGACTGCGGCTACGGCGGCAAGTGGCACCTGCCGGAGCTCGACCTGCCCGAGGGCCGGGGCTTCCGCCGGATCCACCCGGCGGGCGGGGACGACGCCGGACTGGCCCGCGCCGCCGCCGAGTTCGTCCGCGCCCCGCGCGAGCGGCCGTTCCTGCTGGTCGCCTCCTTCCTGGAGCCGCACGGCATCTGCGAGTGGGCCCGCGGCCAGGACCCGCGC
Organism: Kitasatospora sp. NPDC091335; assembly: GCF_044757205.1. Lineage (NCBI taxonomy): Bacteria > Bacillati > Actinomycetota > Actinomycetes > Kitasatosporales > Streptomycetaceae > Kitasatospora > Kitasatospora sp. NPDC091335. The sequence goes on along the minus strand of NZ_JBIVUM010000017.1, from coordinate 99,322 downwards.
ACCGGCCCGCTCCCGCCCGCGCCGCCCGTCGCCGAACTCCCGCCGCTGCCCGCCAACTTCCCGGTCGGGCCGTACGATCCGGCACTGCCCAGGCTCGCCCGGCAGGCCCAGCCGCACACCCATCCGACGGCCGAGTGGCGGGAGGACGACTGGCGCCGCTACCGGCATGCCTACTACGCGCTCGTGGAGCGGGTGGACCGGCACGTCGGACAGCTGCTGGCGGCGCTGGAAGGGCGGGGCAGGGAGACGGTGGTGGTGTTCGGCTCCGACCACGGCGACGGCGCGGGCGCCCACCGCTGGAACCAGAAGTGGGCGCTGTACGAGGAGTGCGTACGGGTGCCGCTGGTGGTCACCGGTCCCGGGGTGGCCGCCGGCGCGGTCGACGAACGGCTGGTCGCGGTCGGCCTCGACCTGATCCCGACGCTCTGCGACCTGGCCGGCATCGCCGCGCCCGACGGCCTGCCGGGCCGCAGCGTCCGCGCGGCGCGCCCGCACACCAGCGTGGTGGTCGAGACCCGCTGGGAGATCCCCGGCTTCAACAACGCCCTGGGACGGATGGTCCGCGCCGGACGGCACAAGTACGTCTGCTACGCCTGGGGCGACCACCGGGAGCAGCTGTTCGACCTCGCCGCCGACCCCGGCGAGCTGGTCAACCTCGCGGTGGACGCCCGGCACGCGGCGCTGCTCGACCGGTTCAGGGACCTGCTGGCCCGGCACTGCGCCGGGGTCGCCGACCCGTTCGCGCGCTTCGTCCCGCGGGCCGGGCGCTGACGAGGGGGCCGGCCCCCTCGTCGGCGCCGGGGAGCTACGGCCGGACGGCGATCAGCTCCCGCCCGCGCAGCGTGTAGAGCACCCCGTGCTCGTCCGCGGCCAGCCGGGCGCCGCTGTACCACTCGGCGTCCAGATCGACCAGCACGGTGGCGGCCAGGGTGTCGCGGTCCAGCCGGAACAGGGAGCGCTCGCTGACCCCGTACAGGACCCCGCCGAGGGCCAGCAGGCGCGGGTTGGCGCCGGCCGCCGGGCCCAGGTCGGCGCGCCGCCCGACCGTCGGAACGAACCCGGGCCGCCGCGAGCCGCGCAGGTCGACGGTGAACGCCCGGCCGTTCACCGTCAGGCCGTACAGGGTGTGCCCGTGCACCGCCAGGCTGCTGACGCCCGCGCCGAGGTCGGTCGCGGTGCGCCACAGCTCGCGCCCGGCCACCGGGTCCCAGGCGGCCAGGTCGCCGCGCGGGCCGGTCGGCCTGGCGTTGTCGCCGCCGAGGAACGCCTGCCCCTGCCCGGCGGCCACGGCGCGGACCAGCTGCCCGGGGCCGAGCGGGTCGGTGTGCACGGCCGGCCGGCCGCTGCCGGGGCGGTAGGTGACGAAGGAGCCGCCGCCGGTGGTGTCGGCCTGGACGCCGAGCAGCAGCAGGCCGCTGTCCGGGTCCCTGCGGATCACCTGCGGGCGGTTCTGCTCCTGGGGCAGCGCGGCCTCCTGCACGGGCGCCCGGTCCGCCCCCGGCCGGTAGCGCCAGATGCCCTGCGAGGAGTAGACGGCCAGGTAGAGGGTGCCGTCGTCGAGGACCACGGTGTCCTTGGCCTCGCCCGGCACCGGGAGCTTGCGGACGGTTCGCGCCGTCAGGTCGTGCAGGGCGACCGAGCCGTTGCCGCCGACGTACACCCGCCCGGCGCGGGCCGCCACCGACATCCCGAGCTGGGCGGCGGCGGGCGCGCCCGCCTCGACCAGGTCCCGGGTGGCGACGGCGCCGGTGCCGAGGTCCAGGGTCCACACGGTGCCGCCCTCGGTGACCCCGGCCAGGGTGTCGCCGAGCCGGCCGAGGCCCCAGGAGTTGCCGTCGGGTACGGGCACCGCGAGCCGGTCCAGGGCGCCGGTGGCGAGGTCGTGGCGCCACAGCACGCCGTGCTCGGTGGAGGTGAACCAGAGGGTGTCGCCGCGCCGCTGGAAGTTGGTGACGCTCTTGGTGCCGGGGACGGCGAAGGCGCGCAGCACCCGGTGGCCCGCCGGGTCGAGGAGCGCCACGTGGGCGGGCGCGCCCTCGGTGGACACCGCCAGCAGGTCGTCGCCGAGGACGGTGATCCGGCGGATGATCGTGTCGCCGCGCAGGTCGGGCGGGGTGATGTCGGTGACGGCGCCGGTGGCCCGCTCGACGGCGTACAGGGTCGCCCCGGCCGCTCCGCCGCCGCCCGCCAGGTTGCTGCCGACGCCGAGGTAGGCGTGGGTCGCGGTGGCGGCGACGGCGCGGCCCTGGGTGGCGTTCGGCGCCGGGGAGGCGACCTCGGTGACGGCGCCGGTGTCCGGAGCCCAGGCGTACAGGCCGGGGCCGGCGGCCCTGCCCTTCTGGCGTCCGGTCGCGTAGACCGTGCCGTCGGGCGCGACCGCCACGTCGCGGACGTCGGCGCCGGGGACGTTGCCGAGCGCGGTCAGCGTGCCGTCGTAGCGGTAGAGGTTGGCCGCGCCGGGGGCGTCGGTGACGCCGAGGTGGAGCACGCCGGCGTGGGCGGCCGAGCCCTGGACGAAGTTGCCGGTCGGCAGCTCGACGGTGGTGGTGACCCGGCCGGTCGGCAGGTGGTAGCCGATCACCCTGGCGGGCGCGAGGTTGCGCGAGCCGATCCACAGGGTGTCGCCGATCAGGGTCGCGCTCATCAGCGGGAAGTCGGTGTTCCCCGGGCCGAGTCCGGTGACCCGGGGGCCGGGCGGCGGGCCGGCGGCGGTGACCGCGGTGGTGGCCGCGGCGGTCGGGCCGAGCGCCGAGAGCGCGGCCACCGCGCCGGTGCCGAGCAGGAGTCGGCGGCGCGAGGGGTTGACGGCAGGCATGGGGCTCCAGAGTCCGGTCATGGGCGGGGCGTGGGGCGGGGCGTGGGGCGTGTCGTGGGGAGGGGTGGGGCAAGGGGCAGCGGGCCGGGGGCGCCGGCGGCCGCCAGCAGCTCCCGGGTGTACGGGTGGGCGGGGGCGGCGAACAGCTCGGCGGCGGGCGCCCGTTCGACCACCCGGCCCCGGCGCAGCACCAGTACCTCGTCGCACAGGTGGCGGACCAGCGCCAGGTCGTGCGAGATGAACACCAGCCCGATGCCGGTCCGTTCGCGCAGTTCGGCGAAGAGGTTGAGGATCTGCGCCTGGACCGAGACGTCCAGTGCGGAGGTCGGCTCGTCGGCGACCAGCACCCGCGGGCCGACGGCCAGGGCCCGTGCGATCGCGACCCGTTGGCGCTGGCCGCCGGAGAGCCGGTGCGGTCTGGCGTCGAGCACCGCCTCCGGCAGGCCGACCAGCTCGCACAGCCCGCGCGGGTCCCGGTCCCGCAGCCCGTGGGTCACCAGCGGTTCGGCCAGCGCCTCGCGCACCGTCATCCGGGGGCTGAGCGAGGCGTACGGGTCCTGGAAGACGAGCTGCACCCGGCGCCGCAGCTCGCGCTCCTCGGCGCGGCCGGCCCCGGCCCAGGAGCGGCCGTCCACCCGTACCGTCCCGGCCTGCGGGCGCACCAGCCCGAGCAGTGCCCGGGCCAGGGTGGACTTCCCCGACCCGGACTCGCCGATCACCCCGACCGCCCGGCCGGGCGCGGCGCTCAGGCTCACGCCGTCCAGTGCCGGGGGGCGGCGGCGGCCGTAGCGGACGGTGAGGTCCTCGGCGACCAGGACGGGCTCGGCAGCCGGCCCCTCCGGTCGCTTCTCGCTCTTCTGACGTTCCGTCACCATTACTTGGGTCACCGGGAGATGGCAGGCGAAGCCGGCCGCGCCGGTGCCGGTCCACTCCGGCGCCGAGGTGGCGCAGCGGGCCTCGGCGGCGGCGCAGCGCGGGGCGAAGGCGCAGCCGCCCTGCGCCTCCCCGGCCGCCGGCGGGCGCCCGCCGATGACGGTGAGCGGCACGCCGGGCGGGCCGTCCATCCGGGGCACGCCGGCCAGCAGCCCGGCGGTGTACCGGTGCCGGGGTCCGGCCAACAGGCCCGTAGTGGGGCCGCGTTCGACGATCCGGCCCGCGTACATCACCTGGACGGTGTCGCAGCTGCGGGCCACCACGCCGAGGTCGTGGGTGATCAGCAGGACGGCCGTGCCGGTCTCGTCGCGCAGCCGGACCAGCAGGTCGAGGATCTCCACCCGGGTGCTCGGGTCGAGCGCCGTGGTCGGCTCGTCGGCGATCAGCAGCTGCGGGCGGTTGGCCATCGCCATGGCGATCAGCACCCGCTGGCGCATGCCTCCGGAGAACTCGTGCGGCCGGTCCCGGTAGCGGCGGGCGGACTCGGCGATGCCGACCAGGTCGAGGAGTCCGAGCGCCCGGGCGCGGGCCTCGCGGCGGCTCGCGCCGTGCACCAGGGCGGCCTCGGCGAGCTGGCGGCCGACCGGCATCCGGGGGTTGAGGTGGGCCAGCGGGTCCTGGAAGACCATGCCGATGCGCCGCCCGCGCACCGCGCGCACGGCGGGCTCGGGCAGGGCGAGCAGGTCGGTGCCGTCGAACCGGACGGTGCCGCCGGTGGTGCGGCAGCCCGGTGGCAGCATCCGGTTGACGGCCAGCGCGGTGAGGGTCTTGCCCGAGCCGGACTCGCCGACCAGGCCGAGGATCTCGCCGGGCCGCACGGTGAAGTCCACGCCGCGCACCGCTTCGCCGCCGCCCGCCGTGACGCGCAGGCCGCGCACCTCCAGCAGCGGCGTGCCGGTCGCCGGTGCGGCACCGGTCGGGGCCTTGACGGCATCGGTCGTGGTCACCGCAGTCTCTCCCGGTTGAACGAGTCGGCGAGCAGGGTCAGGCCGAACACCAGCAGGCCGAGCAGGACGACCGGCGTCAGGGCGTAACCCGGGTGCAGGAACAGGTACTTGGAGCCGGTGTTGATCATCGTGCCGAGCGAGGGGGCGGGCGGCTGGATGCCGAGCCCGAGCACGCTCAGGCCGCCCTCGGTCTTGACCGCGTGCGCCATCGCCACGGCCAGCAGCGCGGTCGTGGCGTCGACGACGTTCGGCAGCACGTGGCGGCGCAGGATCCGGCCGCGCGGCACGCCGAGCACCCGGGCCGCCGCCACGTGGTCGCGGGCGAGCTGGCCGAGCAGCGCCGCCCGCGCCTGGCGCCCGAAGGAGGGCAGCGCGCTCAGCACGATGGTGGCCACCACGGTGCCCGTCCCGGGGCGCACCAGCAGGGCGAGCGCGAGTCCGAGCAGCACCCCGTGCAGGCCGAGCAGCAGGTCGAACAGCCGCTGGACGGCCTCGCCGAGCAGCCGGTTCAGGCCGCCGAGCAGGCCCAGCGCGGTGCCGAGCACGGCCGCCGCGGGTACCGCCAGCAGGCAGACCAGCAGCTCGGTGCGGATGCCGGCCAGCGCCCGGGCGAGCAGGTCCCGCCCGACCTCGTCGGTGCCCAGCAGGTGGGCGGCCGACGGTCCGGCCAGGGCGTCCTGGCCCTGCCGGTACGGGTCCGCGGCCAGCAGCGGGCCGAGCAGTCCCAGCAGCACCACCAGCAGGACGAGGAGCGCGCCGGTGCGCCCGCGCCGGGTGCGCAGCGCGGCCGGGAGCGCGGGCGGGCGCAGCCGTCGGCCGCGGGCGGGGGCGGTGGTGGCGGTCACCGGTCCTCCCCGGTGCCGGCGCGGGCGATCCGCGGGTCGAGCCGGCCGACGAGCAGCTCCGAGCCGAGCTGCACGAGGACGGCGACCGCGACGGCGAGCATGATCAGGGTCTGGGCGACGGGGTAGTCCCGCTGGTTGATGGCGTCCAGCAGCAGCTGGCCGAGGCCGTGCCGGGCGAAGAGCTGTTCGGCGACCACCGCGCCGCCCAGCAGCTCACCCAGGTGCAGGCCGAACTCGACGCAGAACGGGGCCAGGCTGTTGGGCAGCACGTGGCGTGCCAGGACCCGCCGGGGCGAGGCCCCCTTGGCGACGGCGGTCAGCACGAACTCCTCCTGACGGGTGCGGCGCAGCTCGGTGGCGAGCAGCCGGGCCAGCACCGCCGAGCCCGGCAGCGCGAGCGCGACGGCGGGCAGCGCGAGGTACTGGACGGCGAGGTCAGGCGCGGCGAACAGGTCCCGCTCGCCCCCGGCGGGCAGCAGCCGCAGCAGCACCGCGAAGACGAGGACGAACAGCACGGCGGTGACGTACACCGGCAGCGCGAGCAGGGCGGTGGCCAGCGGGTCGAGCACCCTGGCCAGGCGCCCGCGGCGCTCGGAGGCCAGGGCGACGCCCAGCAGCAGGCCGAGGACCAGCATCAGCAGCCCGGCGGCGAGGGCGAGCTGGACGGTGCTGCCGACGCTCTGGCCGATCAGGCGGGTGACCGGTTCCCGGTAGTGGAAGGAGCTGCCGGGGTCGCCGGTGAGCAGCCCGTGCAGCCAGCCCAGGTACTGGACGGGCATCGGCCGGTCCACGCCGAGGCTGTCGGCGAGCCGGTCGCGCTGCTCCTGGTCGGCCTCGGCGCCGAGCGCGGCGGACACCGGGTCGCCGGGGGCGAGGCGGAGCAGCAGGAACACGGCGACGGAGGCGAGCCAGAGCGTGGCCAGCGCTCCGGCCGCCTTTCTGGTCCAGTAGGGCACGGGGGGCTCCGGGTGGTGGGGAACGGCGGGTTCGCCGGCCCCGGACGGTGGGGGGCGTCCGGGGACGGCGCTCGTGAGGGCGCGTCAGGCGGTGCGCCGGGTGTCGTCGAGCCGCAGGTAGCCGAGCGCGCTGGTGGCCACGCCGCGGACGGAGGAGGCGAGGGCGTAGGTCTCCCAGGCGTGCGCGAGGGTGATGTGGAAGGACTCGGCGAGCAGGTACTCGGACAGTTCGTGGTTGACGTCGGCCCTGGACTGCTCGTCGGCGGCGGCGAAGGCGCGGGACTGGAGGTCGGCGTAGGCGGGGTCGGTGACGTGCGAGGTGTTCCGGCCGACCTGGAGGGGCCCCGAAACGGTGATCCCGCTCAGCGGGGAGACGCTGACCATGCCGTGGTTGGCGATGAACAGCCCCTCCAGCGTGCCCTGCTGGATCTTCGGCTGGAGCGCGGCGTTGTCCATCAGCTGGACGTCGACGCCGAACCCGGCCTGTTCCAGGTCGTACTTGACCAGTTCCACGAGGGAGGCGAAGACCGGCGAGCTCGCGGCGGTGAGCGGCACCCGGGTGCCCTCCGCGCCGGCCTCCCTGAGTAGTCCGCGGGCCTTCTCCGGGTCGTGCGGGTAGCGGGTGACCTGGTCGGGGGTGACGCCGGGGGTGTGGGAGGGCCAGGGCAGGCTGCTCGCCTCGGCGTGGCCGCCGTACACCTGGGCGACGATGCGGTCGCGGTCCACCGCGTACTGGAGGGCCTGGCGCACCCGGCGGTCGTCGAAGGGCCTGCTGGTGACGTTCACCCCGAGGAACGCCTGCTGGTACGAGGACCTGGCGGACTGCACGGTGAAGGCCGGGTTCCCGGCCAGCACCTTGAGGTCGCGCCCGGGCACCGCGCCGATCAGGTGGGACTGCCCCGACTGGAGGGCGGACAGCGCGGCCTGGCTGCTGGTCACCGAGCGGACGGTGATCCGCTCGACGTGCGGCCGGCCGCTCTGCCAGTAGTGGTCGTTGCGGGCCAGGTCGAGCTGGTTGCCGCCCTTGAACGCCTGCCAGGTGAACGGCCCGGTGCCGTTGACCTTCTCGGCGGCCTTGCCGTCCACGTAACTGCGGGAGTCCACCACGGGGTTGAAGGCGAGCGCGTCGAACAGGTTGCTGGTGGGCTTGGCGAGGGTGAGGGTGACCTCGTGCGGGGCGCTCGCCCTGATGTCGGCGAGCCGTTCCAGCAGCGGCTTGACCTGGGAGGTCTTGGCCGCGCCGGTGAGCGAGAAGACGACGTCGTCCGGGCTGAGCGGGCGGCCGTCGTGGAAGGTGACGTCCTCGCGGAGCTTGAGCACCAGCTTGGTCCGGTCGGCGTTCCACTCCCAGGCGGTGGCGAGCCAGGGCACCGGCTGGAGGGTCTGCGGGTCGAGGTCGACCAGCCGGTCCAGCACCAGGTTGACGAAGACCGGGGTGTCCGGGCCGCGGTGGAGCAGCTGGGTGGGGTCGGGGGCGGCGCCGTAGACGATCTGGAGGTCCGGCGCGGTGGTGGTGGCGGAGGCCGCGGCCCCGCCGGCGGCGTCCTCGGTGGCCGAGCGGCAGCCCGCCGCCAGCAGGACCGCTCCGGCGCTCAGGCCGAGGAAGCCTCTTCGGGGCAGGCCGGTGGGACGGGCTGCGTCGCTCATGGTGGTGCTACCTCTTCGGTTCTCGGGTTCCGGGGTGGGTGGTCGCGGGTCAGTACCTGGTCACGACGACGCTGTCGCTCCAGGCCACCACGTCGGGGCCGCCGGTCGGGTAGGGGATGTTCTTGGCCGGGTTCCAGTTGGCCCGGTAGATGCCGGTCTTGAAGTACGGCGACTGGTTCTGGTGGTAGTTGTTGAGGCCGGTGTGGGCGCCGACCTGGACGCCGTCCCGGAACACGGTGACGGCGCCGGGGGTGGTGTCGGTGGACCAGGTGATGTCGAAGGCCCACTGGTTCCAGTGCCCGAACTGCACGGCGCCGAGCGGGATCACCGCCTCCTGGACGGTGCTGGGGTCGGACAGCCAGTGCACCTTGAGCCGCCAGCTGCCGTCCTTGACGGTCAGGGCGATCGGCGGCTTGGTGTCGCTGCCGTCGGCGAGCGGGTAGCCGTGCCACTGGGCGAGGATCGTCTCGGTGGAGGTCGGCACCCAGTCGGCGGGCAGGTAGTCGGCGAGGGCGAAGCGGTAGCTGCCCCAGCCGAGGGAGTTGACGGCGACCTCGGAGCGGTAGGAGGCGCCGTCGTTCGGCACGCTGAAGCGGGCGGCCTGGCCGGTGCCGCCGGCGGGGGCGGGGGCCACGGTGATGCTGCCGTTGCCGTCGATGCGCTGGCGGGTCCAGGCGGAGACGGTGCCGGACTCGAAGCCGTCGGCGAAGACGTCGACGGACGCGGTGACGGGGGCGCCGGGGGCGGCCTGGGCGGAGGTGGCGTGCGCGGGGGCGGCGGCGGTCACGGCCAGGGCGGCGGTGAGCGCGGCGGCGGCGAGGCGGCCGGAGAGGCGGGACATCGTGGTTCTCCTTCTCGGGTTCGGGGCTGATCGACCGGGGGTGACGGCCGGTTGACCGGTTGCGCGGTCAGCCGGCCCGGCGACAGGAGCCGGCCGGTCCCACCCAGGTCGGGCTGGACCAGGCCCACTGGTCGTTCAGCTGTCGTACCCGGACGTGGTAGAAGTCCCCGTCGCCGCCCGGGCGTTCGTCGGTCAGCTCGAAGTCGGCGGCCGTCTCGTGCTCGGGCACGGCCCGGTCGAAGCGGTAGGCGCCGGAGACGAACCCGCCGGTGAAGCCGGTCCGCGCGCCCTCCAGGAGTTCGCCGACGGCGTGGACCGTCTCGACGCCGTTCACGACGGCGACCAGCCGGGTGCGGGCGTCGCCCTCGATCCGCAGCGAGAAGCCCTGGGTGCTGTCGGTGGCGGTGTTGGGGTTGCCGTCGGTGACCGTCCACAGCCGGACCTCGCCCGGCCCGCCGCGCTCCCACCGGGACGGCCGGTAGGTGTCCGGCTCGGCCTCGGCCGGCGCGACCGTCTCCGGGCCGCGCAGGCGGGGCTGGACGTCCAGCAGCCGCCCGCCCTCGACCCGCAGGGTGACGTCCCACCGCACCGGTTCGCCGCGCCGGCCCCAGCCGACGGCGAAGCCCAGGGTGCCGGTGAAGGCGTCCGACGCCCGTGCGCCGGCCAGCAGTTCGGGGCGGCTGACCCGGTGCAGCGGCACGCCGTTGCGCAGCACCTCCACGTGGTCGAGGGCGTCCCTGCCCCGCACCGTCACCCGGATCCGGCGCCGGTCGGCGGAGCCGGTCACGGCGCCCATCGGCGCGCCGTTGACGGAGGTGGCGAGCAGGATGCGGTCGCCGGTGATCGCGTAGGTGCGGCGCTGCTGGACGGCCGTCCAGATCCCGTCGCGGGTCAGCTCGGGGGCCCAGACGGCGACCCGGCCGTGCCCGTGGCTGCCGGGGAAGGCGCTGTGGTGGTCGGTGGAGCCGATCAGCCCGAAGCGGTGGCCCAGGCGCAGGCCGTGGACGGCCGTCCCGGCGGCGGCGCGCGGGCCCATGGTGTGCAGGTAGCCGCGCGGCGCCTCGTCGGACTCGGCGCAGCCGTGCATCGACACCATCTCCACCACCGGGGCGAACTCCTCGGTGTAGGAGGCCCAGTCGATGCCGCGGCGGGCCGGCCCGTAGCCGATGTGGTGCGGCAGCGCCCAGGTGCGGACGCCCTCGGCGGCGAGCCCGCGCAGCCGGGCGCGCAGTGCGTCCAGGTCGGCCGCCCTGATGATCTCGCCGCGCGGGCCGTCGAAGTACACGCAGTGGTCGCCGTACGCGAGGCTGTGCCACTCGAAGGACTGGAAGGTGACGAAGCGGCCGTCCTCGTGGGCGGCGGCGGTGACGTCCTGGACGTGGTCCCAGAGCCGGGCCAGCCGGGCGAAGCCCTCGGTGTGGTAGTCGACCAGGCTCGCCAGCTCGGGGGTGCGCTCGGGCAGGTCGTGCCACCAGCCGTGGCCGGTGACGCTGGCGAAGTCGAGCTGGAGCCGGGCGTTGGCGTAGGCGTCCTCGATGCTCCCGTGGCCGTAGCTGATGCCGCAGTGGTTGTGGAGGTCGCCGACGTACAGGCCCAGGCCTGCGTAGCCGGGCGCGTCGGTGGTGGGGGCGGTCATCGGGGCGGGGGCTTCCTCGGGTCGTGGTCGCGGAGGTCGGGGCTCCGGGCGACTCTGGGCGGTCCGGTCGACCCAGGGCATTTGATCGACTCTGAGAAGAAGCTAGCCGCGATCTCCGGGGGCGGGTCAAGGGTCGACCATGCGGTGTCGTGCGATCGCCATCGGGCGAAACATGACCTTCACAGAAGACCAGCAGGTGGAGAGGGGGGATTCCTGGTCAGCGAGGCGGCCAGGGCGCCGCGGGGTCGGCTCAGACTTTTGATCGATCTGATAGAAACTCCCGGAGATACCTCCCGAGATACCTCCCGACATCCCCACCCGACATCCCCACCCGAAGGACGGCCGAACGATGCCGCACCCCGCCCTGCCCGCCGCACCCGACCTCGGCGCCTCCCTCCTCGTCCGCGCCCCCGAACGCCCCGAACCCGGCTACTGGGCCGGCTGCCCGAGCGTCCGCTACGAACCGGACCACGACCGCTTCCTGCTCACCTACCGCGAGCGCCGCCCGCGCGGCGCCGCCGGCGGGCCCGACCGGGGCTGGCGCTGCGCCGTCGCCGAGAGCCCCGACGGCATCGCCTTCCGCGACCTGTGGTCCGTCCGCAGCGACGAACTGGGCTCCCCCTCGATGGAACGCCTCGCCCTGCTGCGCCGCCCGGACGGCTACCTGCTCCACCTCAGCTACGTCGACCCGGCCGACAACCGCTGGCGCGTCGACGCCCTCACCGCCGACGCCCCCGAGTCCTTCGACCTCGCCACCCGCACCCCCGTGCTCACCGCCGCGACCACCGGCACCGAGGGCGTCAAGGACCCGTACCTGCTCGAAACCGGCGCCGGCGTCCACCTGTTCTCCACCGTCTCCCGCGCCCGCCCGTTCACCTCCGAGGAGCAGGCCCGCGCCCACGCCACCGCCGACATCCACACCACCGGCCTCACCGTCCAGCCCACCGCGCTCGCCGTCTCCCCCGAAGGGCTGCGCTTCACCGCCCCGCAGGGCCGCGCCGCCGAGGTCCTGGACGTCGGCCCGGCCGGGGCCTGGGACGGCTACGAGTCCCGGATCACCACCGTCCTCCCCGACGGCCAGGGCGGCTGGCTGGCGCTCTACGACGGCTCGGCGGAGGCCGCCGGCAACTACGAGGAGCGCTGCGGCCTGGCCGCCTCCGCCGACCTGCGCGCCTGGCACCGCCTCACCCCGGACGGCCCCTGGCTGGACGTCCGGTACGCCGACCTGGTCTCCGCCCGCGGCCGCTGGTACCTGTACTACGAGCAGAGCCGCCCGGACGGCGCCCACGAACTGCGGGTAGCCGTGCTGGACGAGTTCGCCGGAGTCCGCCCCGACGGCGGCCCGGCGGCGGCCCGTAGCCGCTGACAGCCCGCCGGAGCCGTACGGAACCGGGTCAGGCGCTCGCGGCGGCCGCCTCGGCGAGCGAGTCGAGGACCGGCCGGATCAGCGGGTGCCCGTCGGCACCGGCCCGGACGGCCGCGAACACCCGGCGGGTGGCGAGCTCGCTGTCCACCGGGCGCACCGCGACCTGCCCGAGGTCGACGCCGCGCAGCGCCGAACGAGGCACCAGGGCCACGCCGAGGCCCGCCGAGGCGAGCGCGACCACGGCCCTGAAGTCGTCCGAGGAGTGCAGCAGCCGGGGCTGGAACCCGGCGTGCTCGCAGGCCAGCAGGACCACGTCGTGGCACGGGTTGCCCGGGTACGGCCCGATCCACGGCTCGTCGGCCAGCGCGGCGACGGCCAGCGGGCCGGACTCGGCGGCCAGCCGGTGACCGAGCGGCAGCACGGCCTCGAAGGGCTCGGCGTACAGTGCCACCCTGGTCAGCCGGGCGTCGTCGGCCCGTGGGGCGCCCCGGTACTCGACGGCGACCGCGAGGTCCGCCCGGCCCTCCAGGACCATCGGCAGGCTGGCGTCGCCCTCGGCGTCCAGCACCTTGAGCCGCACGCCGGGGGCGCGCCCGGCGAGCAGACCGACCGCCGGGGCGAGCACGGAGGCGATCGCGGTCGCGAAGGAGGCGACGGTGACCTCCCCGGAGACGCCCGCGCTGTACGCGGCGAGGTCGGCCTCGGCGCGCTCCAGCTGGGCGAGCACCACGTCGGCGTGGCCGAGCAGGATCTCCCCGGCGGCGGTCAGCCGCACGCCCCGGCCCTCCCGGGCGAGCAGGTGGTGGCCGGTCTCCTGCTCCAGGGCGGCCAGCTGCTGGGAGACCGCGGAGGGGGTCAGGTAGAGGGCGGCCGCCGCGGCGGTCACGGTGCGGTGGTCCGCCACGGCCCGCAGGGTCCGCAGCCGTCGTGCGTCGATCACGGTCCAATTCTGCCAGCGCGGCGCGGCGGACCGGCCCGGGCCCGGCGGGCGAGAGCCGGCGGGCGGGGGCAGGCGCACCGGCGGTTCCGGCCGGAGCTACGACCGGTGGCGTATTTCCGGCCGAGATCGTTCCCGGTCGTTGACCACCCGCCGGGGCCGGCGCTTGGCTCTTCCCACCGGGCCGGCTGGGGCCGTGGGCCCGGGACCGTCACCAGGGGAGGACGATCCATGACCACCGCACGCACCCGCCGCCGGCTCGCCCGCACCGCCGCCGTCCTGCTCGCCACCGCCGTGGCCGGCGCCGCGATGCCCGCCGCCCAGGCCAAGCCGCCCAAGGGCGACACCGCCCGGGTCAGCGAGGGCGCCAAGGGCGAGGCGCTGGACGGCGCCTCCCTCGCGCTGGGGCTGAGCGGCGACGGCCGCTACGCCCTGTTCTCCTCGGCCGCGACCAACCTGCTGCCGGGCGGGGCCGGGGCCGTGGGCGACGTCTACGTCCGGGACCTGCGCAACGGCCACACCGAGCGGATCAGCGTCGCCCCCGACGGCGCCGCGCTGGACGCCGGCAGCAACGACGCGGCGATCAGCGGCAACGGCCGGTACGTGGTGTTCTCCAGCTACGCCGGCAACGTGGTGGCCGGGCAGCCGAAGCACCCCTCCGACGTCTTCGTCCGGGACCGCTGGACCGGCCGCACCGAACTGGTCACCACGGGCGACGGCAGCTCGGGCGCGGGCGACGACCAGAGCGGCCGCAACGCCTTCAACGCCGCCGTCAGCTGGGACGGCCGCTACGTGGTCTACTCCTCCGACCGCACCGACCTGGCCCCTGGCGTGCACCGCGGCAAGTTCAACGTCTTCGTCACCGACCGCTGGGCCCACACCACCCGGGTGGTCAGCACCGGCGCGGACGGCACCCCGGCCGACAACAACTCCTACCGTCCGACGATCAGCGCGGACGGCAGCGTCATCGGCTTCACCTCGCGGGCCGGCAACCTGCTCCCGGCCGACCGGACCCCGCCCGCCTCCCCGGCCGCGGCCGGCACCGACGGCTCCGCGGCCACCGGCCCCGGCAACACCGCCGACGGCTCCGCCGACACCGCCGAGGCCGCGCAGGCCGCCCGGACCACCGCCGACCACGCCGGGCCGGCCGCCATCCGCGCCTACCCGTACTACGTCTGGAACGCCCGCACCGGAAGGATCACCGGCGCCAGCTACGACGAGGCCGGCGAGCTCACCGGCAGCGGCAACGACGCCCGAGTCAGCCCCTCCGGCCGCTACGCGCTCTACACCGTCTTCGCGGAGGGCGGCCGGCCCGGCTCGCACGGCCTCCACCAGGACGTCTACGTCCGTGAGCTGGCCACCGGCACGTCCACCAAGGTCGGCAAGCCGCTGTCCGGCGCCGCCGGCCTGGACTCCTCCTACGACCCGGCGATGTCGCTCACCGACCGCTGGGTGTACTTCACCTCCGACGTCACCGACCTGGTGCCGGGCGACACCAACGGGCAGGCCGACATCTTCCGCACCGAGCTGTCGACCGGGCGCACCGAGCGGGTCACCCTCACCCAGGACGGCTCGCAGAGCACCACGTCCGCGTTCTTCCCGCAGGTCGACGCCTTCGACACCACGCTGCTGTTCAGCGCAGAGGACGGCAACCTGGTGCCGGACGTCGCGAACACCACCACGGACGTCTTCCGGCGCCGCCTGTGACGCCCTGGCCCCCCGACGCCCTGCCTCCCCGACTCCCTTGCGGCATACGCCCGTTGGCGTATTTCCCGAACGGGATCACCCCCGGCCGTTGACCCTCCGGCCCTCCCGGCGGTTGGCTCTGCGGAAGCCCGCCGCCGGGAGGGAGTCCGGCCGGGCGATCCCAGGGGAGGACGACCCATGACCACCACACGCACCCGCAGACGGCTCGCCCGTACCGCCGCCGTCCTGCTGGCCACCGCCGTGGCCGTGGCCGCGATGCCCGCCGCCCAGGCCAAACCGCCCAAGGGCGACCCCGCCCGGGTCAGCGAGACCACCAAGGGCGAGCAGCTCGACGGCTACTCGTCGGGGCTCGGGCTGAGCGAGGACGGCCGCTCCGCCCTGTTCCGCTCGGCCGCCACCAACCTGCTGCCCGAGCCGGGTACGCCGAACTCCGACGAGGTCTACGTCCGGAACCTGCGCAACGGGCACGTCGAGCGGATCAGCGTCGCCCCCGACGGCTCTCGGCTGAACGCCCCCACCGCCGACGCCTCGATCAGCGGCGACGGCCGCTACGTGGCCTTCAGCACCAGCGCCACCAACGTGCTGCCCGGGCAGGCGGCGCACCAGAGCGACGTCTTCGTCCGGGACCGCTGGACCGGCCGCACCGAGCTGGTCACCGTCGGCGGCGTGCCCGGCGCCGGCGACCAGAGCCTGTTCAACGCCACGAGCCCCAGCATCAGCCGGGACGGCCGGTACGTCGCCTACGTCTCCAACCGCTCCGACCTCGTCCCCGACCCGAACGTGCGGCGCGGCAAGAACAACATCTACGTCACCGACCGCTGGACCCGCACCAGCCGGCTGGTCACCGTCGGCGCGGACGGGGATCCCGCGAGCGACAACTCCTCCGAGCCGTCGATCAGCGCGGACGGCGCCACCATCGCCTTCACCTCCAGAGCCGGGAACCTGCTCCCGGACGACCCCGCCACCAGCGGCCCGGGATCCGCCGATCCGGGCTCCACCGACCCCGGGTCCGGCCCCGGCACCGAGCCGGGCACCGGGTCGCCCGAGCTCGCGAGCGGGCCCCGCTACTACTCCTCCTACGTCTGGAAGGCCGACACCGGCAGGATCGCCGTCGCCAGCCTGGACGGCACCGGGCAGCGGGCGGGCAGCCGCTACGGCCGGATCAGCCCGGACGGCCGCTACGCCGTCTACAGCCTCGCCGTGCGGAACAGCGGGCTGCCGGGCCACGGCAGCGTCCGGCTGGACGTGTACATCCACGAGTTGGCCACCGGCAAGGTCACCAAGATCAACACCGGCCTGCCGGACACCTTCGCGAACGGCTCCGCGTCCGGCGCCGTCATGTCGGCCGACGGCCGCTGGGTCTACTTCGACTCCTACGCCGACAACCTCGTCCCCGGCGACACCAACCAGGCCACCGACCTGTTCCGGCACGACCTGTGGACCGGCCGGGTCGAGCGGATCAGCCTCACCCGGGACGGCGGGCAGAGCGACACCCCTTCCTACGACCCGTTCGTGGACGCCACCGGCAGCACCGTGATCTTCGACGCCCTCGACGGCAACCTGGTGCCGGAGGACACCAACACGCTGCTGGACGTCTACCTGCGCCACCTGTGACACCGGCCTGACTCCCCTGCGGGGAAAGGCCGTTGACGCCTCCCCCCGCAGTCACGCACCCGTCGGACGGTTCTCGGCCGGAGGTACGAACAGTGGCGTATTTCCGGCCGGGAACGCATTGACCGAACACGCTCACGACGCTTGGCTCTTGCCCAGCCCGGGCCGCGGGGGTCGAAGGCCCGGGACCGTCACCAGGGGAGGACGATCCATGACCACCGCACCCACCCGCCGCCGGCTCGCCAGGGCCGCCGCCGTCCTGGCGGCCACCGCCGTGGCCGGCGCCGCGATGCCCGCCGCCCAGGCCAAACCGCCCAAAGGCGACACCGCCCGGATCAGCGAGACCACCAAGGGCGAGCAACTCACCGGCCACTCGTCCGCCCTCGGGCTGAGCGACGACGGCCGCTCCGCCCTGTTCCGCTCGGCCGCCACCAACCTGCTGCCGAACCCGGACACCCCGAACACGTACGAGATCTACGTCCGCAACCTGCGCAACGGGCACGTCGAACGGGTCAGCGTCGCCGACGACGGCTCCGCGCTGAACGCCTCCACCACGGAAGCCTCGATCAGCGGCGACGGCCGCTACGTGGCCTTCAGCA
The DNA here is from genome assembly GCF_044757205.1 of Kitasatospora sp. NPDC091335. Lineage (NCBI taxonomy): Bacteria > Bacillati > Actinomycetota > Actinomycetes > Kitasatosporales > Streptomycetaceae > Kitasatospora > Kitasatospora sp. NPDC091335. The sequence continues at coordinate 82,482 of NZ_JBIVUM010000017.1, read as the reverse complement.
CCGGCGCCACCAACGTCGTCCCCGGGCAGCCGGCGCACCAGAGCGACGTCTTCGTCCACGACCGCCGGACCGGCAGCACCGAGCTGGTCACCGCCGCGGCCGTGCCGAGCGCCGACGACCAGACCATCCGGGGCGCCGTGCACCCCAGCATCAGCCGGGACGGCCGCTACGTCGCCTACGCCTCCAACCGCACCGACCTCGTCCCCGACCCGAACGTGCGGCGCGGCAAGAAGAACATCTACGTCACCGACCGCTGGACCGGCACCACCCGGCTGGTCACCGTCGGCGCGGACGGCGGGCCCGCCGACAACCACTCCCTCAGCCCGACGATCAGCGCGGACGGCTCCACCGTCACCTTCACCTCCCGGGCCTACAACCTGCTCCCGCGCCCCGAGCCGGCCCCCGTAACCGATCCCGCGCCCGACGCGGAGACGCCCGACGCCAGGCCCCTGCTCGAACGCGGGCCCCGCTACGACGCCGTCTACGCCTGGAACGCCGACACCGGCACGATCATCGGCGCCAGCCTGGACGCCACCGGGAAGCTCTTCGGCACCTGGGACGCCCGGATCAGCCCGGACGGCCGCTTCGCCCTCTACAGCGTCCCCGCCTACGAGGTGCCGATGCCGCCGCACCGCGCCAAACCGCTGCGCGTGTACGCCCACGAGCTGGCCACCGGCAAGGTCACCAGGATCGACACCGGCCTGCCGGGCACCACGTCCACGGAACACTCGTTCGCTGCCGCCATGACGGGCGACGGCCGCTGGGTCTACTTCCGCTCCACCGCCGACAACCTCGTCCCCGGCGACACCAACGGCGTCAGCGACGTGTTCCGCCGCGACCTGTGGACCGGCCGGATCGAACGCGTCAGCCTCACCCGGGACGGCGAACAGAGCAACGCCCCCGCCGAGAACCCGTACGTGGACGACTCCGGCGACACGGTCGTCTTCGACGCCGAGGACGGCAACCTGGTCCCCGGGGACACCAACGCCGCCACGGACGTCTTCCTGCGCCGCCTGTGACATTCGCCGACTCCCTCACGTGGAAAGGTCGTTGACGCATCCACCCGCCGTCCCGCACCCGTCGGCGGGTTCTCGGCCGGAGGTACGAACAGTGGCGTATTTCCGGCCGGGAACGCATTGACCGAACACGCTCACGACGCTTGGCTCTTGCCCAGCCCGGGCCGCGGGGGTCGAAGGCCCGGGACCGTCACCAGGGGAGGACGATCCATGACCACCGCACCCACCCGCCGCCGGCTCGCCAGGGCCGCCGCCGTCCTGCTGGCCACCGCCGTGGCCGGCGCCGCGATGCCCGCCGCCCAGGCCAAACCGCCCAAAGGCGACACCGCCCGGATCAGCGAGACCGCCAAGGGCGCACAGCTCAACGGCGCGTCGAGTGCGCTCGGGCTGAGCGACGACGGCCGCTTCGCGCTGTTCACCTCGGCCGCGACCGACCTGCTGCCCGGGCCCGGCACCCCGAACACGGACGAGATCTACGTCCGGGACCTGCGCAACGGCCACGTCGAGCGGATCAGCGTCGCCGCCGACGGCTCCCGGCTCAACGCCCCCACCACGGACGCCTCGATCAGCGGCGACGGCCGCTACGTGGCCTTCACCACCGCCGCCACCAACGTGGTGCCCGGCCAGGTGGCGCACGACAGCGACCTCTTCGTCCGCGACCGGTGGACGGGGCGCACCGAGCTGATCGCCACGGACGGCAACTCCACCAGTCCGAGCCTGAGCCGGGACGGCCGTCACCTCGCCTACGTCTCCACTCGCACCGATCCCGACCCCGAGCTGAACCGGCCCCACTCCGACGTCTTCGTCACCGACCGCCGGACCCGCACCACCCGGCTGGTCTCGGCCGGAGCGGACGGCGGCGCCACCGACGATTCCTCCTACAACCCGACGATCAGCGCGGACGGCTCCACCATCGGTTTCAGTTCCCGAGCCCACAACCTGCTCCCGGACGCCCCGGCCGTGACCGACCCCGGCGAGACCACCGCCGACGCAGCGGCCCCGGGGCTGGCCCAGCCCCGCTTCTACCCGTACTACGTCTGGAAGGCAGGCACCGGCAGGACCTCCGGCGCCAGCCTGGACGACGAGGGCTACCTGCGCGGCGTCGGCGTCGGCGCCCGGATCAGCCCCGACGGCCGCTACGCGCTCTACCTCGTACCGGCCTTCGGCTCCGGGCAGCCCGGTTCGCCCCGCCTCCGGATGGACGTGTACACCCGCGAACTGGCCACCGGCACGCTCACCCGGATCAACACCGGCCTGCCCGGCACCGCGACCACCGGCCACTCCTTCGCCCCCGTCATGACGGCCGACGGCCGCTGGGTCTACTTCGAATCCCTCGCCGACAACCTCGTCCCCGGCGACACCAACGGTGTCAGCGACGTGTTCCGCCGCGAGCTGCGGACCGGCCGGATCGAACGGGTCAGCCTCACCAGGGACGGCGAGCAGGGCAACGCCCCCGCCGAGAACCCGTACGTGGACGCCGGCGGCGACACGGTCGTCTTCGACGGCGGGGACGGCAACCTGGTGCCCGGCGACACCAACGCCGCCAAGGACGTCTTCCTGCGCCGCCTGTGACGGCCCGGCAGCCTGACGGCAGGATGGCCTGATTCTCTTTCCGCATACGCCCGTTGACGTATTTTCCGCCGAGATCACCCGCGGACGTTGACCCCGGGCCCTCCCGACGATTGGCTCTGCCGAAAGCCCGTCGCCGGGAGGGAGCCCGGCCGGGTGATCGGAGGGGAAGACCTTATGACACGCACCATCCGCAACCGGTGGCCGGCCGGCGCCGCCGGCGCGCTGGCCGCGGCCGCCCTGCTCGCCGTCACCGCCGCGCCCGCCCAGGCCGCCCCGCTGCCGCGCGGCACCGTCCAGGTGAGCACCGGGGTGAACGGCGCCGCGCCCGACAACCAGTCCTTCGGCCTGGGCGTCAACGCGAACGGCCGCTACGCGCTGTTCAGCTCGTGGGCGACGAACCTGGTGTCCCAGCCCGCCCGGGGCGGCCGCGACGTCTACCTGAAGGACCTGCGGACCAACCGTGTCGAGCGGGTCAGCCTGGCGGACTCGGGCGAGGGACAGGCCGGCTGGTCCGAGGAGGCCGCGATCAACGCCGACGGCCGCTACGTCGCCTTCGTGAGCAACGGCGAGGACGTGGTGCCCGGCATGCAGGTCAGGGGCCGCACCGAGGTGTACGTCCGGGACCGGCGGACCGGCCGCACCGAGCTGGTCAGCGGCGGGCTCACCTCCACCGATCCCGACCGGTTCCACTACTCCTACGCGCCCTCGATCAGCGCCGACGGCCGGTACGTCGCCTTCGTGTCCTCCCGGAAGGACCTGGACCCGACCGTCGTGGACCCCGAGCCCGAGCCGGAACCCGAGCCCTCGCTCGCCAGGCCCTACACCTGGAAGCTCAACATCTACCTCACCGACCGCCGGACCCACACCACCCGGCTGATCTCGCGCGACGCGGCCGGCAAGCCCGGCGAGAGCACCTCCTTCCACCCGAAGCTCAGCGCGGACGGCCGCACCATCGGCTTCGGCTCCCTCTCGGACCTGCTGCCGCCCGAGCAGCCCCCGGCCGCCGCGCCGGCCGCCGGGACCGCCGACGTGGACCTGCCCCCGGGCGCCGAGAAGTACCTGCCCGCCGGGGCGCAGCCGAGCCTGGCCCGCCCGACGAGTGCCGTCTACTACACGTACGACGTGCCCTCGGGGAAGCTCTCGCCCGCGAGCTTCGACGTCGGCGGCTCGCTCGCCTACGCGGCCTTCGACGCCACGATCAGCCCCGACGGGCGGCGCGCGGTCTACGCCCTGTCCGAGCCGGGCGGCTCGACCGGCGGCCACCGCTCCCACACCGTGCTGCACGTCCGGGACCTGCGGACGGGCGTCGTGACGAAGGTCAGTGCCGGTCTGCCCGGCACCAGTTCGGTCGGTTCCTCCGGCCACGGCTCGATCACCGCCGACAACCGCTGGCTCTACTTCGAGTCCGCCGCCGACAACCTGGTGGCGGGCCCGCAGCACCCGGGCTGGGACGTCTACCGCCAGGACCTGCGCACCGGTCGCACCGAGCGGGTCGCCACCGCGCCGGACGGCTCGTTCGGCAACGGCTCCTCGAAGCAGCCGTTCGTGTCGGCCAACGGCAGGACCGTGGTGTTCGAATCGTCCAGCGGCAACCTGGTCGCCGGCACCGACGTCCCGGCGGCCGAGGGCTACCAGGTCTTCGCCAAGCCGGCCCGGAGCCACCACGGCGTCGCCGACGACCAGGGCCTCGCCGACGACCAGGGCGAGAACGAGGACGACTGACCGGCCCGCGCCGCCCGGGAACCACGACGGGGGCGGGACGTCGGCCTGGGCCGGCGTCCCGCCCCCGCGGTGGGAGGGTGGGGCAGGTGGTCGGTGGGCCGTGTGGCGGGGCGGATCGATTCGCCTCCGCCGCACGGCGGTGGTGAGCCCGTGGGCCGGTCCGGTTCCGAGCGGTCCGGCCCACGGGCGGTCTGGTCGGGCCTGGGGCGGCCCTGGGTGGGAGGGTCAGCCCTCCATCGCGGCGCGCGCGTCCACGAAGGCCGCGACGGCGCGCTCGACGTCCTCGGTGGAGTGCGCCGCGGACAGCTGCACCCGGATCCTGGCCTTGCCGTGCGGCACCACCGGGTAGGAGAAGCCGATCACGTACACGCCGCGCTCCAGCAGCAGCTCGGCGAGCCGGCCGGCCACCGCCGCGTCACCGATCATCACCGGGGCGATCGGGTGGTCGCCGGGCAGGATCTCGAAGCCGGCCTCGGTCATCTTCGTCCGGAACAGCGCGGTGTTGGCCGCCAGCCGCTCGCGCAGCTCGTTGGACTTCTCGACCAGGTCGAGCACCTTGAGCGAGGCGGCCGCGATCACCGGGGCCAGCGAGTTGGAGAACAGGTACGGGCGGGAGCGCTGGCGCAGCAGGGCGACGATCTCCCTGCGGGCCGCGACGTAGCCGCCGGAGGCGCCGCCGAGGGCCTTGCCGAGGGTGCCGGTGATGATGTCCACGCGGTCCGTCACGCCGTGCAGTTCGGGGGTGCCGCGGCCGCCCGCGCCGACGAAGCCGACGGCGTGCGAGTCGTCCACCATGACCATGGCGTCGTAGCGGTCGGCCAGGTCGCAGATCTCGCGCAGCGGGGCGACGTAGCCGTCCATCGAGAAGACGCCGTCGGTGACGATCAGCCGGCGGCGGGCGTCCTGGGTGTCCTGGAGCTGCTTCTCCAGGTCGGCCAGGTCGCGGTTGGCGTAGCGGTGGCGGCGGGCCTTGCTGAGCCGGATGCCGTCGATGATGCTGGCGTGGTTCAGCGCGTCGGAGATGACGGCGTCGCGGTCGTCCAGCAGGGTCTCGAAGACACCGCCGTTGGCGTCGAAGCAGGAGGAGTAGAGGATCGTGTCCTCCTGGCCGAGGAAGGCCGAGAGGCGGTCCTCCAGCTCCTTGTGGACGTCCTGGGTGCCGCAGATGAAGCGGACCGAGGCCATTCCGTAGCCCCAGCGGTCCAGCGCGTCCTTGGCGGCGGCGAGCACCTCGGGGTGGTCGGCCAGGCCGAGGTAGTTGTTGGCGCAGAAGTTCAGCACCTCGCCCGGGCGGCCGCCGGCGGTGACGGTGACCGCGGCGCTCTGCGGGCTGCCGATCACCCGCTCGGGCTTGAACAGGCCCGCCTCGCGGATCTCGTCCAGGGTGGCGGCGACGTCGGCACGCACGTTGTCGAACACTGCGGGTCTCCTTGGCAGTTCGGCGGGAGCGGTTCGGGCGGGAGCGGTTCGGCGGGGTTCAGGCGGGCGGGTTCGGCGGGCGGGGTCCGGCGGGCCGGGGCTCGGACCGGGCGGGGTTCAGGCCGTCCAGTCGAGGATGATCTTGCCGCAGTTGCCGCTCGCGGCGTCGTCGAACGCGGCCTCGTAGTCGGCGGCGGCGTAGCGGCCGGTGATCACCGGGCTGAGGTCCAGGCCGCCCTCCAGCAGCACGGACATCGCGTACCAGGTCTCGAACATCTCGCGGCCGTAGATGCCCTTGATGGTGATCATCGAGGTGACGATCGAGGCCCAGTCCACCGGGAACTGCTCGGCGGGCAGGCCGAGCATGGCGATCTTCCCGCCGTGGGTCATGTTGGCGATCATCGACTGCATCGCCTCGGGGCGGCCGGACATCTCCAGGCCGACGTCGAAGCCCTCGCGCAGGCCGAGCTTCTGCTGGCCCTCCTCGATGGTGTGCTGGGAGACGTCGAGCGCCAGCGTCACGCCGACCTCGCGGGCCAGGTCGAGGCGGTACGACGAGACGTCGGTGATCATCACGTTGCGGGCGCCGGCGTGCTTGGCGACGGCGGCGGCCATGATGCCGATCGGTCCCGCGCCGGTGACCAGCACGTCCTCGCCGATCAGCGGGAAGGACAGCGCGGTGTGCACGGCGTTGCCGAACGGGTCGAAGATCGCGGCCACGTCCAGGTCGACCGGCACCCGGTGCACCCAGACGTTGGAGGCGGGCAGCGCCACGTACTCGGCGAAGGCACCGTCCCGGTTGACGCCCAGGCCGACGGTGTTGCGGCACAGGTGGCGGCGGCCGGCCAGGCAGTTGCGGCACTTGCCGCAGACCAGGTGGCCCTCGCCGCTGACCAGGTCGCCGACCGTGATGTCCGCGACGCCGGCGCCGATCTCGGCGACCTCGCCGACGAACTCGTGACCGAGCACCAGCGGGGTCCTGATGGTCTGCTGCGCCCAGCCGTCCCACTTGCGGATGTGCAGGTCGGTGCCGCAGATGCCGGTCCGCAGCACCTTGATCAGCACCTCGCCGGGGCCGATCTCGGGCATGGGGACGTCCATCAGCCAGAGCCCGGGCTCGGCCTGCTGCTTGACGAGTGCCTTCACGGCGGGCTCCTGACATGCGGGTGGGACGGCCCGCGGGTGCGGGCAGGCCGAAGGGGCCCGGTTGGGCCGCTCCTGACGGGCGCGCACTCCGGACAGGCAGAAATCTGCCTGGTGGGGGCGGGTGCGGTCCATCGAGGAATTCTTAACGGCGGCCGCAGCTGGGCTGAACGATCGTGCCCGAGCAGCGGCCGGCGGCGGGCGCGGCGTGCCGGTGCTCACCCGTCCGGCCGAGCGCGGGGCGGCCCTCGCGACACCGCCCGCCGGCCGTCCCCGGGTGCTTGACGCCCGGGGTGCCCGGCCACGGTCCGCCAGCGGGGCGCGGCACCCGGCTGACGGTGCTCCCGTTCGGGTCAGCCCGGCGCCGACCCGCGCGCGGCCGCCCGGCCCCGGTGCTTACGGTGACGACGCTCCCCCCGCGGCCCCGTGGAGAGGCGCTCCGGCCCCGCCGAGCAGCACGCCGGGGCCCTTCGCCAAGGGGCCGTCCGCCCCAGAGAGGCCCCTCCGCCGATGACCGACACCCGACGGCCGCGCCCGGCCGTTCCCTGCTCCCCGCGCGTCCCCCGCCCGCCGCACACCGCCGTCCCCCGCTCCGTACGGGTGGCCTCGGCCGCCCTCGCGCTGGCCGGCCTGCTCGCCGTCTCCGCCTGTTCCGGGGACTCCAAGCCCGCCCGGCCCGCCGCCGGCGCCGCGGTCACCGCCGAACCGGCCGCGCTCAGCCCGTCCCCCACGCAGGGCGGCAGCCCGTCCGGCGGGGTGGTGGCCCTCACCCCGGCCGTCCAGGCGAAGCTGGACGCCGCGATCAAGCAGGTGATGAGCCAGGTCTCCATCCCCGGCGTGATCGTCGGCTACACCACCCCCGACGGCAGCTACCAGCGCACCTTCGGCGTCGCCGACAAGGCTGCGGGGACGGCGATGTCCCCCGACCTGTACATGCGGATCGGCAGCGTGACCAAGACCTTCACCACGACCGGCATCCTGCGGCTCGTGGACCAGGGCAAGCTGGGCCTGGACGACCCGGTCTCCAAGTACGTCCGGAACGTGCCCGGCGGCGACGGGATCACCCTCCGCCAGCTCGGCGAGATGCGCAGCGGCCTCTTCAACTACACCCTGGACTCCGGCTTCCAGCAGGCGTTCTTCAGCGACCCGAGCCGCCCGTTCACCCCGGACCAGCTGCTCGGGTACGCGTTCAAGCACCCGGCGAACTTCTCCCCGGGCAGCAGCTACGAGTACTCCAACACCAACCTGATCCTGCTCGGCCTGGTCGTCGAGAAGGTCGGCGGGCAGCCGCTCCAGGACTTCCTGACGCAGCAGGTGTTCACCCCGGCCGGGCTCACCAAGACCAGCCTGCCGACCGACGCGGCCTTCCCCGACCCGCACGCCCACGGCTACACCAACCAGACGCTCAGCGGCCAGGTCGAGGACTCCACCACCTGGAACCCGTCCTGGGGCTGGGCCGCCGGCGCCGCGATCTCCACCGTCGCCGACCTCCAGACCTGGGCCAAGGTGCTGGCCACCGGTGAGCCGCTGCTCAAGCCCGCCACCCAGGCGGAGCGGCTCAAGACCGTGCCCGTCGGGCCCGACCCCGACCTCGGCTACGGCTTCGGGGTGTTCGACACGCACGGCTGGATCGGCCACAACGGCTCGCTGCCCGGGTACGAGAGCGTGGTGCTCTACCTGCCGCAGGCGAAGGCCAGTCTGGCCATCCTGCTCAACACCGACATCACCCACGACGGTTCGGAGCCCTCGACGTTCCTGGCCCGGGCGATCACCCGGATCGTCTCGCCGGACAACGTCTACACGCTGCCCACCCCACCCGGCTCGGGCTCGCCCACCGCCTCCCCGTCCCCGTCGCCGTCCCCGTCGCCGTCGGTCTCGCCCACGGCCTCCCCCACGCCGCTGGTCTCCCCCACAACCTCCCCCACCGCGACCGGTACCGTCACGCCGCACCTCTCCTGAACCCGGGAGCACCGCGCGAGGCCCGGCCCGGACGACCGGGCCGGGCCTCGCGGCGCGCCGTCGAGTCCCCGGCGTCGACTCCCCGGCTTCAACTCCCCAGCACCCTGGCCAGGTCGTACGAGACCGGCTCCTCCAGCTGCGCGGAGGTACAGCTCTCCGGCGTGCGGTCCGGCCGCCAGCGGCGGAACTGCGCGGTGTGCCGGAACCGGGTGCCCTCCATGTGGTCGTAGGCGACCTCGACCACCCGCTCGGGGCGCAGCGCGATCCAGGACAGGTCCTTGCCGCCGGTCCAGCGGCTGACCGCGCCGGGCAGCCGGCCCTCGGCGTGCGCGGCCTCGTCCGCCCAGCCGCCCCAGGGGTGCCTGGCGATGTCGTCCATCCGCAACGGGGCCAGCTCCTCGGCGAGTTCGCGCCGGCGGGCCATCGGGAAGGCCGCGCAGACACCGACGTGCTGGAGCCTGCCCCCGTCGTCGAAGATGCCGAGCAGCAGCGAGCCGACCACCGGGCCACTCTTGTGCTCGCGGTAGCCGGCCACCACGCAGTCGGCGGTGCGCTCGTGCTTGATCTTGTACATGGTCCGCTCCCCCGGCCGGTACGGCTGGTCCAGCGGTTTGGCCACCACGCCGTCCAGCCCGGCGCCCTCGAACTCGGCGAACCAGGTGCCGGCGAGGTCGAGGCCGGTGGTGGCGGGGGCGGTGAACACCGGGTCCGAGGCGTCCGCGAGCGCGGCCTCCAGCGCCGGGCGGCGCACCGACAGCGGCTCGTCCAGCAGCGAGTCGTCACCGAGGGCGAGCAGGTCGAAGGCGACGAAGGAGGCCGGGGTCCGCTCGGCGAGCAGCTTCACCCGGCTCGCGGCCGGGTGGATCCGCTCCAGCAGTTCCTCGAAGCGCAGCCGGCCGTCCCGGGCGATCACCACCTCGCCGTCCAGCACGCAGCGCGGCGGCAGCTCCCGCCGGAACGCCTCGACCAGCTCGGGGAAGTACCTGGTCAGCGGCTTGCCGGTGCGGCTGCCGAGCTCCACCTCGTCGCCGTCGCGGAACACGATGGAGCGGAAGCCGTCCCACTTGGCCTCGTACTGCATTCCGGGCGGGATCCTGGCCACCGACTTGGCGAGCATCGGCGCCACCGGCGGCATCACGGGCAGGTCCATGGGTCCGATGGTCGCCCCGATGGCCTCGGGGCGCGCGTCGGGCGCGCGGCGCCTAGCGTGAGGGGCATGGGCTCAGCCGTGGAACTGGATGTCGCCGGGCGCACCGTCCGGCTGTCGAACCCGGACAAGGTGTACTACCCCGAGCGCGGCTTCACCAAGCTGGATGTCGCCCGGTACTACCTGGCCGTCGCCGACGGGGTGCTGCGCGGGCTGCGTGACCGGCCGACCACCCTGCAGCGCTTCCCGGACGGGGTGGACGGCGAGTTCTTCTACCAGAAGCGCGCGCCCAAGGGCCTGCCGGAGTGGCTGCCCACCGCCCGGATCGCGTTCCCCAGCGGCCGCTCCGCCGACGAGATCTGCCCCACCGAACCGGCCGCCGTGCTGTGGGCGGCCAACCTCGGCTGCCTCACCTTCCACCCCTGGCCGGTGCGGCGCTCCGACACCGATCACATCGACGAGCTGCGGATCGACCTCGACCCGCAGCCCGGCACCGACTTCCACGACGCCGTCCGGGCCGCCCACGAACTGCGCGCCCTGCTGGAGGAGCACGGGCTGCGGGGCTGGCCCAAGTCCTCCGGCGGGCGCGGCCTGCACGTGTACGTGCCGCTGGCGCCCGAGTGGACCTTCACCGACGGACGGCACGCGGTGATCGCGCTCGGCCGGGTCCTGGAGCAGCGGATGCCGGGGAAGGTCACCACCGCCTGGTGGAAGGAGGAGCGCGGCGAGCGGATCTTCGTCGACTACAACCAGATGGCGCGCGACCGCACCATCGCCTCCGCCTACTCGCTGCGCGCCCGCCCCCGGGCCACCGCCTCCGCCCCGCTGCGCTGGACGGAACTGGACGACGCCGCCCCCGAGGACTTCGACCTGCGCACCGTCCCCGCCCGGTTCGCCGAACTCGGCGACCTGAACGCGGAGATGGACGACCGGGCGTACCGGCTGGAGGGCCTGCTGGAGCTGTACGGGAAGCAGCTGCGCGACGAGGGCCTCGGCGAACTCCCCTACCCGCCCGACCACCCCAAGGCGGCCGGCGAGCCCACCCGCGTCCAGCCGAGCCGCGCCAGGAGGACCGACCGGCCGGGCCGCGCGAAGGAGGAGTAGCGCCGTACGGCCGGCCTCAGCTCCGCGCGCCCGCCGGGGCCAGCCCGGCGACGATGCGGACGGCCTCGGCGATCTGCCCGTCCGTCAGGTCGCCGCGGGCGGTGAGCCGCAGCCGGGAGATGCCGTCCGGGACGGACGGCGGGCGGAAGCAGCCGACGGCGAGGCCCGCCCGGCGGCAGTCGGCGGCCCAGGCGACGGCGGCCTCGGGGCCCGGGGCGCGGACGGAGACCACCGCGGCCTGGGGGTCGCAGCTGTGCAGGCCGGCGGCGGTGAGCTGCCGGGCCAGGGTGCGGGCGACCTCGCGGGCGCGCTCGGCGCGGGCGGGCTCGGCGCGCAGCAGCCGCAGGGCGGCGAGGGCGGCGCCGGCGGCGGCCGGGGCGAGGCCGGTGTCGAAGATGAAGGTGCGGGCGGTCTCGGTGAGGTGGCGGATCACCCGGCGCGGGCCGAGCACGGCGCCGCCCTGCGAGCCGAGCGACTTGGAGAGGGTGACGGTGGCGACGGTGTCCGGCTGCCCGGCGAGCCCGGCCGCCGCGAGCGCCCCGGTGCCGCCGGGGCCGAGCACGCCGAGCCCGTGGGCGTCGTCCACCAGCAGGGCGGCGCCGTGCGCGCGGGCGGCGGCGGACAGCTCGGGCAGCGGGGCCGCGTCCCCGTCCACCGAGAACACCGAGTCGGTGACCACCAGCGCCCGCGGCCGGGCCCGCCCGGCGAGCGCCTCGGCGACCGCCGACGGGTCAGCGTGCGGGGTGCGGTGGACGTCGGCGCGGGAGAGCCGGCAGCCGTCGATCAGCGAGGCGTGGTTGTAGGCGTCGGAGACGATCAGGGTGTCGGGGTCGGTGAGCGCGGTCAGCGCCGCGAGGTTGGCCGTGTACCCGGAGGAGAACACCAGCGCGGCCTCCACCCCGCAGAACTCGGCCAGCTCCTCCTCCAGTTCGGTGTGCAGCGCGGTCGTCCCGGTCACCAGGCGCGACCCCGTCGACCCGCCGCCCCAGCGCAGCGCCGCGTCCGCCGCCGCCCGGGTCACCACCGGATGCCTGGTCAGCCCCAGGTAGTCGTTCCCCGCGAGGTCCAGCACCCCGTCCTCCGCCGCCCGGCTGCGCAGCGTCCGCGTCAGCCCGGCCTCGGCCCGCATCGCGGCCGTCTCGTCGAGCCAGTCGAACACCTGCGCCGGAGCGAGGACGGAGGGGCGCGGCTCGGCCGCGAGCGGATGGTTCATGCCCGGCACTCTGGCACGGCCTTCGAACCGGGATCAATGTGCCGCTCGGCACAGGATCGGCACGTCCGGCTGGCCGGTCACCACAAGAGGGCCACCCGCCCGCCGCGGCCCCGGGCTTTGCCCGGGGTGGCGGCGAGCAGGCAAGATAGCCGGGTGACCCTCCTTGATCTGATGCCGAAGCCCGCCACCCCCGACGCGCTGTACGAGACGTTCGCAGCCTGGACGGAGGAGCGGGGGATCACGCTGTACCCGGCGCAGGAGGAGGCGCTGATCGAGCTGGTGTCGGGGAACAACGTGATCCTCGCGACGCCGACCGGGTCGGGCAAGAGCCTGGTGGCGGCGGGGGCGCACTTCGCGGCGCTGGCCGAGGGGCAGCGGACCTTCTACACCGCCCCGATCAAGGCGCTGGTCTCGGAGAAGTTCTTCGACCTGGTGAAGATGTTCGGCACCGAGCAGGTCGGCATGATGACCGGCGACGCGAGCGTGAACCCGACCGCGCCGATCATCTGCTGCACCGCCGAGGTGCTCGCCCAGATCGCGCTGCGCGACGGCGCCAAGGCGGACATCGGCCAGGTGGTCATGGACGAGTTCCACTTCTACGCCGAGCCGGACCGCGGCTGGGCCTGGCAGATCCCGCTGCTGGAGCTGCCGCAGGCGCAGTTCCTGCTGATGTCGGCGACGCTGGGCGACGTCCGCCGCTTCGAGGAGGACCTGACCCGCCGCACCGGCCGTCCGACCACGGTGGTGCGCAACGCGACCCGCCCGGTGCCGCTGTTCTACGAGTACCGCCGCACCACGATGCACGACACCCTGGAGGAGCTGCTCCAGACCGGCCAGGCCCCCGTCTACGTCGTGCACTTCACGCAGAAGGAGGCGGTGGAGCGGGCCCAGTCGCTGATGAGCATCAACATGTGCTCGAAGGCGGAGAAGGAGGCCATCGCCGATCTGATCGGCGGCTTCCGCTTCACCACCAAGTTCGGCCGCAACCTGTCCCGTTACGTGCGCCACGGCATCGGCGTGCACCACGCGGGCATGCTGCCGAAGTACCGCCGGCTGGTGGAACGCCTCGCCCAGGCGGGCCTGTTGAAGGTGATCTGCGGCACCGACACGCTCGGCGTCGGCGTCAATGTGCCGATCCGCACGGTGCTGTTCACCGCCCTGTCCAAGTACGACGGACAGCGGGTGCGCATCCTGCGCGCCCGTGAGTTCCACCAGATCGCCGGCCGGGCGGGCCGGGCCGGCTTCGACACCGTCGGCCAGGTGGTGGCGCAGGCGCCGGAGCACGTGATCGAGAACGACAAGGCGATCGCGAAGGCCGGGGACGACCCGAAGAAGAAGCGCAAGGTGGTGCGTAAGAAGGCCCCGGAGGGCTTCGTCGGCTGGACGGAGGAGACCTTCGAGAGGCTGATCGGCGCCGACCCGGAGCCGCTGGTCTCCCGGTTCAAGGTCAGCCACGCGATGCTGCTGTCGGTGATCGGCCGCCCGGGCAACGCCTTCGAGGCGATGCGCAAGCTGCTGACCGACAACCACGAGGACCGGGCCGCGCAGCGCCGCCACATCCGCACCGCGATCGCCATCTACCGCTCGCTGCTGCAGGGCGGCGTGGTGGAGCGGCTGCCCGAGCCGGACGCGGAGGGCCGGATCGTCCGCCTCACCCTGGACCTCCAGGAGAACTTCGCGCTCAACCAGCCGCTGTCCACCTTCGCGCTGGCCTCCTTCGAACTGCTCGACCCGGCCTCGCCCTCGCACTCGATGGACGTGATCTCGGTCGTCGAGGCGACCCTCGACGACCCGCGCCAGATCCTCGCCGCGCAGCAGAACAAGGCGCGCGGCGAGGCCGTCGGCGAGATGAAGCGGGACGGCATCGAGTACGAGGAGCGGATGGAGCGGCTCCAGGAGATCACCTACCCGAAGCCGCTGGAGGAGCTGCTCACCCACGCCTACGAGGTGTACCGCACGGCGCACCCGTGGATCGGCGACCACCAGCTCCAGCCCAAGTCCGTGGTCCGCGACCTGTACGAGCGGGCGATGACGTTCTCGGACTACGTCGGCTTCTACGAGCTGGCCCGCACCGAGGGCATCGTGCTGCGCTACCTGGCCGGCGCGTACAAGGCGCTGGAGCAGACCGTCCCCGAGGACGTGAAGACCGACGACCTCAAGGACGTCATCGCCTGGCTCGGCGAGCTGGTCCGCCAGGTCGACTCCAGCCTGCTGGACGAGTGGGAGCAGCTGGCCAACCCGACCGAGCCGCAGGCCGCCGAGGTGTCGCTGGACGACAGGCCGGCGCCGGTCACCGCCAACGCCCGCGCCTTCCGGGTGCTGGTGCGCAACGAGCTGTTCCGCCGGGTCGAGCTGTGCGCGCTGGAGCACTACGAGGAGCTCGGCTCCCTGGACGGCGAGTACGGCTGGGACGCGGACCGCTGGGCGGACGCCATGGACGGGTACTGGGAGGAGTACGACGACCTCGGCACCGGCCCGAACGCGCGCGGCCCGAAGATGCTGATCATCGAGGAGGAGGACTCCTCCTGGCGGGTCCGGCAGATCTTCGACGACCCGGAGGGCGACCACGACTGGGGCATCAGCGCCGAGGTCGACCTGTACGGCTCGGACGAGGAGGGCCGGGCGGTGCTGCGGGTGACCTCGGTGGACCGGCTCGGCGGCTGAGCCCGGGCGGACGCCGTGACTCCCCGGGGGAGTCACGGCGTCGGCGGGTCACATCCAGACGAAGGGCGAGCCCGCCGCGTAGGAGAGCGCCCTGGTGGCCTCGTCCAGGTTCTGCTCGCTGCCCGGCCCCGTACCGGTGGGCGCCGTGACCGGCGTGGTCGGCGCCCCGGTGCCGCCCGTGGCGGAGCCCGCGGGACGGCCGTCGCCCGGCCGCGAGCTGGTGACCGTCACGTAGTGGCCGACCGCCTCGATCCGCGGCTCGCCGCCCGCCTTGGCCCCCGCGGCCTGGGCGGGGGCGGTGGAGGCGTCGGCGAGGATGAAGGCGACCGCGCCGGGCTTGGCCCGCAGGGCGTCGGCGGCCTTGGCGGCGGAGGCCTGGTCGGGGAAGCGCAGCAGGGTGACGCTGCTGAGCACCGGGCGGTCCTGGCCGGTGAAGCTGACGGTCAGGTAGGCCTGGCAGCCGCTGTCCTTCAGCGGGTCCTGGGCGCGGTCCTGGAGCACCTCGACGCAGTTCTCGCCCTGCCGGACGCCGTTGCGCCGCGCCTTGTAGGCGCCGACCTCGACCGGCCGCTGGGCGGGGAAGAGGTTGTCGACGTTGAGGGCCCCGGGGTCGGTGGGCGGCGGCGGGGCGCCCACCACCCGCGGCGTCTTCTCGGAGTCCTTGGTGGACGGGCCGAGCCCGGGTATGTAGTCGCCGGGCATCGGGCGGGTGATGATCCATCCGCCGGCGGTGACCACACCGACCACGGCGACCCAGCCGACCGCCCGACGTGCCGTCAACCGCCGTCCCCGTCTGCGGCCCGTCCCACCGTCGGTGCCGGCGCCCCCGCCGACCCGCTGCCCTGCCCGGCCGTCCCGGCCCTCTCCCGGAGTCGGGGTGCGCTCCCCCTGCGTGGTCATGGCGCAGATTCTAAGCACCCCTCGGGTGGCGTGGATCACTGGGTCGGGGGTTGTGGATCACCGATGGACCACGGGCGTCCCGGCATCCACGGACGCCACCTTCCTACTCATCGGTAACCGGATGCCGGGGTTCCCGTCAAGCGCGTGACCAGCGGCGGAGCCGTGACCTTCGACACTGTGGCAATCGGCACATCCTCGCGCCGATCTTCTGGCGGATTTGCTCTGGCGCCGCCCGATCGCCACCAGGCAGGATCGCCCCATGGATCTGCTCGATACCCTGACCGCCAAGGGCCTGCGCGGCGAAGTCCCGACCCGCGAGGAGGCCCTCGCCGTCCTCGCCACCACCGACGACGAGCTGCTCGACGTGGTCGCGGCGGCCGGCAAGGTGCGCCGCCGCTGGTTCGGCCGCCGGGTCAAGCTCAACTACCTGGTGAACCTCAAGAGCGGGCTCTGCCCGGAGGACTGCTCGTACTGCTCGCAGCGGCTCGGGTCCAAGGCCGAGATCCTCAAGTACACCTGGCTCAAGCCGGACCAGGCCGCCGACGCCGCCCGCGCCGGGGTGGCCGGCGGTGCCAAGCGGGTCTGCCTGGTCGCCAGCGGCCGCGGCCCGACGGACCGTGACATCGACCGGGTCACCGACACCATGGCCGCCATCAGGGACGCCGACCCCGAGGTCGAGATCTGCGTCTGCCTCGGCCTGCTCTCCGACAACCAGGCGGAGCGGCTCAAGGCGGCCGGCGCCGACGCCTACAACCACAACCTCAACACCTCCGAGGGCACCTACGGGACCATCACCAGCACCCACACCTACGCGGACCGGGTGGACACCGTGCAGAAGGCCCACGGAGCGGGCCTGTCCGCCTGCTCCGGCCTGATCGCCGGCATGGGCGAGAGCGACGAGGACCTGGTCGACGTGGTGTTCGCGCTGCGCGAGCTGGGCTCGGACTCCGTCCCGGTCAACTTCCTGATCCCGTTCGAGGGCACCCCGCTCGCCAAGGAGTGGAACCTCACCCCGCAGCGCTGCCTGCGCATCCTGGCGATGGTCCGCTTCGTCAACCCGGACACCGAGGTGCGGATCGCGGGCGGGCGCGAGGTGCACCTGCGCTCGATGCAGCCGCTCGGCCTGCACATCGCCAACTCCATCTTCCTCGGGGACTACCTGACCAGCGAGGGCCAGGCCGGCCAGACCGACCTCGACATGATCAAGGACGCCGGCTTCGACGTCGAGGGCGCCGGCGAGGCCACCCTGCCGCGCCACCGCGCGGACGTCGCCGAGGCGGCGCAGACGGCGGGCGGCTGCGGCAGCGGGGCCTCGGCCTGCGGCAGCGCGGCACCGGCGTCGGTGTCGGCGTCGGCGTCGGCCTGCGGCAGCGGCGGCGGCTGCGGGCCGTGCGGCGGCCACGCGCACGCCGCGCCGGAGGCCGCCGCCCCGGAGAGCGCCGACGACGAGCTCCGCGGCGACCTCGTCAAGGTCCGCCGCCGCGGCGCCGGCACCCGACTCGCCCCCAACGCCTGACCGTTCCACCGTTCTGGAGAGTCACCCACCATGTCCCAGCCGTCCGCGGCCGCCCTGCTCGCCCTCGACCGCGCCCACGTGTGGCACCCGTACGGGCCGATGCCCGGCACCGTCACCCCGTACGTGGTCGAGTCCGCCTCGGGGGTGCGGCTGCGCCTGGCCGAGCCCGTCGCCGGCGGGCAGCGCGAGCTGGTCGACGGGATGTCGTCCTGGTGGGCGGCGATCCACGGCTACCGGCACCCGGTGCTGGACGAGGCCGTGCGCGACCAGCTGGGGCGGATGAGCCACGTGATGTTCGGCGGGCTCACCCACGAGCCCGCCGTCCGGCTGGCCGCGACGCTGGTGGAGATCACCCCGGGGCCGCTGCAACACGTCTTCCTCGCCGACTCGGGCTCGGTGGCCGTCGAGGTCGCGATGAAGATGTGCCTCCAGTACTGGCAGTCCGTCGGGCGGCCGGCCAAGCGCCGGCTGCTCACCTGGCGCGGCGGCTACCACGGGGACACCTTCCACCCGATGTCGGTGTGCGACCCGGACGGCGGGATGCACCACCTGTGGGGCGGGGTGCTGCCCGGGCAGCTCTTCGCCCCGGAGCCGCCGGCCGGGTTCGACGCGCCGCTCGATCCCGAATACGCCGCGCGGTTCGAGGAGTTGATGGCCCGGCACGCCGACGAGCTGGCCGCCGTCATCGTCGAGCCGGTGGTCCAGGGCGCGGGCGGGATGCGCTTCCACTCGCCCGCCTACCTGCGGATGCTGCGCGAACTGTGCGACCGGTACGGGGTGTTGCTCGTCTTCGACGAGATCGCCACCGGATTCGGGCGCAGCGGCGCACTGTTCGCCGCCGACCACGCGGGCGTCTCGCCGGACGTGATGTGCCTGGGCAAGGCGCTGACCGGCGGCTACCTGACGCTGGCCGCCACGCTGTGCACGAGCGAGGTCGCGGACGGGATCAGCCGCGGCGAGGTGCCGGTGCTCGCGCACGGGCCGACGTTCATGGGCAACCCGCTGGCCTGCGCGGCGGCCAACGCCTCGCTGGAGCTGCTGCTCGGGCAGGACTGGTCGACGGAGGTCAAGCGCGTCGGGACCGGGCTGGCCGAGGGCCTCGCGGCGGCCGCGGACCTCCCCGGCGTGCACGACGTACGGGTCCGGGGGGCCATCGGCGTCGTGCAGTTGGACCACCCGGTGAACGTCCCCGCGGCGACCGAGGCGGCCGCCCGCGCGGGCGTCTGGCTGCGGCCGTTCCGGGACCTGATCTACACCATGCCGCCCTATGTGACGGAGGACGAGGACGTGGCACGGATCGCCGCCGCCGTGACCGCCGCGGCGGTGGCCGGATGAGCGCGCGCATCCTGTTCGTGACGGGGACGAACACGGACGTCGGCAAGACGGTCGCCACCGCCGCCGTCGCCGCGGTGGCGCTGCGGGCCGGCCGGAAGGTCGCCGTGCTCAAGCCGGGGCAGACCGGCGTCTCCCCGGGCGAGCCCGGCGACGCGGCCGAAGTCCGGCGACTGGCAGGCGATCTGACGTTCCGTGAACTGGTGCGCTACCCGGAGCCGCTGGCGCCCGACACGGCCGCCCGGCGGGCCGGCATGGCGTACCTCTCCCCCGCCGAGGTGGTCGGGGCCGTCGCCGAGCTGGCTTCCACGCACGACCTGGTACTCGTGGAGGGCGCGGGCGGGCTGCTGGTCCGCTACGACGACGAGGGCCGCACGCTCGCCGACCAGGTGCGCGCCGTACTGGACGCCGGGCTGCCGGCCGAGGTGCTGCTGATCGCCTCCGCCGGGCTCGGCACTCTCAACATCGTCTCCCTCACGGCGGAGGCCCTGGCGGCCCGTGAACTGCCGCTCACGGGCGTCGTGGTCGGCTCCTGGCCCGATTCGCCGGGCCTCGCCGAGCGCTGCAACCTCGCGGACCTGCCCCGCTCCGCCGGCGCCCCGCTGCTCGGCGCGCTGCCCGAACGGGCCGGCGGCGCCGAGGACTTCGCGGACCTCGCCGCCACCGCGCTGGCCCCCGCGCTCGGCGGCACCTGGAACGCCGAGCACTTCGCGCAGGCCCACCGGGCCGTTTCGGCCCCGCTTCGCTCGAAGGGGTGATCCCGGCTTCCGGCCCTGTCGGAAGCCGGGACGGCTCAATACCGTTCCTTCCATGACAGACGGGCTCACCGCAGACGAGGCCCTGCGGGCCTTGGCCGCCCTGGAGGCGGCGTGGAAGGACGACGACGAGGCGCTCTCCGCCCTGGCGGCGGGCAGCCCCGGTGAACGGCCGCTGCCGGCACTGGTCGCCGCGTACGGCGAACACGCGATGGACACCCTGATGGCGCTGGCCTTCGGGCTGCGCAGCACCATGAGCGACGAGGAGCTCGCCGAGATCTCCGACGCGGTCAGCTCCAACATCGGCGCCCGGATGAGCGCCCTGCTCACCCAGACCCTGAAGGCCTGGGGCACCCTCGCCCCCTCGGAGGACCTCTCGGTGACGAAGATCATCGCCCACACGGTGATCGACGCGATGCGGGCCGTCACCGAGGATCCCAGCAAGACCGAGGTGCTGCCGCTGCTGGCCACCTTCCGCAGCTACGCCCTCAACGGCACCTGAGCAGAAGGAGTTTCGGTGCGGGCTTCGAGTCACCTCGAAGCCCGCACCGCCGTGTCCGCGCTCTCTCAGGCGCTTGAACTCCTGCCCTGCGAGCATGAACGCACGTCCACCGGCCCTGCCCCTCCGGCACCGGTCAGCCCTCGCCGGCCTGCTTCGCGGCCGGGCGGGGACGCAGCAGGGCCGCGGCCATGAGTGCGGTGCCCGCCAGGCCGATCGCCGCGATCACCGCCACCGCGGTGAAGCCCCGGTCGTAGGCCTGCCGTGCCGACCGCAGCACCGCGTCGGCGGTCAGGGACGGCAGGTGCGTCACGACGTCCTCCGCCGCGGCGAACGACTCCCCGGCCCTGGCCTGCTGCTCCGCGGAGAGGCCCGGCACGTCGGGCAGGCCGGTGCGGTACACGGCGGTCAGGACGGCCCCGAGGACGGCGACGCCGAGCCCGGCGCCGAGTTCGAAGGACGTCTCCTGGATCGCGGCCGCCTCCCCGGACCGCTCGGGTTGCGCGGCGCCCATGATGGAGTCGGCGCCCAGGGTCATGACGATGCCGGCGCCGTACCCGGCGGCGAGCAGCGGGACGAGGAGGACGCCGTAGTGCCCCGCGTCGCCGACGGCCGCGATGGCGGCGCACGCGAGGGCGAAGAGGGAGAGTGCTCCGGTGAGGGCCCAGCGGTTGCCCCACCGGTTCGCCGCCCAGGGGGCCGTGACCGCGCCGAGGGCGTTGGCGCCGGCCAGCGGCATCAGCGCGAGCCCGGCGCGCACCGGCGAGTACCCGCCCACCTGCTGGAGCCACTGGGTGAGGAAGAACAGCAGGGCGACATAGCTGCCGAAGCAGCCGATGACACACAGCGTGGCCGTGCTGAAGCGGCGTTCACGGAAGAGGGTGAAGTCCAGCAACGGCTCCCGGATGCGCCGTTGGCGTCGTACGAAGGCGTAGAGCAGGACGCCGCCGGCGAGGGCCAGGAGGACGATGACGGCGCTCACCCCCGCGTGCTCGCCGGCCTGCTTGAGCGCGTAGACCACGGCGGCCAGGCCGGTGACGGACAGCGCGACGCTGGTGACGTCCCAGCGGCGGGGTTCGGGGTTGCGTGACTCGGGGATGACGCGGACGCCGACGGCCAGGATGACGACGATGACGGGGACGTTGATGAGGAACACCGCTCCCCAGCCCCACTTCTCGGTGACCAGGCCACCGGCCAGTGGACCGATCGTGGCCCCGACGCTGTGCGCGGAGGTCCAGATGCCGAGCGCCATGGCGCGTTCGCGGTCGTCCGTGAAGACGACCCGGATGATCGCCACCGTGGACGCCATGATCATCGCCGCGCCGACGCCCAGTGCGGCCCGCGCGGCGATGAGTTGTGCGGTCGAGGTCGCGAACGCGGCCGCCGCGGAGGCGAGACCGAAGGCGAGGAAGCCGCTGAGCACCATCCGGCGCCGGCCGATGCGGTCGCCGAGGGTGCCGCAGGTCACCAGGAGGGCGGCCAGGGTCAGCGAGTAGACGTCGACGATCCACAGCAGCTGGGCCGGGCTCGGTTCGAGGTCCCGGCTCAGGCTCGGCACCGCGACGTGCAGGACGGTGAGGTCGATGCCGCACAGGAAGAGGCTCCCCGACACCACGGCCAGCACCAGCCACCGCTGCCGCGCGGGAAGGGCCGGTCCGCCCGGCTGCCCCGAGTCCGTCGAATGCCCCGCACGCTCTTTCCCGGCGGCTCGTCCGGCCGCGACGGGGGCCTTGCTCTCTGTCATAGTCTCAGCTTCCGGAAGTACCGACGCGGGCCGCAAGTACGGTCTTTTGTGTCCCCTGGTGCCACGCTGTATACCAATGGAGGTCAGGTGCGTTCCAACGTCGAAGAATCCTCGGACGACTGCGCGGTCGAGTTCGCCATGGAGCTCCTCGGCGGCCGGTGGAAGCTGGCCATTCTCAAGCAACTGGTCTCGGGAACCCACCGGTTCGGCGAACTGCGGCGCGCCCTGCCGGGTGTCACCCAGCGCATGCTGACCCGCCAGCTCCGGGAGCTGGAGGCGGACGGGCTGGTGGAACGGACGGTGTACCGGGAGGTGCCCCCTCGGGTCGAGTACGCGCTCACCGACGCCGGCCACACGCTGGACTCCATCACGGAGCAGCTGGACACGTGGGGCCGCTGGTACCGCGACACGGTGCGCGGTGCGGTGCCGTCCGGTCCCGGCGGGTCCGCCTGACCGTGGCGCGGTGGGCGGACGCCGGGACCGGACGGCTCTCACCGGGTGCGGCGGGGCTGCTCAGAACTCCGCGAGGTTCTGCCGCAGGGTGTGGCCGGGGGTGTACGTGCTCCGGGTCAGCCCGCGGCGCTGGAGCGCGGGCACGAGTCCGTCGGTGACATCGGCGACCCAGTGGCGGTTCAGCCGCAGTACCGGCGTCGTCAGCATGAAGCCGTCCCCTCCGACCTCCTCCATGACCTCCCCCATCCGCTGCGCCACCTGGTCGGGTGTGCCGATGAGTTCCACCGAGGAGACCAGCCCGCCGGCGGCGTCCAGCACCAGTTCCCGCAGCGTCTTGCCGCTGCCCCACTGCTGGAGCTGGTCCAGTGAACCCTGCTCGCCATTGGTCTTCAGCCGGTACGGCAGGGGCTCGTCGAGGTCGAACCGGGCGAAGTCGATCTCCGTGAGCGCGGAGGTCTCGGCGAGGATGTCGTGGATGAACTGGGGCGACGAGATCATCCGCTCGTACTTGGCCCGTGCGTCCTGCTCCGTCTCGCCGAGCGTGGGCGTCACGCAGAACAGGACCTTGACCTCGTCGGGGTCACGGCCGGCCGCTTCGGCGTGTTTGCGCACGTCGTCCCTGAACTCCTTCATCCCCTCCACCCCGTTGGCGATGGCGATGACCGAGTCGGCGTTGCGCGCGGCGAAGACCCGGCCCCGGGGCGAGGCCCCGGCCTGCACGAACGCGGGCCGGTGCTGCGGGGAGGGCACGGTGTTCAACGGACCCCGCACGCTGAAGTGTTCGCCCTTGAAGTGGATCGGCCGGACCTTGGTGTGGTCGGCGTAGATCCCCTTCTCCCGGTCGAGTACGACGGCGTCCTCGTCCCAGGAGGCGAAGAGCTGCCGGACGACGTCGACGTACTCGTCGGCCATGGCGTAGCGGACGTCCCGTGACGGCAGCTTCTCCAGTCCGAAGTTCCGCGCGGCCAGGTCCTCGGCGCTGGTGACGATGTTCCAGCCGAAGCGCCCGCCGAGCATGCTGTCCATCGTCGAGGAGAGGCGCGCGGTCATGAACGGCGGGTACGCCAGGGTCGACAGGGTCGCGACGATTCCCAGGTGGGACGTGGCGAGGCCCATCGCGACGGCCAGCGGGACCGGGTCGTGCTTCGGGACGACCATGCCCTGCCGCAGTGCCCGCTCGGCGGAACCGCCGTAGCTCTCCGGGACCATCAGCTTGTCCTCGATGATCACGTAGTCGAAGCAGGCCCGTTCGAGCGCCTGGGCCACCTCCGTGTGGAACTTTCCGTCCCAGGGTGAGCCTCCGGTGCCGAAGGGGCCCTGCCAGTCGTCCGGGGTGAAGTTGAAGATACAGGCGA
Organism: Kitasatospora sp. NPDC091335; assembly: GCF_044757205.1. NCBI lineage: Bacteria > Bacillati > Actinomycetota > Actinomycetes > Kitasatosporales > Streptomycetaceae > Kitasatospora > Kitasatospora sp. NPDC091335. The sequence goes on along the minus strand of NZ_JBIVUM010000017.1, from coordinate 58,969 downwards.
GGTGGAACTTCCGGGTCACGGCTGCTTCCCTTCGGGATGTGCGGCGGGTCGGCGCTGCGGGTCCGGACGGCGGCGGTCCGGGCGGGTCCGGGCGAGGAGCAGCCCGTCGCCGTCGCGCACCATGGCCGTCGCCTCGTCCACGACGTGGCGCAGCAGCTTCTCCCCGAGGCCCGCGTCGGCGCCGGAGGTCGAGGACAGGACTCCGCGGTTGGTGGTCCGTCCGACGTCGACGGGGTGCAGGTAGACACCCGCTCGAGGCGGATCGTCGTGGTCGGGGCGCTCGTCGGTGACGAGGTCGGGTCGCAGGTGGAGCATGAGGCTCGTCTCGGTGACGCCCGCGTGCTCGGCGTGCCAGCCGGGGAACCGGGGGACTTCCGCGTCGGTCCAGGTGTCCCTGACCAGGCTCCACCAGCTGAACGCGAAGACCTCCGTGCTGTCCAACAGGCCCTGCTCGCGCACCTGGTCCAGCGCCTCGAAGAGGAACGGTTCGTTCTCGTAGTGCCCGTTGACCACGATCAGCCGGGCCATGGGCAGCGCCGACAGCGCGGTGAGCGTCTCGCGCAGGAAGCGGACGAGGGTGTCGCCGGCCACGTAGACCGTGCCGGGAAAGTGGAGCCCGCCGCCGCTCTGGGGCAGGGACCGCGCGCCGACGGCCTGCGCGGGCAGGGTGAACGCGTCGAGTTCCTTCGCGATCCCGGTGGCGAACGCCTCCGCGAGGATCAGGTCGACGGACAGCGGCAGGTGCGGCCCGTGCTGCTCGATCGCCCCGATGGGCCACACGACGGTGCGTCCGCGCACGGTGTCGGCGACCTGGGCGCTGGTCAGGTCGGTGAGCAGCCGGGGGCCGGAGGGTCGGGCGGTCATATCGCCACCTCCTGAGGTGCGCCCTGAGGTGCGCCCTGAGGTGCCTCCCGGGTCGCTTCCGGCAGGAGCGGGGCGGCGGCGGAGGAGCCGATGAGGTCCCGGGTCTCCGCCACGATGCGTTCGAGCGTCTCGTACATGTCGGTGTGCAGCGCCGAGTAGACCTGGACCACGTTCGCTCCGACGCTGAGGTAGTCGGCCACGTCGCGGCCGCTGCTCACTCCTCCGCAGCCCATGACGGGCAACTCGACGCCTCTCCTGCGCAGTTGCCAGAGAGCGGCGAGGACGAGCGGTTTGAGGCCGGGGCCGGAGTACCCGAAGACGCCGTTCAGTTCGAGCCTCCCGGTCGCGGGGGACACGGCCGCGCCGCCGATGGTGTCGCTGAGGGTGACGGCATCGGCTCCGCCCTCGATGGCGGCGTGCACCCGGCCCTGGAGCCCCTCGCCGACGGCCAGCTTGACGGAGATCGGCAGCGCCGTCCTGCCCCGGGTCTCGGAGGTGTAGGCGTAGACCCGGTCGGGGTTGTCGTCCTCCAGCCCCTCCTCCTCGTTGAGGCAGGAGATGCCGAGTTCCAGGGCCCGGCAGCCGGTCGCCTCGACGTCCTTGGCCAGGGCGGCGAGTTCGGCCGGGGTGTCGGCGTGCAGGGAGGCGATGACGGGCAGCCGGTCCTCGGCGAACGAACGCAACACGCCCAGCCAGTGGTTGACCGGCCGCTTGGAGTAGGTGGTGCTGTTCAGCAGCCCGACGGGCAGCCGGATGATCCGCTCGTCGAGGCCTTGCGGCGGGTTGGGGTGGATGGTCTTGGTGACGACGGCTCCGGCGCCCCGCTCGACGAGTCGGCGGATGTTGCGCTCCTGGTCCGTCAGCAGTCCGGATCCGACGATCACGGGGTTGGCCAGCGGCAGGCCTAGGATCGACGCGTCGGGCACTCGATGTCTCCGTCCGTCGGTGGGGCAGGTGGGGGTGTGCCGGCGGGTGCCGGTCAGGCGACGAGGCTCGCGCCGATGGCCTCGCGCTGGCGCTCCGTGGCGGCGAGCACGGCGTCGATGAGCAGCGCCGGCTTCTCGGTGAACTCGTCGAAGTCGATGGTCTGGACGAAGCCGACCCGGTGCAGGCCCTTCAGGAGGTGGCTCGCGGAGTCGACGAAGGGCTGCTTGGTGATCAGGACGATGGGACGCCCCAGGGCCGTGGCCCAGCCGAGTTCGACGTGGGTGCCGTCCGTGCGTCGCAGGGTGCCGTCCTCCAGTACCGGCAGGACGGGCACGAAGACGTCGCACTTCTTCATCCAGCGCAAGTCGCGCACGGAGACCTGCTCCGGGGTGAACGACGCGGTCTCGGCCCCGAACTTCTCCACGAGGTGCGCCGAGAAGACGTTCGCTCCGTTGTCCCGGACGGCGTCGATCGCCGTGGTGATCGCGTCCTGCAGGTGGCCGACGAAACCGTTCTCCAGGATGGCGTGCTGGATCGGTCCGCCGACGAAGACGTCGAGCCCCGTGAGCAGGCCGGACTGTCGCGCGGGCGTCGCTTCGGCGCGCGTGCCGGGCTTCGTTTCCATGACGGTGTCTCTCCTCGTTCGTTCGGGGTGGGTGTGCCCTGCATCGGGCACGGTGGTGTGCGGTGGGGCGGGCCGCGCGGGCGGGCCAGGCGTACCGGCGTCGCGGGCGTCGGCGATCGGTGCGTACCGGCCGCGGTGGTACAGCAGGCGCTGTGGTGACTCGGCCGGCGCCTCGGGTCGGATGCGACAAGCTCTCCAGGCGCCACTCCGGCGATGGATCTGCGAGTCTGCCTCAGCTGATTGATCCCGACAACATCCATCGCTTTTCTGACAAAGATCCTGCCATCATTGCGGCGTGATGAACGATTCAGACGTCAGTGACGACCTTGACCAGCGCATCGTGGCAGCGCTCCAGATCAACCCCCGCGCCGGAGTCGCAGAGTTGGGGCGCATCCTCGGCGACCACGAGCGCACGGTGGCACGGCGCATCCAGCGGCTCCTGAGCACGGGGACCATCCGCTGCACGGCCGACTACGACCCCCTGTACAGCGGACGGGGACACTCCGTGCACCTTCGGCTGCGGACCGCGATGGGTTGTCTGGAAACCATCCCTCAACGATTGGCAAAGCTCCCCGGGGTGCTTAACGTCGCCGCTGTGAGCGGAGGGGCCGGCCTGTGGTGCCACCTGCTCGTGGAGGGACGGCCACGCCTGCCCTCCCTGCCGCTGGAGGAAGTACCCGGTCTCCCCGAAACCACGGTGCTCAGCTCACACATCACACTGCGCTCGTTCCGAACCGAGGCCGAGTGGCACGCCCCTGTCCTGGCCGAGGAGGAGGAGAAGCGCTTGCGGGCAAGCCTGGTCCAGCCCTTGCCCGGACCCGCACCCCGGCACGACCTCACGCCCACCGACCGCCGCGTCGCCGATGCCCTGACGAGGAACGCCCGCATCAGCCTCACCGATCTCGGCAGGGACCTCGGCTTCTCCACCGCCACGGCGGGGCGGCGGGTGGCCTCCCTGCTGGAGCGCCGGGTGCTGCGGCTGCGCACCGTCGCCGACCCGGCCTTCCTGGGCCGCCCCGTGGAGGCACGGGTACGGCTGAAGGTCCATCCGGCGGGCATCGAAGTCGTCGGTACCGCCCTGTCCCGATGTCCCGAGGTGTCCTTCTGCGCAGCGGTGACGGGGTGTCACAGCATCCTGGCCGACGTGTGCGTCGAGGACGAGACCAGCCTGTACCGCTTCGTCGTCGACACGATCGGAGCGCTACCGCACATCCTCGACTGCGACACGGAGATCCTCACCCGCGTCTCCGGACCCGGATCCGCTGCGCCCGACGCGCCCTGAGGAGCCGTGCCTCCCCCTCCCCCTGCCAGCCGCGACCACGGGAGCCCTCTCTTGGCCATGCCGCCGAAATCCACGACGACCAAGCACCTCTTCGTCACCGGGGGTGTCGCCTCCTCGCTCGGCAAGGGGCTCACCGCCTCCAGCCTGGGCATGCTGCTGAAGGCCCGCGGCCTGCGCGTGACGATGCAGAAGCTCGACCCGTACCTCAACGTGGACCCGGGCACCATGAACCCGTTCCAGCACGGCGAGGTGTTCGTCACCGACGACGGCGCCGAGACCGACCTCGACATCGGCCACTACGAGCGCTTCCTCGACCGTGACCTGGACGGCACCGCCAACGTCACCACCGGCCAGGTCTACTCGACCGTGATCGCCAAGGAGCGCCGCGGCGAGTACCTGGGCGAAACCGTCCAGGTCATCCCGCACATCACCAACGAGATCAAGCACCGCGTCCGGTGCGTGGCGACGGACGCGGTGGACGTCGTCATCACCGAGGTCGGCGGCACCGTCGGCGACATCGAGTCGCTGCCGTTCCTGGAGACCGTCCGCCAGGTCCGCCACGAGGTCGGCCGGAACAACGTCTTCGTCGTGCACATCTCCCTGCTGCCCTACATCGGCCCCTCGGGCGAGCTGAAGACCAAGCCCACCCAGCACTCCGTCGCCGCCCTGCGCAACATCGGCATCCAGCCCGACGCGATCGTGCTGCGCGCCGACCGCGAGGTCCCGCAGGCGATCAAGCACAAGATCTCGATGATGTGCGACGTGGACGAGGCCGCCGTGGTCGCCTGCCCCGACGCCCGCTCGATCTACGACATCCCCAAGATGCTGCACGCCGAGGGCCTGGACGCCTACGTGGTGCGCCGCCTGGACCTGCCGTTCCGCGACGTCGACTGGACCACCTGGGACGACCTGCTGGACCGCGTCCACAACCCCGATCACGAGATCGTCCTCGCGCTGGTCGGCAAGTACGTCGACCTGCCCGACGCCTACCTGTCGGTCACCGAGGCGCTGCGCGCCGGCGGATTCGCCAACAGGGCCGGCGTGAGGATCAAGTGGGTCGCCTCCGACGACTGCGAGACCCCGGCCGGCGCCGAGGCCCGGCTCGGCGACGTCGACGGCATCTGCATCCCCGGCGGCTTCGGCGACCGCGGCGTCAACGGCAAGGTGGGCGCCATCACCTACGCCCGCGAGAACAAGGTCCCGCTGCTGGGCCTGTGCCTGGGCCTCCAGTGCGTCGTCATCGAGGCGGCCCGCAACCTGGCCGGCCTGCCGGAGGCCAACTCCACCGAGTTCGACTCCGCCGCCAAGCACCCGGTCGTCTCCACCATGGCCGAGCAGCTGGCCGTCCTCGACGGCAAGGGCGACCTGGGCGGCACCATGCGCCTGGGCCTGTACCCGGCCAAGCTCGCCGAGGGCTCGATCGTCCGTGAGGTCTACGGCGGCGAGCAGTACGTCGAGGAGCGCCACCGCCACCGCTACGAGGTCAACAACGCCTACCGCGCGGACCTGGAGAAGACCGGCCTGGTGTTCTCCGGCCTCTCGCCCAAGGGCGACCTGGTCGAGTACGTCGAGTACCCGCGCGAGGTGCACCCCTACCTGGTCGCCACCCAGGCCCACCCGGAACTGCGCTCCCGCCCCACCCGCCCGCACCCGCTCTTCACCGGGCTGGTGAAGGCGGCCGTCGAACGCCTCACCGGCCGCCACCGACTCGAAGCGCAGTCGACGTGCCCGCCTCGAAGCGGGGAGGAGCCCGGTCTCCGCCACCTCTGACGGCCCGCACCGGGCCGAACGCCGTTGACCGGGACAGCAGTTCGTCCGCCGCCCCGGCCGTCGGAGACTGCGGCGCACCCGGCACCACGGCAGCCGACCGAACAGGCTCCGGCGGGACGTCGTACACCGCTTGCCGGCCTCCGGGTCGTCAGCGGCCGTCAGCGACCAGGAAGCGCCCGGAGTTCCAGTGCAGCCGGGCCGGGCCGCCGGTCGGCCAGTCGTGGTTGAGGCGGCGGCGGTCGCGGCCGAGCGCGCCGAGGCCGCGCGGTCGCAGGGTGCCGGCGGTCAGGCCGGTGGCCTCGTCGGCGGTCACCGGCATGATCGTCACGTACTGGGCGTCGTCCCCGCCCATCCAGTCGACGACCTCGGTGAAGATCCAGACGAACCGCTGCGAACAGTCCCGGCAGCGCCGCAGGTTGACCGCGAAGCGCGAACCGTCCACCACCGCCGTCTCGTGCTCGAACCCCACCTGCTGCCGCCGCCACACCGCCTGCTCGTCCTCGCCGTAGCACTTCGCGCAGCCGAACTCCGCCATCGGCCTACCCATCGGTCGACTCCCTGTCCCGCGACGTCCCGGTCGCGGCCCATGATGCCCGCAGAGCCCCGGAGGCGGCTGGGCTGTCACTCTGACCGGTGAACAATTCACAGTGAGTTCCCGCACCGTTGGCGCCCGGAGGTGGATCCCGCGCACGCCGGTTGACGGCCGCGCCGCCGTCGCCGCCCGGGCCTTCCGGCGCCCGGGCCCGCGGCGCTCAGCCGGGCCGCAGCGTCGCGGTGGCGATCTCCAGGAAGTCGCGCAGCACCCTCTCCCGCCGGTCCGCGCGGGCGACCAGGCAGGTCTCGATCCCGAGGGCGTCCGTGACGGGCCGGTGGGAGGTCGGGGCGGGTGCCATCCGCTCAGCCGAACTCCAGCAGGACGGCCGGGAGCGCGGCCTCCCGCACCTGGGCGCGTGGCAGGGTGAGCCCGAAGTGGCGGCCGATCACCTCCAGGCTCGTCCGGTGGAGGTCGTCGCCCGCACGGTCGTGGTCGGGCACTCCGGCGGCGGCCGGCTCGGCTGCCAGGGCCGCGGCGGTGGCCGGCTCGCCGTCCACGCCGTCGGAGCCCCAGCTGCGGTCCCCGCCGTAGGCGATCGACTGGAATTCCGCGAACCAAGTGAGTGCGTCCGTCATGATGATCATCCTGCCGCACTCGCCGCCCGTTCGGTATTGCGAACGATCCGGCGGTGCGCCGAACCACCCGGGCCGCTCAGTGCCAGAGCCCCCACGCGGCCGGCCGGGCCGTCTCGGCGAGGTGGCGGTGCTGCTCGGCCCGGTACTGGAGCACCAGCACCGAGCGCACCGGCTCGCCGGCCACGGCGGTGTAGCTGTGCGGCAGCGAGGCGTCGAAGCCGATGTAGTCGCCCGGGCCGAGCTCGACCTCCTGGCGCCCCGCCCGCACCCGCAGCCGGCCGGCCTGGACGACGGTGTGCTCGGTCCCGCTGTGGCCGCCGGAGATCTGGGTGCCGTCGGTGCGCACCACCTGGTCGTACAGCTCGAACACCGCGTCCCCGGACTCGATCCGGCGCAGCGGGCGCAGGTCCACGCCCCGTCCGCTGAGCACCTCGGCCTCGGCCGCGCGCACCACCGTGACCTCGCCGGCCGGCCTGGCCTCGACCAGGTCGGAGATCGGCACGCCGAGCACCCGGGAGAGCCCGAGCACGGTCTCCAGGGTGGGATTGCCCGCCCCCGACTCCAGCTGGGAGAGCGTCGCCTTGCCGACCCCGGCCCGCCGGGACAGCTCGGACAGCGACAGTCCGCGCTGGGCCCGCACCCGCTTCAGGTTGGCGGCCAGGACGCCCCGGACGGATTCCTCGGCATCGTTCACGCTCGAACCTCTTCTCTCCCGGCATTGTTCGATATACCGTACGGGACGCACACCGACGGACGGGGCAGCGTAGCGAAGCACCGCGCTTCCCCCACCCTCACCAGGAGACCGCAGTGACCGAGCCCGCCGAGACCATCAAGTACCGGAAGAACGGCCTGACCCGCGGCGTCACGGACGAACTCGCCGCGAGCATGACGCAGGGCTGGGCCGACACCGAGCGCACCGCCCTGGAGCCGATCCCGCAGGCCGCGCACACCGCCCGCCGCCGCGCGGAGCTGTCCGCCGCCTTCCCTGGCGAGCTGCTGGTGGTCCCGGCGGGCAACCCCAAGGTGCGGGCCAACGACACCGACTACCCGTTCCGCCCCTCCTCCGACTACGCCTACCTGACCGGCGACCAGTCCGAGGACGCCGTCCTGGTGCTCACCCCGGCCGGGGGCAGCGGCCACGAGGCCGTGCTCTACCTGCGCGACCGCTCGCGCACCGACAACGGCGAGTTCTGGCTGGACAACCACGGCGAGCTGTGGGACGGCCGCCGCAACAGCCTGACCGAGAGCGAGCGGCTGTTCGGCCTGCCCTGCCGGGACGTCCGCACCGTCCGCGCCGACCTGCGCGCCGCTACCGGCCCGGCCCGCGTGCTGCGCCGCCACGACGCGGGAGTGGAGGCGGCCCTCGCCGACCGGGCGGTCGCCGAGCGGGACGCGGAGTTCGAGGTCTTCCTGTCCGGACTGCGCCTGGTCAAGGACGAGTTCGAGATCGAGGAGCTGCGCTTCGCCTGCGCCGCCACCGCCCGCGGCTTCGAGGACGTGGTGCGCGTGCTGGGCACCGACTCCGCGACCTCCGAGCGGCTGATCGAGGGCACTTTCTTCGTCCGCGCCCGGATCGAGGGCAACAGCGTGGGCTACAGCACCATCGCCGCGGCCGGCCCGCACGCCACCACCCTGCACTGGGTGCGCAACAACGGCCACGCCAGGCCCGGCGACCTGCTGCTGCTCGACGCGGGCGTGGAGACCGACCACCTCTACACCGCCGACGTCACCCGCACCCTGCCGGTCAGCGGCCGCTTCACCGACCTCCAGCGCAAGGTCTACGACGCCGTGTACGCGGCCCAGGAGGCCGGCATCGCCGCGGTGAAGCCCGGCGGGCGGTTCCGCGACTTCCACCACGCCGCCCAGCGCGAGCTGGCCGAACACCTCACCGCCTGGGGCCTGTTCGGCGACCTGAGCGCGGACAAGGTGTACGAGCTGGGCCTGCACCGGCGCTTCACCCTGGCCGGCACCGGCCACATGCTGGGCATCGACGTCCACGACTGCGCCCACTCCCGCACCGAGGAGCACGTCGACGGCCCGCTGGAGCCCGGCATGGTGCTCACCGTCGAGCCCGGCATCTACTTCCAGGAGAACGACCTGACGGTGCCGGAGGAGTACCGGGGCATCGGGGCGCGGATCGAGGACGACATCCTCGTCACCGAGGACGGCAACGAGAACCTCTCCGCCGGCCTCCCCCGCCGCTCCGACGAGGTCGAGGCCTGGCTGGCCCGGCTGCGCGGCTGAACACCGCTCTCTCCCACGGTGGTTGCTCCCGTCCTGACGGGGACGGGAGCAACCGCCGCGGCGGCCGTCAGGCGGGCAGCGGCTTGAGCCAGCGGCTCCACCGCGGCTCCGGGTGGCAGCCGGCCGCCTGCCAGGTGCGGTGGCCGAGCGCGTTGTCGTCCAGCACCATGGCGTCGGCGCGCCGCGCGATCCGATCGGTCATGCGGGCCTGTCTGGGGCGTGTCTGACAATTGGCGTCGGATCAGGGCGCGGCGTTGGGGTGCGTGCATCGCAAGGCGGAGGTGGGGGCACCTCCCGGCCGAAGGCTGGGGGCGGAGCCACTGCGGTGGGGGCACCTCCCGGCCGCCAGGCTGGGGGCCATTGGCGACCGACGACAACGCGGCGAGGTGCGTGCCCTGGGGGTACCTCCCGGCCGAAGGCCGGGGGCGCGTCGCGCACCCGGCGGGAATTGTCAGACACGCCCCAGCAGCCGCCCCCGCCGCGCCGCCGGGAATTCCACGACCCGGACAGCCCTCTCACGGCGTGACGTGCCGTCAGCCGAGCCGCCACACCGTGGTGGTCTTGACCGCGGTGTCCTCCAGGTCCGCGACCACCGGCACCTGGTAGGCCGCGACCGCGGTGAACCTGTCCCGGGGCAGGTAGGCCCGGCCGGGGTCGCCGACGATGACGGTCGCGCCGCGAGCGACGGCCCGCTCCAGGAAGGGCAGGAAGCGGGCGGCCATGGCCCGTTCGTAGAAGACGTCCCCCGCGAGCACCACCTCGGCCGGACCGCCGTCGCCGTCCACCAGGTCCACCAGGGCACCCTCCACCCGCACCCCGTTCGCCTCGGCGTTCACGCCGATCGCGGCCACCGCGTAGGCGTCGATCTCGGCGGCGCGCACCTCGGTCGCCCCGCGCAGCGCGGCGGCCACCCCGACCAGTCCGGAGCCGGCCGCGACGTCCAGCACCCGGCGGCCGGCCACCAGTTCGGGATGGTCCAGCACGTAGCGGGCGACCGCCACCCCGCCCGCCCAGGCGAAGGCCCAGAACGGCGGCGGCAGCCCGGCCCGCCCGCGCTCCCGCTCGGTGGTCTCCCACAGGGCGATGGCGTCCTCGGCCATGTACAGGCTGATCTCGGGCACGAAGGGGACGGGCTTCAGCTCGGTCTCCCGCCGGACGAAGGCGAGGTCCTCGACGGGCTGAAGAGTGCGCAGCTCACTCGGCATGCCCCGCAGCATAGGGCCCGCGCGGGGGTGTCCACGCCCGCCCGGCCGCCCGCTCCGTCGCCCGCCCCGCCTCCCGGCATGGCTCCCGGCATGACGGCGCGTCGGGTTCAACGCCGCTCGTCCACCACGCGCTTGATCTTCCCGACCGAGCGCTCCAGCGTGTACGGGTCCACCACCTCGGCCGCGACGGTGATCCCGACCCCGTCCTTCACCGCGCCGACGATCGCCGCCCGCGCCGCCTCCCGCAGCTCGGTGGAGGCGTCCGGCCTGGCCTCGACCCGGACGGTCATGTGGTCGAGCCGCCCCTGCCGGCCGAGCCGCAGCTGGAAGTGCGGCGCGACACCGGGGGTGCGCAGCAGGATCTCCTCGATCTGGGTCGGGAAGACGTTCACCCCGCGCAGGATGATCATGTCGTCGCTGCGGCCGGTGACCTTCTCCATCCGCCGGAAGGCCGGCCGAGCGGTGCCGGGCAGCAGCCGGCTGAGGTCGCGGGTGCGGTAGCGGACGACCGGCAGCGCCTCCTTGGTGAGCGAGGTGAAGACCAGTTCGCCGCCCTCGCCGTCGGGGAGCACCTCGTCGGTGAACGGGTCGACGACCTCCGGGTAGAAGTGGTCCTCCCAGATGTGCAGCCCGTCCTTGGTCTCCACGCACTCCTGGGCGATGCCGGGGCCGACCACCTCGGAGAGGCCGTAGATGTCGACGGCGTGCAGGTCGAGCCGCTCCTCGATCTCGCGCCGCATCTCCTCCGTCCAGGGCTCGGCCCCGAAGATGCCCACCCGGAGCGAGGTGCCGCGCGGGTCCACGCCCTGCTTCTCGAACTCGTCCAGCAGGGTCAGCAGGTAGGACGGGGTGACCATGATGATCTCGGGCTCGAAGTCCAGGATCAGCCGGACCTGGCGGGCCGTCATGCCGCCGGAGGCCGGGATGACGGTGCAGCCTGCCCGCTCGGCGCCGTAGTGGGCGCCCAGGCCGCCGGTGAACAGCCCGTAGCCGTAGGCGATGTGCACCTTGTGGCCGGGCCGGCCGCCGGCCGCGCGGATCGAGCGGGCGACCACGTCGGCCCACATCGAGAGGTCGTCGTCGGTGTAGCCGACCACGGTCGGCAGTCCGGTGGTGCCGCTGGAGGCGTGGATCCTGCGGACCCGCTCCATCGGGACGGCGAACATGCCGAAGGGGTAGCCCTCGCGCAGGTCGGCCTTGGTCGTGAAGGGGAAGCGGGCGAGGTCGGCGAGGCTGCGGCAGTCCTCCGGGCCGACTCCGGCGGCGTCGAACTTGCGGCGGTACAGCTCGACGTTGTCGTACGCGTGCCGCAGGGTGGCCCGCAGCCGGGTGAGCTGGTGGGCGCGCAGTTCGTCCGGGCCCATCCGCTCACCGGCGTCCAGGAGCTCGGGCGGGATCGGCTCCCCGAGGCGTCTGCGCGGGACGGGTGCGGTGCCGGTCATCGTCGCTCCTTCGCTGCTCTGCCCGATCGGAGCCACCTACCGATCGTTCGGTCAGGCTCGTCGGGCTCCATTGATCCAGTACCCGAACCACCTGTCAAGGGATCGCACCAGCCTTCCGGAATGTGAACTTCCGGCCACTTCACGGCGCCCTCACCCCGACAGCTTGGCTGTCCGATATGAAAATCATTACCGAAGTTTGACTTGCTCACGCCCCTTCCCACCTCGAACGCGTGGTTCAGTGGTGCGGTTTCTGCCCGAGCCCGGTTACCGCCCGAGCCCGGCCGCTGCCCGAGCCCCCGGAGTGATCACCGTGCCCACGACCCCTGCCCTGGTCAGCGCGCTGCGCGAGCTCGGCGAACGGCCCGCCGTCGTCGCCGACGGGCGCGCGATCAGCGGCATCGGCCTGCTGCTCGGCGTCTCCCCGCCGGGCGGCCTGCCCCGGGCCCTCGCCCAGCGCGTCGCCGAGCACGCCACGCTGCCGCCCTCCGCCACCCGGGCCGCCGAGCAGCGGCTGCGCTACTGGGCCGGCGTCCTCGGCACGCCCCCGATCCGCCACACCGTGCTGCACCCGGTCACCGACCTCGCCGTCGACCTCGCCCTCGCCACCCTGCTGGCCGGCGGCACCGTCCACTGCGGGGACCCCGACCAGCACCCCGACCAGCAGCTCGCCGCCGTCGCCGCCAGCCGCAGCACCCACCTCAGCCTGCCCTCCGCACTGCTCTGGCGGCTCGGCCGGCAGCCCGGCCTCGCCGCCCACGACCTCGCCGCGCTACGCCTGGTCCTGCACATCGGCCCCGAACCCCGCCAGGAGGACGTGTACGCCGCCGTCGACGCGCTCGGCGCCGTCCTCGCCCACGTCCGCGCCCCCGACAGCAACGCCGAGGCCGCCGACCGCCGGCTGCGCGCCGACGCCGAGAGCGCCTCCGCCGCCGCCTGGAAGCACGGCATCGGCGTCACCGCCGAGCAGGTCCACGCGTTCGGCGCCCACCTCGACCGGGCCGTACTCACCACCCTGCTGCACACCCTCCAGCAGGCCGGCGTGCTCACCGACCCCGGGCGCGGCCACCCCGAGGCCGAACTCCTGGCCACCGCCATGGTCACCCCCGCCCAGCGCCCCCGGGTCAGCCACTGGCTGGACGCGCTCGCCCGGCGCGGCCTGATCACCCGCCAGGACGGCGGGGCCCAGGGCCCGGTCTTCCGCGGCGGGCCCGGGCCCGGCACCGCCGAGGTCCGGCAGGCCTGGCGCCCGGCCGTCGAGGCCTGGGACGACGGGCTCGGCCCGGCCGCCGCCCTGGACCGGGTCCGGCGCGGCGCGCTGCGGCTGCCCGGGCTGATCACCGGCCAGGAGGCGCCCCGGGCGGCCGCCACCCCGGTCCGCTGGGCCGCCGCCCGCGGCTTCCTCGGCGCCGCCCTCGGCGCGATGGTGCGCGGCACCGCCGAGGCCCACGCCGGGCCCGTCCCGCTGCGTGTCCTCGAACTCGGCGCCGAGGACTCCGAGACCGCCGTCGCCCGTGCCCTCTCCGCCGGGCCGCCCCGTCAGCACACCGAGCACCACCGCGCCCCCGACGGCGGCCGCTACGACCTCGTGGTCGCCACCGCGGCCGCGACCGGGCGGCCGGAGGAGGTGGTGCCCGCGCTGGTCCGCCGGCTCGCCCCCGGCGGCCGGCTGCTGCTGCTCGCGCCCACCGCCGAACAGCTCGACCTGCTGATCACCGGCGACGTCGGCGGCGGCATCGCCCACCCGGCCGCGCAGTGGCGGGCGGCGCTCACGGCCGCCGGCTGCCCGACGGTGCTCACCCTGCCGGAGGACGGACACCCGATGGGCCTGCTGGGGCAACGGCTGTTCGCGGCCCGGGTGAACTGAGCGCCCGGGTGCGCTGAGGCCCGGGTCGACTGAGCGCCCGGGGCGGGCCGACTGCGGGCGCGGGGGCGGGGCGGGCTGGCTACGATCAAGGGCATGACCGCTTCCGCACGTCCGGCTCCGCCCTCCCACGGCTCGCTCGGATCCATCGGCTCCATCGGCTCCATCGGCTCGGTGCTGTCGATCGGTTCGGTCGGCTCGGTGCTCTCCATCGGTTCGGCCGGATCCGTCCTCTCGATCGGTTCGGCCGGATCCGTGCTGTCCATCGGTTCGGCCGGGTCCGTCCTCTCCATCGGCAGTCTGCTGTCCATCGGCTCCGTCGGCGCGGCCTGTTTCGCCTTCGGCGCCCTGACGGCCGGCTCCCGGCGCGGCCTCGGCTCACTGCCGGCGGAGCGCTCCCGCCGGTCGGTGCGGTCCCCGCGGCCCGGGCGCGGGCCGACCGTGGCCAGGCGGTGAAGCCCGGGTCACGCACCGCCACCCGATCCGTACCATTTCGATACCGAAGCCGGGATGAGCTGCGAAGATCCTCGCCGCCCGGGCCCGTCCCCGGGTAGGCTCCCGCATGTCCTCCGGCCCTCGCGCAGGCGGCCCCCTGCCGCCCTGCCGCGTTCTCCGGGGGCGCTCCCCCGCGGGCCATTCGGTGGGCACCGCGCACTCGACACCGCGCGCCAGGGCAGTCGCGCGAACGGCGAAGGGCATCGCATTGGCGGATCGGCTCACCGGAGGAGACTCCTCGCTGCTGCGGCGGATCAACGCGGCGGTCACGCTTCGGGCGCTGCGGAACGGCCACTCCGTGACCCTCACCCAGCTCGTCGGCGAGACCGGGCTCTCCCGCCCGACGGTCGAGGGCGTGATCGAGGGCCTGGTCGAGACCGGGCTGGTCGCCGAGGTCGAGCAGCCGAGGGAGGACGGCCAGCCGGGCACCGGCCGCCGGGGCCGCCCGGCCCGCTGGTTCCGCTTCCGCGCCGAGGCCGGACACATCCTCGGCATCGAGATCGGCGTCCATGACATCCGGGTCATCCTGGCCGACCTCACCGGCGAGGTGGTGGGCAGTCACTTCAAGCCGGTGGACGAGACCCTGGAGGCCGAGGACCGGCTTGCCGCCGTCCGCACCGCCGTCGCCGAGGTGCTGCGCAAGGCCGGCATCTCCCGCGACAACCTGTGGTCGGTCGGCATCGGCACCCCCGGCATCGTGGACCGCGAGGGCACCATCCAGCTGGGCACCGCGATGGCCGGCTGGACCGGACTCGACCTCGGCGCCAAGCTGCGGCGCTCCTTCCGCTGCCCGGTCCTGATCGAGAACGACGCCAACCTGGCCGCCATCGCCGAGCACTGGCAGGGCTCGGCGGTCGGCGCCGACGACGTCGTCTTCGTGATGGCCGGCCTCAGCCCGGGCGCCGGGTCCCTGATCGGCGGCAGGCTGCACCGCGGTTTCGGCGGCGCGGCCGGCGAGATCGGCGCCCTGCACCTGCTCGGCCAGGAGGTCACCCCCGAGCGCCTGCTGTCCACCACCGGAAAGCCGCTCAACCCGCTGGACGAGGCCGCCGTGGCCCGCGTCCTGCGGCTGGCCAGGGAGGGCGACGAGATCGCCAAGGTCGCCATGGACCGCTTCCTCACCCGCCTCGTCCAGGGCGTCGCCGCGCTCGTCCTGGCCATCGACCCGCAGCTGGTGGTCATCGGCGGCTGGGCGGCCGGCCTCGACGGCGTCCTGGGCCCGCTGCGCGAACGCCTGGCCCAGTTCACCCTGCGCGCCCCGGAGGTCGCCCTCGCGGCCCTCGGTTCCGAGGTGGTGGCGATGGGCGCCCTGCGCGTCGCCCTCGACCACGTCGAGGAGCAGCTCTTCGCCGTCGACCCGCCCCGGGCGTAGCCGCGCGACCCGCGGGGCGCTTCGCCGCCCCGCGGACTCATCCCCACGGGCGACGCTCCGCCACATCGAGCGCCCGGCCGGAGGCCCGCCGCCGCCGCGTCCTCCCGCGGCCCGCCCTCGGGAACGGCGACCACGCCGTCCGGTCGACGGCAAAGGCCCGGACGCCGATCGGCGCCCGGGCCTCGACCTGAGGGTTTCCGGAAAATGGTTCAGGGGGCGGTGCCTCGGACTGTGACGCCTCGGACCGCCGTACTTCGCGAAGCCGTACTTCAGGAAGTCGGCTTCAGGAGGCCGTACTTCAGGAGGCCGTGCGGACCGCGGCCGCCGCACCGACCGGGGTGACCTCGACCAGGCCGGTCTCACCGAAGGTCAGCTTGCAGGTGTCCGCCCGGTAGGTGGCGATCGCCAGCGCCGCGAGCCGGCCGGCCGAGGCGTACTGGGTGATCAGGACCAGGACCGGCGAGCCCGGCGGGCGCTCCAGCAGCGCGGCCTGCTCGGCCTCGGCGACACCCAGCTCGACCGAACGGGACTCACCGTCCACCTCCAGGCGCTCCAGCTGGCGCAGCACCGAACGGGCGCGGTCGCTCTCGGCCCGGAAGCCCGGCAGGTGCGGCAGCGCGGCGGCCGGGACGTGCAGCGACTCGGTCGCCACCGCACGGCCCTCGACCAGGCGGACCCGGCGCACGGTGTGCACGGTGGCGCCCTCCGCGATGCCGAGGCCCTGCGCCAGCTGCGCGGAGGCGGGAGCGGTGGTGCAGTCCACCACCCGCCAGGCCTGGCTGCGCGCGGCGCCGGGCCAGCCCTCCTCCTGCCGGTTGACCGGGACGCCGACCCGCGGGGCGGCGACCAGGGTGCCGATCCCCCGACGGCGCACCAGACGGCCCTCCAGCTCCAGCTGGTCGAGCGCCTGCCGCAGCGTCGCCCGCGCCACGCCGAAGCGGGCGGAGAGCTCGCGCTCGTTGGGCAGCACCTGACCGGTGGAGAACTCCGAGTCGATGGCCCGCAGCAGCACCGTGCGCAGGTGCCAGTACTTCGGCTCCGGCACCGCAGAAAGCTGTCCCGTCGTACCCACCGTGTCCTCCACCCTGATGTTGTCCGCCCTGCGACAAGGAGGCCGGATCCCGGGCCCACTGCTCGCTGTTGCGGCAGGTGGGAGAGCGGTCCTTTATCCGTCCTTCTTTATTAAAGGTCCTTGCAGTAAGTGACCCTAGGGGCTCCATCCGGAGATGGTCAAGACCAATGCCGAGGCTTGGTGTGACCGTCGCCCATATTCATGCCACGTTCACGACATCTCCTGTCAGTCACTGTCACCATTGCGGCGGGAGACGGCCGCCCGCCGCGCGTCACGGTTCGGGCCGGGGGTGACCAGTCGGTAGGCTGCCCGGGTGATCGTGGTGACGAGTGTGAACGTGAACGGAATCCGGGCGGCGGCCAAGAAGGGCTTCGTCGAGTGGCTGGCCGGCACCGAGGCGGACGTGGTCTGCCTCCAGGAGGTGCGCTCCGAACCCGGGCAACTGCCCGTCGAACTGCGCGACCTGGACGGCTGGCACGCGATCTGGGCCCCCGCCGCCGCCAAGGGCCGGGCCGGCGTCGCCGTCCTCTCCCGCGAGGAGCCGCAGCGCACGGCGATCGGATTCGGGTCGGATGAATTCGACAATTCGGGCAGGTATGCCGAAATCGACCTGCCCGGCCTGACCGTCGCCAGCCTCTACCTCCCCTCCGGCGAGGTCGGCACCGAGCGCCAGGACGAAAAGGAACGCTTCATGGCGGAATTCCTCGTCCACCTCACCGCCCTGCGCGCCCGCGCCGCCGCCGACGGCCGTGAGGTCGTCGTCTGCGGCGACTGGAACATCGCCCACCGGCCCGAGGACCTCAAGAACTGGAAGGCCAACCAGAAGTCCGCCGGTTTCCTCCCCGAAGAGCGCGCCTGGCTCTCCCGCGTCCTCGACGAGGCCGGCTACGTCGACGTCGTCCGCGCCCTCCACCCCGACCGCACCGGCCCCTACTCCTGGTGGTCCTACCGCGGCCGCGCCTTCGACAACGACTCCGGCTGGAGGATCGACTACCTGATGGCCAGTCAGAAGCTCGCGGACACCGCCGTCAAGGCCTACGTCGAGCGCGCGGCCTCCCACGCCGAGCGCTGGAGCGACCACGCCCCCGTCACCGTCGAGTTCGACTTCGGGGACAACTGACCTACGGGTAGCCGGAGTTGGTCAGGTCCCGGGAACGGCCGCCCAGCCACCGCGGTGGCGGGCACGGCCGCCCCCGATCAACGGTGCGCCCCAGACGAGGTCGGCCCGCGCCGGCCGACGAGGCCTGCGATCTCGCCCGGGCCGGTTCGACAAGTCGATGCGTCGCACCGTCTCCCACCCGACCGCCGACTGACGAGAAGGCCATGCGGCACCACCAGGGGATCAGGCAGAGTGACTCTCCCACATCCCCCACTGGCGTGCTCTCGGCAACGAGAGTGCGCCAGTGGGGGACGGCGTCTGCTTCACATCACCACATCGAACACGGTCGAGCCGCTTGTCGACGCCGGCGGTCTCAGCCGAACCGATGCCCGGCAGCGATCACCGGGACACCAGGTCACCGGGTCACCAGGTCACCTGGCCGCCGGAGGCCACCCCGTCACCGGATCACCCCCACGGCACCTCCACCGATCGGTGGTACTGCCACCCGAGCCCGGACCACCGCGGCGCGTGCGTGGCAAGCCGTACCCGGTACTCCTCCCATGCGCGGGCGCGGGCGGCGTGGCGGGCGCGGTGCGGCCGGGAGCCGCGACGGCGGGAGAGGTGAGGTGGGCGGCCCCGGCGAGACCGACGGCGCCGGTGATGAGGATACTGCGGCGGCGGTTGTGCTGCATCGTTCGCGCTCCTCTCAGGCCAGGGTGAGGTGGGGTTCGAGCGTCACCTCGAAGAGGCGGTCCCAGGGCAGTTCGATGTGGACGCCGCTGACGGCGGCGAGCTTGGCGGTGCGGGTGGTCGCGCCGCGGTAGCCGAGGACGAGGCGGTGGCCGGCGAAGTGGTCGGTGAAGTACTGGCGGGTCGCCGGGGCGAGGCGGTCCCGGACCCAGCCGTCGAAGAGGGCCTTCTGCTCGGCCGTCAGGTTCAGCGGGTTCCACCCCTTGGACCTGGCCTCCGCGTAGGCGGCCTTCTGGAGGACGTTCTTCCAGTGGTCGTCCTTGACGAACCGGTAGAGCAGGTACTCCGCGTGCGCCCGGCCCGGGTCGGTCAGCGCCGGCACCCCCATTCCGCTGGTCGAGCGCTTCAGGAAGGCCCAGCGAGCGGTGCCGTGGGCCAGGGCCAGACCGAGGGCGTTGCCGCCGGTGTTCCAGCCGGAGTACGAGAGCAGCGCGGCCAGGTCGACGCGCTGTTCCAGCTCGGCCACCAGGTCGTGGTCGGCGCGGTTGACGAAGATCGGGTCCACCACGACGACCGACTCCCCGGCCGCCGTCAGCCCGGCGACCCGGCGGGCGAACGCGGCGAGGTCGGCCGCCCGCCGGTCCTTGTCCGCCGAAGGGGTGTTGACCATGAGCACCAGGTCGGCGCGGCCGTCGACGACGGTGCCGCCGACGGACTTCACGTGCCGGCGGATGTTCTCCGCGAACGGGATGCCCTCGAGTTCCGCCGTCCACTGCTCGCCGGAGATCCCGGCGTACTCCACCCGGTAGGTGGGCGAGGTGCCCGCGGCGATCAGCCGGGCGACCAGCAGCGCGTCGACCTCGTCCGCGCCGGGGAAGACCTCGACCCGCCGGCCGACTCCCGACTGCTCGACCAGCTTTTCGAGTTCGACGCGTTCGGCCCGGGCCAGGCCCACCGGGGCGGTGTCGTCCTCGGAGAGCACCAGATGGCTGATGGTGCCGTCGGCGACCCACTCGACCATCTGCCGGTTGACCTCGTGGTTGCGGGCCCGCGCCTTCAGGTAGTCGTCGACCACCGCGTCCGGGATGGTGGCCCGCACTGCCGTGAGCCGGGGCCGCAGGTCCTCCCGGCCGAGGTTCTCCACCTGGTCGTACAGCTTGGCCCACTCGACCAGCGCGGCCACGTACTGTTCGAGGTCGGGGTTGCCGGGGGTCAACGCGAGGCGCTGGATGGTGTCGTGGACCACGATCTGCGCGCTCGGCCGGGCCGCCCGCAGGGCCCGGATCGCCGCGATGTTGGCCCGCGCCGACTCAAGCGTGGGCGTGCCCGTGCGGGAGGCGATCAGGCCGCCGTACGCGAGCATGCTCACCGAGATCACGTACTCGTCGGCGCCGGCCGAGCCCAGCCAGCGGGCGACGGCCGCGCCGTCCCCGGGCTGGAAGAAGCGGCCGAGGGTATTGCGCGGCGGCAGTACCAGGTCGACGCCGGCGACGGCGGCGGTCATGGTCGGGCAGTAGACGTTGACGGGCCGGTCGTCCAGGGGGACGAGGGCGATCCGGCGGCTCGGACGGGGGGCCGCGGTGGCTGCCTGCGGGGTGAGGCCCAGCAGCGGGGCGGCCAGGACGGCGGCTCCGGCGGTCAGGACCGTGCGTCTTCTCATCAGGGGTGCGCTCCGTTCGCGTCGGTGTGAGCGGGAACTGACCGGGCCAGCTCCCTGGTCAGGTACAGGGGTGAGGTGATGGCGTTGCCCACCACCACGGCGTGTGCCCCCGCGGCGTAGGCGCGTCGCAGGTCGTCCGCTGTGCGGTAGCGGCCTTCGGCGATCACCGGCACGGACAGCCGCGTGACCAGGCGTTCCAGCAGGCCGAGGTCGGGCCCCGGGGTCTTCGGGGTGTGCGGGGTGTAGCCGGAGAGCGTGGTGGCGACGGCGTCGGCGCCCGCGTCGGCCGCGGCCTGTCCCTCCGCCTCGGTGGACACGTCCGCCAGGACGAGGGCGCCGGCCGCGTGCGCGGCGGCGACGACGGCCGCGAACGGCTCGGGTCGCGAACGGTCGGTGGCGTCGATGGCGACCAGGTGCGCCCCGGCCTGCGCGACGGCTCGGGCGTGCCTGCCGGTCGGCGTGATCACGACCGGCCCGGGGCCGTCCTTCCACAGGCCGATGACCGGCACGTCCACCGCCGCCCGCACGGCGGCGATGTCCTCGGGGGCGTTGGCGCGGATTCCGGCCGCGCCGCCGAGGACCGCGGCGGCGGCGACCCTCGCCTGCACGGCTGCGTCGCGCATCGGGTCGGCGGGTTCGTCCGGCAGCGGCTGGCAGGAGACCACCAGGCCGCCGCGGAGGGTGTCGAGAACGTTCACTGTGGCTCCGTTTCGGTGGTGCGCGGGAAGGTGACCGACCGCGGCCGGCTGCCGGGTCCGGCAGGACCGGGACCGGCCCGCCCAGGACCGGCAGGCCCCGGATCGGACGGCCCCGGATCGGACGGCCCCGGATCGGACGGCGGGCTCATGGCCCGCCGGGTCATCGCCGCCCGGGCCGCGCCGACGGCGACCGCCGCGTCACCGAGCGCGGCCGGGACCAGCGTCACGTCGGCGTGGACCGGCAGCCGCTCGGCGGCATACGCGCTTCGGGCGTACGGCAGCAGCGCTCTGCCGGCGCCTCCGGCCACCACCACCGTCTGCGGATCGAGCAGCGCCACCAGACCAGCGAGGGCCCGGCCGAGGGCGTGGCCGGCGGTGGCGAGGACCTCCACGGCGGCCGCGTCGCCGGCGGCGCAGCGGGCGGCGACCTCGCGGCCGGTGACGTCCGCCCCGGTGCGCAGCCGGTAGGCGCGGGCGAGACCCGTGCCGGAGGCCACGCCCTCCAGGTGTCCGGTGCGCCCGCAGCCGCAGGTCAGCTCGTCGGCCTCCGGCGACGGAAGATGGGCCGTCTCTCCGGCGCCGCCGCGCGCCCCGTGGTCGACGGCGCCGCCACGGACCAGGCCGCCGCCGAGGCCGGTGCCGACCGCGACCAGCAGCACGTGTGCGTGACCGCTGGCGGCCCCGGCCCAGCTCTCGCCGAGGGCGGCGGCGTTGACGTCGTTGTCCACCACGACGGGCCGGCCGATGCGCCGGGCCAGCGCGTCGGCCACCGGTGTGCCGGCCCAGCCGGGCAGGGAGTCGGTGGCGTACCGGACGACGCCGGTGGCCGGGTCGATGAGACCCGCGGCGCCGACGCCGACCGGACCGGCGCCGCCGAGGCGCCGGGCCAGGTCGGCGGCGGTCCGCAGCACCGCGTCCGGGCCCCGCGCGGCCGGGGTGTCGGCTCGCGCCTGGTCGAGCACGGCGCCGTCGGGTCCGACGAGGGCGGCCAGCGTCTTGGTGCCGCCGATGTCGATGCCGAGTGTGGCGTTCACTTCAGCCCCGTGTGGGCGAGGCCCTCGATGAACTGCTTCTGGGCGATGACGAACACGATCAGCACCGGGATCGCGGTCAGCGACGCCGCGGCGAGCTGGACGTTCCACATGGCCCCGCCGTAGGAGTCCACGTACTGGGTGAGCGCCTGCGGCAGGGTGAACTTCTCCGGCGAGGAGAGGTACACCACCGGTTCCAGGTAGAGGTTCCAGCTCTGCAGGAAGGTGAAGATCGCGACGGCGCCGAGCGCCGGCTTGGCGAGCGGCAGGGCGATCCGCCGGAACGTGCCGAAGTAGCCGATGCCGTCGATCCGGGCGGCCTCCTCCAGTTCGTCGGGCAGGCTGATGAAGAACTGCCGCATGATGAACGTGGCCAGGACGCTCGGCGCGCCGAGCACCGGCACCAGGATCAGCGGCCAGTGGGTGTTGATCAGGCCGAGGTCGTTGAACATCTGGAAGAGCGGGACGATGGTGACCTCGCTCGGGATGAGCAGGCCCACCAGGACCACCAGGAACAGCGCGTTCTGGCCACGGAACCTGATGCGGGCGAAGGCGTACCCGGCGAGCGAGGAGACGATCATCGTCCCCACCGTCACCAGCGCGGCGATGTAGAGGCTGTTGACGTACTGCTGGACGAACGGGCGCCCGTCGAAGACCTCCTGGTAGGCCGAGAGCGTCGGGTTGGTCGGGAAGAGCTTCGGCGGGTAGGAGAAGATGTCGCCGATGGGCTTGAACGACGACGTCACCATCCACCAGGTCGGGAAGACGAAGGGGATCGCGAGCACACAGAGCAGGCCGTACATGGCGACTCGGGCGCGCAGCGGGATTTTACGATTCATGGAAGACCCACCTCTTGCGCATCTGCCACTGCAACACGGTGAGCGCCAGCACGACCAGCAGCAGGAGGATGGACAGGGTCGCGCCGTAGCCGAAGTGATGGAACTGGAAAGCCTGCTGGTAGAGGTAGTAGACGAGCACGGTGGTGGACAGCTTCGGGCCGCCCTGGGTGAGCACCGCGATCTGCGCGAACACCTGGAGCGAACCCACGATGGTGATCACCGACGTCAGCAGGATCGTCGGGCTGATCAGCGGCAGGGTGATGGACCGGAACCGGATCCACGCGCCGGCCCCGTCGACCCGGGCCGCCTCGTACAGCTCCTTGGGCACGCCCTGGAGCGCGGCCAGGAACAGCACCATGTTCAGACCGACGTTCTTGAACACCTGCACGACGATGACCGAGAGCATGGCGGTTCCCTCGCCGCGCAGCCAGTTGGGTCCGTCGATGCCGACGGTGCGCAGCAGGCCGTTGATGCCGCCGTTGGCCTGGAGCAGGAAGCCCCACACGATGGTCCAGGCGACCAGCGACACCACGACGGGAGAGAAGAACAGCGTGCGGAACACCGTCATTCCGCGCAGCTTCTGGTTGAGCAGGACGGCGAGCAGGAGGGCCAGGGAGAGGTTGAGCACCACCAGGCCGACCGAGAACAGGGCCGTGGACCTCAGTACCTCGGGCAGGTTGGCGTCGTCCAGCAGCTGGGTGTAGTTGTCGCCGCCCGTGTAGTGGAAGTCGCCGGCCAGCACGTTCCACTCGTGCAGGCTGTACCGGAAGACCAGGGCGATGGGCAGCAGCACGAAGACGGCGCAGCCGATGAGTTGGGGCGAGATGAACGCGAGACCGGCGAGCTGGTCACGTCGGCGCCGGGTCCAGAACGGACGTCGCGTCGGCTGCCCCGCGGTGGCGGACCCGCTCCTGGGCGGGTCTGCCACCGCTGTTCGCGGGGAGACGGGCATGGTCACTTCTCCAGCAGCGGGGAGATGTTCTTGCACAGGTCGCCGAGAACGCCCTTGACGTCGGCGTTCGGCTGCCACAGCGGGTCCAGTCCGGCGCGGACCCGCTGGGCGAGTTCGGCCTGGCCGGCGTGGCCCGGCTTGACCACACCCTTCTTGACGCCGTTGACGACCACGCTTTCGAGCTGCTCGTTCTTCAGCAGCGGGTTGGTCTTGGCCAGGTTCTCCGCGGTGAGCTGGGATTCCCGCGGCGGCGGGAAGTAGGCGGCGAGCTTGGCGGAGTTCTGCGGGTTGGTGAAGTAGGCGAGGAAGTCCTTGGCCTGCTTGGTGTGGCCGCCCCGCTTGACCACGCCGACGCCGGCCTGGCCGATCACCGAGTAGTCGCCGCTCGGTCCGGCCGGCAGCGGCACCAGGTCCCAGTCGAACTTGGCGCCCTCCAGCAGTGACGCCCGGCTGATCTGGGTGATGGTCATCGCCGCGTCGCCGGTGAAGAAGTCGGCGGACTCGCCGGGGCCCGGCATCGCCTTGTCCTCGAAGGCCGCCTTGTGCAGGGTGGTCATCGCGTCGACCATCGGCCGGCTGTCGAAGGTGCAGGTCTTGCCGTCGGCACTCCAGGGCTCGGCCTTCCAGCCGCCCCAGAAGGTGGCCGCGTTGCCCCAGTCCTTGTACTCGAAGTCACGGATCACGATGCCGGCCTTGCCGGTGGAGCGGTGCACCTCGGCGCCCTCGGCGAGCACGGTCGTCCAGTCCCACGTGCCCGCCTTGATGAGCTCGTCCGGGGTCTTCTGGCCGGCCTGCTTCAGCAGGTCGCGGTTGACGAAGACACCGAACGGCGAGGTGGAGAACGGGTACGCGTACAGCTTGTCGTCGCTCTTCCAGAGCTTGGTGGTGCTCGGGATCAGGTCGTCGTACTGGTAGCCGCTGGTCTGCTTCAGGGTGTCGTCGAGCGGCACCAGGGCCCCGGAGCTGACGAAGTCGGCCGCGTCCTTCTCGAAGACCCACGCGAGGTCGGGGGCGTTGCCGCCGGTCATCTGGGTGGTGAGCGCCGTGCTGTAGCTGTCGAACGGCAGCGGGTCGAACTTGACGTCCTTCACCTCGGGGTGGGACTTCATGTACTCGGCGGCGATCTCGTTGAAGAGCTGAAGGTGCGGCTTGTTGGACGTCCAGACCGTCATCCGCAGGCTCACCGGCCCCTTGTCGTCCCCCGAGCCCTCTCCACCGCACGCGGCCAGGACGAGCGTTGCGGACATCGCGGCGGCGGCCGTGGCCAGCCCTCTACGTATCATCATGGTGTTCTCCCTCAGTGGTGCGTGGAGGCCTAGTAGCCCGTGATGTCGGGCCAGCGCAGTTCGACGCCGGCCGCGGTGAGCTCGTCCTGGAAGGCCGAGAGCAGCTCGGGGTTCTCCCGGACCGCGCGGGGGCGGGTGCCGTGAGCGAGGCAGAAGGCGGCGAGCGCGCCGGCGGCCTCCCCGATGTTCCACTCGACCGGGTGGACCCGGTAGGCGCCGTTGGTGATGTGGGTGGTGCCGATGTTCTTGCCGGCGGGCAGCAGGTTCTCGACCCGCTGCGGGAGGAGCGCGCCCAGCGGGATCTCGAACGGGCTGCAGCCGACGTCGATGTAGTTGTCGCCGCCCGTCGAGGGGTGCAGGTCGATCCGGTACATGCCCAGGCCGACGGAGTCCGGGTACCGCACGGCGCCCCGCTCCCCGCGGACGGCGAGCGAGAGGTCCTGCTCGACGACGGTGTAGTCGGCCTTGATCCGGCGCGCCTCGCGGATGTACGGGGCCTGGGCCAGGCCGTCGGTGCCGCCGGTGATGTCGCCTCGCAGCCGCAGCCCCGGGAATCCGGTGCCGCCGTCAGGGCGGGGCGCCTCGGTCTGCATCCAGTACAGGAAGGCGAAGCTCAGCTCCCTGGCCCGGCGCAGGTGGTGGGCGGCGTCGGGGACGTCGAGGACCGGGCCTTCGAGGTAGTCGATCATCGGCCAGTTGACCAGGGTGATGTCGCTGGCGTAGGCGCCGTCGGTGAAGGTGCGTCGGGCGGCGATCCGGCGGAACGTCCACAGGTTGGCGTTGCCGGGATTGACGCGCTGGTCGGCGATGACCGCCAGCGGGTCGTCGCTGGGGTTGGGGCTGAAGTCGTGCCCGACCCGCTCCAGCGTCCTGGGGTGCGGGTACTGCCAGGACAACAGCGGTCCGCCCCACACCTCGGGCTGGTAGGACCGCCAGAAGTCGTAGTCCGCGGGCTTGTCGATGGTGTGGTCGCCGTCGACGTGGTCCATGGCGAAGCACACCGACACGGCCTGCATGTTCAGCGGCTGGGCGACCTGCGGGGCGCTCGGCTCGCCGGTGTCGGCGGCGGACTCGAAGCCGGTGACGTACTCGGTGCCGGTGAGCGGCAGCAGGTCGCCGGTCTCGGTGGCGTCCAGCACGTAGGAGGCGGTGGCGTGGACCTTCTCGCCGGTGTCGCGGTGGGTCAGGGTCACCGAGGTCACCCGGTCGCCGTCGGTGTCGGCGGCGGTCGGCCGGTACGGCTGGAGGACGGTGAGCCGCCCGCCGGCGCGGTAGGGCGCGAGCATCGCCTCGATGACCGCCACCGCGACCCGCGGTTCGTGGCAGAGCTTGCTCACCCAGCCCCCGCCGGGGTTCAGTTCGAGGCGGGCCCTGGCCCGTTCGGTGAGCGGGTAGTGCCGGCGGTAGTAGTCGCGGATGCCGTCGCGCAGGGCCCGGTAGCCGGCCGTGACGCCGAACTGCTCCACCCAGGAATGCTCGTCCGGCGGCACCGCCTGGCTGGTGAGCTGCCCGCCGATCCAGTCGAACTCCTCGGTCAGCACCACGGTCCGGCCGGCGCGGGCGGCGGCGAGGGCCGCGGCGACGCCGCCCAGCCCTCCGCCGACCACCAGCACGTCGCTGCGTATCTCAGTCAAAACGGTCCTTTCTCGGTTCGCCGAGGGTCCGTCCCTCGACGAAGTGGCACGGCAGGAGCCGCTGGAGCGGGGTGGCCGACTCGTCTTCCAGTAAGGCGGCGAGGAGTTCCACCGACTGCCAGCCCATCTCCCGGCGCGGAATGCGAAAGCCGGTGCTCGCGATGTCGGCGTCCGGCGACTCGGCCGGTACGCCGGTCACCACGACCGACAGGTCACCGGGCACGTCGACGCCTCGTTCCCTGGCCGCCCGGATCAGCGCGACCCCGTCGCCGTAGCCCTCGACCACGGCGGTGGTCACCCCGGCGGCGAGCAGCGCGTCCAGGGTCTCCCCCGCGGATCGGCCGGCCGTCCGTTCGTGCCGGCCGCTCCCCCGGGTGCCCGCGCGGAACCCGTTCATCCGGTCGTCGGCGGACTCCGCTCCCTCCCCCGCCCCGACGTAGGCGAACTCCCGGTGCCCGAGCTCCCGGGCCCGCTCGACCAGCTGCTCGGTGGCGGCGGCGTAGTCCGCCCCCACGCAGGGCACCGGGCCGCCCGCGTCGTCGCGTCGGCCGACCGCCACGAACGGGTAGTTCTCGCGGTTCAGCCGGGCCAGCTCGTCGTGCGGGATGTCCCGGCCGAGCAGGATGCAGCCGTCGGCGATCCGCAGCCGGTTGTTCTCGTGGAACACCTTGCGCCGCCCGTCGGTGACCGGAGCGCTGGTGAACAGCAGCAGGTCGCGCCTGAGCTGCTCGGCACACTCCTCGATGCCGCGCAGGAACGGGTAGTAGAAGTCGGCGCTGGTGCTCGGGAACACCGATTCGTAGGTGAACACGCCGATGATCTGGTTGAGCTGACGCACCATGCGGCGGGCCACCGGGTCGGCCGCGTACCCGGTCTCCCGGATCACGTCGAGGACACGCTGTCTGGTCTCGGGAGCGATGCGGGTCGTCGCGTCGGTCCTCTTGTTCAGCACGAGCGAGACCACCGCCTGGCTGACGCCGGCGAGGCGAGCGATGTCACGCTGCGTGATCCTTGACACGGGGGAACTCCTCCGGGGCTACTGAAGCCATCGCTGATAATACGTATTATCAACTCGGTGATCAGTGACGCTACTCGGGGCGTTACGCGGTGTCAACGGTCCTGGTGGACTTCGTCAGGGAACTTGAAAAATTCAGGCAGGTGGTCGATATGTCGTGACACTGATCGATTTGCCCCTCCCCCGCGTTCCCGAGGTGGCAAGCGTCCGTTCATCCGGTGTTCGGCAGAGCGGTACCCGAGCACCCGCGACCTCCCCTGGGCCCTGGCACCGACTACCCCCTGTTACTCGAAGAAACAGGCGAGTGCGGCGGCGGCCGGCCGGGGACTTGTCGGTGGGGCTCGCTAACGTTCGTCTCCTGATCATCGGTTCGAGGAGAGGGGCGGGGCCGTGCGGCGCTGGGAGTTCGTCGAGGGCGGCTCGGACAAGTTCTGGGAGGCCGCGGTCGACGGTGCCGCGGTGACCGTCCGGTACGGGCGGTCCGGTACGGACGGCCGGGAGCAGGTCAAGGCGTTCCCGACCGCGGAGGAGGCGCGGGCGCACGTCGCCAAGGCGGTCGCCGAGAAGGAGCGCAAGGGCTACCGCGAGATCTGCGCGGGGGCGGGCACGAAGCCGGGCGCCGCGGCGGATCCGGTGCCCGTGGCGCGGCCCGGCGTGTCCGCGCCCACGGCCGAGGCCCCCGGTCCCGAGGACGAGGACGTCTTCGTCATGCCGGACGCCTGGCGCCGGGCCCTGGTCCCGCGCCGGGGCGGCATTCCCCGGAAGCCGTCCGCGCCGGGCAAGGCCCCGGTGACCGCGTACCGCGACGGCCTGCGGCAGGTGGGTGACTGGCTGGAGCAGACGCTCGCTTCGGAGCACAGCGACCCGGAGCTGGTCGCGGCCGCCCGCGCCCACCGGTCCGGCAGCCGGGACCCGCTCGGTGCGGCGGTGCTCGCCGCCGTGTTCTCGTATCCCGGCAACAACGGGATCCGCGCCGCCGTGGACGCCTGGGTCGCGGAGTTCGGCCTGCCGTTCGCGGCCAGGGCCACCGTCGAGCTGTTCACGACGGCCGTCGAGACCGACTGGATCCACCAGAGGTCCGTCCACCCCCGCGTCCGGCGCGGGGCCAACCAGCGGCACGCCGTGTACCGCCCCGCCGCGGACCGGGTCCGGTCGCTGCTGGCGGCCTGCGACGGGGAGACCCACCGCGCGACGGTCGAGGCCCTGGCGGGCTGCCGGAACAACCTGACCCGCCTGGTGGTGGCGGCGTACCTGGTGCCGTCCGAGACCGCCTGGGTCGAGGAGTGCGTCGCGTCCGGCTCCCGGCCGGCCGCCGTCGAGTGGTCGATGCTGCTGTGCTCGCTCTCCTCGGCGGAACCGCTGGAGAAGCTCTCCCCACTGCCGAGCCTGGGCTATGACGGATGGTCAACCGAGATCATCGCGACCGTGGCGGAGGGCCTCGGCAGCGCCGCGGCACCGGTGATGCTGCACGACCTGACCACCGGCTACCACTACAAGGAGGGCAAGAAGCGGATCCTGGACGCGCTCGCCGAACTCCCCTCCGACGAGGGCTTCCGGGGGCTGCTGGCCCAGCAGGACGGCATCAAGTCCACCCGCGCCGCCCTCCTGGCCGGTCTGCGCCGCTTCCCCCGGCGTGCCGTGCGCCTGCTCGCCGAGGCCGCGGTGGCCTCCACCGACCCGGCCGCGCGGCAGCTCGCCCGGCAGCTCCTCACCGGCCACGTCGCCGTCCACCGCGCGACGGCCCTCGAACTGCTGCCGGAGCTGACGCCGGAGCAGGCGGCCCTGGTCGAACCGCTCACCGACCTCGGCGAGCGGGTGCCGGAGGTCGGCCCCGACTCGCTGCCGGAGCTGTTCACCAGCCCGCCGTGGACGCGGCCGCGCTCCGCCGGCAGGCCCCGCGTGCTGACCGGCCTCGCCGTGCCGCGGGAATCGCGGGTGCGGTGGCTGCCGGGTGAGCGCGAGGCGTGGGCGGCGACCTCCGAGTCCTGGTACACGAGCTGGTCGGACGAGGACTGGCAGCGGGTCGCGGCCACGATCCGGGCCCGGATCGGGCAGCCCGAGGACGCCCGGCTGCGCGGCGGACAGCACGCCGAGCTCGCGCTGTTCGCTTACGGCGACGAGGAGTTGGCCCGGCCCCTGCTCGCGCAGTGGCGCGTCGGTGAGCGCATCTGGGACTCCGGGGACTCCCTGCGCCGGGTCGCCGCCCGATTCGGGACGGACGCCGTCGAACCGATCCGGGCCGCCGCGGTGGGGCGCCCGTCCACGCACGCGCCCCTGCTGCTTCCGTACCTGGACGCCCGAGTGGCCGAGACCATGACGGACTGGCTGGTGCGCCTCAAGTCGGCCGGGAGCACCGCGCGTTCCTGGTTCGTCCGGCACGGCGTGGACGCGGCCCGGCTGCTGGTGCCCGCCGCGCTCGGGAAGGCCGGGGCGGCCCGGCTCGGCGCCGAGCAGGCCCTGCGGGTGATCGCCGAGGCCCACGGCGCGGCGGCGGTCCGCGCGGTGGCCGCCGAGTACGGGCCGAAGGCGGAGGAAGCCGTGGGCGCGCTGCTGTCGGCCGACCCGCTGGTGACCGCGCTCCCGGCGAAGCTGCCCCCGCCCTGCGACTGGGCGGAGCCGGTGATGCTGCCCCAACTCCTGCTGCGCGGCGGCGAGGGCGCCCTTCCCGCCGAAGCGGTGCGGCACGTGCTCACCATGCTCGCGCTGTCCTCGCCCGGGGCGTTCTACCCGGGCCTCGACGAGGTCGTCCTGCTGTGCGAGCCGCGGTCGCTGACGGAGTTCTGCTGGGCGGTGTTCGAGCAGTGGCGGCTGGTCGGCATGCCGGCCCAGGACGGGTGGGCGCTGCACGTGCTCGGCCGCTTCGGTGACGACGAGACGGTCCGCCGGCTGACGCCGGTGCTCCGCGCCTGGCCGGGCGAGGGGGCGCACCACCGGGCGGTGGACGGCCTGGAGGTGCTGGCCGCCATCGGCACCGACACGGCCCTGCTGCACCTGCACGGCATCGCACAGCGGGTGAGGTTCAAGGCGCTCAGGACCCGCGCCCAGGAGAAGATATCCGAGGTCGCGGCCGGTCTCGGCCTGACCGGGGAGCAGCTGTCCGACCGTCTCGTCCCGGACTTCGGGCTGGACGCCGACGGGACCACCGTCATCGACTACGGCCCCCGGACGTTCACGGTCGGCTTCGACGAGCAGCTCAAGCCGTACGTGCTGGACGCGGCCGGCGCCCGTCGCAAGGACCTGCCCGCCCCGGGGGCGCGGGACGACGCCGAGCTGGCGCCCGCCGAACGCAAGCGCTTCGCCGCGCTGAAGAAGGACGTCCGCGCGGTGGCGGGGGACCAGGTCCGGCGCCTGGAGGAGGCGATGGTCACCCAACGCTCGTGGACGGCACAGGAGTTCGACCGGCTCCTGATCGGGCATCCGCTGCTGTGGCACCTGGTGCGCCGCCTGGTGTGGCTGTCCGAGACGGACGGCACGGTGACGGCCTTCCGCGTCGCCGAGGACCGCACCCTGGCGGACGTCCGGGACGAGGCGTTCGCGCTGCCGGCCACGGCCCGCGTCCGGCTGGCGCACCCGCTCCTGCTCGGCGAGGGCCTCGCCGACTGGTCGGAGCTGTTCGCCGACCACGAGATCCCGCAGCCGTTCCGTCAGCTCGGCCGCCCGGTGTACGCGCTGAGCGACGAGGAGCGGGCCGGCCACCGCCTGACCCGCTTCGAGAACGGTCCGGTGCTGCCCACCACCCGGCTGGTCGGCATGGAACGGCGCGGCTGGCGGCGCGGCGAGCCCCAGGACAACGGCGTCGAGCGCTGGCTGTCCCGCCGGATCGGGCCCGACCTCTACGTGGTGATCGCCCCGGAGGACGGCATCGCCATCGGCGGGTTCGACGCGTACCCCGAGCAGCGGGTGGAAACGGTGTGGCTCGACAGGCGCCCGGACGACTACTGGCCCCGCAACCGCACCTTCCCGACCTTCGCCGAACTCGACCCGGTGATCGCCTCCGAGGTGATCGCCGACCTCACCGAGCTGACCACGCTGTGACCCCTCGCCACCGCGCCGACGACCAGTCGGGACAGCACGCGGAAGCGGGCCCCGGGCTGATCGGATGCGATCAGCCCGGGGCCCGCTCGCGTCGACCCGAGCGGCCCGCCGGGGCCGGCGCTCCGGCGGGCCGGTCCGGTCCGGCTGTCAGGCGGTCAGGCTGCCGTCGAGCCGGACGTCGTGGAGCCTGAGCCAGGCGTCCAGCCGGACCGGGGGCTCCGTGTACACCGAGCGCTGCATCATGGAGTAGGCGTTCTCGACCGGCGCGGCGAGGTGGGCCCGGACGGCGTCGAGGTTCAGCAGCGGCTGCACCGGGGCGTCCCGGTCGGCGGCGATCCGGGCGAGCTCGCGGTTGATGGCCTGGTCGTAGCCGAGGTCCTGGGTCGAGGGGTACGGGGCCTTGCGGCGCTGCACGATGGACTGCGGCAGCAGGTCCTTGGTGGCGTGGCGCAGCAGGCTCTTCTCCCGCCCGTCGAAGGTCTTGAACGCCCACGGCGTGTTGTAGACGTACTCGACGAGCCGGTGGTCGCAGAACGGCACCCGGACCTCCAGGCCGGTCGCCATGCTCATCCGGTCCTTGCGGTCGAGCATCATCTGGAGGAACCGGGTGATGTTGAGGTGGCTGGCAAGGCGCATCCGCCGTTCGAGGTCGCTGTCGCCGGGCAGGTGGGTGACCTGGCCGACGGCCGTGCGGTACTCGTCTGCGACGTACTCGGCCAGGTCGAGGGACTTGACCAGGCCCGGGTCGAGGAAGCTGGTCGCCTGCTCGCTCACCGGCACCCGGTTGATGGCGTGCCAGGGGAAGGTGTCGGCCTGCGAGGCCACCGGGTCGTGGAACCAGAGGTACCCGCCGAAGACCTCGTCGGCCGACTCGCCGGAGAGGGCGACGGTCGAGCTCTCGCGGACCGCCTTGAACAGCAGGTAGAGCGAGGGGTCGTGGTCGCCGATGCCGTAGGGCAGGTCCCAGGCCCGCAGCACGGTGTCGCGGACGCCGGGGTCGACGAGCTGGGCGGTGTCGAGGAGGATCTCGCGGTGCTCGGTGCCGACGTGGCGGACGAGTTCGGCGGCGAACGGGGCGTCCGGCGCCTCCCGGAACTGCTCGGGCTTGAACTCCCCGGCCAGTCCGACGAAGTCGACGGAGAAGGTCCGGACCCGGCTGCCGTCCTTGGCGTCGAGCGAGCGCTGGGCCAGTGCGGTGAGGGCGCTGGAGTCGAGGCCGCCGGAGAGCAGCGCGCAGAGCGGCACGTCGGAGACCATCTGCCGGCTCACCGCGTCCTCGATGAGCTCGCGGACGGTGGAGACGGTGGTGGCGAGGTCGTCGGTGTGCGGGCGGGTCTCCAGCGACCAGTAGCGCTCCTCGCGCAGCCCGTCGCGGCCGACCCGCAGGATGTGGCCCGGCCGCACCTCGTAGAGGTTCTTCAACGGGGTCCGGCCGGGCACCCGGGCGAGGGCGAGGGCATCGCGCAGGCCGTCCGGGTCGAGCGTCGCGGTGCTGCGCGGGTTGGCCAGGACGGCCTTCGGCTCGGACCCGAAGAGCACCCCGCCGTCGATCGGGTAGTAGAACAGCGGCTTGACGCCGAGGCGGTCGCGGACCAGGAGCAGCTCCTGCGTCCGGGTGTCCCAGATGGCCAGGCCGAACATGCCGTTGAAGCGGTGGACGAACTCGCTCCCCCACTGGAGGTACGAGCGCAGCACCACCTCGGTGTCGCTCCGGGTCAGGAAGCGGTGGCCGAGCAGGACCAGTTCCTCCCGGATCTCCTGGAAGTTGTAGACCTCGCCGCTGTAGCTGAGGACCACCAGCGGCTGCCCGTCCGGACCGGTCTCGGGAGTGATCATCGGCTGGGCACCGCCCTCGATGTCGATCACCGCGAGCCTGCGGTGGCCGAGCATCGCGTGCGGAGCCGTCCAGACGCCCTCGGCGTCGGGTCCCCGGCAGGCCATGGTGTCCGTCATGGCCTGCGCGGTCGCTCCCTCCCTGGTCAGGTCGCGACCGAAGTCAACCCAGCCGACTATTCCACACATCTCGGGCATGCCTTTCGTCGAGTGATCGAGGGCATTTCAGTGGTGCGTATCGACCTCCGACGGCTCCGCCGCCGGGGTGCGCGAGGACGCGGTACGCGAGGACAACCGGTGCGCCAGCTCGGACAGGCCCAGGGCGACCACGGCCAGCCCCACGCCGATGAAGCTGATCCGGTTCGCGCCGATCGAGCTCATGCCGACTGCCCCGATGACGCCGGAGAAGGCGATGGCGAGGTAGAGGAAGGCCGCGTTGAGCGAGATCAGCAGGGGTGCGGACTCGGGTTCGAGGGTGATCAGACGGGTCTGCTGCGGGGCCGTGATGGCCCAGGCCGCGACACCGTACGCGACGATGACGACCAGCGCGGCCGGGTAGGTGCCGGTGGACAGCGGGAGGACGAGGAGGCTGAGGGCCAGCAGCGCGATGGCGCCGCCCACCACCGGCCGGGCGCCGATCCGGTCGACCAGCGAGCCGGCGTAGAAGTTGCCGACCGTCCCGGTCAGACCGAAGGCGAACATGAGGATCGCCAGCCTGGTGCCGCTGCCGCCGGTCGCGGAGGAGAACACCTCGGCCATGTAGGTGTAGACGATGTACGCGGCGGTGAAGGCCACCAGCGTGGTCGCGAGCACGGTGACCACCCGGCGGTCGCCGAGCGGGGCGAGCCGCTGGCGCAGCCCGCCGGGAGCCGGCACCGACACCCGGGGCACCAGGGCCAGCACCCCGAGCAGGCCCAGCACGGTCAGCAGCGTGATGAACCACATCGTCGCCCGCCAGCCGAGGACGCTGCCGACCACGGTGCCGATCGGCGCGCCCAGGGCCGTCGCCGCCGTCAGCCCGGTGGTCACCGCGGCGATGGCCCGGCCCCGGCGTTCGGGTTCGACCAGGCTGGCGGCCGTGACGCTGGCCGCGGGGATGTACAGGCCGGCGCCCGCCGCGGCGATCACCTGGGCGGCCAGGACGATCGCGAAGGACGGGGCGAGCCCGGTCGCGATCACGCCCGCCATGTACAGCAGGACGGCGAGCTTGAGCACCCGGTGGCGGGGCCAGCCCGCGGTCAGGGTGCCGAGGACCGGCGACATCACGGCGCAGGTCAGCGCGAACACCGTGACGGTCTGGCCGGCGGTGGCGATCGAGACGTCCAGGGACTTGCTGAACTCGGGCAGCACCCCGGCGAGCACGAACTCGTCCGTACCGAGCGCGAAGGTACCGAAGCCGAGCACCAGGACGGCTCGCCACGCACTCCTCGCCTTCGCCGCCCCGGCGGCGTCGTCGTCCACTAATGCTGTTCCCTCGTCGGAAGCGGTCAGCCGGGCCATGGGCCCTCCTTCATTCGGTACCGATCGGTTCTATTCAAGAGAACGGTACCGCTCGGTGCCGTTTGCGGTCAAGATCCGCTACCGTGGACCCATGGCGACCCATGCACGCGACCGTCTCCTCCAGACCGCGGAGGAGCTCTTCTATGCCGAGGGGATCCACGCCGTCGGCGTGGAGAGACTGCTGGCCGTCTCCGGAGTCGGCCGGGCCTCCTTCTACCGGCACTTCGCCAGTAAGGACGCCCTGCTGGCGGCCGTCCTGGAACGCCGGGACAAGAGCTGGCGCAGCTGGCTCGAAGACGCCGTGGACGCCCACGGGGGCGGACCGCTGGCGGTCTTCGACGCCCTGGCGGAGGGGGCGACGGACGTCAACTTCCACGGCTGCGCGTTCATCAACGCCATGGCGGAGATATTCGACCCCGCCAGCGAGGTGTACCGGCTGGCGGGAGCGCACAAGCAGGCGGTGACCGACTTCCTCGACCGCCTGCTCGAAGCCGCCGGGCACAGCCGGCACTCCGAACTCGCCCCGCAGTTCGCCCTGCTGATGGACGGGGCCATCGTCACGGCGATGCGCGAGCGCGACGGCGGGCCCGCCCTGCTGGCCCGCCGGATGGCGGAGCGGCTCCTCGGCTGAGCGCCGCCCCCGGCCCGGGGCGGGCCGGTCCTCCGGTGGTCGTGACGGTCGTGACGGTCGCGGCACGGATTCTCCTCCTCTCACTGTCCGTTCGTCGGCCGGGGCCGGTGCCCGGCCCTGGCCACCGGCGCCGGAGCGTCGACCGCGGCACCGTCCGGTGTCCCGATCGCGGCGGCGATGACCAGGCCCCGCTTGTGCGTGATCGAGAGCCCGATGCGCGCGATGCCGCGCTCCCGGGCCCGCTGTGCGGCCCGGCCGCCGAGCCGGACCACCGGAGCCCCGCCGGCGGCGCGCAGGACGGCCACCTGCCGGGGGGTCACTCCCCCGCCGAAGCCCGTGCCGATCACCTTCAGCACGGCCTCCTTGCCGGCGAACCGGCCGGTGAGGAACTCCCGGGCCCGCTCGGCCCCGTAGGAGTCCGCGATCTCCAGCTCCGCCGGCGCGTAGGCGTACGCCCGGAACCAGGGCCGGCCGAGCAGCGCCGCCAGCTCGTCCTCCTGGAGGACGTCGACACCGATCCACACCGTCAGCCCACCTCCGGGCGCGGCGGCCGGACGCACCGGGCCCGCACGGCGCTCGCGGAGACCGGGCTCACCGGGCTCACCGGGCTCACCGGAGGAACGTGCCCTTGAGCACGCCCTGGAAGACGGCCAGCCGCTGGATGTGCCCGGTGCCCTCCATGAACTCGAAGGCCCGCGCGTCCCGGTACAGCTTGTCGAGCAGCGGATCCGCCAGCAGGGAGCCCGGGCCGAGCAGTTCGGCGGCGGCCAGGGTGCTGCGCTCGGCGAGTTCCGCCGCGCGCGTCTTGACCCCGGCGATCCGGTCCGCGCGCACCTCGCCCGCGTCGATCGCGGCGGCGACCTCGTAGTTCCGGTGCCGCAGCGCGGTGAGGGCGTCCACCAGATCGTCCAGCCGCAGCCGCGCCGTGCCGGTGAGCCGCGGGCGCTCCTCGCGCACGTGGTCCAGCACCGCGCGGACCAGCCCCAACGCCGTCCCGGCGAGCACCGGACGGAACCGCTGGAGGGTCCGGATGGCGCCGACCAGCCCGCGCCGGCTGGGCTTGAGCGTCTCGTAGCCGAGGATCTGCTCGCGCTCGACCCGTACGTCCTCGAACCGGATCGCGGAGATCCGCGCGCCGCGCAGGCCGACGGTCGGGATCAGCTCGGCCCGCAGGCCCGGCGCCGTGGTGTCCAGCAGCACCGCCTCGATGCCGAGCGGGCCCGGTGCCCGGCGGCAGAACACCACGCCCAGCTGGGCGAAGGCGGCGTTGCCCACGTAGCGCTTGGCGCCGTTCAGCCGGAATCCGTCCCCGTCCGGGGTGAGCGCCGTCTCCAGCTCGGTGGCGGCGGAGCCCTTCCCGGGCTCGGTCAGTCCGAAGAAGGTCCAGGTCGACCCGGGGGCCGCCACGCGCTCGTAGTAGGCCTGCCGCTGCTTGTCGTCCCCCAGCGCGGCGACTGCCACGCCGGACATCAGCGGGCCTGGGCAGGCCAGCATGAAGCCCGCGTCGCCGTAGCTCAACTCCTCGATGGCGATGGAGTGTTCGAGGCACGAACTCATGTCGAAGGTGTGTCCGCCGATGCGCAGGGGCTGCTCCAGGTACTCCACCGGGACGGTGGCCTTGCGCATGATGTCCACGGCGGGGAGGTGCAGCCAGCGGTCGATCGCCTCCGGATCGCGGTCGATCTCCAGGCCGATGCCGCGCAGCTCTCCCGCGAACTCCCGGATGTGGGACCTGAGCGCGGCTGTCCGGCGCGGGCTCGGCTCACTCATTCCCGTCCTCGTCTCGTTCTCGGCGGTCCGGCAGAAGGTAGGTGTTGCCGAGCAGTTCGGCGAGGTACAGCAGCCGGCCGGGCCCGTCGGCCACGAAGCCGCTCGCGCCGTACAGCTTGATCGCGACGCGGCCCGCGTCCACCAGCCCGCGGTGGATCCGGTGGCGGCGTGCGGCGGTGCGGTCGGGGATCGCCAGCAGGTCGGCCGCCTCGGTGAGGGCCAGCGCGACGTCGGCCACCGCGCTCCGCACCAGCTGTCGGTTGAGCAGGTTGGCGCCCTCCGAGGTGCGGTGGCCGAGCCGGACGACGACCGCGTCGAGCAGCTCGCGGAGCAGCTCCAGGTGGAGCCGGAGCAACCCGTCGGCGAACAGCTCCCGGTCCCGGTCCGGCGACGGCGTCCCCGAGCCGGTCGCCCGGAGCGCGCCGGAGCCGCCCGGCACCGGCGCGCCCTCCGGCAGGCGCCCGGCCGAGGCGACGGCCCAGCCGCCGGGCGAGGTGACCGGCGCGCCCGGACCGGCCTGCTCGTGGCAGGCGTCGAGCGCGGCGGCGAAGTCCCGCAGGGCCGCCGCGGCGGCCTCGGCTCCGTCGGTGCCGGCAGGGCCCGCGGGCGCGGTGCCGGGCAGGGTGTCCGCCGCCGGCATCAGAGCACCCCCTCGCCGGAGGCCCCGGTCTCGGCGGAGTCCGAGGACAGCACGGCCAGGTGGCTCTCGCCGGAGCGCGGGTCGGTGTCGCAGAGCAGCACCGTGGTGTACCGGTGCTGCCAGGAGCGCCAGTTCCGGGCCAGCGCCAGCCAGACGCTGGTGCAGTAGCTGCCGGGCTCCACCCGGTGCCGGGGGCCGTCCTGGTCCAGCCCGCGCTGGTCGAACCAGGGCCCGGTGACCACCAGCGTGCCCGCCGGGTCCTTGGCGGCGAGCTCCCCGATCCGGTCGAGGGGCGACTCGGTGGCGGGGATCGTCTCGACCCCCGCGACCCGGGGCCCGCCGGTGGTGCCGAGGACCAGCGCGACCCCGGAGTCGACCAGCCCGTTGTCGTGGACCAGCGGGAACCGGGTCGGCAGGGTGGTCTGTTCGAGGACGGCGAGCACCGCCGTACGGCTGCGGCCGGCCCGCTGGAAGGCGGAGACGACCCGCAGCGCGGTGAACGGTGCGGCCAGGCCCTGCTGGCCGATGCCGAGGTTGTTGGCGGACCCTCCGCCGAGCAGCCGGTCGAGGTAGGGCGCGATGGCGACGAACGGCGTCACGTCGGGCAGCGCCTGCGCCACGATCACCAGGTCGGGCGCGCTGTCGCGGATGCCCTCGATCGCCGCGAGCCGGTCGACGAGGTCGCGGTGGGTGACGTTCGGGGCGGAGCGCAGCAGGTCCTGCGCCACCTCCAGGCCGAAGGGCTCGACCAGGTCGCGGTAGTAGGAGAGCGTCGTCGGGTCCTCGTCGTACGGCCTGCTCGGCGGGGAGAGCACCGCGCCGGCGGCCTGGAGGGTCATGGACATCGCGGTCTCCCTCATGCCCCGTCGGCCTGGGACAGGACGTAGTCGGTGAGGGTTCCGACCGACTTGAAGTCGTCCATGTCCAGGGCCTCCGGGTCCACCGAGATGTCGACCGTGTCCTCCAGGACCATCAGCAGTTCCAGGACGGAGGTGGAGTCCAGGTGCAGGTCCTCGAAGAGCCGGGCGTCCTCGGTGAGGCCGGTGACGGCGCGCTCCAGGACCTCGCTGAGAGCGGTCTCCACCGCGGACACCACGTTCTGACGTTCCATGTGCCGGATCACTCCTCTGTGCCGGGGCTGTCGGGGGCTTGGTCGCGCGGTCGGGGCTCGTCGCGCCGTGGGGGGCGGAACTACGGGGCGGGCCGGCGTCAAGGGCTGCCGAAAGGGGCGGCCGGCCAGGGCGGCCGGTGCGCCCGCCGACCGGTCAGCCGAAGTCGACGAGGTGCTGCTTGGCGAGGATCTCCTCGTGCCGGTCCCGCTCCCGGACCAGGTGCGCGGCGCCGTTGTGGACCAGTACCTCGGCCGGGAACCCGTGGCTGAGGAAGAGTCCGGGGGAGGCGGTCGGCCCGTAGGCGCCGGAGCGTTCGACGCCCAGCAGGTCGCCGGCCTCGACCGGCGGCAGGGCGACCTTCTTGCCGATGACGTCGTTGGGCGTGCAGAGCGGCCCGGTGACGGTGTACGTGTCGCCGGCCTCGTCCCGGTACCTGGTCAGCGAGCGGATCGGGAAGTTGCGCTTGACGAAGCTGCCGACGCCGACCGCCGCCATGTGGTGGTTGGTGCCGCCGTCGGCGACCACGAAGCGCTCGCCGAGGGACTCCTTCACGTACAGCGCGCGCACCACGTACGTACCGGCCTGCGCGGTCAGGTAGCGGCCGAGCTCGTTGATCAGCCGGCAGCCGGGGTGCGCCCGGACGAAGGGCTCGACGACCTCGTTGATGCCGGCGACGACGGCCCCCAGGTCGAGGTCCTTCTCGTTGTCGAAGTAGGCGACGCCGAAGCCGCCGCCGAAGTCGACGGTCTCCAGGGGGATGCCGAGCGTCTGCGCCAGCTCCTCGGCGATCGCCAGGATCTGCCGGGTGTTGTGCACCAGGTCGTCGGCGTTCAGGAACCGGGTGCCCATGTAGGCGTGGAAGCCGCGGACCCGGACCCGGCGCAGTGCGTCGATCACCGGGCGGGAGCGGCGCAGCAGTTCCGCGTCGATGCCGAACTGGCGCGGTTTCCCGCTCATCGCGAGGCCCGAGCCCTTGGTGTGGAAGTCGGGGTTGACCCGGAGCAGGACCGGCACCTCCTCGCGCCCGGCCGCTTCGGCGATCTCCTCCAGGAGGCGCAGCTCGTCCAGTGACTCGCAGACGATGGCGTGCAGGTTCGCCGCGACGCACGCCTCCAGCTCGGCGCGGGTCTTGCCGGGCCCCAGGAAGATCACGTTCTCCGGCTCGATGCCGGCCCGTCGGACGGTCATCAGCTCGACCAGGGAGGAGATCTCGGCGCCGGCGCCGAGCGAGCCGAGGTATCCGCAGACGGAGACGTTGGGGTTGGCCTTGAGCGAGAGGAAGACGTCCACCGCCGGGTGGAGCCCCTCGCGCAGCGACTGGTAGACGGTGCGCAGCACCTCGGCGTCGTAGACGAACAGCGGGGTGCCGAACTCCTCGGCGATCTGCGAGACCGGTACCCCCTGCACCCTCAGTTCGCTGGTGTTCATGGCGTCCTTTCGGTGGTGCCGAGACGGTGGAGCGCCCCGGAGACCCTGCGGTCGAGGTCGCTGAGGCCGTTCCGGTCGGCGGCGAAGAGCAGGGTGTAGAGCCGGCCGTCGAACGGGAGCGAGGTGCCGGCCTGCGCGTTGACCGTGCCGAAGCAGGTGACGACCAGCCCGGTGCCGTCGACCGGCGGGCGGGTGAGGTCCCCGAGGGCGTGGGCCACCTCGTCGAAGGAGACCGGGGCGGATATCCGCAGCGGGTAGTGCTTCGCCAGCGCGGCCCCGCCGGGGGCGAGGAAGCGCTCGGTGACCTGCCCCTGGTAACTGGACATGTTCAGGCGGGCGTTGATCTCCAGGACGGGGTACACCAGGTCGTCCTGGCCGAGCAGCGCGTCCACGCCGACGACGCCGAAGAAGCCGTCCTCGTAGAGCCGGGCGCCCAGCCGCCCGGCGGCGTCGGCGAGGGTCTCGTGCTGGGCGGGCGAGAGCGCGGCGGGCATGACGTGCCCGAGGTGGACGCCGCCGGCGGTCAGTGCCTCCTTGGCGAAGTCGAACCTCACCCGCCCGTCCCTGGCGATGGTGAACTGGTAGTTGAGGTCGAACCGCTTGGGCAGGAAGCGCTCGACGACGACGTGGATCGTGTCGTCGCCGCTGGTGTGCGCCCGGCGGTCGACCATGCGCAGCAGCCGGTCGGCCTTCCTCCGGCTGTCGAGCACGATCAGGCCCTTGCCGGAGACGCCGTAGGCGTCCTTGACGATCACCGGTCCGCCGTCGCGCAGCGACTCGTCGAGCGCCCGGTGGAGTTCGCCCACCGTCTCGCAGGTGAAGCCGGGAATGGACCGCAGGCCGAGCTCCTCGGTCAGCCGGCGGCTGTAGATCTTGCTGTTGACCCGCGCCGAGGTCTCCGGGTCGGGCACCGCCGGGCGCAGTCCGGTCCGCCGGCAGATCTCCTGCTCCAGGGGGGAGTTGCCCATCGGCATCAGGTAGGCGCCGCCGCCCGCGAGCACCCGCAGCCGGTCCAGCAGCTCCGGGGAGTCGAGGACGGCCCGGCTGGTGCCGCCCTCGCCGGCCGGGGCCCGGGTGATCAGTTCGGTGGGCGCGCCGAGCCCGGTCTTCTCCGTGTACGCGCGGTAGCCCGGGTCCAGCGGGCGGTCGAGCAGCAGGTGGTCGGTCGGCTCGGCGAGCAGCGCGCCGAGCTCCTCCATCCGCTGCACGGTCGCGGCGGTGGCGCTGATCCGCGCCGCCGGGAGCCCGGTGTGGCCGTGTGCCCACTGGTTCTCCACCTCGAAGTTGCAGAGCCAGACGAACCGCGCCTCGCGGTCGCCGGTGAGCGCCTCCTTGAGGTCCGCCGTGTAGGCGGTGCCGGTCATCGGGTGTCTCCCTCGCGGTGGGTGATGACCATGGCGCCGAAGGTGGCGCCCAGGCCGACCGAGACCAGCACGTAGTGGCCGCCGTCGACCAGCCGGCCCTGCTCGCGCAGGGTGGTGTAGTTGAGGAACACGTCCGAGGCGAAGCAGTGGCTGTAGAGCGGGATGTTGTCCAGGAAGAAGCGGTCCGGGTCGGCGCCCATCTGCTTGATCGTGTGACGCCAGGAGACGGCGTTGACGTTGTGCGGGATGACCATGTCGATCTCGTCGAAGGTCAGGCCGGCCCGGCGGACGGACTCCTCGATGACCTCGCCGAGCACGGTGGCGTAGTCGTGGCCGAAGCCGTTGATCTCCTCCGGGGTCATCTCCAGGCCCGCCGCGTACTCGCCGAGGGTGCGGGTCAGGTAGGAGCGCACCTCGTCGCCGGGGCCGCCGACGGTCAGCAGGCAGGCGGAGGCGGCGTCCGCCATGATCGCGCTGTTCGGGATCAGCTGGACCTTCGGGGAGTACGCCCGCTCCCCCGTCACCATCAGCGCGTACGCGCCCTCGGGTGCCTCGGCCCGCAGCAGTTCGCCGGCCAGGTCGATGGCGCCGAGGCTGCTGACGCACGCCTGCTGGGTGAGGGCGAACGCCTCGGCGTCGTGCAGCCCCAGCTTCGCCCGGATGGCCCGGGCGGCGTCGATGTGCGGCGGTGCGAGGGTCTGCATGGTGTGGGCGTAGACGACGTAGTCGACCCGCCGTCCCTCGGGAAGTGCCGCCAGGGCCCGGCGGGCCGCGGGCAGCACCAGGTCCAGGAGGCCGGTGTCCGGGTCGAACCGCAGCCGGTCGAGGCCGTAGATCTTCCGGAACACGCCCACCTCGGCGCGGCGCAGCCCCAGGCTGTCGGCGAGGTCGTCGATCCGCACGCTCCGTTCGGGGAGGAACGACTCGATCCGCTCCAGTGTGGTCGCGCCACTCATCCGGGTACTCCTCTCATTCGCCTCTCCTCAGCGGCCGGAGAACTCGGCGCGGACCAGCCAGCTGCGCGCCACGCCCCGGCGGTCGCGGGGCTGCACCTCGTACGGCCAGCGCCCCTGGCCCGCGCCGGGCTCACCCGGCTCGCGCAGTTCGCGGACCTTCCAGCCGGTGCCGGCCAGGAACTCCTCCGGCTCGTCGGTGCCGAAGAGCCAGGGCGTGCCGTCCTCGCGCAGTCCGGCCAGGAAGGCCCTGGAGAAGGGGCTGCGCAGCAGCGCCCGGCTGGCGAAGTCGACGGCCAGCCGGCTGCCGGGGGCCGAGACCGAGCCGAGGACGCCGAGCAGGTGGGAGGCCTGCTCCTCGGTGAGGAAGAACATCAGTCCTTCCGCGACCCAGAGCGTGGGCAGTTCCGGGTCGAAGCCGGCGCCGTGCAGCGCGGGCAGCCACTCCGTGGCGAGGTCGGCCGACACCTCGCGGCGCTCCACCGTGGGCTCGGCGCCGAGCGCGGCCAGCCGGGTGCGCTTCTCGTCGATGAGGCCGCCGTGGTCGACCTCGTACACCGTGGTGCCGCTGGGCCAGGCCAGCCGGAACGCCCGGGTGTCCATCCCGGCGGCGACCAGGACGACCTGCCGGATGCCGCTCTCCTCCAGCAGCGCCTCGATGCTGTCGTCCAGGTACCTGGTGCGGATGGCGATGAACGGGATCAGGCCGCCGCCGCCGTACTTGTCGAGGAGTTCGAAGCCGCGCGGGGCCGCGAGGTCCCGCGCGAACCTGTCCTGGAACATGGCGTCGCCGGGACGCTCGGATTCGACGGCGCGGGCCGCGGCCGTCCACTGGGCCGTGTACGAGACAGCTTCCATGGAGACACCTCCTACGGGAGTCGGACCGGGGCGAAGAATGCCTTCTCGATCGACGAGAGGGTCTGGAGGTCCTGCATCTGGATGGTGTCGAAGTCGATCTCGACGCCGCTGGCGCCCTCGATCGTGTAGACCAGCTCCACGAAGGAGAGCGAGTCGACGAGGCGGCTCTCGATGAGGTTCTCGTCGGGCGCGATGGACTCCCGTTCCGGGTGCTTGGCCAGGATCCAATCGCGGACCTGGTCGATTCCTGCCGAAGCCATTGCCACTCCTGGGGTGTTGGGTCGATCCGGGCGTGCCCGGGCCGTGCCGGATGTGCTCGGGGGCGTACGGGAACTGCTCGGGGGGCTCCGCCCCTCAGGAGACCTGCCGGGCCGCGGTCCGCACCGCGTCCAGGGCCTCGACCGCGTCGCCGTGGTGCAGGTCGGTCAGGACGGAGAGCCATCGCTCCAGGCCGAACGCCACGCAGCTGGTGAAGGCGAACTCGTTCTCCGGCCCGCGGATGTCGCAGCGTTCGCCGAAGAAGTTGCGGTGCGTGTTGACGGAGGAGATGGCCAGGTCGCCGGCCTGGAACTCGTACTTGACCGGGCTGAGCTTCTGGAGCAGTGCGCGGGCGCCGTCGTTCTGGAAGAACGGGTCGAAGGCGGGGACCTTCTCCAGCCGCAGGGACAGCGCGTCGGCGAACGCGGCGATCCGCTCGGCGAAGGACTGGAGGACCTGCTGGGTGTGCTCGTACGAGCCGAGTGCGACGACCTCGCGCATCTGGAAGCTGAGCAGCCGCCGCAGGCCCTCGTAGTGCTCCTCGTTGCGGAAGCAGCGGTTGACCAGGGTGATCAGCTCGTCCGCGGCCACGACGGAGTTCTCGTAGTACAGGAAGGCGCTGTAGCAGGTCGCGTGCGACAGGCCGACCTGCGCGCCGCGCAGGGCGGCGGGTGCGAACGTGCCGTCGACGGGCTTGTTCTCGCCGCTCTCCAGGTCGAGCCCGGCACCGACGTAGGCCAGGTGCGGGAAGTTGGTGTAGACGTCGAACTTCTCCAGGTCCGACACCGGGTACAGCGGCGGCGGGAGGATCTCGCGGGCCCCGGCGGCGCGGCCCCAGCCGGCGAACGTCCGGTCGAGTTCGAGGAGCAGGTCGGTCTGGTCCGGGTCGAGGATGACCAGTCCGCGGGAGGGGTCGGCGGATCCCGGGGCGGTGCCGGCCATCAGATGAGACCCGTCTTCTCGAGGTACTTGGCGGTCTTGCGGAAGACGCTCTTCTCGAACTCGGCGCGCTGCGGGGACTCCAGGAGCTGCCGGCGCAGGTCGTGCGGCTTCTCGATGCCCGCGTCCCGGTAGACCTGCGGGCTGTACAGCGTCTCGAAGCTGTAGGTCATGTAGCGCCGGATGTAGGTGGCGACGTCCCGCATCTCCTCCTCGGTGGAGGTCTGCCTGACGTCGGTGGCCAGCGCGGAGACCAGTTCCCGGCCGAACGCGATGTGCCTGGACTCGTCCTGGTGGTGGATCCGGTTGATGCCCC
The DNA here is from genome assembly GCF_044757205.1 of Kitasatospora sp. NPDC091335. Classification (NCBI taxonomy): domain Bacteria; kingdom Bacillati; phylum Actinomycetota; class Actinomycetes; order Kitasatosporales; family Streptomycetaceae; genus Kitasatospora; species Kitasatospora sp. NPDC091335. The sequence continues at coordinate 14,099 of NZ_JBIVUM010000017.1, read as the reverse complement.
GGATCGTCTCGTGCAGGCGGTCGTCCAGCGCCATCCGGGAGTTGAAGTGGTCGACCAGCTCCTCGAAGATCAGGATCCGGGCGAAGACCAGCAGGCTCTCCACGTTCGAGCGGGGGATCTCGACGGTCGCCCCGGCCGGCTGCCGGTAGATCCTCCCGCCGTAGCGCAGGCAGAACTCGGCGAAGAACCACATGTGCTCGTTCTCCTCACCGATGAAGTGGTGGAAGAAGTCCGAGGGCGTCTCGAAGCCGGTGGTGTGGATCCGCTTGGTGACCTCGATGAGGAGTTCCCGGATACCGTGCACATTGAGGCTGTAGAAATTGATGCTCTCGTAACGCGACAGCGCGTGGAGCTGCTTTTCGGTGAGCCGCCGGGCGGCCTCGGTCCCGTGGGTGGTGGTGAGTTCGGGACTCATCCACCACATCTCCTCGGGCAGGCTGTCCGGCCATTCGAAGAGCTTGTAGGGGTTGTAGTAGTCGTCGATCGACTTCGTGGTCAGACGGTCCAGGATTTCCAGGAACCGGCCGTCCTGGTCGATCAGTTTGCTGACCATGCTGGCGTTGACCTCCGAGTTTTCCCGGGCCACCCCGCGGTGATCGGTGGCTCCCGATGCCGTGCCGTTTTCCGGCACTCCTCGAAGGTAAGGACGCCCCGGCGGGCGCCGCAATGACCTGATGTGGTGTGGCCACATACGGCCATATCGGAGCGGCACGACGCCCGTCGGGAATGACGGCGCCCAACCGGTCAGCCGGCGGCGGCCCGGACCGGCAGGAGTCCGGCCTGGACGGCTGCCGCGCCCGCCTGGAACCGGCTCTCGGCGTTCAACTCGTCCATGATGGTGGCGAGGTGACGGCGGAAGGTGCGCGAGGACATGCCGATGCGCCGGGCCACCACCTCGTCCTTGAGCCCGGAGGCGAGCAGTTCCAGGATGGCGCAGCGGACCTCGTCCCTGGTCTCGCCGTACCTGACCACGTTCGAGTCGATGTCCGTGCCGGACGCCCAGGCGTGCTCGTAGGAGCGCACCATCCGGGCGACGATGGCCGGCTCGTAGACGACGGTGACGCCCCGGAGGTCCTCGTCGCCCCGGGGGTCGGTCAGGAAGGCCACCTCGCCGCCCACGATGACCAGGTGCTCGAACGCCTGGGTCGAGGTGCGGACCCGCGCGCTCGCCTCCGCCAGCGCCCGCAGGCTGCCGCGTGCGGCCAGGCTGCTGCGGGCGGTGTGCGGGTACAGGACCCGGATCGGGATCCCGGACGGCAGCGCCGACAGGCCCAGGGCGTGGGAGTCCTGCCCCTGGACCGGGGCGAGCGGTTCCATGACGAGGATCTCGGACGGGCGGTCGCGCAGGGCGTCCGCCATCCGCAGCCCGGTCTGCTCCGGATCCAGCCCGCTGAGCACCGGGTCCCTCCGCAGCCGAGTGCGCTGGAGGTTGCTGTAGGTGTCGACGAACGAGCCCAGCTTGTCCTGGAAGTCCGTCAGTTCCCGGCGCTTGTCGCGGATCGCCTGCTCCAGTGGCATGAGCAGCTCCAGTTGGGCGATGTCGGGGCTGCGCGCCGCGTAGTACCCCTGGTCCGGGCAGTACCTGACGAGTTTCAGGCAGCGCAGGGCGGAGAGCGCCTGTTCCGCCCGCTCCGCCGTGATGTCCAGGTCGGCGGCGAGCTCCGAGGAGGTCACCCCCTTGGTCGCCAGGAGCCGCTCGTAGGCCCGGACCGCCAGATCCTCGTCGATCGAGCAGAGTCCCCGCTTCACGGCCTTTTCCCGTCCTCTCGTCCGGTGGATCCGACACCCAGGTCCGCGGTGATCGTCCCGACCACCGCGGCCAACTGCTGATCGAGGAAGAAGTGCCCGCCGGGGAATGAGGTGAGCCTGAACTCCCCGGTGGTGTGGCTCTTCCAGGCGAGCGCCGCCGCCCGGTCGAGGTAGGGGTCCGCGTCCGCGAACAGGAAGCTGACCGGACAGGCCACGGTGGTGCCGGGCCGGGCGGTGTAACGGGAGTTGGCACGGTAGTCGTTGCGGATGACGGCGAGGATCGACTCCCGGTACTTCGGGTTGTCCAGCAGCCGCGCCGGGATCCCGCCCAGCTCCCGGAGTTCGTCCAGGATCTCGTCGTCCCCCTGGGGGATGTCCAGGCCGAGCCCGGCGGAGGGCGAGCGGCGGCCCGAGACGAGGAGCCGCACCGGGGCCCGCCCGGCCTCCTCCAGCCGGCGGGTCACCTCGAAGGCGACGACCGAGCCCATGCTGTGGCCCAGCACGGCCAGCGGCAGGTCGTCGAAGCCGAGCAGTTCGGTGCCGATCCGGTCGGCCAGCGCGCCGATGTCGTCGATCCCGCGCTCCCGGGTCCCCCCGCTCCGCCCGGGGTACTGGACCGACAGTGCCTCGACGCCGCCGGGAAGGGCGGCCGAGAGCCGGCGATAGGTTCCCGCGGAGGCCCCGGCGTGCGGGCAGCAGACCAGGCGCAGCTCGGCCTTCGGCGCGGGGTCGAATATCTGGATCCGTGTCGTGCTATTGGTCGGGCCTTGTTCTTCCATCCCAGTTGTCCGTCCTGTCCGATCGCTGAGCAGCGGAGAGGCAAAAAATCCACGCAGGTGCGGAAGTTCTTCGGTGGGGGGAGTCGGCAGAAGGCAGACGTGGCGCTTTCCTCGTGCCATGATGGCCGTCGGGGCGGAGTCGACGGCGGCAACTGGTGTTCTGTATCGTCAGGCCGCAACAACGTTTGCGGCCACGACAGTTGCCATGACGTCAGCTTACCTTGCGGCACATTCATGTCAACAATCAGAATCCGTGTGCGGCGTGTTCCCTGTGGGACTGTTGGTGAGGAGCGGAACGCAATGAAAGAACGCGCACCATCCTGCCCGGGCAAACTCGGGACGCGCCTCAACCACCTCTTCGCGACCATCCACCCCCGGGGTCGCGGCCCGTACAGCAACGACGAGGTGGCGAAGGCAATTTATCTCAATGGCGGAGATATCTCGAAGGCATATATTGCCTATCTACGCAAAGGCACCCGCAACAATCCGACGCTGCACCACCTGGAGGCCCTCGCGACCTTCTTCGGCGTCAAGCCCGCGTACTTCTTCGACGACGAGGTCGCCCAGGAGACCGACTCGGCGCTGTCGGCACTGGTCGCGCTGCGCGAGGCCGGCATCCGGCTGAGCGAGTGGGAGGTCTTCCGGGACACCGGGATCACGAAGATCGCGGCACGGGCGGACGGGCTCTCCCCCAGGGGCCTGATGGCGGCGGCGGCGATCATCGACCAACTGCGCGCGCTGGAGGGCCTGCCGCCCAAGAACTCCACCGGCGGCTGACCATGTGGACACGGCCGCCGGCACCGGGACAGCGCCTGTCGTACCGGCGTCTGCGCCGCCACTGCCGATCCATGCTGGACACCCTGGACCTGGCCGCGCCGTTCTCCCTGGAGGGGGTCTGCGCCCGGCTGGCCACCGCGCGCCGGCGGCCGATCCACCTGCACCCGCTGCCGCCCGGGGCCGCCGAGGCGGGAGCCTGCGGACTGTGGCTGGCCACCGGCACGGACGACTACATCTTCTTCGAGCAGCAGACCAGCCGCCCGCACCAGGAGCACATCGTGCTGCACGAGATCGGGCACATGCTGTTCGACCACCCGGCGCCCGCGGCACTCGGCGCCGTGGTGCCGATCGAACGGCTCGGCCAGGTCGACCCCGCCCTCGCCCGGCACCTCCTGGCGCGCACCGACTACACCACCCGTCAGGAGCAGGAGGCCGAGATGCTGGCGAGCCTGATCCGCACCCGCGCGGCCAGGGCGGAGGAGCCGGCCACGGAGCGGGGCCCGTGCGGCTGCACCGCCGCCTACAGCGCCATCTGTACTGGCTGCTGAACGGGCGGCCGAACCGGCGGCGGGCGGCGCGCACCGGCCCTGCCCTCCTCGTCACCGTCGCCCGCCCGTACCCGCCGAAGCACCACTGCCGCCGGTCGGAGCCGGGCCGATGGAGGGATCCCCGTGTTCAGCAGAGCCGTTCTCCGGATGTTCACCCTGAGCGTCACCGTCGCCGCCCTGGTGCCCGCGATGCCCGCCGCCGTCGCCCTCCAGCGCGTGTGGCGGGACGCGACGACCTTCTGGCTGCTCTGGCGGCTCTGGCGCGACCTGGTCGCCGCCGTACCGTCGGTGGCCCTGGCACCGCCCCGGCCCCGGGTGCTGGAACTGCTGCTGCCGAGGGCGCCCTGGCGGCTGCTGGTCTACCGGCAGGTGATCGAGATCCGGGACGCGATCCTGGTGCTGCGGGACTACGGGCCGCCCGGCGGCCGGCACGGCTGCCGGACCGCCGACCCCTGCGCGGTGCACGCGGCGGCGGTGGCCGCCTGGCTCCGGGCGGCGTGCCAGGCCAAGCGGTGCGGCCGGCGGCCGCTGCGGCCGGCGACGTTCGCCGTGGACGGCGCGCACGACCTGGTCGGCGAGACGGCGTTCCTGGTGATGGTCGCCCGGGCGTACGGCTCCGGTCCCGGCGGGGCCCCGCGCCCGGCCGCGACCCCACGCCCGGCCGCAGCCCCACCCGCCGGCGGAACGGGCGCCCGGTGACGCCCGGCCGCCGCCCGGCGGCCTCACTCCGCGGCCGAGGACACCGGCTCGGCCGGGGTCCCGGCGGGAGCCGTGCGACCGGCGGCCCGGCCGGAGAACCAGGCGACGCCGGCCGCCGACACGGCGAAGGCCGCCGCGGCCGGCAACAGGTACCCGGCGGAGTCGAAGGCCTTCAGGCCGATCCCCCCGAGGACGCTGGACAGCGAGACCGCCAGGTACAGCACGGCCGCGTTGAGCGAGACGACGAGGGCCTCGGACCCCGCCGGGGCGAGCGCGATGATCCGCTGCTGCTGCGGCGCGGTCAGCGACCAGGAGGCCACCCCGCAGAACGCCACCGCCACCAGCGCGGCGGCGAACGAGTCCCTGGCTCCCAGCATCGCCAGGAACACGGCCGCGAGCCCCAGGGTGGCGGTGATCACCACCCGGCGCGGCCCGTACCGGTCGGCGAGGTTTCCGGCCATCAGGTTCCCGGCGGTGCCGGCCGCTCCGAAGACCAGCAGCAGTACCACCTGGCGCCCGCCGTGTCCCCCGATGGCCGGCGCGAAGACGGAACTGATGTACGTGTAGGGGAGGTAGACGCCGACGAAGGCCAGCAGGGTGCAGGCGAGCACGCCCGCCACCCGCCGGTCGGTGAGCGGGGACAGGCGCCGGCGCAGTCCGGCCGCGGTGCCGAGCCTGGTCTCGGGCAGCCGCAGCGCGATCACGGCGGCGACCGGGACGGCCAGGGCGGTGACGAACCACATCGTCGCCCGCCAGCCGGCCGCGTTGCCGATGGCGGTGCCCAGCGGAGCGCCGAGGGCGAGCGAGGCGGTCAGGCCCACGGTCACGACGGCGATCGCCCGGCCACGGTGGCGCGCACCGGCGAGCGCCGCCGCCGTGGCGCCCGCGTTCGGGGTGAACATCGCCGCGCCTGCCGCCGCGACCACCCGGGAGACCAGCACCAGCCCGTAGCCGGGGGCGACCGCCGTCACCACGTTGCCCACCCCGAACACCAGCAGCGCCGTGACCAGCACGGTGCGCCGTGACCACGTGCCGGTCAGGGCCGCCAGGACCGGGGAGAGCACCGCGTAGGCGATGGCGAAGACACTGACCAGCTGGCCCGCCCCGGCGACGTCGACGTGCAGCGAGCCGGCGATGTCGGGGAGCAGGCCCGCGATGACGAAGGCGTCGGTGCCCACGGCGAAGGTGCCGAGGGCCAGGAGCATCGCGGGGGGCCTCCAGGGGGCGGCCGGGGAGGCGTCGGCGGTGTCGGTCATGGTGCTGCTCCCTGTTCGATGAATTCCGCCCGTTACGACCGGCATCGTAACCATTGGGGGTTTCCGACTGGGTCCGCCGATGCGACCGACCGGTGGTTTCCGGCCAAACACCCCTCGGCGAAGGCCGGTTGAAGCCTTCCGCAACCTCCGGACGTGCCGCGCCGCCACTCCCCGGCGACGGCCGGAAAACCTCACAAGAGTCAATGCTCATCGGAAAAGCCGACTACTATCGGAGTGCGGAAAGGCCCCCGACCGGGCGGCCCGGACGGATGGGTATCGTCGGCACCGCTACACGGCCACACCGACGAGCAGGGCGGAGAGCGGATGCACGCGATCGAGGAGACCTGGCTGCCACAGCCCGACCTTGCGGCGGTGGACATCGGCACGGTGCTCCAGGCGCTGGCCGATCCGGTGCGCCTGCAGATCCTCCGCGCGCTCGACGCCTCCGGCGAGGAGTCGTGCACGTCGCTGGACCTGCCCGTCAAGCGCTCGACCGTCTCGCACCACCTGCGCACCCTGCGCGAGGCCGGTGTCGTGGCGACCAGGCTGGTCGGCAACAGCCGGCTCAGCCGGCTGCGCCGGGACGACCTCGAAGCCCGTTTCCCCGGGCTCCTGACCTCGATCCTCGCGGCCGCCCCGGCGACCGTCCCCATCGGGTGACCCGGCGGGCCCGGTGATCCGGCCCGCCACCGCACCATCGCGTCCACCCACCCGCCCGACCGGCGAGAAGGAGCACAGCATGGGCCGCTACGCCCACCTGGCGTACACCGAAGAGGTCCGCCGGGTCCAGCGGGAACAGGGAAGCGAGTTATCGGCCATCCGCCAGCTCGCGCACGGCGACGAGCCCGAGGAGCTGACGGAGGCCGAGGCCGGCTTCATCCACTCCCGCGACGGGTTCTACCTGGCCAGCGTCAGCGAGACCGGCTGGCCGTACGTCCAGTTCCGCGGCGGCCCGCCCGGCTTCGCCCAGGTCGTCGACGAGCGGACGATCGCCTTCGCCGAGGTGCGCGGCAACCGCCAGTACATCAGCACCGGCAACATCCGCGCGGACGGCCGGGTGGCGCTGTTCTTCATGGACTACGCCCGCCAGGCCCGGCTGAAGCTCTTCGGCCGGGCCTCGGTGCAGGAGCTGGAGAAGGACCCGGAGCTCGACCGGCGCCTGCTCTCCACCCGGACCGGGGGGCGGGTGGAACGCCTGATGACCGTCCACGTCGAGGGCTTCAACTGGAACTGCCCCCAGCACATCACCCCGCGCTTCTCCGAGGCCGAACTCCGGCCCCACCTCGAACAGTTCCAGGACCGGCTGGCCGCCCTGGAGGAGGAGAACCGGGTCCTGCGGACGCGGCTGGAGCAGCAGGCCGGGTAGCCCCCGCCCGGGAAGGCACCGCGGAGCCGCGCCGGTCGCGGCGCGCCGGGCCCTCCGCGTCAGCGGGAGGGTTCGATCCCCCCGGCCGCGGCCCGGGCGGCGGCGGCCGCGCGGTTCGGAAGGCCGAGCTTGGCGAGGATGTGCTCGACGTGGGTCCCCACGGTGCGGGGCGTGATGTACAGCCGCGCCGCGATCTCCCGGTTGGTTCGGCCGGCGGTCAGTTCGGCCAGCACCTGGAGCTCCCGCGGCGAGAGCCCGCCGAGCCGGCCCGCGTCGGCGGCGGGGCCGGCGGCGGCCTGCCGGGGCGGCCGGCCCGGGCGGGGGGCGACGGCCGCGGCGAGGCTCTCGGTGAGCAGCGTGACCACGGCACGCGCCGGATCGGGCGCGCTCCGCGGCCGGCAGGTGCTGACGTTCAGCATGCCGACGTACCGGCCGTCGGCGGCGAACAGGCACTGGGACACGCCGTCCTCGACGCCGAGGGGGGACAGCACCTTCCGGAAGCCCGGCGAGGCCGCCAGCAGCTGCCGGGGGACGTCCCTGAGCCAGAGCCCGCCCCGGGCGGGGCTGCGGAGCACGGGGAACACCGGGTCGTGGTGGAGGCGGGTCTCGATGTAGGCCGTGGCGTCGTCCGGGTAGCTCCCGGCCAGGGTGGTGTGGCGCCGGCGCAGCGGATCCCATCGGGCCAGGGAGGCGTGGTCGTACTCCATCACCTCCGACAGTGCCGCCAGGACCGTGTCGAAGCCGGCCGTACCGGCCGTGGCGCTCCTGGCGGCCTCGCGGACCCGGACGGCCGCGTCCAGGATGTCCGCCCCACTCCGCTCCGGTGCCATCCCCCCAGGATGATCACGGACCAGGAGTACGTCAATCGCGGAGGGCGTCGTACACGACCTGCCCGTCCACGACGGTGAGGACGACGGGCATCGCCGGGATGTCGCGGGGGTCGGCGGCGAGCAGGTCCCCGTCGAGCACGCAGAGGTCGGCGGCCTTGCCCGGTTCCAGGGAGCCCTTCCAGTCGTCGGCGAAGTCCTGCCAGGCCGCGTCGATCGTGTAGGTGCGGATCGCCTCGGCCAGGCCGATGCGCTGCTCGGGACCACTGACCCGGCCGGCGGCCTTCGACTCGCGCAGCACCATCGTGGCGAGGCCCTGGCGCCAGTCAGGGAACGTGACGGGGGCGTCGGAGCCGCTCGCGACCCGCACGCCGGCGTCGATGGCGTCGCGGTAGGGCCAGGCGTACGCGGCCCGCTCGGCGCCGACGAACTCCTCCTCCATGTCGGCGACGGTCCACTTGATGGTGGGGTTCATGTTGACGCCGAAGCCGTGCGCGGCCAGCACCTCCATGCTGTGCGCGGTGAGGAAGTCGCCGTGGATGACGTAGTGGCGGGCGTCGGGCCGCGGGTGCTCGGCCACGGCCGCGGCGAAGGCGTCCGCGACGGTGTCGATGGCCCGGTCGCCGGTGACGTGGACGCCCAGCTGGTGCCCGGCGGTGTGGCCGAGCCGGATCATGGCGGCGATCTCGGCGGTCCGCTCGGTGTCCGTCCCGCCGCCGACGCACAGGGATCCGCAGCCGCCGCCGACGTACGGCTCGTGCATCCAGGCCGTCTTGTTGGGCACGACGCCGTCCGCGAAGACCTTGATCCCGTGGATCGCGAGGCGGCGCGGATCCTCGTCCCCGGCTCCGCCGAGGGCCGCGAGGCCCCGGGCGAACTCCGCGGTGGTGCTCGTCATTCCGGTGGGCAGGAGCAGGACGCCGACCCGGGCGGTCAGTTCGCCGTCGGCCAGCAGCCGGCGGTAGACGTCGAGGGTCTCCGCGCCGAGCGCGCCCCGCATGATGCCGGCGCCGCCGGAGCCGAGCCCGGGCTCGGTGTAGCTGGTCACACCGAGCCGGGCGAGCGTGGCGAGGGTCGACCTGATCGCGTCGGTCCGCTCCTGCCGGCTGAGCGGCGGCAGCGCGTGCTGGACGAGGTCCTGGGCCCCCTCGTGGAGCAGCCCGGTGGGCTCCCCGGTCTCGTCCACGACGATGGCCCCGCCGGGCGGGGCGACGGTGTGCCGGTCGATCCCGATGAGTTCCAGGGCCCTGGAGTTGACCCAGGTCGCGTGCCCGGAGAAGGAGTACAGGACGACGGGGTGGTCCGGGCTCACGGCGTCGAGGTCGCGCCGTGAGGGCCGCCGCGACGGATCCAGGACGCACTCGTCGAGGTAGCCGGTGTCCCAGCCGTGCCCGGTGATCCACTGCCCGTCCGGGACTCGCCCGACGGCCTCCCGGACCGCCTCGGCCACGCCGCCGAGCGAGGACACGGCGGGGTGGCCGAGGTCGAGGGAGAGCGGCGGTGTCGCCATGCCGAAGGCGCATCCGTGCAGGTGGGAGTCGTTGATGCCGGGAAGCAGGGTCGCCCCCCGCAGGTCGACGACCCGGGTGCGGGGGCCGACGAGCGGCGCGACGTCGTCCCGCCCGCCGACGGCGCTGATGACGCCTCCGGTCACGGCCAGGGCCGAGGCCACGGAGAACTCCGCGTCGACCGTGACCACCCGCCCGTCGAGAAACACCAGATCCGCATGCGTGTCCATGGAAGGCCCTTTCGGAGACCGGGCGCACCGCGGCCACCCGCGAACGCCCTCCCCGGGACTATGGCCGCGCCCCCACCCTCCGCACATCGGTCATCCCACCGATACGGCGGCTGCCGTCCCCTCTCCGTCAGCGCGTCTTCGGCCGACGGAGTCAGGGCCGACGGGGTCAGGGGCGCGGGGTCAGGGGCGCGGGGTCAGGGGCGCGGGGTCAGCGGGGGCTCACGGCGTCGCCGCGGCTGGTCGCGGTGCCGGGCACCGGCTCGGCCGGGTCGTCGGTCCGGGCGAGCGGCCGGTTGGCGGCGTCCACCATCAGCACCGTGGGCACCAGCGCCTTGGCCTCGGCGTCGCTGACCGTGGTGTAGCTGATGATGATGACCAGGTCGCCGGTGTGGATCAGCCGGGCGGCCGCGCCGTTGATCCCGATGATCCCGCTGCCGCGCGGACCGGCGATGACGTAGGTCTCCAGGCGCGCGCCGTTGTCGATGTCGACGATGTGGACGAGTTCGCCGGGGAGCAGGTCGGCCTCGTCCATCAGGTCCTGGTCGATCGTCAGCGATCCCACGTAGTGCAGGTCCGCCTGGGTCACGGTGGCACGGTGGATCTTGGACTTGAGCATGGTGCGGGTCACGGCTGGTCTCCGTCTTCGTCGTGGTGGGGTGGCTGGGCGCCCCGCGCGGACCCGTGCGGCCGCCGGCCGTCCGCGTCCGGCCGCCGGAACCGGCGGCCGGCCACCAGCCGGGGCATCTCCTGGGTCGGGCGCTTGGCGTACTGGGGCAGCGCCGCGGCCAGCGCGGCGACGGTGGAGCGGTCGAACAGGGCTCGGACCGGTACGTCCAGCCCGGTCGCGTCGCGCAGCCGCAGCGCGATCCGGGTGGCCAGCAGGGAGTGGCCGCCGAGCTCGAAGAAGTTCTCGTGCACGCCGACGCGCTCGACACCGAGCACCTCGCACCAGGCACCGGCGACGAGCCGTTCCTGCTCGGTCCGCGGCGCCAGGTACGCGCCGGTGCGGGCGGCCTGGGCGGGGGCGGGGAGCCTGCCCCGGTCGACCTTGCCGCTGGGGGTCAGCGGCAGCGCGTCCAGCACGACGAAGGCCGCCGGGATCATGTAGTCGGGGACGAGCCGGCCCACCAGGTCACGCAGGTCGCCGCTGTCCGGCGGCGTGGCGCCGGGGTGCGGCTCCAGGTAGGCGACCAGTTCGGTCTCCCCCGCTCCCCAGGCGGTCGGGTGGACGACGGCGGCCCGTATCTCCGGGCAGCCCAGCAGCACCGCCTCGATCTCGCCGGGCTCGATCCGGTGGCCGCGGATCTTCACCTGGTGGTCCGCCCGGCCGAGCAGCTCGACCCGGCCGTCGTGGTGGCGGCGGCCGAGATCACCGGTCCGGTAGAGCCTGGCCCCTGGCTCCCGGCCGTGCGGATCGGGCACGAAGGCCCGCGCCGTGACGCCGGGCCGGCTGAGGTACCCCCTGGCCAGGCCGGCGCCGCCGAGGCAGATCTCGCCGGGGACGCCGACCGGCACCGGTTCCAGCCCGCCGTCCAGGACGTGCAGGACGGTCCCCGGCACCAGCGACCAGTGCGCCGGGGTGCCGTCCGGGTGCAGCCGGGTCACGGTGGTCCACACCGTGGTCTCGGTGGGGCCGTACAGGTCCAGCACCCGCGCGCCGTCGGCGGCGAGCCGGCGGGCCAGTTCGGTGGGCAGCCGCTCGCCGCCGCACAGCACCACCAGCCCGGCCGGGGCCGACCAGCCGCTGTCCAGCAGCATCCGCAGGGTGACGGGGGTGGACTGGACGATCGCGGGGGCGGTGGCGGTGATCAGCGCGGCCATCCGCAGCGGGTCCCTGACCTCCTCCGCGGTCGCGAGCACGACGGGGGCGCCGACCAGCAGCGGCAGGTAGAGCTCCAGGACCGACGGGTCGAAGGAGACCGTGGTCAGCGCGGCCACCGGCGCGCCGGGGGCCAGTCCGGGCAGTTCGAGCATCGCGGTCAGGAAGTCGGCCAGGCCGCCGTGGGTGATCATCACGCCCTTGGGCCGGCCGGTGGAGCCGGAGGTGTAGATGACGTACGCGAGGGCGTCCGGGTCGAGCCCGGGGCCGGCGAACACCGGGCTCTGCCGGGCGATCGCCTCCCGGTCCGCGTCGAGCCGCACGGTGGCCGGGCCGGCGCCGGCCGGTGGCAGCCCGGTGAGCCGCTCCTCCAGGCCGGTCCGGGTGACGATCACCGCGGCACCGGTGTCGGCGAGCACGAACGCGTTCCGCTCGGCGGGGTGGTCAGGGTCCAGCGGTACGTAGGCGCCGCCCGCGGCGAGCACGGCCAGCAGGGCGACCAGCAGCTCGGGACCGCGTTCGAGGTACACCGCGGCCGTCGAGCCGGGGCCCAGCCCCAGCTCCCGCAGGTGGCCGGCCAGTCGGGCGACCCGTTCGGCCAGGTCACGGTAGGTCAGCCGCTCGCCCGAGCAGAGCACGGCCACGGCGTCCGGGGTGCGGGTCGCCTGCTCCTCGAACAGCTCGACGAGGCTGCGCCCGGCAGTGGCCGGCGGCTCGGTGTTCCAGCGCTCCAGCAGCATCCGGCGGTCCGGCTCGGGCAGCGCGGTGCGGCGCGGGTCGGCCTGCGGGTCGGCGGCCAGGCCCGCCAGGACGTGCCGGTAGGTCCGGGCCAGCAGGTCGAGTTCGGCCGGGCCGACCCGGTCCGCGTCGGCCTCCAGCAGGAGCCCGCCGGTGACGGTGGAGACCGAGAGGCCGAACTCGTTCGGCGTGCGCTCCCCCGCCTCGTCCGCACCGACGGAGTCGCCGCCGGAATCACCGTCGGAATCGCTGTCGGAATCGCCGTCGGACACCGACAGGTCCGTGTGGTTGAAGAAGACGTCCACCAGCGGCGTCCGCTCGCCCCAGGCCCGCTGCATGGCGGCCAGCGGGTAGTGCCGGTGCGGCCACAGGGCGGTCTCCTCGGCGAACACCGCGCGGGCCAGCTCGGTCCAGCTCGGGGCGTCCAGCGTCTGCCCGAAGGGAACCGTGTTGAGGAACATGCCGCGCGCCCGGTCGCCGTCGACCGTCTCCGGCCGCACGTTGCAGACCAGGCCGGTGTGGAAGGCGGCCGGGCTCTCGGTGCCGCCCCTGACCATGCCCAGCACCGTGAGGTGCGCGGCCAGCAGGACGCTCTTCAGCGGCACCCCGGCGTCCCGCGCCACCGCTCGCAGCTCCGGCAGCAGGCCCCGCAGGTCGACCCTGGCCACCTCGCCGGCCCCCGCCCGCCCGGCCTCGCCGCCCGCGCCGGGCGGGGCCGCCCAGGCCTGCGGGACGGTCAGCGGGGTGAACCGGGCGACCCGGTCACGCCAGAACTCCTGGTCCGCGGCGGACCGCAGGGCCCGCTTCTCCAGGGCGACCGCGTCCGCGAACCGGGCCACCGGCGGGGCGGCCGGAGCCGGCTCCCGGCCGGCCCGGAGGTCCCGGTAGTAGCCCAGCAGCTCGGCGACCAGCGAGGTCTGGCTCCAGCCGTCCAGCACCGCGTGGCAGTTGCTGACCGACAGCTGCCAGTGCCGCTCGTCCAGCCGGTAGGCGGCCAGGCGCAGCAGCCCGGGCACCGCCAGGTCGAACGGCGCCAGCCGGTCGCGGGCGACGGCCGCGGCGAGTTCGGCCCGCTGCTCCGCCGCGCCCAGCTGCCGCAGGTCGTGGTGGGTGACCGCGATCGTCGCGGCGGGGTGCACCAGTTGCAGCGGCTCGGAGTACGAGGACAGGTCGATCGAGGTGCGCAGGATCTCGTGACGCTCCGTCAGCAGGGCCGCGGCGGCGCGCAGGGCGTCCGCCGAGAACGCGCCGTCGTCGCGGACCGGGTGGCTCAGGTTGTTCAGGTACGCGCCCCGGTCGGCGCCCGCGAGCATCTCGTAGACCATGCCGGCCTGGGCGAGCGAGAGCGGGTAGGCGTCCACCGGCCCCGTCGGCCCTGCCGGGAGGCGGTCGCGGTCGGCCTCGGCGAGCAGTTCGAAGGGGGCCGGCCCGGTCTGCTCCGCGCTCGCGTCACGGGGGGCGACGGCCTCGGCGAGCCGGGCGACCGTCTGGTACCGGAAGACGTCCTGGACGGCGATGTCGAGCCCGGCGGCGCGCAGCCGGCCGACCGCCCCGATGGCGCGGATCGAGTCGCCGCCGAGTGCGAAGAAGCTGTCGTGGATGCCGATCAGGTGCGGCTCGATGCCGAGGGCCTCGGCCCAGCCGCGGGCGATCAGGTGCTGGGCCGGGGTGCTCGCCGGGGTGCGGTCCGGCGCCTCGGCCGGTGTCAGGTCGGGTGTGGGGAGGTTGTTGCGGTCGATTTTGCCGTTGGGGGTGAGGGGGAGGGTGGGGAGGGTGTGGTAGTGGGTGGGGAGCATGTGGGTG
>NZ_JBIVUM010000016.1:129186-213982 GCF_044757205.1 Kitasatospora sp. NPDC091335 | reverse complement strand
CCGTTCCGGGCTCCCGGGGGCGTAGCTGTGGACCGGCTCGTTCACCGGCGCGGGGACCTGGGTCACAGCGTCCATAGAGCGCACGCTCTCCTTCGTTCAGTGCGGGGGGATTGCCGGCGCGGGTTGCGCGCCGGCCACAGCACGAACGCTATTCCTGGCTACCGGGCCACATGATTGGCCGGGCGGCTAAATTCCCCCGTACGGCGTTGTCCGGCCCGACGAAGGGGGTCACGCCGCGGTCACGAACCGTCCCCGATCGCCCCACTGTTCACACCACCTCGCACCACCGGCCCACGCCCCCGGCGCGGGACACCGGCTCACACTCCGGCGCTCGCCTTCCGGCCGTTCACCACCGCCGCTCCGGCCGCGACCTCCTCCACCGCCGGCCGCCGGGCTCCCTCGTAGGCCGCCAGGGCACTCGCCAGGTCGGGCTGCCCGGCCAGGCAGCGGGCCGCTTCGAGGCCGACGGCCGCGAGAGCCACGAGACCGTTGGGCGCAGTCATAAAAGTTCCGGCGATCCCGCCGCCGATGACCAGGGCCTTCCTGGTGGTGCGCGTGGTGGGTGCGGTCCGGATGGTGCGGGCGGTGCTCATTCCATCCTCCTCAGGAATTCCTGCAGGCTCCGGGTGAACTCCGGTTCCCTGAGCTGTCCGATGAGGTGCTCGGTGTAGCGTCGCTCGGCTTCCAGCAGCGCGAGGGCGTAGTCCTCCTCGACGACGAACATCGGGTGGACGTCCATCCCGCCGACCTCGTGCAGCATGGCCCGCGAGGCCTCGATCCTCGCGTCCAGCGCCTCCAGCCGTCGGGCCAGCAGTTGCGCCGACTCCTCGATCGGCAGTGCCGCCAGCAGGCACAAGGCCACCCCGAACGCCGGGTACTCGTGCTGTGGTTCGGCGACCAGCTCGCGCATCCAGTCGCCGAGTTCCGCCGTGCCCTCCTCGGTGAGGGCGTAGACGGTGCGCTCCGGGCGCTGGGTGTCGCGGACGGTCTCCCGCTCGGCGACGAACCCGGCCTTCCGCAGCTGCTCCACGACCATGTAGAGCGAGCTGCGGTTGTACTTGATGTTCCGGTCCTTGCCCTGCTCCTTGAGCCGGCGCCCCATCTCGTACGGATGCATCGGCTCGATCGTGAGCTCGGCCAGGACCGCGAGGGCCAGCGGGTTCGACACCTTGCGTCGCTTCGCCACGGAGATGTTCCTCATCGATTGGTCGGCATTGACTATTCATTCTCGGATAGTCAGGATCAACTATTCGGCATCGACGATCCCGAACTCTGTCCGCCCGGCTAAAATCAACCACATACCGTTGTCCGGGCGGATGAAGGAGGACCGGAGTGACCACCCCCGGCCTGCCGCTCCGTCAACTCCTGATGTCCCTCGGCGAACCGCTGGTCGAACTACAGGCCGCCCCGCAGGGACTGGACGTCCCGGTGCGCGACGTCGCCATCCTGGACCCGGAGGACCCGCCGACCGCCGCCCCCGGCGAACTCGTGCTCGCGATCGGCGCCCGCGGCCGCGCCGCCCTGCCCGCCCTGCGCGCGGCCGGCCGGGCCGGGGCCGCCGCCGTCGCGATCAAGCTGGACGGCCCCGGCCAGGCCGACGCGCTGCGCGAGGCCGCCACCGACGCGGGCGTCGCACTGCTCTCGGTGCGCCGCGAGACCCGCTGGGAGCACCTCGACTCGCTGGCCCGGGCGATCATCGCGGGCCCTGACGCCCCGGACCCCGCGGAGCCCAACGCGGGCGACCTCTTCTCCCTCGCCCAGACCGTCGCCGTGCTCACCAACGGCATCGTCTCGATCGAGGACACCTCCAGCCGGGTGCTGGCCTACTCCCGCTCCTCCGACTCCGACGAGGTCGACGACCTGCGCCGGCTGTCCATCCTCGGCTGGCAGGGCCCCGAGCCGTACCTGTCCAAGCTCCGCGAGTGGGGCATCTTCCAGCACCTGCGCAGCTCGGACGCCCCGATCGCGGTCGAGCCGCACCCCGAGCTGGGCCTGCGCCGCCGTCTGGCGGTCGGCATCCGGGCCGGGGCGCAGCCGCTCGGCACCATCTGGGTGCAGGAGGGCGCGCAACCGCTGGCCCCGCTGGCCGAGCGGGCCCTGGTCGGCGCCGCCCGGGTCGCGGCCGCCCAGCTGGTGCGCCGCCGCCGGGAGCTGTCCGCCGACGTCCGGCTCACCCGGACCCTGCTCACCGGTCTGCTGGAGGGCTCCACCGGCCCCCAGTCGCTCGCCACCCACCTCGGCCTGGACCTGCGCCGCCCGGCCACCGTGCTCGCCTACGCCGCGCACACCACCGACGCGCTGCACCGCTCCGACGTCACCGGCCTGATCTCGGTGCACGCCGCCGCCCGGCACCGCACCGCGCTGCTCGCCCCGATCGAGTCCCGGGTGTACGTGCTGCTGCCCGAGCTGCCGCCCGGCCTGCCGATGACCACCGTGCGCGACTGGGCCTCCGAGGTGGTGACGGCCGCCCGCGAGCACCTGGGCGTCCCGCTGCGCGCCGCGATCGGCTCGACCGTCGACGGCCTGGCCCAGGTGCCCGACTCCCGCGCGCAGGCGGACCGCATCCTGGACGCGATGGGCCGCGGCGGAGTGGACCTCGACGTCGCGGCGCTGATCGACGTCCAGGCGGAGGTGCTGGTCAGCGAGGTGGTCGCGCTGCTCCAGGAGAGCACCGGCCTGCGCGACCCGCGGCTGACCGCGCTCACCGACTACGACCGCCGCCACGGCACCAGGCTCGCCGAGTCGGTGCTGGCCTGGCTGGACGCGCTCGGCGAGGTCCGGGTGGCCGCGGACGCCCTGCACATCCACCCCAACACCCTGCGCTACCGGGTGCGCCGCGCCGAACAGCTGACCGGCATCGACCTCGCCCAGCCGCAGCAGCGCCTGCTGGCGATGCTGCAACTGCGGCTGCCCGCGGACGAGTAGTCCGCGGGCAGCCGCAGGCGGTCGGTTCAGCAGGGGTGGGTCACTCGCCGTAGCCCTGGCCGCGCTTGTGCTCGTTCAGCCGGCGCCACGGGCCGCTGATGGCCAGCTGGATGCCCGGGGTCTGGATGTTGGCGAACAGGGTCTTGCCGTCGTCCGAGAAGGTCACCCCGGTGAACTCGCTGAACTCGGGCTTCTCGGCGGTGCCGATGTTCAGCTCGTTGCGGGCGATCGGGAAGACCAGGCCGTCCTCGGTGGCCCCGAACAGGTGCGAGATGCCGTCGCCGTCCTCGGCGATCACGATGCCGCCGTACGGCGAGACGGTGATGTTGTCCGGGCCGTCGAAGTTGTCGTGGTCGCCCCAGACGTCGCTGTTGACGCCCAGCAGGACCTTCAGGGTGATGGTGCGGCGGGTCGGGTTGTAGAACCAGACCTGGCCGTCGTGCTGGAGCGGGCTCTCCGAGCGGGCGAAGCTGGAGACGAAGTAGAAGCCGCCGTCACCCCACCACATGCCCTCCAGCTTGCGGGCGCGGGTGACCTCGCCGTCCTTGAACTGCTTGCGCACCGAGACGGTCCTGGCGTCGCGGTCCTCGACCTTGACCCAGTCCACGCCGTAGGTGGTGCCGACCTTGGTGGCGCGCGAGAGGTCGTCGATGAACTTGCCCTGCGCGTCGAAGACCTTGAAGGCCTCCAGCACACCGGCGTCGGCGGCCAGCTTGCGCAGCTTGTAGCGGCCGTGCTTGAAGCCGGCCGGCGGGGTCCAGCGGAAGAGCAGGCCGTTCGGGTTCGAGGCGTCCTCGGTCAGGTAGACGTGGCCCTTCTTCGGGTCCACCACGACGGCCTCGTGCGCGTAGCGGCCGAAGGCCTTGACCGGCTGCGGGTCACGGTTGTAGTCGTCGTCGAACGGGTCGACCTCGAAGATGTAGCCGTGGTCCTTGGTGAAGCCGTTCTTGCCGGCCTTGTCCTCGGTCTCCTCGCCGGACAGCCAGGTGCCCCACGGGGTCACGCCGCCGGCGCAGTTGGTGGCGGTGCCGGCGATGCCGACCCACTGCTCGACCGAGCCGTCCCGCTTGGCGTGCACGATGGTGCAGCCGCCGGCCGCGCCGGGGTCGTAGACGTGACCCTCGGTCAGCGGCACCGGGTGCGGCCAGTTGGCGCGGGCGCCGGCCAGCTCGTGGTTGACCACCATCAGGTTGCCGCCGCGCTCGTCCTCGAAGGCGGAGGTGCCGTCGTGGTTGCTCGGGGTGAACTCGCCGGTGCGCAGCTTGGTGACGCCGGCCCGGTTGAGGACCTTGTACGAGAAGCCCTTCGGCAGGGCCAGCAGCCCGGCCGGGTCCTGGACCAGCTGGCCGTAGCCGACGGCGGTGCCGGCGGCCGAGTTGGTCCCGCCGGCGGCGGCGACCGGGGCCTCGCCGCCGACCGGGGCGGCGATCGCGCCCGGGGCGCTGGCCAGCGCCTCGGCGCTGCCGGCGATCAGCACGCCGGCCCCGACGAGGGTGGAACGGTTGACGAAGTCCCGGCGGGACAGCGACATGGCAGCAACTCCTGAGGATGAGCGGGGGCGTCGGTGTGGGATGCCGACGCCCAGCAGGCTCCGCCGGACGGGTGAACCCGGCGTGACGCCCACCTCACGTCCAGGCGGCCATTTGCCGACCGATGACCGTCACATGACCCCTGCTTTACCCGTGTCCCGCCGGATCACCGCCCGGAACACGGCCGGCCCACCCGGCCGGACGGCCATCATCCGGTGGGCCGGAACACCGGGGACGCGCCGCCGGCCCACCGCCGCCCGCCCCGGCCGACACCCCGTCAGCGCCGCGCCACCCGCCACTGCTCCCAGGCCGACAGCCACAGCCGCTCGGCCATCCGCTGCTCCTCCCAGACCCCCGCCCCGCCGCCGCCCGGCCGCTCCCGCCACAGCTGCGCCCAGGCCCGCTGCGCCGGCAGGCTCGCCACCTCACTGGCGAACACGGTGTACCGGACGACCTCCTCGACGGCCGCCTCGCCCTCCGCCGTCCCGACCAGCCAATGAGTCTGCTGGGAAAGGCGGTTGAGGTGGTTCACCATCGAGGTCACCGCCGCCGCGGCCTCCTCCCTGGTCTCGGTGGCCAGCCGCATCTGCTGGCGCACCGCCGCCTCCCAGCGCACCGCCCCAACCTCCCCGCGCAGCCCGCGCGGCAGCCTCGGCGTGCGCCCGGCCCGCACCTGCGCCTCGATCGCGGCGGACTCGGCGACGGTCTGCCCGATCAGCGCCCGGTGCGCCTCCATCCCCACAGCGGGCGGGAGTTCGCGTTCCTCGACCGGGACGTCCCCGGCCCGCCGGGAGGCGAGGTCGCGCAGCAGCTCGGTGCGCCCGCGCAGATGGCGCTCGAAGTCGCCGATCCCGCCGAGCTCCACCGCGCCTGGGGCCAGCCCGCGCCCGCACACCGTCACGGTCACCCCGCCGACCCGCAGCCGCCCGGCCCACACCGGCACCGGCCCGTCCGCCGGCGGGACGCCGGGCGCGGGCACCGGCCGGTCCTCGTGCACCTCCAGCGCGCAGGGCTCGCCGTCCACCGTGATCCACTCGCGCAACGCCCGCACCCGGCCAGGGCCGTCGCCCTCGTCGACGCCCAACTGCTCGTAGACGCGGTCCCGTTCGTCCTCGACCAGGTCCTCCAGCTCGGGCAGCTGCTCGCCCTGCTCGGCCCCAGGGCGATAGGTGCGCACGGTCACGTACGGGCCGGCCGTCGAACGCCGGTCACCGCACTGGACCTCGACCCAGCGCAGCTCGCCGCCGGAGGTCTCGAAGGCGGCCAGCATCTCGCCGGTACGACCCGACCCGGCGGCCACGCCGTACACCGGGAAGTCGGCCGCCGCCAGTGTCCGGCGGGAGAACTCCTCCTGCCCGGCGAGCTGGTCGGCGAGCTGGTCGGCCAGTCGGTCCACGGACTGCTCCACGGCCCGGTCCACGGATTGACCGGCGAAACGGTCCTCGCCGACCCGCCGGTCCGGGGCCGGGACGTGGCCCGAGGGCCCGCTGTTCCGCTCCTGGTGCCTGCCGCCGCTCTCCCGCATCATCCTGTGCCGCACCCCCGAGTCCTCGCGCCCGCACCGCTGACGCCACCTTACGTGCCGACAGCTGCCGGGTCATCAGCTCGGTCCCCGGACGGGCGCGGTGGCCGTGTCAGGACGTCCGGTTGTCAGCCTCCCTCCCTAACCTGGCGGCATGACAGCACAGAACGACGCGGCACAGGACCGGACCGGGCAGGGCGCGTTCCCCGCCCGGATCAGCATCGTCACCCTCGGGGTGACCGACCTCGACCGCAGCGCCCGCTTCTACGAAGACCTCGGCTGGAAGCGCTCCGCCGCCTCCAGCCCGGAGATCGTCTGGTTCCGCACCGCCGACTCCGTGCTCGGCCTCTTCCCCACCGACGAGCTGGCCGCGGACGCGGGCGTGCCCGCGACCGGCGAGCCCTCCTTCCGCGGCGTCACCCTCGCGGTGAACCTGGAGTCCCCCGCCCTGGTGGACGCCGCGCTGCGGACGGCGGTCGAGGCCGGCGCCGTGGTGGTCAAGCCGCCGCTCCCGACCCACTGGGGCGGCTACTCCGGCTACTTCGAGGACCCGGACGGCCACCTCTGGGAACTGGCCCACAACCCGTTCTTCCCCTTCACCGAGGACGGGTCGCTGGACCTGCCCTGAACCCGGGCCCGCCCGGGTCCGCCCTGACCTCCGCTGCCCCGCTCAGCTCCTGGATCAGCTCCCGGATCAGCTCCTGGAGCGCGCCTTGAAGGCCGCCTTGCGCGCCTCCTTGGCGAGCGCCCGGTCCGGATGCAGCTCCCCGATCGCCTCCAGGACGTCCGCCGTGTACGGGTGGTCGACCCGCCACAGCTCGCCGAACCACCCCGCCGGATCCCCGTTCACCGGCAGGTCGGTGATCAGTTCGCGCAGCAGCTCGGCGTCGCCGCCGTTGTCCAGCAGCTGGGCGGCGAAGGTGTCGACCACCGTCCACAGCGCCATCGCCCGGTCCGGCACCGGCACGTCCGTCGCCCCCTGGGAGGTCAGCCAGGCCCGCGCCGCGCCGCCCAGCTCCGGGTCGGCCATGACCTCCCGGACGGCCGGCTCCGCGCCGGGACCGAGCAGGTTGAGCGCCGAGACGCAGAGCATCCGGCGCAGCGGGCCGTACCCGTCGATGCCGCGCGCCGCGGCGAGCAGCTCGCGCGCCGCCGCCACCGGCTCCCGGCCGGCGGTCCACTCCCGCAGCTCCTCCTCCGGCAGCACGTTGGCCGACTCGCACACCCCGCGCAGCAGCTCGGCCGCGTCCCCCTTGGCCAGGTCGCCGACCAGCGGCGCGTCGTAGCCGTCCTCCAGCAGCCACTGCCGGATGCCGTACTGCCCGAGCGGAGTGAGCCGGACCAGCCCGAAGCGGGCCGACTCCTCCTCGTCCAGCGGCTCCTCACCGACCACGGCGGGCTCCTCGCCGTCCTCCTCGTCGAACAGCTCGGGATCGATCGGGCGGTAGTCCAGCAGGCCGAGTTCGGCGAGGTCGCCCAGCATCGGGTCCAGCGCGACCATCACGTCGGTGATGTCTCCGAGCAGTTCCTCGCTCGGTTCCTCGCCCTCCGGGACCACCAGCAGCGCGGCCAGCACGCCCAGCGGCACGGTCTCGTTGCCCGGCTCGGCGAAGGCGGTGGTCTCGTAGAGCACCTGGAGGGCCTCGTCGAGCAGCTCGGCGGCCTCATCGCGGGCCTCCTCGACCCCGGAGAGCCCGTCCTCGTCCTCCTCGTCGCCCTCGTCGCCGCCGGCCGGTTCGCCGTCGGCCTCCTCCGGGACGGAGTCCGCCTCGACGGCCAGCTCCCGGACGATCCCGGCGGCGGTCAGCCACAGCTCCAGGACGGTGTCCGGATCACCCTGCTCGGCGGGCTCCAGGTCCGGTCCGGGGACGGCGACGTGCTCGCCCTCCGCGGTCGTACCGAGTTCCACCAGGTCCAGGTCACAGGCCAGCGACCAGGCCCGCAGTGCCTCGACCTCGGCCTCCTCGGGCACCTCGCCCTCGGCCGGGGCCAGGCCCAGCAGCCTGGCCACGGGGGCCCGGTCCGCCTCGACCAGGTCGCCGAACTCGTCCACCACCCGGTGCGGGGCCGCCCAGCGAGCCAGCGCCAGCGCGTACCCGAACATCGGTACGGCCTTCGCCTGCCCGGCCAGCTCCTCCTCGGCGGGCAGCCGCACCGGCGGGACCAGGACGGCAGCGTCGTCCAGGTCCTCGTCGTCCAGCCCGTGCGCGGCGAAGGCCCCGTAGAGGTCCTGGAGCTCCAGGTCGGCCGGCAGGACCGCCTCGACCGGCCCCTCCTCTGCCGAAGCTCCGGCGTTCTTGCGACGTCGTCCGGCCATCGTTGTGCGCTCTCCCTCAGCCAGCGGTCAGCCCAACAGCGCCGCGTACCCGATCCAACACCTCAGCGTATAGGCCGGGCACCCCCGACGCCCGGCTGTGCGGGGCGCACCCAGGGGCGCGCGCCGTGGGCGTACGCCCACCCCTTATCCTTCGATCTGGCACCGCGCACACCCCGCGCGGGCCACCGGGGCAACGAAGCCCTCACCCTCCACCCGACCCCGGGCCGGAGGGGCCCTCTTCAGCTCACCTCGCCCCACCAGGGAGCCCCGCACCGCGGCCACCACCACAGCGCCTCCGGACGGGCACGCCGGCACACCCCGCCGACCCCGGTGGTGCCCGGCCACAGGAGACCCCTGCCATGGCGGACCTCTCCCCCGCCGGCTCCGGCCTGCGCACCGCGCAGCTCGACGGACGCCGACTGTCGGAGGCCCTGCTCCCCCTGGAGCTCGCGCCGCGCGCCCAGCTCCAGCTCGCCACGATCAGCCGCTGGAACGCGCTTCGCGGCATCCGCGTCGGCCTGGTGGCCGCCGCCCTGCTGCTCATGCTGATCGGCGCCAACCTCGCGACGCCGATCTACTCGCTCCTCCAGCAGCAGCTGCACCTCACCGCGCTCGACACCACCGTCCTCTTCGCGATCTACGTGTTCGCGCTGGTCCCGGTGCTGGCCGTGGTCGGCCACTGGTCCGACCACCTCGGCCGCCGCGCCCTGATCCTGCCCGCCGTCGCCCTGGCGGCCATCGGCGACGTCGTGTTCGCCACCTCCGGCAGCTTCTGGCAGCTCGCGCTCGGCCGCGCCGTCCAGGGCATCGCCGTCGGCCTGTCCACCGGCGCCGCCGGCGCCGCCCTCGGCGACCTGCTGCCCGACCGCCCGACGCTCGCCGCCAAGATCACCCTGGCCTGTTCGGCGGGCGGCGTCGCGCTCGGCCCGATCGTCGGCGCCCTGCTGGCCGGCGGCTCCGACCCGCTGCTGACACCCTTCCTGCTGCACGCCGTCGCCCTGCTGGCGCTCTGTGTGCCGCTGGCCCTGGTGCACCCCCGGATGCCCGGCCGCAACCGCCCGCCGGCCTCCCTGCCGCGGATCACCACCCCCGCCCACCTACGCCCGCAACGCATCCGGCTGCCGCGCACCGGCCGCCGCGAGTTCCTGCTCGCCGCCACGGCCGGGTTCATCTCGTACGCGGTCTTCGGCGTCTACCTCAGCCTGGCCCCGGCCTTCGCCGCCAAGCTGCTGCACACCGACTCCAAGCTGGTCGGCGCCGTGGTCGCGGCCCTGCTGCTGGCCTCCTCGGCCGTCACCCAGCTGGTCGTCCCGCCCACCACCGACCGCGTGGTGACCGCCCTCGGCATGGCCGGCCTGGCCACCGGACTGGGCCTGGTGGTCGCCGCCCAGTACACCGGCACACCGGCGCTGCTCTTCATCGGCAGCGTCCTCGGCGGCGTCTGCCAGGGCGTGGCCTTCCGCTCCCTGTTCACCACCGCCGTCACCGCCATGGACCCGGAGCGCCGCGGCTCGGAGCTCTCCGCCCTCTGGATCATCGTCTACCTCGGCAGCTCCCTGCCCATCGTCGCGGTCGGCGCCCTGGTCCAGCGCTACGGCCTGCTGCCCGCCGTCAGCGGTTTCGCCGCCCTCGCCGCCGTCCTCTGCGCCGCCCTCGCCGTCGCCGTGGCCCGCAAGCCCAAGCCGACGGCCTGACCCGTACGACGAGCGCCGCTGCCCGGGACTACTTCGGTAGTCCCGGGCAGCGGTGCTTCGCCCACCGCGGGGTGGACACCCGCACACCATCCGCTGCGGTGAGCAGGTCCACCGCCGTTCCCCACCTTCCCCCACCCGCCTCCCGGCGGGTGCCCGCCCCGGCCCTCACCGCGTGCCGCCCGGCCTGGCGGCACGCGGCCCCTCGGCCACCACTCAGCTGATCGTCCCGCCCACCTCGGACCGCGTGGCCACCGCCCTCGGCATGACCGGCCTGGCCACCGGCCTCGGCCTGGTCGTCGCCGCCGGGTACACCGGCACCCCCGCGCTGGTCTCCATCGGCAGCGTCGTTCGTCGTGCGGCGGATCTCAGACGTTCCAGGACTTCCAGGCCCCGGTCACGATCTCGACGCCGAACGGCTCCGGCAGCCGGACGGACTCGCCGAACTTCCACTCCCCGAGCACCTCGTACGTCCCCTCGCCCCGGTCCGGCTCCCCGAACAACGTGACACCGGACTGCCTCGGGTCCCGGTCCACCAACAGGTAGTACGGCACCCCGCCCCGGGCATATCCGTTCCACTCGGTGGACCTGACCTGCCTTCCGAACACCGGACGACGGTCGTCACGGGCGTTGGACGAGAAGGTCACCTCGACCACGAGACCGATCTCTTGCGCGTGAAGGTGCAACACCTCTTCGGCACGCTTCGCCGCATCGGTGTCCCGGTCCACGATCACCATGTCGGGGATGTAGCCATCGCCGATCCCGGCCAAGTCCAGGTTCACGCTCTGAACGGCCCTCCACGGGAATCCCGCATCAGCGAGCCGGGCAGCCAGGAACGCCTCCTGGATGTCCGAGAGAATCCCTCCATGGGCGTAGACCGGCGCCGGTGACACGACGAACTCCCCTCCGACGACCTCGACCCGCGTACCGTCGTCGGGCAGTCGCAGATGGTCGGCCAGCTCTCCGCGGACCCACATGGCGTACGCCGAGTCGGGCAACGTCCAGTGCCCGATCGCTTCCACAGCCATCACGTCGCTCGCTCCGAGGTCGCGGCACCAGCCTGGCCGCCTGGTCGCAGATATACCACCGCCGCGCAAACGTTTTCCCTCGAAGGAGAGGTTTCCACAGCAGCAGGTTGACGTTCGTCGGCGGTGGATGGTGGGGAACGGCGGTGGACCTGCTCAACGAAGCGGACCACGCGCGGGCGTCCACCCGACGACGGGCGAAGAGGCCCGGACACACCACTGCCGCGCGAACCCGTGGGTTTCGCGCGGCAGCAGGTTGACGAAGGGGCGAAAGCCCGGCCTCAGACGTTGAAGCCCAGCGCCCGCAGCTGGTCGCGGCCGTCGTCGGTGATCTTGTCCGGGCCCCACGGCGGCATCCAGACCCAGTTGATGCGCAGGTCCTGCACCAGGCCGTCGGTGGCCGTCCTGGCCTGGTCCTCGATGACGTCGGTCAGCGGGCAGGCCGCCGAGGTGAGCGTCATGTCGATGGTGGCCACGTCCGACTCGTCGATGTGGACGCCGTAGATCAGGCCCAGGTTGACGACGTCGATGCCCAGCTCGGGGTCGACGACGTCCATCAGGGCCTCGGTCAGGTCCTCGACCGAGACCGTGCCGGCCGTGGTGCCGACGATGACGGTGCCGGACTGCTGCTCCTCCGCAGCGGGGGCCTCGGCGCCGGTGGTGGTGTTCTCGTCACTCATGGTCTTGTCCTCCCCTACGGGATCAGTCGTTCACGGCGGGGTTCTGGGCGAGCGCCTGGGCGGTGGCGTCCTTCCAGGCCATCCAGCTGAGCAGCGCGCACTTGACCCGGGCCGGGTACTTGGAGACGCCGGCGAACGCGACCGCGTCCTCCAGCACCTCCTCGTCCCCCTCGCCCTGGCCCTTGCTCTGCATCAGCTCCAGGAAGGCCTCCTGGACCGCCTGCGCCTCGCCCACGCTCTTGCCGACCACCAGGTCGTTGAGCACCGAGGCGCTCGCCTGGCTGATCGAACAGCCCTGGGACTCGTACGAGACGTCGGCGACGGTCACGCCGTCGAGCTTCACCCGCAGGGTGATCTCGTCACCGCACGTCGGGTTGACGTGGTGCACCTCGGCGTCGCCGTCCCGCAGCCCCTTGCCGTGCGGGTTGCGGTAGTGGTCCAGGATGATGTCCTGGTACATCGAGTCGAGCTTCATGGTCGTCCTGCCCCGTCCCGTCAGCCGAAGAAGTTCCGGACGTGGTGCAGGCCGTCGATCAGCGTGTCGACCTCGCCCGGCGTCGAGTACAGATAGAACGACGCCCGCGTGGTCGCCGGAATTCCGTACCGCAGGCAGACCGGCCGCGCGCAGTGGTGGCCGACGCGGACGGCGATGCCCTGCTCGTCCAGCACCTGGCCCACGTCGTGCGGGTGGATGTCGCCGAGCGTGAAGGAGATCGCCGCGCCACGGTCCACGGCCGTGCGCGGGCCGATGATCCGCAGGTCGGGGACCTCCAGCAGCCGCTCGACGGCGTACTCGGTGATCGCGTGCTCGTGCGCCGCGATCCGCTCCATGCCGATGTCCTGGAGGTAGTCGATGGCCGCGCCGAGCCCGACCGCCTGGGCGATCGGCGGGGTGCCGGCCTCGAACTTGTGCGGCGCCGGGGCGTAGGTGGACGAGCCCATGGTGACGGTCTCGATCATCTCGCCGCCGCCGAGGAACGGCGGGAGGTCCTCCAGCAGCTCGTGGCGGCCCCAGAGCACGCCGATGCCGGTCGGGGCCAGCATCTTGTGGCCGGTGAAGGCGACGAAGTCGGCCTCCAGCGCCTGCACGTCCAGCACCATGTGCGGGGCGGCCTGCGAGGCGTCGATGACGACCAGCGCGCCGACCGACTGGGCCTTGCGGACGATCGCCTCGACCGGGTTGACCGTGCCCAGCAGGTTGGAGACCAGGGTGAAGGAGACCACCTTGGTCTTCTCGGTGATCAGCTCGTCGATGTTCGACAGGTCGAGCCGGCCCTCGTCGGTCAGCCCGAACCACTTGAGCTTCGCACCGGTGCGCTGCGACAGCAGCTGCCACGGGACGATGTTGGAGTGGTGCTCCATCTCCGTGATGACGATCTCGGAGTCGGCGTCCACCCGGTACGGCTCGTCGGCCCAGCCGAGCATGTTGGCGACGAGGTTGAGCGACTCCGAGGCGTTCTTGGTGAAGATCACCTCGTTGCGGCTCGGCGCGTTGACGAACGCCGCGACCTTGTCACGGGCGCCCTCGTACAGCGCCGTGGCCTCCTCGGCGAGCACGTGCACGCCGCGGTGGACGTTGGCGTTGTGCCGCTCGTAGTAGGCGTTCAGGGCTTCCAGCACCTGGCGCGGCTTCTGCGAGGTCGCCGCGTTGTCCAGGTAGACCAGCGGCTTGTCGTCGTGCAGCACCCGCTGGAGGACCGGGAAGTCCTTGCGGATCGCGTCGGTGTCGAGCAGTCCCGCAAACGGATGGGTCACTCGGACGCGCCCCCCTTCACATACGCCTCGTAGCCCTCGTTCTCCAGCTTGTCGGCCAGCTCGGCGCCGCCGGACTCGACGATGCGGCCGCCCGCGAAGACGTGGACGTAGTCGGGCTTGATGTACCGCAGGATGCGCGTGTAGTGGGTGACCAGCAGGGTGCCGACCTCACCGGTCGAGCGGACCCGGTTGATGCCCTCGGAGACGATCCGCAGCGCGTCGACGTCCAGGCCGGAGTCGGTCTCGTCGAGGATCGCGATCTTCGGCTTGAGCAGCTCCAGCTGGAGGATCTCGTGGCGCTTCTTCTCGCCGCCGGAGAAGCCCTCGTTGACGTTGCGCTCGGCGAAGGCCGGGTCCATCTGGAGGCCGGCCATCGCCTCCTTGACCTCCTTCACCCACAGCCGCAGCTTCGGGGCCTCGCCGCGGACGGCGGTGGCGGCGGTGCGCAGGAAGTTGCTGACCGAGACCCCGGGGACCTCGACCGGGTACTGCATGGCCAGGAAGACGCCGGCCTTGGCGCGCTCGTCGACGGACATCTCCAGGACGTCCTCGCC
This sequence comes from Kitasatospora sp. NPDC091335, assembly GCF_044757205.1. Lineage (NCBI taxonomy): Bacteria > Bacillati > Actinomycetota > Actinomycetes > Kitasatosporales > Streptomycetaceae > Kitasatospora > Kitasatospora sp. NPDC091335. The sequence goes on along the minus strand of NZ_JBIVUM010000016.1, from coordinate 199,984 downwards.
GTCCAGCAGCACCGAGCCGCCGGTGACGGTGTACTTGGGGTGGCCGGCCAGCGAGTAGGCCAGGGTGGACTTGCCGGAGCCGTTCGGACCCATGATGGCGTGGGTCTCGCCCTGCTTCACGGTCAGGTCGACGCCCTTCAGGATCTCGCGCGGGCCGTTCTCGGCTTCCACGGAGACGTGCAGGTCGCGGATTTCAAGGGTTGCCATGTGTACTCAGGACTCCTGGTTGACGGAGACGAGCACATCGTCCCCTTCGATCTTTACGGGGTAGACAGCGACCGGCTTGGTGGCGGGCAGGCCGGAGGGCTTGCCGGTGCGCAGGTCGAAGCTGGAGCCGTGCAGCCAGCACTCGATCATGCAGTCCTCGACCTCGCCCTCGGAGAGCGAGACGTTCGCGTGCGAGCAGGTGTCGTTGATCGCGAACACCCCCTCGTCGGTGCGGACGACGGAGACCGGCACGCCGTTCAGGTCCACGCGCTTGGGGACGTCCTCCTGGAGGTCGCTCAGCGCGCAGGCGCGGAGGAAGGTCATGGCGATCAGACCGCCGATTCCAGCTCGGCGTCGATCTTGACCATGAGCTGCTCCTGGACCTCGGCCACGCCGATCTGCTGGAGCAGTTCGGCGAAGAAGCCGCGCACCACCAGGCGGCGGGCCTCGTCGGCCGGGATGCCACGGGCCTGGAGGTAGAACAGCTGCTCGTCGTCGAAGCGGCCGGTCGCCGAGGCGTGGCCGGCGCCGACGATCTCGCCGGTCTCGATCTCCAGGTTCGGGATCGAGTCGACCCGGGCGCCGTCGGTGAGCACCAGGTTCCGGTTGAGCTCGTAGGTGTCGGTGCCGAGCGCGGCGGCGCGGATCAGCACGTCGCCGACCCAGACCGCGTGGGCGTCCTGCCCCTGGAGCGCGCCCTTGTACGCCACGTTCGACCGGCAGTGCGGCGTGTCGTGGTCGACCACCAGGCGGTGCTCCAGGTGCTGGCCGGCGTCCGCGAAGTAGAGGCCGAACAGCTCGGCCTCGCCACCGGGGCCCGCGTAGTTGACCCGCGGGTGCAGGCGGACCAGGTCACCGCCGAAGGTGACGACCACGGACTTGAACGAGGCGTCCCGGCCGACCAGCGCGTTGTGCTGGGCGACGTGGACGGCCTCGCGCTCCCAGTCCTGCACGGAGACGAAGGTGAGCTTGGCGCCCTCGCCGACCAGCAGCTCGACGTTGGCGGCCCGGGTGCCGGTGCCCGCGTGGTTCAGCACCACGACGGCCTCGGCGAACGGCTTGACGTCGATCACCACGTGGGCGAAGCGGACCCCGCCCTCGCCCCGCACGTCGATCCTGACCGGCTCGGCCAGCACCGATTCCTTGGGAACGGTGACCACCAGGGCCTGTTCGAAGGCGCTGAACGCCTGCGCGGCGACCCGGTCGACCGGCGTGCCGGCCTTGCCCAGACGGGCGTCGTCACGGCCGACGGTCTCGGCGGTGACGCCGTCCGGCAGCGTGAACTCGACCTTGTCCTCACCGCGCGCGGCAGCGGCGGCGGTGCCGTCGTGCAGCCCGCCGAGGCGGTGCAGCGGGGTGAACCGCCAGTCCTCCTCGCGGCCGGTGGGCACCGGGAAGTCGTTCACGTCGAAGGACGGCTTGACCGCGACGCGCGCGTCGATCGGCTGCTGGACCGTGGTGCGGCCGGTGCCGGGGCCGGCGAGCTGCGCGCCCGCGCCGGCGGTGCCGACCTCGATCGAACCGGCGGTGGTGGAGCCGGTGGGGGTGTTGACGTCAGCCATGGCTGTCGTGGTGCTCTCTTCCTCGAAAAGTCGGTGGGCGGTCGAAGGCCGGACGTCAGCCGACCGCGCCCTCCATCTGGAGCTCGATCAGCCGGTTGAGCTCCAGCGCGTACTCCATCGGCAGCTCGCGCGCGATCGGCTCGACGAAGCCGCGGACGATCATCGCCATGGCCTCGAACTCGGTCAGGCCGCGGCTCATCAGGTAGAACAGCTGGTCCTCGCTGACCTTGGAGACGGTCGCCTCGTGGCCCATGGACACGTCGTCCTCGCGGACGTCCACGTACGGGTAGGTGTCCGAGCGGGAGATGGTGTCGACCAGCAGCGCGTCGCACAGCACGTTGGACTTGGCGCCCTTGGAGCCCTCGCCGATCTCGATCAGACCGCGGTAGGAGGTCCGGCCGCCGCCTCGCGCCACCGACTTGGAGACGATGTTGGACGAGGTGTTCGGCGCCATGTGCACCATCTTGGCGCCGGCGTCCTGGTGCTGGCCCTCGCCCGCGAAGGCGATCGACAGGGTCTCGCCCTTGGCGTGCTCGCCCATCAGGTAGACGGCCGGGTACTTCATGGTGACCTTGGAGCCGATGTTGCCGTCGACCCACTCCATGGTCGCGCCCTCGTACGCCACGGCGCGCTTGGTGACCAGGTTGTAGACGTTGTTCGACCAGTTCTGGATGGTCGTGTAGCGGCAGCGGCCGCCCTTCTTGACGATGATCTCCACGACCGCGGAGTGCAGCGAGTCGGAGGAGTAGATCGGGGCGGTGCAGCCCTCGACGTAGTGGACGTAGGCGTCCTCGTCGACGATGATCAGCGTCCGCTCGAACTGGCCCATGTTCTCGGTGTTGATCCGGAAGTAGGCCTGGAGCGGGATGTCCACGTGCACGCCCTTCGGCACGTAGATGAACGAGCCGCCCGACCACACCGCGGTGTTCAGCGCGGCGAACTTGTTGTCGCCGGCCGGGATCACGGTACCGAAGTACTCCTTGAAGATCTCCGGGTGCTCGCGCAGCGCGGTGTCGGTGTCCAGGAAGATGACGCCCTGCTCCTCCAGGTCCTCGCGGATCTGGTGGTAGACGACCTCGGACTCGTACTGGGCGGCGACACCGGCGACCAGGCGCTGCTTCTCCGCCTCCGGGATGCCCAGCTTGTCGTAGGTGGCCTTGATGTCCGCCGGCAGGTCCTCCCAGGACTCGGCCTGCTTCTCGGTGGAGCGGACGAAGTACTTGATGTTGTCGAAGTCGATGCCGGTCAGGTCGGAGCCCCAGGTCGGCATGGGCTTCTTGCCGAACAGCTTCAGGCCCTTGAGACGCAGGTTGAGCATCCACTCGGACTCGTTCTTCTTCGCGGAGATGTCGCGGACGACCTCCTCGCTGAGCCCGCGCTTGGCCACGGCACCGGCGGTGTCCGGGTCGGCCCAGCCGTACTCGTAAGTGCCCAGGCCCTCGAGCTCCGGGTGCGAAACGGTGTCAGTCATGCGAGCTTCCTAACGCGCGGACGCAGAATCTTCGGTGGACGTACCGGCAGTCGGCACCGCATCGGAGCCGCGGCCCGAAGCGCGCCGGGCGGACGACGATGCGGCACCGGGTGCCGGCACATAGGTGGTGCAGACCCCGTCGCCGTGGGCGATCGTGGCCAGCCGTTGCACATGGGTGCCCAGGAGTTGCGAGAAGACCTCGGTCTCCGCCTCGCAGAGCTGCGGGAACTGCTCGGCGATGTGCGCGACCGGGCAGTGGTGCTGGCAGAGCTGGGCGCCCGCCGGGGCCTTGGCCGCGGCCGACGGGACACGCCGCACCGTGGCAGCGTACCCGTCGGCGCTCAGCGCCTGGGCGAGGGCCTCGGTGCGTTCCCCGGCGGCGGCCAGCCGCAGGGCTTCCAGGTACTTCTCGGCCTGCTTGCCGAACCGGGCGCGGGCGAAGGCGGCGACCGCCTCCTCGCCCGCCTTGCCGCCGCCCACCGAGTCCGCGATCCAGCGCAGCGCGTCGGCGGCGAGCTGGTCGTAGGCCTGGTAGAAGGCGTCCCGGCCGCCGTCGGTGAGGGCGAAGGCCTTGGCCGGACGGCCCCGGCCGCGGCTGCCGTAGACCCGCCGTTCGCGGGACTCGACCAGGCCCGCGGCGACCAGGCCGTCGAGGTGGCGGCGGACGGCGGCGGCGGTGAGGCCGAGCCGGCTCGCCAGGTCGGCGGCGGAGGAGGGACCGTGGTCCAGGATCGACCGGGCGACCCGGTCCCTGGTGGCCCGGTGGCCGTCCAGCAGCACCTCGGCCGCCGTCACGGGCACGTCGCAGGAGGAGGCCGACTCGGCCTCCTGCTGCTGGACGTGCTCGCTCATGTTTTTCACAACACCAGTGTTGCGTAATTCCTTCCGCCGGGACAAGCCGTGACGCATGCCTCACCGGTGGCCTCTGTCACGCAGGTAAGCCTTACCTGGCCTGCGGAAACGATCACCGAGCCGCCGTACGGCCCGATCACCGAGCCTCCGTACGGCCCACCCGTCGGGCCCTCTTAGACTCGCCGGTATGCACTCCGAACCCGCGGTCCAGATCGCCGGGCTGGTCAAACGCTACGGCGACAAGTCGGCCGTGGACGGCCTCGACCTCACCATCCCGGCCGGTGCGATCACCGCCGTCCTCGGCCCCAACGGCGCCGGCAAGACCACCACCATCGAGACCTGCGAGGGCTACCGCCGTCCGGACGCCGGCACCGTCCGCGTCCTCGGCCTCGACCCGGTCGCCCAGAACGCGGCGCTGCGCCCCCGGATCGGCGTCATGCTGCAGTCCGGGGGCGTGTACGCGGGCGCGCGCGCCGTTGAGATGCTCCGGCACACCGCCAAGCTGCACGCCCACCCGCTGGACGTGGACGCCCTGGTCGAACGCCTCGGCCTGGGCTCCTGCGGCCGCACCACCTACCGTCGGCTGTCCGGAGGACAGCAGCAGCGGCTCGCCCTGGCGATGGCCGTGGTCGGCCGCCCCGAGCTGGTCTTCCTGGACGAGCCCACCGCCGGCCTCGACCCGCAGGCCCGCCGGGCCACCTGGGAGCTGGTGCGCGACCTGCGCCGGGACGGCGTCACCGTGGTCGTCACCACCCACCACATGGACGAGGCCGAGCAGCTCGCCGACCGGGTCGCCATCGTCGACCGCGGCAGGGTGATCGCCGACGGCACCACCGAGGAGCTGTGCCGCGGCGGCGCCGAGAGCGCGCTGCGCTTCGACGGCCCGCCCGGTCTCGACCTCGGCCCCCTGCTCAAGGAGCTGCCCGAAGGCGCCACCGCCACCGAGACCGCCCCCGGCGGCTACCGGATCGAGGCGCCCGTCGACCCCCGGCTGGTGGCCACCGTCACCGCCTGGTGCGCGGCCTCCGGCATCCTGCCCGAACGGCTGTCCGTCCAGCGCCGCAGCCTCGAAGACGTCTTCCTCGACCTGACCGGACGGGAGCTGCGCCCGTGAGCGAACGAAGCGAGGTGACGGTGGGCACCGTGGCCACCGACCACTCCCCCAGGCCCGGCGCGGCGCCGATCGGCCGGATGCTGCTCGCCCAGACCGCGTTCGAGACCCGGATGCTGCTGCGCAACGGCGAGCAGCTGCTGCTCACCGTGGTCATCCCGACCGTGCTGCTGGTGCTGTTCTCCGCCGTGGACGTCGTCGCGGTCGAGGGCCCCGGCAAGCGGGTGGACTTCCTGGCCCCCGGCCTGCTCGCGCTGGCCGTGATGTCCACCGCCTTCACCGGCCAGGCCATCGCCACCGGCTTCGAGCGCCGCTACGGCGTGCTGAAGCGGCTCGGCGCCAGTCCGCTGCCGCGCTGGGCGCTGCTGACCGCCAAGACCGGCTGCGTCCTGGTGACGGAGGCGCTGCAGGTCGCGCTGCTGGCGGTGATCGCGCTGGCGCTCGGCTGGTCCCCCCAGGGGCTCGCCACACCGCAGGGGGCCCTGACGGTGGTCGCGCTGCTGGTGCTCGGCACCGCCGCCTTCTCCGGGCTCGGCCTGCTGATGGCCGGCACCCTGAAGGCCGAGGCCACCCTGGCCGCCGCCAACCTGGTGTTCGTCCTGCTGCTGCTGGCCGGCGGGGTGATCGTGCCGCTGGGCAAGTTCCCCGCCGCGGTGCGGTCGGTGCTGGAGCTGCTGCCGATCTCGGCGCTCTCGGACGGTCTGCGCTCGGTGCTCCAGACCGGCGCCGGGGTGCCCTGGTCGGACCTCGGCATCCTGGCCGGCTGGTCGGTGCTCGGCCTGGCCGCGGCCGCCCGCTTCTTCCGCTGGGAGTAGCCCGCCGCCACGACGCGCGACGCCCCCCGGCCGGATGCGGCCGGGGGGCGTCGTCGTGCGTACGGCTGACGTGGCGTCAGCTCTCACTGCCGCCGCGGCGCTTGCGGGCCAGCAGGACGAGCGCGCCGCCGACCAGCAGCACACCGCCGCCGGCCGCCGCGATCATCGGGGTGGCGTCGCTGCTACCGGTCTGGGCGAGCGCCGGCGCGCTGGTGGCGGGCGCCGGGGTGGGGGTCTTGCTCGGGGTCGGGGTGGCCGACGGGGTGACGGTCGGCGTCACGGTGGGCGTCGGCGTGGGAGTCGGGGTCTTCGTCGGCGTCAAGGTCGGCGTCGGCGTGGGGGTGGGCGTGGGGGTGGGCGTCGGAGTCGGCGTGGGAGTGGGAGTGGGGGTCGGAGTCGGCGTGTGGCACGGCTCGATGGTCTTGGTCTCGTTGATGTTCCAGCCCTTCTCGTTCGGGTTCTCCGTGGTGGTGACCACCAGGTTCGCCTTGATCGGGGCGTTGTGGTCCTTCACCGGGAAGGAGCCGTGGAACTCCGCGGGGAAGGCCTTGGCATCCAGGACCTTCTCGCCGTCGATGACGAGGCTGACGGTGTTCTTCACGTCGGCCTTGGGGCTGTAGTTGATCAGATCGATCACGATCTTGTCGCAGGTCACCGACCAACTCGGCACGTGTGCCGAAGCGTTGGTGGCCAGTGCCAGGGGCAGTAGAAAACCGGCCGCAGCCGTTCCGGCAAGTGCCGTCGCGCCGATCGCGAAGTGCCGCTGCTGTCGTGCCATTACCTTGTTCCCCTCCGAACGGTCTTGTGCAGCAGGCGTGTTGAGTGGTTCGCGGTGGCCCGCTACGACTGTCCGGGGGACTCTACCGGCACTCCCGCACCCCGCCACACCCCGCCGTACGACCGGATATCGACTTTCCGTCCGTCTTCCTATGTGCATGACCAGCCCATCACAGCCGCCACCTCGCAGAACGCGAATTCGGCGAACCTGACTGAACTTCGTCACCTTCAAGACGAACGGCGCCCCCGGTGATCAGGTTCAATCACCAAGGGCGCCGCTTCGGTCAACCGACGAACATCCGGGCCATTCCGACCTTTCCGGCGGCCCGGCCCTTCCGTGCCGTCACCGCCGGTTCAGGGCCTTCAGGCCCGCTTGGCCGCCTTGCGTCGCGCGGCCACCACGATCCCGCCGCCGGCCGCGAGCACGACCGCGCCGCCGATCGCCAGCGGCAGCACCGGGCCGGAGCCGGTGTGCGCCAGGTTGCCGCCCGCGTCCGGCGAGGCGGACGGGCTGCCCGCGGCCGCCGGAGCGCTCGTCGAGGCGCCGGCCGACGGACTCGCCGAACCGCTCGCGCTGGGCTTGGCGCTGCCCGTCGGGGCGGACGGGCTACCCGAGGGGCTCGCCGAACCGCTCGGGGCGGTCGAGCCGCTCGGCGTGGCCGACGGCGAACCGCTCGGCACGGTCGGCGGCACGGTCGGCGGCGCCGTCGGCGGCACGGACGGCGTCGGGACGGTGCCGGGCAGGCAGCCGGTGAACGGGTAGTGGTGCGTCTCCGCACCGCCCTTGCCGGTCAGCGAGGCGGCGATCACCGAGCCGTTGACCGGGCCGCCGCTGCCGAGGTCGAAGGCGGCGTTCGGCGCGAGCACGGTACCGGCCCAGGCGGCCTGGCTGTTCTTGACCACCTTGGTGGCGGTCGGGAAGTTCCAGAGCAGCTTGGACCGGATCGCCCCGCCCTGGGCGCTCTGGAGCTTGTCGTCCAGCACGAAGGCCTTCTTGCCCTCGTCCCACAGGTGGAAGCCGGTGGTCCCGGCCGCCGCCATGTCGTACGAGCCGCCGGTCACGTTGACCACGGTCACCGAGCCGGCCGGCACCTTGAGGAAGACGTCCTTGGCGCCCTGGAGCTTCGCCGCGTCGACGGTGAAGCTGTTGTACTTCGCGTCCCCGCCGGTGAGCGTCAGCTTGGCGCCCTCGGCCTGGACGGTGGCACCGGAGGTCTGCGGCACGGCGGCCAGCGAGGTGGACGCGGCGCGCAGCTTGGCGAACTCGGCCTTGAAGTCGATCGGTGAGGGGCCCTGGGTGACGGCGCCCTGGTGGGCCTGGGCCACCGCGCCGTCGGCCTTGGCGCCGAAGACGCCGTTGCCCTTCATCACCTGGGTGTTGTGACCGGTGATCTTTCCGGCCACGACCAGGGCGTTCTTGCCGGGCAGTGCGTCGACCTGGGCCGCGGTGAGCTCCTGGCCGACCGAGAAGCCGCCGGTGAAGTCGGCGTTGCCGCCGACCGCGACGGCGCCCTCGGCGTCGGGGGTGTGGGTGTCGTCGCCCTCGATGAACTCACCGTAGAGGTTGGCGACCCCGAGGCCGCGGCATTCCTGGGCGGGGTCGGCGGCGTGGGCGGCCGGGGCGATCAGACCGGCCAGTGCGAGAGAGCCACCGACGGCGAGCGCGGCGGCGGAAATGGGTATGCGCATGTGCAGGATCTCCGCTTGACGTGCGGGAGGGGGGTGGGGAGCGGTCCGAAAAAGGTATGGACCAAGCCGCACTCTTTCGGCCAAATGGGTGATTGGTCAAGACCAATTCACTCCTTGACCGAACCGCCCCGTTTTGTCCGCGTGTCACTCCCCCGCGTGTCGCCGGCCGCCGGTTCCGCACCGCCCCGCCGTGCCGCCCGCGCCACACCGCCGCGCGGCCCGTGCCCCGCCCCAAGATCGCCTGTAAGGCCGCCTACGATTGACCGCGTGCCTAATCCCTTCTCCCTGCTCGCCGAGCGCTGGCAGCCATCCGCCGAGATGGTCCGGCGTGCCACGTTCGCCGCGCTGGTGATGAGCGTGGTGATCGTCGTCACCGGCGGCGCCGTCCGGCTCACCGCCTCCGGCCTCGGCTGTACGACCTGGCCCCGATGCACCGACGACAGCCTGGTGCCCACCGCCGAGATGGGCTTCCACGGCGTCGTCGAGTTCACCAACCGGATGCTCACCTACGTGCTGAGCGCCGCCGTCGGCTGGGCCATCCTGGCCGCCCGCTGCCACCGGCCCTGGCGGCACAGCATGACCAGGCTCGGCTGGGCGCAGTTCTGGCTGGTGATGAGCAACGCCGTACTCGGCGGCATCACCGTGCTGACCGGCCTCAACCCGTACACCGTGGCGCTGCACATGATCGCCGCGATGGCCCTGGTCTGGGTCGCGCTGCTGATGTGGGAGCGGTCCAAGGAGGGCGACGGCCCGCCGAAGCTGTCCGTGGCCCGCCCGATCCACCAGCTCTCGTACGTCCTGGTCACGGTCATCGGCCTGCTCGTCGCGGCCGGCACCCTGGTGACCGGCGCCGGCCACCACCCCGGCACGCCCAAGGACAACAAGATCGTCCCGCGGATCCCGATCGACTACGACCGCCTGGCCCAGTTCCACGCCGACCTCGCCTTCGTCGCGGTCGGCCTGGCCATCGCGGTGATCTTCGTCTTCGCCGCCGTGAAGGCCCCGCCGGCCGCCCGGGCACGCGCCAAGGAGCTGCTGGCCGTGCTGCTCCTCCAGGGCGTGCTCGGCTTCATCCAGTACTTCACCGACGCCCCCGAGCTGATGGTCGGCCTCCACATGCTGCTCGCCGCGCTCACCTGGATCGCCGTCCTGCGCATCCCGCTCGCCCTGCGCACCCGCGGGACCGAGGACGTCACCGATCAGCTGCCCGCCCAGACCCCGCAGGCCGCCTCGGTCTGAGCGGAAGCAGGACACACGGCGAAGGCCCCCATCGCGATGGGGGCCTTCGCCGTGTCCCGGCCCAGGCTTGCCCGAGCCGGAGAGTGTTCATGTTGATTGCTGCCACCATCGATCACTTCGCGGTAAACCCCCAGATCAGGGCACTGCCTCGTGATCCACGATCCCACCCGCCCCGGCCCGTGCCTGTAGTCCGCTCACGCAGATCAGGCTTAGCCGAGATCCCCGAACAAGGCGCTGTGAGGCCAATGCGGCTTCGGCAGTCCCAGTTCCTGCAGGTAGCCGATCCGCGCGTTTATAGCAGCAGAGAAGTGCCTCCAGTCCAGACTGGCAACCGGCTCATTCGGCTTCGGGTCGGTCATGGACGACGTGACGTAGCAAACCGCATCGTAGAGCTGCTCGGCCATCAACCGCTGGCAGAAGATCCCAAACCGCTCCTGGTAGGACTTGCCGCGCCAGATGTCCTCGACTGGGAGAGCTCCCTTGGCCGGCTTCACCGGCCTCCTCGATCCTGCCTCGTCCTGCATGATGAAGAAATAACCGAGCCAGGGCTTCTCCCCGGGGTAGAGGTCGGCCAATGCTGCCCTTCGAAGGTCGACGGCGCTGCCGAGGGCCTCCTCGACCCGGTTGTTGTAGTTGTTGCCGAAAGACGGCCCGCCCAGGGCCTTCATCTCGAAGGCAGCCACCAACGTGTCCTCGTACGCGACGACGACGTCCCACTGCTTCTGCGGCCTGTAGTAGCCAGGGAGCTCCAGCCGCTGAGCCTTGGTAATCCGGATGCTCTCACGCGGATAGCCCGCTTCGAGGAAGAACTTCGCCAGGAGGGCCGCAATGGAATCGAAGTGCTTGCCACCTCTGACAGAACCCGCAGTGCCAGCACCGACTGCGGCCCTGATCGCCGACTGATCATTCTGGGCCTGCTTGGCGCCCCAGTACGCCGCAACAGCGTCCTCGAAGTCCTGGCGGCTGACTGTCAAGGTCGGTTCCTCCTAATCGGGTAGCTCGGTAAGCCCGTAGACACGCAGTGCCGCCTCGGTGGCCGCCTTCACGTCCCGCTTGTCGAAGGCGTCAACCAGGGCAGCACGGTCCTCCTCAGCCATGGCCGCCGGGTCCGGAACACGGATCTTGCGGAGGTACTGCGCCTGGAAGCGGAGCGTTCCCCCACGCATCTTGACCGCGTATGCCTCCACGAACGCCTCGGCCACCTTGGAGAGGAGCAGGCCACCGAGCACTCGCATGTCCCAGACGTCCGAGACGATGAAGTACAGATTGTGGTGAGGGTACAACTTCCCTTCATCAAGCACCGGATGGATTGTCAGTTTCATGTCCGGAAAGAGGAGCTTGAACCGGCTTGTCAGCCGGTGGTCGACCTTGTCGATCGTCTTGTACCAACGGTCGGGCTGCTTGACTGCGACATACCTCTTCCGCAGGGCACCACTGTGTTGGCGGAAGTAGGCGGCGAGTCTCGGATAGGCAGCAAGGTCGACCAGTTCGCCCTGGGAGTTCCACGGATTAACCAGGCAGGACCCGCTCCAGTGGATGGAGCCGGTGGTGGTGTCTCGGACCATGGCCAGAGGCAGGAGCCGGTCCGGCTCAACCAGTTCGCGATCATCGGTGATAAAAACCTTGTCCGCACCGGTCGCGATACCGATGCCGACGCGTGTCCCTGTGGCCTTGTCCTCCAGCAGCCGAAACCGGTCGCTGAGGTCTTCGAGAGCGGCGAGCCTCGCAGGTGAGGCCGCCGGCCAGGAGTCCTCGTCAGGGAACCAGTGCGGCAGAGGGGCCGCCTGAAGGGAGGCCGTGGCGATCGGCGCCCGATCCTCAGCCTTGTACCAGGCGAGGAAGTCACGGGCTTCCGGCTCCCCGAACGCGCGGGTCGCATCGGCGGCAACCGCGCCACCCTGCGCCTGGCGGGAAATGATCGTGATAGCAGGGTACGCCGAGACCTGCTCCTGGAAGGCGTCCACGTCATGCATCACCAGCGTCAGGTCCATGCTGAACTGCCTGGTCACCAGCTGGCGGAGCTTACGGCCGTACTGGTTCCTCATCCAACGGTCTGCACAGATGAAACCGAGCCGCCCCCCGGGCTGCAAGCTCCGGAGTGCCACCTCGTAGAAGCCAATGTAGATATCGGCGCGGCCTCCCATTGTGGAGCACACGCTACGGTAGGCCTCCATCCGGCCGTCGGGGACATCCTCCAGCCTGATATAGGGGGGATTGCCGACGACGAAGTCCGCACGGTGCTCGGCATCAGGCTGGAGAAGGAAATCGCCCTGTTTCACCCAGCACGAGGCAACCTTCCGAGCCTCAGTACGCCCCCAGCCGTCACCCTGGAGCCGTTGTTCGACGACTCCTCGACTCTCGGCCACGTTACGCCCGAGCAGGTCGAACGCCTGGACGGCATGCACCGCGTCGGTGATCGGACGGCCGTGGGCTCTACATGAGGCACTGATCCGTGAAGCGATCACGCCGAGGAACGCCCCTGCACCACAAGCAGGCTCGACGACCTTCAGCTGCGCGAGGTCCTTGTCCGGCGTGTAGCCGAGCAGATCGAGGATGAGCTCGACGACCCAACGGCGGGTGAAGACCTCTCCGTGCTCGACTGCTTCCGCGGGAACCTCAGGCAGTACCTGCTTGTCAATGTCGAAGAGCGCCAGAGTTGCCACGACTCGACCCTACAGCGGGCGTCTCGGCGACCGCCTTAAGCCCGACCACGATCAATTAACGTTGAGCATCGAGGCCGTCACTTTTTGTGCTCACCTGCCTCGAACCAAGGCCACCTGCCGCGTGCTACAGGCGAAGGTGGTCAATCGGGCGGCAGGCGGTTCGACGTTGTCCCAGCAGCTGTCGCCCGTCGTGCGTCCGGATGCCCGGTGCCATGCCATCCCGCAGCGCATCCAGGACGCGGATCGCATAGACCTCGGCCATGCGGTCGGAGACCCCGGCCGGGGTCAGCCAGTCGACTTCGACCGACTCGTCCGAGACCTGCTCCGCCCCACTCTCCGGCCGACAGCGGAATACGAGAGCGACGATCCCTCGGCTCACGTTCTTGTAGACACCGGTCAGCCGCTCCACGCCGACGTTGATGCCGGTCTCCTCGTAGACCTCGCGGCGCACGCCGTCCTCGACGGTTTCGTCCAGCTCCAGCACTCCACCCGGAGGCTCCCAGGTCCCGTTGTCAGCCCGGCAAATTGCCAGCACCCGGCCGTCCTCGCGCACCACCACCCCCGCGACGGACACCGAGTGGAGCGGCAGCGGCATCCCCACCTCCCGTGGATCTCGCCTCCCGGTATCGCCGGTCACGTGGCCGGCCTTGAACGGCTGCCGAGGGTGGGACGAAGCACGTCCAGGACATGGGTCCAGTTGTACTCGTCGCGTGCTCCGCCGGACTTGGGCCGGTGGGGAACGGAGTCACCGAGCAGGACGCCCATCGAGCGCAGTCGGGCCAGGCTCTCCGAATAGGCCGGGTGGGCCGCCAGGGCGGAGTTGACATAGGGCTGGACGACGACGGGAATGCCCAACCCGTACGTCTCGCAGAGGATGCCCAACGCCAGCGTGTCAGCGATTCCGAGGGCCCACTTGTTGATGGTGTTGAAGGTGGCGGAGACGACCGCGACGGCATCGGCCTCCGGCAGTGGCCGGGAACTGCCGGGCGCACGCCAGGCCGAGCGGATCGGATAGCCGGTATGGGCCTCTATGGCTTCTTGATCCAGGAAACGGAGTGCGTTGGGAGTGGCGATCACCCCGACCTTCCATCCCTCCGCGTGGGCGGCAGTGATCAGTTCGCTCACGCCGTCAGCGATTCCCGAGGCACAGACGATGACATAGAGGAACGGATCATGATGCCCGGTCAAACCTGAACTCCTGTTCCAAGGAACGCATCCCGCCACTTGTACGCGCAGCTGCGGGAGCGGGGGCTGGGTGATCTGCTGGACAACTCTGCAATGATCGTCAGCGAGTTGGTCACCAACTCCTTCAAGACGGGCTGCCAGACCCGCATGCTCGTCGCCGTCCGCCGTCCGCCGTCCGTCCGGACCGTCCGCATCCTTGCCGGTGACGGCTCCCGCTCGATGCCCGTGATGGTCCAAGCGCATCGCCGCCGGGCCGGCGGCGCAGACGGGAGCCGCTCTGCCCCCTTCGCTGCCCCTGGCGTCACCAGGCCTCCGCTCCGTCACGCAGATACCGTGCTCGGCCGTCTGCGATTGCCCTGACAGCGGCGTCCAGCCGGTTCCGCTGGCGAAGCCGCAGTCGGTTGGCGACCTCCGATACGGGGAGGAAGACGGCCTCGGACAGTTCGTCGTCGTGTGGGCGAACCCTCGCGGCCCGAGCGGGTGAGAGGGTTCCCGCGTCGAAGATGAACGCGATCTGGTCGTCCCAGGGGCCGTGCGGCGCAACCCAGTCCACCACCAACAGGCGATGGATCCTGATCTCCAGGCCCAGTTCCTCGCGCAGTTCCCGCACTGCGGCCTCGTCCGGTGGCTCGTTGGCCTCAGCCATCCCGCCGGGGAGGTCCCAGCCCTCCTTGTAGGTAGGGTTGACGGTCAGGATGCGACCGGCCCGGTCACGCAGGATCACGTCCGCTGAGACACGCTTACGGGCTTGCCTGGCATTGCCCTCGGCAAGGTGGGCGTTCCAGGCTTCGGTATCGGTGGAAACGGGCCTCACGTTGAACCTCCCCGGGGCAACGGGACGATGTCAGCGAGCAAGAGCTGCCGGGCTCTGCACGCCTCGTCGAATCGTGCCAGGTACTCACCGACCGGGCCGTAGTCGCGGTGCCTCCCGAGGAATTCACGGAAGGCATCCAGCTCGGCTCACCCACGGCCACTGGGGCGTCACGCTCCTCCCGTTCAGGAAGATCGTCCATGCCGACCTGACGACGCCCGCACCGATCAAGCCCTCCCCCAGAACCCTTCCCGTCCGCCAAGCAGGCCCGCTTGATCCACGGATCGGCACAGCACGGATGGCCGCTGGGCCCGCCGGGTCGGCGGGCCCAGCGGCCAGGTCACGCAAACACCCTGCCCGCACCACGATGGGGGCCTTCGCCGTTTGTCACAGCAGCTGTCGCCCGTCGTGGGTCCGGATACTCGGTGCCGTGTCGTCCCGCAGCGCGGCCCGGAATCTCACGCTCGCGCCACCGGACGGGCCAGATCGAGCAGCATCACATCGTGCCGAGCCGCGCCCTCCCACGGTATCGCCGACCCGACGCGCGTGTAGCCCCACGCCCGGTAGGACGCCTGGGCCGCAGTCGCCTCCGGTCGGGCATTCAGCATCACCCGGGCGTTGTCGATTCCGTCGATGAGGACGCGATGCATGCGAGTGGCGATCCCCTGGCGGCACCACCGGGGCCGGACTGCCAGCTCGAAAAGACCGAACGTTCGCCTTCCGTCCTCATCCCTGAGATCTCCGGGCACTGGATCGACCAGGGTGTCCCACCATCCGGTGTTGGCCGACAGCGGGTAGCCGTACGCCATGCCCACAGCGGAGTCACCGTCGAAGGCGATCACGGCCCGGAACCCCCGCCGACGCACCTGCGACCGGAACCGACGAAACGCCCGCTCCACGTCGCTCGGCCCCTCGCCGTACGGAGGCTCCGCGAACGCCTCCGCGAACACTTCCTTCAACTGGCCTTCCAGCTCGGCCGTCTGCCTGCCATCCAAGAGCCGAATCACCGACACCCGGCCGTCCTCGCGCACCACCACCCCCGCGACGGACTCCGAGTGGAGCGGCGGCGGCATCCCCACCTCCTGTGGGTCTCGCCTCGCGGTATCGCTGGTCACACAGCCGGCTTCGAACGGCTGCCGAGGGTAGGACGAAGCACGTCGAGGACATGGATCCAATTGAAGCTCCTCAACGCAGCAGACCGAGGAACGGGATCGTTCATCCGAGCGGAACCTGGGCGAACGACTGCCACTCGTACATCCGCTCATCGCGGCCGAGGACGATCAGCTCGGCGGACGCGACGCGAGCGGTCGCCGGGTAGGAGGTGACTCCCGCCAGAGCGTCGATGGCGGGCTGAGCGACTCCCGTGGCGTTGGAGTAGGCGACGGAGACGTGCGGCCGGAACCCGTCCGCCGCCTCCGGGACCTGCGGCCAGACGTCGGCAATGGCGGCGCGGATGGCCGAACGGACAGCGCGGACCGGATCGGCGGGAGCAACGGTGAGCAGCAGAGCCTCGGGGGTGACCATCGCGGGACCGAGAGCAAGCTCGAAGGCGGGGATCTCGGCCAACCGGCGGCCGACGGCGTCGGCGATGGCTCGGGCGTCGTCCTCCTCCACCTCGTCGACGAAGCCCAGGCCTTGCATGGTGAGGTGGAGCCAACGGTCAGGGACCGGATCGAGGCCGGGCACATCCGCCAGAGCCCGGCGGTAGTCGGCTGCGAGCCGGTGGAGGTCGCGTGCGCCGTCGAAGGTGAGGTGCCAGGTGTAGAAACGGCGGCCCTCGGCCCAGCCAGGCCGCCACCACCAGTGGTTCGCCATCCGTTCGGGGGTGTCAGTCATGGTCGTTGATCCAAGCACTGGTTGCGGTCCCCGGGGAGAGGGCGCGTGCGGCTTCGCGAACGGCGGTCTGAACCGCATCCTGGAGACGCAGACCGGCGGCGCTGTCTCCCATGGGGGAGGCAGCGGTGTCGCGTGCGAGGTCGCGCAGGCGTCGGCGGACGGGAGCAGTGCGGTGTTCGATCGGCATGGCCAGCACCGGGGCGATGGCATCGAGGACGCCCTCAGGGTCGCGGGCGAGTAGGTTCGCACCGGCCCGGGTGATGTGCAGCTGGGCCTCCGTGCCGTAGGCGCGCACGCGCTGCTGCTGAAGTGCGGCGAGTCCACGGTCAGCGTGGCTGAGGGCGTCACGGGCGGACCCGGCACGCAGGTACACCGCCGCACTGTAGTTCGCGTGACGCCCGGTCTGGCAGCTGAAGAGTCCGCCGACCTGGTCGTTGAGCACGCTGGAGCGGTCGAGGGATGCCGCGTCCTCGGCATCACCGATCGCGATCAATGCCTGGGCGCGGGCACCGGCCTCCGCCCAGGCATCGGCAAGCTGGCACTGGAGAAGAACGGCAACCGTCCCAGCGGCCCGGTAGTCGACACCGCGCTGGGCCTGCTGGACGGCCTGACGGAACTCGCCGTCCCAGAAGGCGAGTTTGCTGCGGGTGGAGCAGACCCACGCGTGCAGGGCGAGGTCGTCGGCGTTGTCGGCGCACAGCAGGGCGGCGCGCGCGTGGGTCTCGGCCTGGGCACGGTGTCCGAAGTCGCTGGTCATCCAGGCGAGCATCGCGAAGAGGTAGCCGGCGATGGTGAACAATTCGCGTCGCTGCTGCGGGCGTTGGTGCCCGTAAAGCAGGTCCCAGACGCGGTTGAGCTGGAGCTTGGTCTGCCGGAAGACACACAGTGGATCGTCGGCCATCAGATACGCGGCCGCGAGGTACTGGGTGTCGGCGGTGAACTGTTCGAGGGCGACGGGCCCACAGTTGGTGACCTCCGCCCATTGCGCCCACTGCGCGGATTCCCGAGCGGCGGCCCGGACGAGGTCCGCGCCCGTGAGTTCGGCCGGCGGTTCCGGCGGCGGCGCCGGCTGTGCGGCCTGGCGAGCGACGATGGCGGCCGTAGGGGTGGGCTCGGCTTGGTGACGCAGGATCCGCAGATCGGATTCGGTGAAGGACTGACGATCGTCCAGGTCGAGAAGATCGTTCGCCGTCGCCCCGTAGAGGTCCGCGAGGACGGTGAGCACACGCGGGGTGACCCGGCGTCCGGACGGCGCCGGCCACTTCTCCCACTTGCCGAGCAGGGAGGCATCGGCGCTGGGGCCTGCGTCACCGGCGAGGTCATTGAACCGGTCGGCGGCCTCTTGAGTCGTCCAGCCGTGTGCATGCCGCCATGCCTCGCGAGGCCGCACGCCGAAACGGGCGCGCATCTCGGCGGCGATGACGGAGACGGGGGCGTTGGTGGCGATGAGCGCCGAGCGAACAGCATCGCGATCCTGCTTGGAGCCCGGCTTGGGACGTGGGGGCATTCTGGCCTCCCGAAGGTGCGGGGTGCATGGGCGTGATCACCTCACGGTAGCGACCCGTTCACGCCATAGGGGTCACAGCGCGCGATTCCGATAAGCCGCGCTGTCCGGAACCAGGTCGGATCTCCGCCGCTCGGGCAGGTCAGGAAGGTAGCAGCATGTCCGGAATTGTCGGACGCTGCCGCCCGTGACCAGGGTGACTCGTGAGCGGGACCGTAGAACCTGCCAACGACGAGCACTCTCCAGGCAGGCCATGATGACGCCCGATCTCGCTCACCCGGTCCCGTACTCCCCCGAAGCGGGACGGCACCTCCCCCGGCGACCGGGAGACGCTGCGGAAACCTGTCGTCCCCGCACGTTCGTCGCGCGCCTCGACTCCCGCACCGAGTCCACGCCCCTGGCCCGCTACCTGCTCCGGGCCTACCTCGCCGGGCTGCCCTCCGGCGACCGCTACCGCGACACCGCCGAACTCCTCCTCACCGAACTCTTCGCCAACGCCGTCCAGCACTCCGACGCCCCCGACGACTGCCACATCGAGATCCACATGTCCCTGGCCGACTCCCGCCTGCGGCTGGAGGTCCACGACGCCGACACCAACCACCCCGTCCTCCGCACCCCGACCCCCGCCGACGAGCACGGGCGCGGCCTCTTCCTCGTCGACGAACTCGCCGAACGCTGGGGCTGCGCCCACCGTCCCGGCGGCATCGGCAAGTTCATCTGGGCCCTCATCGCCCCCGTCCCCGCCTCCACCCTCGCCTGAAAGCCACCCCACCCATGAACCTCGCCACCCTGGCCCGGCACGCCCTCTCGCGCGGCCGCACCCCCGCCGACACCTACGCGCTCCTCGCCCGCCGCACCCGCAAGCCCCTCCCCTCGGCCCGCGCCGTCTGCCTCGCCCTCACCATCCCCCTCGCCGAGACCACCCGCCGCCTCACCGACTGCTACCACGCCCTCCTCGCCGACCCCCGCCCGAACTCCGAGACCGACACCGGCGAACTCCTCGAAGCCCTCGGCGTCTTCGACGTCCCCAAGTCCCTCACCGACACCGAACTCACCATCGTCGACCACCTCCTCACCGCCGTCGACGCCCACGGCAGCCTCCGCCCCGGCCACCACCACGGCCTCCAGCGCTGGATCACCACCGGCAACCTCACCACCGCCTACCTCTCCCTCACCACCACCCGCCCCCTCCCCCGCACCGGCAACCCCACCACCTACTGGACCACCCTCACCACCGCCGGCGAACTCCTCACCACCACCCCCAACCCCGACCCCCGCACCACCTACGCCCTCACCCACTGCCGCACCCCAAGCCGCCAAGCACCAGAAGTCGACCCCGCCGACTTCCAGCGCGCCCATCCCGTAGCCGGGGTGCGTCAGTGCCCTACTTACAGCGGCGCCACAGGGCGGCCAGGTCATGCGGACGGGTTCGGGCTCCCTGCCCGCACACGCCGACGGCCCGGTTCCCCCGCACGGGGGAACCGGGCCGTTCGTGACACCGGGATGCCGGTCAGATCTGGATGCCGGCCATCCGCTTCCACTCGTACGCGCCGGTCTTCACCTTGAGGCCCAGCTCGCCCTCGAAGTCCTCGTGCAGGGTCAGCCCGGCGAGTTCGGCGGCGCGCTTGCCCACGGCGTAGCTGGGGGCCACCTGGTCGCCCCAGGCGCCGTCCGCCCCGACCACGACGATCCGGGTGGCCACGGAGCCGACGTACTCGACGACCGCGTCGGCACTGCCCCCGTGCTGCCGCGCGAAGCTGGTCAGGTGCTTGGCGATGCGCTTGGCACGGCGCTCGGTACGGGCGTCCGGCGCGGCGGTGGCGGTCTCTGCGCTGCTCATGCCCCGCATGCTACCCACCGGTAGAGCCGCTGGCGACGGGAGCGCCCTGTGCACCGGGCCACATACTGGGAAGGTGACCTTCAACGGCTGGCCGGCCGAGGCGCTCGACTTCTACGAGCACCTGGAAGCCGACAACTCGAAGACCTTCTGGCAGGCCCACAAGGAGCAGTACGACGACGCCGTACGGGCCCCGATGGAGCTGCTGCTCGCCGAGCTGGAGCCGGAGTTCGGGCCGGGGAGGATCTTCCGCCCCAACCGCGACGTTCGCTTCAGTGCCGACAAGTCCCCGTACAAGACCCACATCGGCGCGCACCTGGAGGCCGGCGGCTACATCCAGCTCTCCGCCGACGGCCTGGCCTGCGGCAACGGCATGTACCAGCTCGCCCCCGACCAGCTGGACCGCTACCGGGCCGCCGTCGCCGAGGACGTCGGCGGCGCCGAGCTGGAGCGGGTGATCGCCCGGGTGGAGCGGGCCGGCCCGCGGGTGGCCGGCCGGGACTCCCTCAAGTCGGCCCCGCGCGGCTACCCCAGGGACCACCCCAGGATCGGGCTGCTGCGCCACAAGGGCCTGGTGGCCTGGCAGGAGTGGGAGCCGGAGAAGTGGCTGGGCACCCGCGCCGCCCGCACCCGGATCACCGGCTTCCTGCGCGCCTCCCAGCCGCTCAGGGACTGGCTGGACGACCACGTCGGCCCCTCCGAGCTGCCCGCCCGGTAGAGCCCGCCGGCGCCCGGAACGCGGAAGAGCCCCGGTCCGCCTGGACCGGGGCTCTTCGCGTAAGCCTCTACTTGACGAACGGGTCGACCGCGCAGACCACCATCAGCAGCGACAGGTAGGTGATCGACCAGTGGAACAGCCGCATCTCCTTGAGCTTCGCGCCCACGATGCCCGCCTTGGCCCGCCCGTACAGCGCGTGCGCCTCGCGCAGCCAGAACCCGCCGAGCAGCACCGCGGCGACGGGGTACAGCCAGCTCATGTGCCCCACCGGCCAGAGCGCCAGCGAGACCGCCACCATCACCCAGGAGTAGATGACGACCTGCTTGCCGACCGCCACGTTGCCCTTGACCACCGGCAGCATCGGCACGCCGGCCCGCTCGTAGTCGTCGCGGACCTTCATCGACAGCACCCAGGTGTGCGGCGGCGTCCAGAAGAACACCACCAGGAACAGCAGCACCGCGGCCCAGGACACCGTGTTGGTCACCGAGGACCAGCCGACCAGCACCGGCATGCAGCCGGCGATGCCGCCCCAGACGATGTTCTGCGAGGTGCGCCGCTTGAGCCCCAGCGTGTAGACGAACACGTAGAACAGCAGCGCGCCCAGCGCCAGCCAGGCGGACAGCCAGTTGACCCCGAAGCCCAGCAGCAGGGTCGAGACGACCGCGAGCACGATGCCGAACACCAGCGCCTCGCGCGGCGACACCATCCCGGTGACGATCGGCCGGCGCTCGGTGCGCGACATGACCGCGTCGATGTCCCGGTCGATGTACATGTTGAGGGCGTTGGCGCCGCCCGCCGAGAGGTAGCCGCCGACGACGACCTTCAGCACCAGCAGCATGTTCGGCACGCCCTGCTGGGCCAGGAACATCACCGGCACGGTGCTCATCAGCAGCAGCTCGATGATCCGCGGCTTGGTCAGTGCGACGAACGCGCCGACACGGGCCCCGAGCGGCCGGTGCGCAGGAGTCGCCCCGGTGACCCCGGCGGGACGGGTTTCGACGGCGGTCACTAACACCCCAACTGAAGATGAATCCTCGCAGGCGTCCACAGGAACGAAGGGTCCCGAATCGTCCGCTCTGCGCGTACCACGACACCATAGACGTTCCATATATCCCATCCGGCTCCGGGGTCCCCCGGCGAGGCGGAACGCACACCCCCGGGTGAACCGGGTCGGACGAGGCCCCGAACGGCTCCGGCCGGGCCCGGCTAGCCCGTCCTGGCCACCGGAGCGGCGCGATGCCGCAAATCGGGAGAGTCTGGACAAAAGCGGTCAGACAGCCCTAGCGGGAATCACCCTGCGGAAATGCCGGTTGTCTCAGCACGGAGGGTGAGCCGCGGCCCGGACGGTAGGCTCGCACGCAGAAGCGGGATCTACCCTCCGTGACCGGCACCACCCAGCGTCGGGACCACAGCGCCGTGGCCGACCCGGTCCCCATTCACGGGGTCACTCTTCACAACGGAAGGAGCCCTGAGACAGGGTGAGCACTGCGCCGACGAACGCATTCGAGTGGACCGATCTGGATGAGCGCACGGTTGACACTGCGCGGGTCCTGGCCATGGACGCCGTCCAGAAGGTCGGCAACGGACACCCCGGGACGGCCATGTCGCTGGCCCCGGCGGCGTACCTGATCTTCCAGCGGTTCCTGCGCCACGACCCGACGGACCCGTCCTGGGTCGGACGCGACCGCTTCGTCCTCTCCCCCGGGCACACCAGCCTGACGCTCTACACCCAGCTCTACTTCTCCGGCTACGGCCTGGAGCTGGACGACCTCAAGGCCTTCCGGGTCGGCGGCAGCCGCACCCCCGGCCACCCCGAGCACGGCCACACCGCCGGCGTGGAGACCACCACCGGGCCGCTCGGCCAGGGCATCGCCAACGCGGTCGGCATGGCGATGGCCGCCCGCTACGAGCGCGGCCTGTTCGACCCGGAGGCCCCGGCCGGCGAGTCTCCCTTCGACCACACCATCTGGGCCATCGTCTCCGACGGCGACCTGGAGGAGGGCATCTCCGCCGAGGCATCGTCGCTGGCCGGCCACCAGAAGCTGGGCAACCTGGTCGCCCTCTACGACGACAACCACATCTCGATCGAGGGCGACACCGAGACCGCCTTCTCCGAGGACGTCCTCAAGCGCTACGAGGCGTACGGCTGGCACGTCCAGCGGGTGACCCCGAAGTCCAACGGCGACATCGACGTGGCCGCCCTGGCCGAGGCGCTGGCCGCGGCCAAGGCCGAGACCGCCCGCCCGTCGATCATCTCGATGCGCACGATCATCGCCTGGCCGGCCCCGGACGCCCAGAACACCGCCAAGGCGCACGGCTCCGCGCTCGGCGCCGCCGAGATCGCCGCCACCAAGAAGGTCCTGGGCTTCGACCCGGAGAAGACCTTCGAGGTCAGTGACCAGGTCATCGAGCACGCCCGGCTGGTCATCAAGCGCGGCAAGGCCGCCCGCGACCAGTGGCAGCAGGGCTTCGACGCCTGGCGCGCCGCCGCCCCGCAGCGCGCCGCCGAGTTCGACCGGATCCGGGCCGGCGAGCTGCCCGAGGGCTGGAAGAAGGCCGTTCCCGCCTTCCCTGCCGGCAAGGACGTCGCCACCCGCAAGGCCTCCGGCGACACCCTCAAGGCGCTCGGCGCGGTGATCCCCGAGCTGTGGGGCGGCTCGGCCGACCTCGCGGAGTCGAACCTCACCACCATCGACGAGGACAGCTCCTTCCTCCCCGACGGCAACCCGCTGAAGTCTGCGAGCCCGTACGGCCGCACGATCCACTTCGGCATCCGCGAGCACGCCATGGGCTCGACCATGAACGGCATCGCCCTGCACGGCGGGACCCGGGTGTACGGCGGCACCTTCCTGGTGTTCGCCGACTACATGCGCCCGGCCGTCCGCCTGGCCGCGCTGATGAAGCTGCCGGTCACCTACGTGTGGACGCACGACTCGATCGGCCTCGGCGAGGACGGCCCGACCCACCAGCCGGTCGAGCACATGGCGTCGCTGCGCGCCATCCCCGGCCTGTCCATGGTCCGCCCGGCCGACGCCAACGAGACCGCCGTCGCCTGGCGCACCGTCATCGAGCGCCAGACCAGCCACCCCGGCCCGGTCGGCCTGGCCCTGACCCGTCAGGGCGTCCCGACCTTCGACCGCGAGGTCTTCGGCTCCGCCGAGGGCACCGCGAAGGGCGGCTACATCCTGGCCGAGGCCTCCACCGGCGACCCGCAGCTGATCCTGCTCGGCACCGGCTCCGAGGTCCAGCTGGCCGTCCGGGCCCGCGAGGTGCTGGAGGCCGAGGGCATCGCCACCCGCGTGGTCTCGCTGCCGTCCTTCGAGTGGTTCCAGGAGCAGGACCAGGCCTACCGCGACAGCGTGCTGCCGCCGTCGGTCAAGGCCCGGGTGTCGGTCGAGGCCGGCATCGCCCAGGGCTGGCGCGAACTGGTCGGCGACCACGGCCGGATCGTCTCGCTGGAGCACTTCGGTGCCTCCGCCGACTACAAGGTGCTCTTCGAGGAGTTCGGCATCACCGCCGAGCGCGTGGTGGCCGAGGCCCACAACGCCCTGCGCTCCCTCGAAGCCGTCAACCGCTAGCGGCACCCGGCCGGGGCCGCCGACCGCACATCGGCGCCCCGGCCCCTTCGACTACCCCACGAAGCAGAAGAACAAGGGACTGAAGCACCATGACTGACGCACTGAAGCGCCTCAGCGACGAAGGCGTTGCGATCTGGCTGGACGACCTCAGCCGCACCCGGCTGAACTCCGGCAACCTGGCCGAACTGGTGCAGAACAAGCACGTGGTGGGCGTCACCACCAACCCGACCATCTTCCAGAAGGCCATCGCCGGCGCCGGCGACGACTCCTACGACGGCCAGCTGCGCGACCTCGCCGTCCGCAAGGTCACCACCGACGAGGCGATCCGCATGATCACCACCTCGGACGTGCGCGACGCGGCCGACGTGCTGCGCCCGGTCTACGACGCCTCCAACGGCCGCGACGGCCGGGTCTCCATCGAGGTCGACCCGCGCCTGGCGCACGAGACCGCCGCCACCGTGGCCGAGGCCAAGCAGCTGTGGTGGCTGGTCGACCGCCCGAACGTCTTCATCAAGATCCCCGCCACCAAGGCCGGCCTGCCCGCGATCGGCGAGGTCATCGGCCGGGGCATCAGCGTCAACGTCACGCTGATCTTCTCGCTGGAGCGCTACAAGGCCGTCATCGACGCCTACCTGACCGGCCTGGAGGCCGCCAAGGCCAAGGGCCTGGACCTCTCGCAGATCGAGTCGGTCGCCTCCTTCTTCGTCTCCCGCGTGGACAGCGAGATCGACAAGCGCCTGGACAAGATCGGCGGCGGGGCCAGGGACCTGCGCTCCAAGGCCGCGCTGGCCAACGCCCGCCTCGCCTACCAGGCGTACGAGGAGGTCTTCGGCAGCGTCGACGGCAGGACCGCGGGCAGCTCCCGCTGGCTCGCCCTGGAGGCCGCCGGCGCCAAGCCGCAGCGCCCGCTGTGGGCCTCCACCGGCGTCAAGGACCCGGCCCTGCCGGACACCCTGTACGTCACCGAGCTGGTCGCCCCCGGCACCGTCAACACGATGCCCGAGGCCACCCTGGACGCCACCGCCGACCACGGCGTGGTCACCGGCAACACCATCGTCCCCAACTACGCCGACGCCAAGGCCGTGCTGGACGCGATCGCCGCCGCCGGCGTGGACTACGACGACGTCGTCCAGCTCCTGGAGGACGAGGGCGTCGAGAAGTTCGAGCAGTCCTGGAACGAGCTGCTCGACACCGTCACCGCCTCGCTCGCCTCCTTCGCCGACGAGAAGTGACCCCTGCTCACAGCCAGCGCACGAAAGCGGAGCCCATCAAGTGAGCACTGATTTCCCCGAGCTGACGCCGGAGTCGGACGCGGACGACCTCCCGCCCGCCCCCGTCAACCCGCTCCGTGACCCCTCCGACCGACGGCTCCCGCGCATCGCGGGGCCGTCCGGTCTGGTCATCTTCGGGGTCACCGGCGACCTGTCCCGCAAGAAGCTGATGCCGGCCATCTACGACCTGGCCAACCGCGGTCTGCTTCCGCCGGGCTTCTCCCTCGTCGGCTTCGCCCGCCGCGAGTGGGACGACGAGGACTTCGCCAAGGAGGTCCACGACGCCGTCCGGGACCACGCCCGCACTCCCTTCCGGGAGGAGGTCTGGCAGCAACTCGCCAAGGGCATGCGGTTCGTCCACGGAACCTTCGACGACGACGACGCCTTCGACAAGCTGCGCGCCACCATCGAGGAGCTGGACAAGGCCCAGGGCACCGGCGGCAACTTCGCCTTCTACCTGTCCGTCCCGCCGAAGTTCTTCCCGACGGTCGTCCAGCAGCTCAAGAAGCACGGCCTGGCCGACCCCCCGCAGGGGTCCTGGCGCCGCGCCGTCATCGAGAAGCCCTTCGGCCACGACCTGGAGAGCGCTCAGGAGCTCAACAAGGTCGTCCACGAGGTCTTCCCCCGGGACGAGGTCTTCCGGATCGACCACTACCTGGGCAAGGAGACGGTCCAGAACATCCTGGCGCTGCGCTTCGCCAACCAGATGTTCGAGCCGATCTGGAACCGGTCGTACGTCGACCACGTGCAGATCACGATGGCCGAGGACATCGGCATCGGCGGCCGGGCCGGCTACTACGACGGCATCGGCTCCGCCCGTGACGTCATCCAGAACCACCTGCTCCAGCTGATGGCGCTCACCGCCATCGAGGAGCCCGCCTCCTTCCACCCGAAGGCGCTGGTGGCCGAGAAGCTCAAGGTGCTCAGCGCCGTCAAGCTCCCGGCCGACCTCGGCCGGCACACCGTGCGCGGCCAGTACGCCACCGGCTGGCAGGGCGGCGAGGAGGTCGTCGGCTACCTGGACGAGGACGGGATCGACCCCGCCTCCAAGACCGACACCTACGCGGCCATCAAGCTGGAGATCAACAACCGCCGCTGGGCGGGCGTCCCGTTCTACCTGCGCACCGGCAAGCGCCTGGGCCGCCGGGTCACCGAGATCGCGGTCGTCTTCCAGCGTGCCCCGTACCTGCCCTTCGACTCCTACGCGACCGAGGAGCTGGGGCAGAACGCCCTGGTCATCCGGGTCCAGCCGGACGAGGGCGTGACGGTGCGGTTCGGCTCCAAGGTGCCGGGCACCTCCTTCGAGGTCCGGGACGTCACGATGGACTTCGCCTACGGCGAGTCCTTCACCGAGTCCAGCCCGGAGGCGTACGAGCGGCTCATCCTCGACGTGCTGCTCGGCGACGCCAACCTGTTCCCGCGTCACCAGGAGGTCGAACTCTCCTGGCAGATCCTCGACCCGATCGAGAAGTACTGGGACACCCACGGCAAGCCCGCCCAGTACGCGGCGGGGACCTGGGGCCCGGTCGAGGCGGACGAGATGCTCGCACGAGACGGCAGGAGCTGGCGCCGCCCATGAAGATCGACCTCACCAACACGACGTCCAGCAAGATCAACGGCGCGCTCATGGAGGCCCGCCGGGCCCGGGGCTCCGGCGCCGCCGGCATGGTGCTCACCCTGGTGATCGTGACCGACGAGGGCAGCGCCTACGACGCCCTCAAGGCCGCCAACGACGCCTCCCGCGAGCACCCGATGCGCACCCTCGCGGTGATCAAGCGCGCCGGACGCTCGCCCCGGGCCCGCGCCGAGACCCGGCTGGACGCCGAGATCCTGGTCGGCTCGGACGCCGGGTCCGGCGAAACGGTTGTCCTGCGGATGCACGGCGAACTCGCCGCGCACGCCCAGTCGGTGGTCCTGCCGCTGCTGCTGCCGGACGCCCCGACCGTCGTCTGGTGGCCGGACAAGGCGCCGCTGCACCCGGCGCAGGACCCGCTGGGCTCGCTCGCCCAGCGCCGGATCACCGACGCCGTCACCGCCGAGTCCCCGGTGGGCCAGCTCGCCCAGCGCGCCCAGAGCTACTCCCCCGGCGACACCGACCTGGCCTGGACCCGGATCACCGGCTGGCGCTCGATGCTGGCCGCCGCGCTGGACCAGCGGCCGTCCACGGTCGTCTCCGCGGCGGTCGAGGGCGAGTCCTACAACCCCAGCGTCGAGCTGCTCGGCCTCTGGCTGACCAACCGGCTCCAGGTGCCGGTCGAGCGGGTCGTCACCGGCGGCCCCGGCATCACCGCGGTGCACCTGCGCACCAAGGACGGGGACATCACCCTGGACCGCCCGGACGGCCTGATGGGCACCCTGTCCATGCCCGGCTCGCCGGACCGCCAGGTGGCGCTCAAGCGGCGCGAGACCTCGGAGCTGATCGCCGAGGAGCTGCGCCGGCTGGACCCGGACGACATCTACGCGACGGCGGTGCGCACGCCCGTCGACCGGCTGCACGAGCCGGTCAACGACGAGACCGCGGCGGCCGAGAAGATCGCCCGGGAGGTCGCCGAGGAGGCCGTCGAGGAAGCCGCCGAGGCGGCCGTGGCCAACCCGGACCGGGTGACCGCCGAGGCGGGCGTGAAGAAGCCCGCCAGGAAGGCCGCGGCCAAGCGCACCGGCAAGGAAGGCGCATGACCAACGCGACCCCGCAGCTGGTCGTCCACCGGGACAAGGAGCTGATGGCCCAGGCCGCGGCGGCCCGGCTGATCACCCGGATCGTGGACGCCCAGGCCGCCCGCGGCATCGCCTCGGTGGTGCTCACCGGCGGCCGCAACGGCAACGCCCTGCTGGCCGCGATCGCCGCCTCCCCGGCGCGCGACGCGGTCGACTGGGGCCGGCTGGACCTCTGGTGGGGCGACGAGCGCTTCGTGCCCGCCGCCGACCCGGACCGCAACGCCGTCCAGGCCCGCGCCGAACTGCTGGACGCCGTCCCGCTCGACCCGGCGCGGGTGCACGAGATGCCCGCCGCGGACGGGGTGGACGGCTCGGGCGTGGAGGCCGCCGCGGCCCGCTACGCCGAGGAGCTGGCGGAGGCGGCCGGCCCGGGCGAGCGCAACGGCGTCCCGGCCTTCGACGTGCTGCTGCTCGGCGTCGGCCCGGACACCCACGTCGCCTCGCTCTTCCCCGAGCACCCGGGCGTGCGGGAGACCGAGCTGACCGTGGTCGGCGTGCGCGGGGCCCCCAAGCCCCCGCCGACCCGGATCTCGCTCACCCTCCCGGCGATCCGCTCGGCCCGCGAGGTCTGGCTGCTGGCCGCCGGCGAGGACAAGGCGGGCGCGGTCGCGCTGGCCCTGTCCGGCCCCGGCGAGATCCAGGCGCCCGCCTCCGGCGCGTACGGCCTCAGCCGCACCCTGTGGCTGCTGGACCGCGCCGCCGCGGAGCGGATCCCGCCGCAGCTCTACCCGCCGGCCTCGGCCTGACCGGCCCCGGCAGCGCCGAAGGGCGCCACCGTCACTCGACGGTGGCGCCCTTCTCGCTGTTCTGCCGGGGCGGGCCCGGGACCCTTCCGCTCAGATCTCACCGCGGAGCTTCGCCAGCGCCTCGGCCAGGATCGCCTCGCCGTCGGCGTCGGTGCGCCGCTCACGCACGTAGGCGAGGTGGGTCTTGTACGGCTCGTTGCGCGAGGGCGCCGGCGGGTTGTGCTGGTCCTGCCCGGCCGGGAAGCCACAGCGCGGGCAGTCCCACGTCTCCGGGATCGCCGCCTCGGCGGCGAAGCTGGGACGGGTCTCGTGCTTGTTCGCGCACCAGAAGGAGATCCGGTTGCGCGGAGCGGACTCGCCGCGCTCCGCCTCGCCCATCGGGCCGGCCCCGACCCTGCTGCCACGGATGGCATTGCCACTTGCCACGGTCTGACTCCCTGCGTACTGGTGCGCCGACCCGCCGCGGTGCGCGTCGGTGGCGAAAGTCGTCCTAGTGTAAGCAGGTGTTAAGCATCCGCCACCATCGCCTCCGCACCCGACCGTCCCAGGATAGGCGCTCGGGCGACGGGGCGTCAGGGATACGTCAGCTCTGGTACTTCAGCACCAGGCCCAGGACGATGATGCTGGCGAACCAGCCCAGGCCGACCACGATGGTGATGCGGTCCAGGTTGCGCTCGGCCACCGCCGAGCCGCCGCCGGTGGACATCGCGCCACCGCCGAACATGTCGGACAGGCCGCCGCCCTTCCCCTTGTGCAGCAGCACCAGCAGGATCATCAGCAGACTGAAGATGATCAGGGCAATCGAGAACCCGAGAACCACGACGGGACCAACTCTCTCGTATCTTCGGCGAAGGGGCCGGGCCGCGTACGGCGGTCCGGCCCCAAAGCGTACGTTGCGGCGGCGGCGTTAGCCTACTGCCTGCTCACGGTAGCGCACGATCTTGACGAACTCGTCGGCGTCCAGCGAGGCACCGCCGACCAGGCCGCCGTCGATGTCGGGCTTGGCCATCAGACCGGCCGCGCTCGACGACTTCACCGAACCGCCGTACAGCACACGGACCTTGCCGGCCAGCTCGGCGTCGTACAGCTCGGCGATCCGGGCTCGGATGGCGGCGCAGACCTCCTGCGCGTCCTCCGGGGTGGCCACCTCGCCGGTGCCGATCGCCCAGACCGGCTCGTAGGCGACCACGATCGACTCGGCCTGGTGGGCCGGGACGCCGTCCAGGCCGCCGTCCAGCTGCGCCAGGGTGTGCTCGACGTGGGTGCCCGCCTTGCGGATCTCCAGCGGCTCGCCGACGCACAGGATCGGGGTGACCCCGGCGCGGTAGGCGGCCTTCACCTTGGCGTTGACGATCTCCTCGTCCTCACCGTGGTACTGGCGGCGCTCGGAGTGCCCGATCACCGCGTAGGTGCACTGGAGCTTGGCCAGCATCGGTCCCGAGACCTCGCCGGTGTAGGCCCCGCCGTCGTGCTGCGAGATGTCCTGCGAGCCGTACTTGATCTTCAGCTTGTCGCCGGAGACCAGGGTCTGCACCGAGCGCAGGTCGGTGAACGGCACCAGGACGGCGACCTCGACGGCCTCGTAGTCCTTGTCGGCCAGCGCGAACGCCAGCTTCTGGGTGTGCTGGATGGCCTCGAGGTGGTTGAGGTTCATCTTCCAGTTGCCCGCCATCAGCGGGAGACGGTCGGTCATGTGTTTCAGTCCTCCAGAGCGGCGAGTCCGGGGAGGGTCTTGCCCTCCAGGTATTCGAGGCTGGCACCGCCGCCGGTCGAGATGTGT
Source organism: Kitasatospora sp. NPDC091335 (assembly GCF_044757205.1). Taxonomy (NCBI): domain Bacteria; kingdom Bacillati; phylum Actinomycetota; class Actinomycetes; order Kitasatosporales; family Streptomycetaceae; genus Kitasatospora; species Kitasatospora sp. NPDC091335. Next base: position 169,617 of record NZ_JBIVUM010000016.1, on the reverse strand, counting down.
CCGAAGGCGTTCTCGTCGAAGCCCAGGATGCGGACGGCCGCGGCGGAGTCGCCGCCGCCGACGACGGTGAACGCGTCGCTGTCGAGCAGGGCCTTCGCGACGGCGCTGGTGCCGCCCGCGTAGTCCGGGTGCTCGAAGACGCCCATCGGGCCGTTCCAGAACACCGTGCCGGCGTCGGCCAGCTTGGCCGCGTACAGCTCGCGGGTCTTCGGGCCGATGTCCAGGCCCTCCTGGTCGGCCGGGATGGCGTCGGCGGCGACGGTCGAGAAGTCGGCCGGAGCCTTGGTCTTGAGGTCCGGGAACTCCGTGGAGACCAGGACGTCCGTCGGCAGCACGAACTCGACGCCGCGCTGCTCGGCCCGGGCCAGGTACTCCTGGACGGTCGGGACCTGGTCCTCCTGGAGCAGCGAGATGCCGACCTCGTGGCCCTTGGCCTTGAGGAAGGTGTACGCCATGCCGCCGCCGATCAGGATCCGGTCGGCCTTCTCCAGCAGGTTGTCGATCACACCGAGCTTGTCGGAGACCTTGGCGCCGCCGAGCACCACCACGTACGGACGGGCGACGTCCTCGGTGAGCTTCTTCAGCACGCCGACCTCGGTGGCGATCAGGTCGCCCGCGGCGTGCGGCAGCAGGGCCGGCAGGTCGTAGACCGAGGCGTGCTTGCGGTGCACGGCGCCGAAGCCGTCGCCCACGTACAGGTCGGCCAGCGCGGCCAGCTGCTCGGCGAAGGCCTTGCGCTCGGCGTCGTCCTTGCTGGTCTCGCCCGCGTTGAAGCGCAGGTTCTCCAGCAGCGCGACCTCGCCGTTCGCCAGCGCGGCGACGGTGGCCCTGGCGCTGTCACCGACGGTGTCGGTGGCGAAGGCGACGTTCCTGCCGAGGATCTCGCCGAGGCGCTCGGCCGCCGGGGCGAGCGAGAACCGCGGGTCCGGGGTGCCCTTGGGGCGGCCGAGGTGCGAGGCGACGACCACCTTCGCGCCGGCCGCGGCCAGCTTGGCGATGGTCGGCGCGACGGCGCGGATGCGGCCGTCGTCGGTGATCGTGCTGCCGTCCAGCGGCACGTTCAGGTCGGCGCGCACGAAGACGCGCTTGCCTTCGACACCGGCTTCGAGGAGCTCTTCGATGGTCTTCACGGGGATTCGGATTCTCCTGGGGAGATGGTTGATGCGCAGTGAGGCGGCACGGCGCAGGGGCCGCCTGAGAAGTCCTTGAGCGCGGAACGAGGGCCCGGTCGGCACCGTACGCCGGCCGGGCCCTCGTCCCTACATCACGTCAGCTCCCGCGAGGTCAGAGCCGCCCACCGACGAGGGTGACCAGGTCGACCACGCGGTTCGAGTAGCCCCACTCGTTGTCGTACCAGCCGAGCACCTTGACCTGGTTGCCCTGGACCATGGTGAGCTGGCTGTCGAAGATGCAGGACGCCGGGTCGTTGACGATGTCCGAGGAGACGATCGGGTCCTCGGTGTAGGCCAGGATGCCCTTGAGCGGGCCCTCCTGAGCGGCCTTCTGGAAGGCCGCGTTGACCTCGTCCTTGGTGACCTCGCGCTCCAGGGTGACGACCAGGTCGGTGATGGAGCCGGTCGGGACCGGGACGCGCAGCGAGGTGCCGTCCAGCTTGCCCTTCAGCTCCGGCAGGACCAGGGCGGTCGCCTTGGCGGCACCGGTCGAGGTCGGGATGATGTTCTGCGAGGCCGCACGAGCACGGCGCAGGTCCTTGTGCGGGAAGTCCAGGGTCACCTGGTCGTTGGTGAACGCGTGGACGGTGGTCATCAGACCCTTGACGATGCCGAAGCTCTCGTTCAGCACCTTGGCCATCGGCGCCACACAGTTGGTGGTGCAGGAGGCGTTGGAGATGATGTGGTGGTTGGCCGCGTCGTACTTCTCGTCGTTGACGCCCAGCACGATGGTGACGTCCTCGTCGCTGGCGGGCGCCGAGATGATGACCTTCTTCGCGCCGGCGGCGAGGTGCTTCTTCGCGGCCTCGGCCTTGGTGAAGATGCCGGTGGACTCGACGACGATGTCGGCGCCCAGGGCGGCCCACGGAAGGTTCGCGGGGTCACGCTCGGCGGTCACCTTGAAGGTGTGGCCGTCGACGGTGATGCTGTCCTCGGTGTGCGAGACCTCGCCCGGGAAGGTACCCAGGGTGGTGTCGTACTTGAGCAGGTGAGCCAGGGTCTTCGTGTCGGTGAGGTCGTTGACACCGACGACCTCGATGTCCGCGCCCTGAGCCTTGACCGCGCGGAAGAAGTTGCGGCCGATGCGGCCGAAGCCGTTGATGCCTACCCGGATCGTCACGAACCGATCTCCTCGTTAGGTACGCCGGGGCGGAGCCCCGACGGGGATGAGATTTGGGAAGTCCCCGACCGCCTATGACCCTACCCCTCCCGGGCACGGGACGGCACATCGCGCCGCGTGCTGAGACCGGGCGTGGCGCGGTCGAAAGCCGACTTCAGGCCGTCCGGCCTTGCTCGGCCGGGCAGTTGGTCCCGGGCCAGTGGTCTCTACCAATTCGGGAGTGTCGGCGGGTCCGGAAGCCCGCCCGGAGGACCGTCCGCGGGTGCCCCCGGAGACGGCCGCGGCCGGTGCCCCGTCATCGGGACACCGGCCGCGTTTCGGTCACTGAGCGTGATCGTCAGTTCATCGCCATCTCGTCGGTGAGGCTGGCCTCGGTGCTCGGCAGGCCGAGTTCGGAGGCGCGCTTGTCGGCCATCGCCAGCAGCCGGCGGATCCGGCCGGCCACCGCGTCCTTGGTCAGCGGCGGATCGGCGAGCGCGCCCAGCTCCTCCAGCGAGGCCTGCTTGTGCTGCATCCGCAGCTGGCCGGCCGCCGCCAGGTGCTCGGGCACCTCGTCGCCGAGGATCTCCAGCGCGCGCTGCACCCGGGCACCGGCCGCCACCGCGGCGCGGGCCGAGCGGCGCAGGTTGGCGTCGTCGAAGTTGGCGAGCCGGTTGGCGGTGGCGCGCACCTCGCGCCGCATCCGGCGCTCCTCCCAGGCGAGCACCGACTCGTGGGCGCCGAGCCTGGTCAGCAGGGCGCCGATCGCGTCGCCGTCGCGGATGACCACCCGGTCCACGCCGCGCACCTCGCGGGCCTTGGCCGGGATGCCGAGCCGACGGGCGGCGCCGACCAGGGCGAGGGCGGCCTCGGAACCGGGGCAGGTGATCTCCAGCGAGGACGAACGGCCCGGCTCGGTGAGCGAGCCGTGCGCCAGGAAGGCCCCGCGCCAGGCGGCCTCCGCGTCGCAGGTGGCCCCGGAGACGACCGCCGGCGGCAGCCCCCGGATCGGACGTCCGCGGCCGTCCACGAGTCCGGTCTGGCGGGCGAGCAGCTCGCCGTCCTTGACCACCCGGACCACGAAGCGGCTGCCGCGACGCAGCCCGCCGGGGGCCATCACCACGAGGTCCGAGGAGTGCCCGAAGATCTCCAGCAGGTCCTTGCGCAGCCGTCGTGCCGCCGCCCCGGTGTCCAGCTCCGCCTCGATCACGATGCGGCCGCTCACGATGTGCAGTCCGCCCGCGAACCGCAGGATCGCCGACACCTCCGCCTTGCGACAGCAGGCCCGGGTGACCGGGAGCCGGCTGATCTCGTCCTTCACCGCTGGAGTCATCGCCATGGCCCGATCCTTCCATGTGTCCGGAAAATCCGGTCGTACGCTGCCGCCAACAGCTCGGGGTCGTGTCGCGGCGTCCCGTCGGTGCGGGCCACCGAGCCGAGCACCAGAGCGGCGCCCATCCGCTCGGCGGCCTTCTCCAGGCCGTCCAGGTCGGCCTGGCCGAAGGCCCCGCCGGTGACGGCGCGCTCGTCCACCAGGATCGCATCCACCGCGAGGTCCGGAGCGTGGTCGGCGATGACCTCCAGGTGACGCTGCGGGGTGAAGCCCTCGGTCTCCCCGGGCTGGGGGGCCAGGTTCAGGGTGAGCAGGCGGCGGGCGCGGGTCCCGGTGAGCGCCTGGGCCAGCTCGGGCACCAGCAGGTGCGGCAGCACGCTGGTGAACCAGGAGCCGGGGCCGAGCACCACCCAGTCCGCCTCCCGGACGGCGGTGACCGCCTCGGGGACGGCCGGCGGCCCGTCCGGCAGCAGCCGGATCGACTGCACGGTGCCCGGGGTCACCGCGACGTCGGCCTGGCCGCGCACCGCCGTGACCTCGGCGGGGCGGGCCGGGTCGTGGCCGCGCACGGTCGCCTCGATGTCCAGCGGCACCGCCGACATCGGCAGCACCCGGCCCTGGACGTTGAGCAGCCGGCCGACCCAGTCCAGCGCCGCCACCGGGTCGCCCAGCTTCTCCCAGAGCGCGACGATCAGCAGGTTGCCGACCGCGTGGCCGCCGAGTTCGCCGGTGCCGGTGAAGCGCTGCTGGATGACCTCGGACCAGGTGCGGCCCCAGTCGTCGTCCCCGCACAGCGCGGCCAGCGCCTTGCGCAGGTCGCCCGGGGGCAGCACACCCAGCTCGGTGCGCAGCCGTCCGCTGGAGCCGCCGTCGTCGGCGACGGTGACCACGGCGGTGAGGTCGCTGGTGAGCCGGCGCAGCGCGGACAGCGAGGCCGACAGGCCCTGCCCGCCGCCGAGCGCGGTGATCCTCGGGGCCGGATTGGTCCGGGCGGGACTACTGCGCGGACGGCTCGGCGCCGTGGGCCGGGCCGGGCTGAACGCCCGGTCACCGGTCCTGCTCTGCGGCTGCCGCCCGGGCACGTATCCCGCCACACATCACCTCGCGTTCCTCGGCCCGCCGACCGCTCCGCCGACGGGCCCGGCAGGGAGGCGGCGGTTACTCCCGTCCCATGTCACGGTGGACGAGCACCGTCTCGACTCCGTCGGCGATGAGACGCTTGGTCAGACGCTCGGACATGGCGACGCTGCGGTGCTTGCCACCGGTGCAGCCTACGGCAAGCGTCATGTAGCGCTTCCCCTCGCGTCGGTATCCCTCGGTGATGATGCGCAGCAGCTGGGCGTAGCCGTCCAGGAACTCGTTGGCTCCGGGCTGCTGGAAGACGTAGTCGGCGACGTCCGCGTCGGTGCCGGTGCGGGCGCGCAGTTCGGGCACCCAGTGCGGGTTGGGCAGGAAGCGGCAGTCCACCACGAGGTCGGCGTCGACCGGCAGGCCGTACTTGAAGCCGAAGGACATCACGGTGGCGCGCAGCTCGGGCTCGTCGTGGTCGGCGAACTGGGCGTCCAGCTTGGCGCGCAGCTGGTGCACGTTGAGGTTGGAGGTGTCGATCACCAGGTCGGCCTCGCCGCGCAGGTCGCGCAGCAGGTCGCGCTCCAGGGCGATGCCGTCCACGATCCGGCCGTCGGCCTGGAGCGGGTGCGGGCGGCGGACGCTCTCGAAGCGGCGCACCAGCGCCTCGTCGGAGGAGTCCAGGAAGACGACCCGCAGCCGGACGCCGCGCTTCTCCAGCTCGTCCAGCGAGGTGAGCAGGTCGTCGAAGAACTGCCGGCCGCGGACGTCCACGACCACGCCGATCCGGGCGACGTTGCCCTGGGACCGGGCTCCCAGGTCGACCATGGTCGGGATCAGGGCCGGCGGCAGGTTGTCCACCACGAACCAGCCGAGGTCTTCAAGGCACTTGGCGGCGGTGGAGCGGCCGGCTCCGGACATGCCGGAGATGATCACCAGCTCCGGCGCGTTCTCGGCCACGTCTGACACGGTCACTTCGGTTCCCCGCTCTCGGTCTTTCTGCTGGGGAGAACGCGCACGGCGCGGCCGCCCTTCCCCGGCCCGGGCAGGCGGGCGGGGCCGGGGCGCACCGGCTGACGGGCGGCGTCGGCCGTCATGGCGTCTCCTGGGATGGTGCGGTCCGGTGCGCTGCTGCCACCGGCTCGGCGGCCTGCTCGGCCCCGTCCTCGATGATCTCGCCGGTCGCGGTGTTGACCGCGGGTGCGGCGGGTGTACGGGACGACAACGCCGCCGCAACGGTCTGCGCGGTGCGGCGTCCGATGCCGGGTACCTCGCAGAGCTCGTCGATGGTGGCGGCCCTGAGCTTCTTCAGCGAGCCGAAGTGCTTGAGCAGCGCCTGGCGGCGAGTCTCGCCGAGGCCCGGGACGGAGTCCAGTTCCCCGGCGGTGAGTCGCTTGGAACGCTTGTTGCGCTGATAGCTGATCGCGAAGCGGTGCGCCTCGTCGCGGACCCGCTGGAGCAGGTAGAGGCCCTCGCTGGAGCGCGGCAGCACCACCGGGTCGTCCTCGCCGGGCAGCCAGACCTCCTCCAGGCGCTTGGCCAGGCCGCACAGCGCGACGTCGTCGATGCCGAGTTCGTCCAGGGCCCGTCTGGCGGCGGCGACCTGGGGCTGTCCGCCGTCGACGACCAGCAGCTGGGGCGGGTAGGCGAAGCGCTTGGGGCGGCCCTCGTCGTCCCGGCCGACGGGGCCGGTGTCCGTGCCGGTGTCCGTACCGCTGCCGGGCTCGTCCTCCTCGGGGACGGCCCACTCGCCGGTCTGCTCGCGCTCCCTGAGGTAGCGGCGGAAGCGCCGGCTGATCACCTCGTGCATCGAGCGGACGTCGTCCTGGCCCTCGAAGCCCTTGATCTGGAAGCGCCGGTACTCGCTCTTGCGGGCCAGGCCGTCCTCGAAGACGACCATGGAGGCGACCACGTCCTCGCCCTGGAGGTGGGAGATGTCGTAGCACTCGATGCGCAGCGGGACGGAGTCCAGTTCCAGCGCGTCGGCGATCTCCTGGAGGGCGCGGCTGCGGGTGGTGAGGTCGGAGGCGCGCTTGGTCTTGTGCAGCGCCAGCGCCTGCTGGGCGTTGCGCTGCACGGTGGCCATCAGGTCCTTCTTGTCGCCGCGCTGGGGGATGCGCAGGTCGACCTGGCTGCCGCGCAGGCCGCCGAGCCACTCGCGCACCGGCTCCGCCGGGTCGGGCAGGGCGGGCACGAGGACCTCGCGCGGGACGGACTCGCCGCCGCCGTAGAGCTGCTGGAGGGCGTGCTCGACCAGGCCGGCGGTGTCCACGTCCTCGACCTTGTCGGTGACCCAGCCGCGCTGGCCGCGCACCCGGCCGCCGCGGACGTGGAAGATCTGCACGGCGGCCTCGAGTTCGTCCTCGGCGAGGGCCAGCAGGTCGGCGTCGGTGGCGTCGGCGAGCACGATGGCGTTCTTCTCCATCGCGCGCTTGAGGGCGCCGATGTCGTCCCGCAGCCGGGCCGCCTTCTCGTACTCCAGCTCGGCCGCGGCCTCCTGCATCTCCGTCTCCAGCCGGCGCAGGTAGTTGCCGGTGCGCCCGGCCATGAAGTCGCAGAAGTCCTCGGCGAGCGCGCGGTGTTCGTCCGCCGAGACCTTGCCGACGCAGGGCGCGGCGCACTTGCCGATGTAGCCGAGCAGGCAGGGCCGGCCGACCTGGCGGGCGCGCTTGAAGACGCCGTTGGAGCAGGTGCGGACGGGGAAGACGCGCAGCAGCAGGTCGACCGTCTCGCGGATCGCCCAGGCGTGTCCGTACGGGCCGAAGTAGCGCACGCCCTTCTTGTGCGCCCCGCGCATCACCTGGACCCTCGGGTACTCCTCGTCGAGGGTGACGGCGAGTTCCGGATAGCTCTTGTCGTCGCGGTACTTGACGTTGAACCGGGGGTCGTACTCCTTGATCCAGGAGTACTCCAGCTGGAGGGCCTCGACCTCGGTGCCGACCACGGTCCACTCCACCGAGGCGGCGGTGGTGACCATGGTCGCGGTGCGCGGGTGCAGGCCCGCCAGGTCCTGGAAGTAGGACGACAGGCGCGGCCGCAGGCTCTTGGCCTTGCCGACGTAGATGACCCGGCCGTGGGCGTCGCGGAACCTGTAGACACCGGGGGAGGTCGGGATCGCACCGGGCGCGGGGCGGTAGGTGCTCGGGTCAGCCATGAGTCCACCGTACCGAGTGGGGCCGGGGCCGCGGGGAGGAGATCGTCAGGGGGGACCGTGGAGGTCGGGAGGCGGTCAACTGCGTCAGCTCGGGGTCACCTTGAGGTTGCCGCCCTCGACCGTGACGGTGTAGGCGGGCAGCGGGGAGGGGGCCGGGCCGTCCTGCACGGCGCCGTCCGCGACGGCGAACCGGCTGCCGTGGCAGGGGCACTGGATCTGGGCGTTCTTCACCTGGTCCACGATGCAGCCGGCGTGGGTGCACTTGGCGCTGAACGCCTTGTACTGGCCGGCGGCGGGCTGGGTCACCACGATCTTCTGCTCGCGGAAGACCTTGCCGCCGCCCTCGGGCACGGCCGAGGCCGGACCGAGGTCCACCGGGCCCTTGGCGGCGCCGCTGCCGCCGGAGGCGGAGGAGCCGCATCCGGTGACCGCCACCGTGCCGCCGGCCGCCAGCACGGCCGCGGCTCCGCAGAGCAGGGTGCGGCGGGAGGCGGTGGGGCTGCTCTCGGGGGCCTCGGACATCGGTGTGCTCCTACGGTGTGCTGCTGCTGCGAGGGACCACGGAAGTCTATGCCGCACGCACCCCGCCGCTCCCTGGCCACCCGCACGGTGGCGGGGGCGTCGGGAGCGGCGGGGTGGGCGCGCGGGGCTACTTCTTCGCGGCGGCCGCGCGCTTGCGCGGTGCCTTCTTCGCCGGGGCGGCCACCGGGGCGTCCGCGAAGCCACCCGGAAGGATGTCCCGCAGGAACTTGCCGGTGTGGCTCTCCGGGACGGCGGCGATCTGCTCCGGGGTGCCCTCGGCGACCACGCTGCCGCCGCCGGAGCCGCCCTCGGGGCCCATGTCGACGACCCAGTCGGCGGTCTTGATCACATCGAGGTTGTGCTCGATGACGATCACCGTGTTGCCCTTCTCCACCAGCCCGCTGAGCACCTTGATCAGCTTGCTGATGTCCTCGAAGTGCAGACCGGTGGTGGGCTCGTCCAGCACGTAGACCGTCCGCCCGGTGGAGCGCTTCTGGAGCTCCGAGGCGAGCTTGACGCGCTGCGCCTCGCCACCGGAGAGGGTGGGCGCGGACTGGCCGAGCCGGACGTAGCCGAGGCCCACGTCGTTGAGCGTCCGCAGGTGCCGGGCGATCGCCGGGACGGCCTCGAAGAAGGCCAGCGCCTCCTCGATCGGCATGTCCAGCACCTCGGCGATGGACTTGCCCTTGTAGTGCACCTCCAGCGTCTCCCGGTTGTACCGGGCGCCGTGGCAGACCTCGCACGGCACGTAGACGTCCGGCAGGAAGTTCATCTCGATCTTGATGGTGCCGTCGCCGGAGCAGTTCTCGCAGCGGCCGCCCTTGACGTTGAAGGAGAACCGGCCGGGCAGGTAGCCGCGGACCTTGGCCTCCTGCGTCTCCGCGAAGAGCCGGCGGACGTGGTCGAACACCCCGGTGTAGGTGGCCGGGTTGGAGCGCGGCGTGCGGCCGATCGGCGACTGGTCGACGTGCACCACCTTGTCCACCAGGTCGGTGCCGGTGATCCGGGTGTGCCGGCCCGGCACGCTGCGGGCGCCGTTCAGCTCCCGGGCGAGGTGGGTGTACAGGATGTCGTTGACCAGCGTCGACTTGCCGGAGCCGGAGACGCCGGTGATCGCGGTGAAGGTGCCGAGCGGGAAACCGACCGTGACGTCCTTGAGGTTGTGCTCGCGGGCTCCGTGGACGGTCAGCTGGCGCTTCTTGTCCCGCTCGCGGCGGGTGTCCGGGATCGGGATGGACCGCTTGCCGGAGAGGTACTGGCCGGTCAGCGACTCCTTGTTGGTGAGCAGCTGCTTCAGCGAGCCGGAGTGCACCACCTTGCCGCCGTGCTCGCCGGCGCCCGGGCCGATGTCGACCACCCAGTCCGCGGTCTTGATGGTGTCCTCGTCGTGCTCGACCACGATCAGGGTGTTGCCGATGTCGCGCAGCCGCACCAGCGTCTCGATCAGCCGGTGGTTGTCCCGCTGGTGCAGGCCGATCGACGGCTCGTCCAGCACGTACAGCACGCCGACCAGGCCGGAGCCGATCTGGGTGGCCAGCCGGATGCGCTGGGCCTCGCCGCCGGACAGGGTGCCGGCCGCGCGGTCGAGCGAGAGGTAGTCCAGGCCGACGTCGACCAGGAAGCGCAGCCGCTCGTTGACCTCCTTGAGGACCCGCTCGGCGATCTGCTTGTCCCGGGCGTTGAGCTTCATCGCGCCCAGGAACTCGGAGCAGTCGCTGATCGACATCGAGGAGACGTCGGCGATCGACCTGTCCTCGACGGTGACCGCGAGCACCACCGGCTTGAGCCTGGTGCCCCGGCACGTCGGGCAGGGCACCTCGCGCATGTAGCCCTCGAAGCGCTCGCGGCTGCTGTCGCTCTCCGCCTCGGTGTGCCGGCGCTGGATGAACGGGATCGCGCCCTCGAAGCCGGTGCTGTACGAGCGTTCGCGGCCGAAGCGGTTGCGGTAGCGGACCTCCACCTGGTGCTTGTGCCCGTACAGCAGCGCCTTCCTGGCGCGGGCGGGCAGCCCGGCCCAGGGGATGTCGGTGCGGAAGCCGAGCTCCCCGGCCAGCGCGTCGATCAGGCGCTGGAAGTACTCCTTGGCGTGCCCGGCGGACCACGGGTGGATCGCGCCCTCGTCCAGCGAACGCTCCGGGTCGGGGACGACCAGCTCGGCGTCGACCTCCATCCGGTTGCCCAGGCCCGAGCAGTCCGGGCAGGCGCCGAACGGCGAGTTGAAGGAGAACGAGCGCGGCTCCAGCTCCTCGAACGACACGTCGTCGTACGGGCAGTAGAGGTGCTCGGAGTACATCCGCTCGCGCTCGGGGTCGTCCTCGGGGAGGTCGACGAAGTCGAGCACGACCATGCCGCCGGAGAGCCGCAGGGCCGTCTCCACCGAGTCGGTGAGCCGCCGCTTGGCGCTGTCCTTGACGGTCAGGCGGTCGATCACCACCTCGACGGTGTGCTTCTCCTGCTTCTTGAGCTTCGGCGGCTCGGCGAGCTGGATCGTCTCGCCGTCGACGCGGGCGCGGGAGTAGCCCTTGGACTGGAGGTCGGCGAAGAGGTCGACGAACTCGCCCTTGCGCTCGCGCACCACCGGGCTCAGCACCTGGAAGCGGGTGCCCTCGGCGAGCTCCAGCACCTTGTCCACGATCGCCTGCGGGGACTGCTTGGCGATCGGGCGGCCGCAGTGCGGACAGTGGGGCTTGCCGATCCGGGCGAACAGCAGGCGCAGGTAGTCGTAGACCTCGGTGATGGTGCCGACGGTCGAACGGGGGTTGCGGTTGGTGGACTTCTGGTCGATCGAGACGGCCGGGGAGAGGCCTTCGATGAAGTCGACGTCGGGCTTGTCCATCTGCCCGAGGAACTGGCGGGCGTACGAGGACAGCGACTCCACGTAGCGGCGCTGGCCCTCGGCGAAGATCGTGTCGAAGGCGAGCGAGGACTTGCCGGAGCCGGAGAGGCCCGTGAAGACGATGAGGGAGTCGCGGGGCAGGTCGAGCGAAACGTTCTTGAGGTTGTGCTCGCGAGCACCGCGGACGATGAGGCGGTCGGCCACTGCTTCTGGCGCCTTTCTCCGGGGCGAGAGGGCTTGCGTCGGGATGTGCTGCTTCTTCCAGGATGCGGCAGCCAGCCTATAGCTCAGACGTTCGAATATCGACCTTGTCCAGCCGGGCCCACCCGAACGAGTGAAGCCGACCTCCGGACCGTCCGTACCCGGACCGAAAAAGGCCCTGCTCAGGGCCGGGATTCGGCGATAGCGTCACCTGGTCAACGAGCGAAGCCCCGGGCGGGCAACGCCCCGCCCCCACCGAAGGCAGATGTGATGACCGACCCGCAGTCCGCCGCCACCCGGTCCCTGGCCCAGGTCGAGGAGAGCACCCGGCACCTGCTGCACACCGTGGCCGAACTGAAGCCCGCGGCCCTCGTCGAGCCCTCCGCGCTGCCCGGCTGGACCCGCGGCCACGTGCTGGCCCACCTCGCCCGCAACGCCGACTCCCTGGTCAACCTGCTCACCGGAGCCCGCACCGGCACCGACATCCCGCAGTACACGAGCGGCGAGGCCCGCGACCGGGACATCGAGCGCGACGCGCCCCGCCCGCTGGAGGTCCAGCTCGACGACCTGCGCGCGTCGCACGAGCGCTTCGCCGAGGCCGCCGCGCTGCTGGCCCCCGAGGACTGGGCGGCGTCCGTCAGGCACCGCTTCGGCTACGTCTTCCCGGCCCACGGGATCCCGGCCAAGCGCGTGGTGGAGCTGGAGTTCCACCACGTCGACCTCGACGCCGGCTACACCCCCGCGCACTGGCCGGAGTCCTTCGCCGTCGCCCAGTTCCGCAGGCTCGCCGCGAACCTGGCCGACGACGCCGGGCTGCCCGCCGTCTCCCTCGCGGCCGAGGACACCGGGGACCGCGCCGTGATCGGCTCGGGCACCCCGGCCCTGACCGTCGAGGGCCCCGTCCGCGCCCTCACCGCCTGGCTCTCCGGCCGCTCCGACGGCACCGGTCTGCGCCGCACCCCCGACACCGCCCTCCCCCCGCTTCCCCCGATGGGCTGACGGCGCGAGGATGATCCCAGGAGCCACTGGAGAGGGAGCGAACGGATGACGTACCACGGAGCGGTCAAGGTCGGCGGACCGCCGGACGTACGGGAGCTGGCCCACCTGATCATCACCAAGGTGGCGGTCGGCCCGTACGACAACAACGCCTACCTGCTGCGCTGCCGGGCCACCGACGAGCAACTGCTGATCGACGCCGCCGCGGACGCCCCGGCACTGCTGGAGACCGTCGGCGACGAACTGGGCACCGTGGTCACCACCCACCGGCACCACGACCACTGGGGCGCGCTGGCCGAGGTGGTCGCCACCACCGGCGCCCGCACCGCGGCCGGCGAGCACGACGCCGAGGGCATCGAGGTCCCCACCGAGCTGCTGCTCGCGGACGGGGACACGCTGCGGGTCGGCGAGGTCGGGCTCACCGTCCGGCACCTGGTCGGCCACACCCCCGGCGCGATCGTGCTCGTCTACGACGACCCGCAGGGCCACCCCCACGTCTTCACCGGCGACTGCCTCTTCCCCGGCGGCGTGGGCAACACCTGGGGCGACCCGGAGGCCTTCAGGACGCTCTACCGCGACGTCACCGAGAAGGTCTTCGACGTCCTGCCGGACGAGGCCTGGGTCTACCCCGGCCACGGCAACGACACCACTCTCGGGGCGGAGCGCCCGCACCTGGCGGAGTGGCGCGAGCGCGGCTGGTAGCCCGCCCCGCCGAACGGCCGAGGTCCCCGCGACCGGATGGCGGTCACGGGGGCCTCGGCGCGTGCGCGGCGGGTCAGGCGTCGAGCTTCTCGCGCTCGGCCTGCTCGGCCTGCTCGGCCTGCTTCGAGGCCCGCAGGCTGGTGAAGGTGGTGATCGCCAGCACGACCACGATGAAGCCCAGCGAGAACGGGATGCCGATCTCCGGGGCCCACGTCGCGCCCGCCTCGTGCGCCGCGTGCAGCACCAGCTTCACGCCGATGAAGCCGAGGATCACCGACAGGCCGTACGACAGGTGGACCAGCTTCTTCAGCAGGCCGCCGATCAGGAAGTACAGCTGGCGCAGGCCCATCAGGGCGAAGGCGTTGGCGGTGAAGACGATGTACGGGTCCTGGGTCAGGCCGAAGATGGCCGGGATCGAGTCCAGCGCGAACAGCACGTCCGTGGTGCCGATCGCCAGCATCACGATCAGCATCGGGGTGATCAGCCGGCGGCCGTTCTCCCGGACGAACAGCCTGGTGCCGCGGTAGTCCTCGGTGGCCGGGAAGCGCCGCGTGATCGACTTGAGCACGCGGTTCTCCTCGAACTCCTCGTCCTCCTCCTCGGCGCGGGCCTCCTTGACCAGCTTCCAGGCCGTCCAGATCAGGAAGCCGCCGAAGATGAAGAACACCCAGGAGAACTCGGAGACCAGCGCGGCACCGCCGGCGATGAACACCGCCCGGAGCACCAGCGCGATGATCACACCGAACATCAGCACACGCTGCTGGTAGATCCTGGGCACCGCGAACTTGCCCATGATCAGGATGAACACGAAGAGGTTGTCGACACTGAGCGACTTCTCGGTGATGTAGCCGGCGAAGAACTCGCCCGCCGGCTTCCCCCCGGAGTGCCACCAGAGGAAGCCGCCGAAGAGCACCGCCAGGGCGACCCAGACGGCCGTCCAGATCCCGGCCTCCTTGATCGAGACCTCGTGCGGCTTGCGCCCTCCGATGAAGAAGTCCGCCACGATCAGTGCGATCAGCACCAGGATCGTGGAAACCCACATGGTTACGGAAACGTCCACTACTGCTCCTCCGGCAGGTAGGCGAGACAGTCATCGTCACTGCCGGAGGTCTCTTCCGCCCATCGGGCCAGCGCCCCGGGGTGCCACGACGGGCACCCGTGATGACGGGGTCGGCTGTCGAGGAATACTCCCCTCCGCTGTCGTCGAGAGTAACAGGGAAGGCAAGGAAAGGTAAAGAAGGTAAAGAACCGTCAGAGGTACGGCTCGATCGCCGGCAGCAGGTCCTGGAAGGTCCGCCCCTTCGCGGGCGCGCCGATCGCCTGCATCTCCCAGCCGCCGTTGCCGTCCCTGACCACCTTGGCCATGATCTGCCCGGTGTGCGGCCCGCCGCCCGCCAGCTCGTAGCGCGCCAGCTCCAGCCCGGTGGTCTCGTCCAGCAGCCGGCAGTGCGCCCGCTCGACCTCGGCGAAGGTCTGCCCGGTGTACGAGCTCACCGTGAACACCACCTGGGTGATGTTCACGGGCACGTGCACCAGGTCGACCAGGATCGCCTCGTCGTCCTCGGCCCCCGAGCCGCCCTCCAGGTTGTCCCCGGTGTGCCGGACGGAGCCGTCGTTGCTCTCCAGGTGCGAGAAGAACACCACGTCGGACGGGGTCTTCTCGGCGTACAGCAGCGCCGAGGCGTCCAGGTCGATCTTCCGGGTACGGCTGCCGAACAGCCCGCGCTTGGGGGCGGCCTGCCAGCCGAGGCCCATCCGGACCACGGTCAGGGCGCTGCCCGGCCCCTTCTGGAGGCTGACCCGCTGCCCCTTGGCGAGGTTCACCGACACGACGTTGTCCTCTCTGCCGGCCGCACGGTCGCGCCGCGCGGCTCCACGATGGAACACCCCGTCGCCGTCCCCCGGCTGAGGCCCCCTCTGCGTACGGCCCGCCACCCCGTCCCGAGGGCACGATGCCGCAGGCCAGCCTAGGGCCTGCGAGGCCCCCGGCTCCCCAGGGTCTCCCCGTTTGTGGCAAGCCTGAGACACCTCCGGGCTTGACCGGTGTCATTCCGGCCAAGCCCGGCCGGCCCGCCGGGTGCGCCCCGGCGGGCCGACTACGCCACCCCGGCCTCGCGCATCTGCCGCAGCTCCCTCTTCAGTTCCTTCACCTCGTCGCGCAGCCGGGCCGCGACCTCGAACTGGAGGTCGGCGGCTGCCGTGTGCATCCGGTCGGTCATCTCCTGGATCAGGTCCGCCAGTTCGGCGGCCGGCAGGGACTTGGCCGGCTTGCGGTCCGCGCCCAGCGACGGCACCGGCGCCTTGCCCTTGCCCTGGTTCCGATAGCCGGTGGAGAGCAGCTCGTCGGTGTCCACGTCCTCGCGGGCGAGGGTGTCCAGGATGTCGCCGATCTTCTTGCGCAGCGGCTGCGGGTCGATCCCGTGCTTCTTGTTGTAGGCCTGCTGCACGACCCGGCGGCGGTTGGTCTCGTCGATGGCCTTCTCCATCGACGGGGTGATCCTGTCCGCGTACATGTGGACCTGGCCGGAGACGTTGCGGGCGGCGCGGCCGATCGTCTGGATCAGCGAGGTGCCGGAGCGCAGGAAGCCCTCCTTGTCCGCGTCCAGGATCGCCACCAGCGACACCTCGGGCAGGTCGAGGCCCTCGCGCAGCAGGTTGATGCCGACCAGTACGTCGAACCGGCCCGCCCGCAGCTCGCGCAGCAGTTCCACCCGGCGCAGGGTGTCCACGTCGCTGTGCAGGTACCGGACCCTGATGTCCAGCCCGAGCATGTAGTCGGTGAGGTCCTCGGCCATCTTCTTGGTCAGCGTGGTGACCAGCACGCGCTCGTCCCGCTCGACCCGCCGGCGGACCTCGTGCACCAGGTCGTCGATCTGGCCCTCGGTCGGCTTGACGATCACCTCGGGGTCGATCAGGCCGGTCGGCCGGATGATCTGCTCGACCTGGCCGTCGCCGCGCGACAGCTCGTACGGGCCGGGCGTCGCCGAGAGGTAGACCGTCTGGTCGATCCGCTCCAGGAACTCCTCCCACTTCAGCGGGCGGTTGTCCATCGCGGACGGCAGCCGGAAGCCGTGCTCGACCAGCGTGCGCTTGCGCGAGGCGTCGCCCTCGTACATCGCGCCGATCTGCGGGACGGTGACGTGCGACTCGTCGATGACCAGGAGGAAGTCCTCCGGGAAGTAGTCGAGCAGGGTGTTCGGCGGGGAGCCGGGCTCGCGGCCGTCGAAGTGCATCGAGTAGTTCTCGACGCCCGAGCAGGTGCCGATCTGGCGCAGCATCTCGATGTCGTAGGTGGTGCGCATCCGCAGCCGCTGGGCCTCCAGCAGCTTGCCCTGCTTCTCCATCCGGGCGAGCGTCTGCTCCAGCTCCGTCTCGATGCCGGTGATCGCGCGCTCCATGCGCTCGGGGCCGGCCACGTAGTGCGAGGCGGGGAAGACGTAGACGGACTCGTCCTGGCTGATGATCTCGCCGGTGAGCGGGTGCAGCGTGTACAGCGCCTCGATCTCGTCGCCGAACATCTCGATCCGGACGGCGAGCTCCTCGTAGACCGGGAAGATCTCGATGGTGTCGCCGCGGACCCGGAAGGTGCCGCGGGTGAAGGCCACGTCGTTGCGGGCGTACTGGATGTCCACGAAGCGGCGCAGCAGCTCGTCCCGGTCGACCTCCTGGCCGATCCTGAGCGGCACCATCCGGTCCACGTACTCCTGCGGGGTGCCGAGGCCGTAGATGCAGGAGACGGAGGCGACCACGATCACGTCCCTGCGGGTGAGCAGCGAGTTGGTCGCCGAGTGGCGCAGCCGCTCGACCTCCTCGTTGATCGAGGAGTCCTTCTCGATGTAGGTGTCCGTCTGCGGGACGTACGCCTCCGGCTGGTAGTAGTCGTAGTACGAGACGAAGTACTCGACCGCGTTGTTCGGCAGCAGCTCGCGGAACTCGTTCGCCAGCTGCGCGGCCAGCGTCTTGTTCGGCGCCATGACCAGGGTGGGCCGTTGCAGCTTCTCGATCATCCACGCCGTGGTCGCCGACTTGCCGGTGCCGGTGGCACCGAGCAGCACGACGTCCTTCTCCCCTCCCCTGATCCGCCGTTCCAGCTCGGCGATCGCCGCCGGCTGGTCGCCGTTCGGCTGGAAGGGGCTGACGACCTCGAAGGGCGCCACGGACCGCTCAATACTCGTGATGGGACGCACCACTCCACGGTACGACCCACCACTGACAGGCGGGGCGGCTCCGGTCAGGCCGCGTGCGCCTCGAACCGGATGGCGGGCTCACGGGCCGGGTCGATCCGCACGGCGGAGTCGAAGGCGGCGGCAAGCCGCTCGATCAGCGGAAGTGTCGGATCGACCCCGCTCTCCTCGATGCTCTCGACCGTCTCCTCGTCCAGCCCGGCCCGCTCGGCGAGTTCGGCGACGGTCCAGCCGAGCGCGGACCGGCGGGCGTACACGGCCTCGGCCAGCGCCATCCGCCGCCCGGCCGCCCGGTACTCCTCGCTCTCGCGGTGCTCCGGCGGTACGACCCAGCGGGTGTGGTAGCCGCTGCTCATCGCTCCTCCTCGTCCCTGTCGTACACCTCGTGGTCGTCGGCCGGCGCGTGCTCGGCCTCGCATTCCTTCTGGGCGCGACGGGCCCGCTCGACCTCGTCGCTCTCGCGGTTCCTAGTCTTGCGGAAGACGGTCAGCAGCACAGCCCGTCGACCGGGGGCGAGCCAGTAGGTGATCCGCATCGGCCCGATCCGCAGCTCCCGCAGCGGTCCGCCGAGGTGGCTGGCCAGTGGGAAGGGCAGCAGTTCCCCGTCCTCGGCGAGACGGTCCGCGGCACGCTCGGCCGCCCGGTACTCCGCGAGTGCGCAGCTGCGCAGCCAGGTGCGCACTTCGGGCTCGATCTCGATCGTGTAGCCCACCCGCGCCCCGTCCATGGCTCCCCCCTCTGTTCCGGGAGGGACAACGCCCGACCGGGAGCGCGGGTTACGGGCGGAACCTACTTGGCGCTGTCGCGGGCCAGGGCGACCAGGCGGGAGACGGCGCGCAGGTACTTCTTGCGGTAGCCGCCGCGCAGCATCTCCTCCGGGAACACCTCGTCGAAGGGGAGGCCGGAGGCGGTGATCGGCAGCTCGCGGTCGTACATCCGGTCCGCCAGCACGACCAGGCGCAGCGCGGTGGACTGGTCGTCGACCTGCTTGACGCCGCGCAGGCAGACCGCGGTGACGTCGTCCAGCAGGGCGCCGTAGCGGCTGGGGTGGACGGCGGAGAGGTGGGCGAGCAGGGTGTCGAAGTCGTCCAGCGAGGCGCCGGGGGTGCGGGCCGCGACGTCCTCGACGGCCTCGTCGGTGTACGGCGGCGGGGCGTCCGGCAGGCCGCGGTGGCGGTAGTCCTGGCCGTCGATCCGCATCGGGCGGAAGTGCGCGGACAGGCCCTGGATCTCGCGCAGGAAGTCGGCGGCGGCGAAGCGGCCCTCGCCGAGCTTCTCCGGCAGGGTGTTCGAGGTGGCGCACAGCTTGACGCCGTTGTCGACCAGCCGGCCGAGCAGGGTGGAGACCAGCACGGTGTCGCCCGGGTCGTCCAGCTCGAACTCGTCGATGCAGAGCAGCCGGTGCCCGGAGAGGGTCCGCACGGCCTGCTGGAAGCCGAGCGCGCCGACCAGGTTGGTCAGCTCGACGAAGGTGCCGAAGGCCTTGGGGCCGGGGGCGGCGTGCCAGAGGGAGGCGAGCAGATGGGTCTTGCCGACGCCGTACCCTCCGTCGAGGTAGACGCCGGCCGGGCCGCTGGGCGCGGGGGCGGAGCGGCGGAACCAGCTGCGCTTGGGCGCGGAACCGTTTCCTCCCGTGAGGGTGGCCGCGAACTGCTCCAGGACCTGGACGGCCTCGTACTGGCTCGGCTGGGTCGGGTCCGGGATGTACGTCCCGAAGCTCACCTCGGCGAACCGGGGCGGCGGGACCATCTCGGCGACGAGCCGCTCGGCGGGGACGACGGGGCGGCGGTCGGTGAGCGCGATCGGGGAGCCGGACGCGTGTGCGGCGGCTATCGGCTCGGTCGTGGTGGCGGAGTGGGAGGCTGCGGGCACATCAGTAGAGGGTACGCCTGCTCCGTACGCCGTCCGAACGACCCTCGGTCTCCGGTGGAAGACTGAGAACATGCAACAGTTGATCAGCCCGCCGGGTGAACGCTTCGACGATCCGGCCGCACTGGAATCGCTCGCCGCCGTCTACGCGTACCCCGAACAGGTGAATCAGGGGCGCCCGTGGCTGCGCGCCAACATGGTGTCCGGCCTGGACGGCGGGGCCAGGCTGGACGGGCTGTCCGAGGGGCTCTCCGGCGACGCGGACAAGCGGATCTTCGGGGTGCTGCGGGCGCTGTCCGACGTGGTACTGGTGGGTGCCGAGACCGTCCGCGCCGAGGGCTACCGGCCGGCCAGGGCGCGCCGGGAGTTCGCGGCGGCCCGGGCGGCCGCGGGGCAGGCACCGGCCCCGGCGATCGCCGTCGTGAGCCGCTCCCTTCGGCTGGACCTGACCGCGCCGCTGTTCACCGAGCCGCTGGTCAGGACGGTGGTGATCACCACCGAGGACGCCCCGGCGGAGCGCCGCGGGGCGGTCGCCGAGGTGGCCGACCTGGTGGTCGCCGGCACCGGCGCGGTGGACCTGCGGGCGGGTGTGGCGGCACTGGCCGAGCGGGGCTGGACCAGGCTGCTGACCGAAGGCGGCCCGCGCCTGCTGGGCCGGCTGGCGGAGGCCGGCCTGCTGGACGAGCTGTGCCTGTCGCTGGCCCCGCTGCTCACCGGCGGCGACGCGCCGCGCATCCTGCACGATGCGCGAATGCCGGACGTGCAGCGGATGCGACTGGTCTCATTGATCGAGCAGAAAGGATTCCTCTTCACCCGTTACCTGCGTCACCCCGGTTCGGATGACCCCGTGACCCCCCGATCGTGATGCCGTTATGCGATGCCGGGGCCCGGGGGCCGGCCACTGGAAGGGACTCACGTGTTCAAGACGGTACTGATGATCGAAAAGGCTCTCTCCGACGCGGACGTGGAGCTCGTCACCACGCTCCACGGCGATGAGGAGGTGTCCTTCGTCGTCCTGATGCAGCCGCGCGGCAAGCAGGACGAACTGCTGCGAGCGCTCGACGACGTCGCCCTCGGCCACCTCGACAAGGTGGTGCACGAGCACGACGAGTCCGAGAGCGGGCCGACCGTGGCCACCGAGTCGCTGGAGCACAGCCTGCGCCACCTGCGCTCGGCGAAGGCGGCGGCGGTGGGCGAACTGGTGGAGGAGAAGCCGCTGGAGCGGCTGCGCGCGGTCGTCGAGGAGCACCGGGCGGACGAGGTCGTGGTGCTCACCTCACCCCACTTCGTGGAGGAGTTCTTCCACCGCGACTGGGCCTCCCAGGCCCGGCACAAGGTGGGGGTCCCGGTGCTCAGGCTGTTCGCCAGCGACTCCTAGCCCGGCGCGCCGGTGGTGCAGAATCGTCCTTGCGGTCCGCCCGCGAGGACGATTCCCGCGTCGGCTCCCGAGCCGGCGCCCGCCGGGACCCGTCCGCCCGACCTGTCTGCCCCCGCCCGTACGGAGCCCCGCCTTGAACGACGCCGCGCACGACCTGCACGCCCCGCACTTCATCGGCATCGGCGGCGCCGGGATGTCCGGCCTGGCGAAGATCCTCGCCGTGCGCGGTGCCGGCGTCTCCGGCAGCGACTCCAAGGAGTCCGAGACCGTCCTCGCGCTGCGCGCCCTCGGCGCCACCGTGCACGTCGGCCACGCCGCCGAGCACGTGCCGGACGGCACCAGCAGCGTGGTCGTCTCCAGCGCCATCCGCGCCGACAACCCGGAGCTGGTCGCCGCCCACGAGCGCGGCATCCCCGTGGTGCACCGCTCCGACGCGCTGGCCGCCCTGATGGGCGGCCACCGGGCGCTGGCGGTGGCCGGCACCCACGGGAAGACCACCACGACCAGCATGCTCGCCGTCGCCCTCGGCGAGCTGGGCCTGGACCCGTCCTACGCGATCGGCGGCGACCTCGACGCGCCCGGCTCCAACGCCCACCACGGCACCGGTGAGATCTTCGTCGCCGAGGCGGACGAGAGCGACCGCAGCTTCCACAAGTACGCGCCCGAGGTGGCGATCGTGCTCAACGTGGAACTGGACCACCACGCCAACTACGCCTCGATCGAGGAGATCTACGAGTCCTTCGAGACCTTCGTCGGCCGGATCGTCCCCGGCGGCACCCTGGTGGTCTCGGCCGACCACGACGGCGCCCGCGAGCTCACCTCCAGGGTGGCGGGCCGCGAGGACCTGAACGTGGTGACGGTCGGCGCCGCCGAGGACGCCGACCTGCGGGTGCTGTCGGTGGTCGCCCACGGCATGACCAGCGAGGTCACGGTGCTGCTGGACGGCACCGAGCTGGCCTTCACCGTCTCGGTGCCCGGCCGCCACTACGCCCACAACGCGGTGTCCGCGCTGGCCGCCGGCGTCGCGCTGGGCGTCCCGGCCGCCGACCTGGCCAAGGCGCTCGGCGCCTACACCGGGGTGCGCCGCCGCCTCCAGCTCAAGGGCGAGGCCGCCGGGGTCCAGGTGATCGACTCCTACGCCCACCACCCCACCGAGATGACCGCCGACCTGGAGGCCGTCCGCGAGGGCCTGAC
This sequence comes from Kitasatospora sp. NPDC091335, assembly GCF_044757205.1. Lineage (NCBI taxonomy): Bacteria > Bacillati > Actinomycetota > Actinomycetes > Kitasatosporales > Streptomycetaceae > Kitasatospora > Kitasatospora sp. NPDC091335. The sequence goes on along the minus strand of NZ_JBIVUM010000016.1, from coordinate 147,909 downwards.
CGGCGGGGGCCGGGTGCTGGTGGTCTTCCAGCCGCACCTGTTCAGCCGCACCCAGCAGCTCTCCGAGGAGATGGGCCTGGCCCTGGCGCTGGCCGACGCCTCGGTGGTGCTGGACATCTACCCGGCCCGCGAGGACCCGATCCCCGGCGTGACCAGCGAGCTGATCATCGACGCCGCCCGCCGGGCCGGCGCCGAGGTCACCGCCGAGCACTCCTTCGACGCCGCCCCCGCCCTGCTGGCCGGCCTCACCCGCCCGGGCGACCTGCTGCTGACCATGGGCGCGGGGGACGTCACCAACCTCGGGCCGGAAATCCTCAGGCACCTCGCGAACGTTGCCTCCAACGTCTGACCCACGTCCGTCCGACGTACGCCACGACCGGGAGCCGTGAGATGAGCTACGAGATCGAGAAGACCGAGGCCGAGTGGCGCGCCGAACTCAGCCCCGAGGAGTACCACGTGCTCCGCGAGGCGGGCACCGAGCGCCCGTTCACCGGTGAGTACACCGACACCAGGACCGTCGGCGTGTACGGCTGCCGGGCCTGCGGGGCCGAACTGTTCAGCTCCGAGACCAAGTTCGACAGCCACTGCGGCTGGCCGTCCTACTACGCGCCGCTGGCCGGGGACCGGGTCCAGTACATCGAGGACGACTCGCTCGGCATGCGCCGGGTCGAGGTGCGCTGCGCCCGCTGCGGCGGGCACCTCGGGCACGTCTTCGAGGGCGAGGGCTACGGCACGCCGACCGACCAGCGGTACTGCATCAACAGCGTCTCGCTGACGCTGAAGCCGGCCGAGTAGAACGGACGGCGGGAGGCCCGGACACCGCGCGGTGTCCGGGCCTCCGTGCTGCCGAAGGCCCGCCCCGCGAACCGTCCGGTGCCGCACCGGTGCTGCCCCGGGACCGGCCCGCGACCTCCCCGCGACCTGCCCGCGACCTCCCCGCGACCTCCCCGCGACCTCCCCGCGACCTGCCCGCGAACCGTCCGGCTATCCCGCGACCGGTTCGAAGCGGACCGGCAGGTGCATCAGGGCGCGGTGGAACGGGCCCGGGCGCCAGAGCAGGTCCTCGGCGGGAGTGGACAGTTCGAGGTCGCTGAGGCGGCTGCCCAGCTGCTCGATGGCGGTGATCGCGATCAGCAGGGCCGGGTCCCGGGCCGGGCAGGCGTGCGGGCCGGCCGCCCAGGCCAGGTGGGCGCTCTCCCCGCTGCGCAGCCCGCCGTCCTCCGCGGGCGGCGCCGCCTGGGAGTTGGCGGCCGCGTACGAGACCAGCAGCAGCGTGCCCGCCTTGATCTCCCGGCCGTGGAAGGTGATGTCGTACCGCGGGTAGTGGGCGGAGAGGTTGGCCATCGGCGGCTCGTGCCAGAGCACCTCGTCGATCGCCTGGTGGGCGGTCATCGCGCCGCCGAACAGCGAGCCGGCGTAGCGGGCGTCGGTGAGCAGGCGCAGCAGGGCGTTGCCGATCAGGTTGGTGGTCGGCTCGTGCCCGGCGATCAGGGTCAGGGTGATCTGCCGGATCACCTCGTCGTCGTCCAGCCCGACCGGGTGGGTGACGTACCAGGAGGCGAGGTCGTGCCGGGGGCGCTCACGGCGCTCGGCGACCATCGCGGTGACCACCGAGAGGAGCTTCCCGTACGCGGCGCCCGCCTGCGCGGTGGACTCGATCAGCCCGGTGATCGCGGCCACCACGTCGGCGCGCTGCTCCTGCGGCACACCGAACCAGGTGGTGAGCACGAAGGCGGGCAGCCGGCGGGCGTACGCGGCGATCAGGTCGGCGTGCCCGACGGCGGCGAACTCGTCGATCAGCCGGTGCGCGGTCTCGGCGACCTGGCGCTGGAGCCGGTGCGGTTCCAGCAGCGCCAGGGCGTCGGTGATCACCGCCCGGTAGCGCGCGTGCGTCGCGCCGTCGCTGAACAGCGCGGTCGGGCGGTAGCCGAGCACCGGGAGCAGCGGGGAGTCCGGCGGGACGGTCCGCTGCCAGGCCCTGGAGTCCTTGGAGAAGGTGTCGGTGTCGCGCAGCAGGTCCAGCGCGGCCTGGTAGTCGGTGACCAGCAGGGCCTCGACGCCGGGCGCGATCTCCACCGGGGCGACCGGGCCGTGCCGCCGCAGCCGCTCGTAGACCAGCTGGGGGTCGGCGGCGAAGACCGGGCCGTGGATCGGGGTCGGGCGGGACTCGACGGTCACGGCTGCTCCGGGATGTCGGGGGTGTCGGAGGTGTCTGGGGTGCCAGGGGCCCCAGGGGCGTCAGGGGCGTCAGGGGCTGCGGGCAGGACGTCCAGGACGTGCTCGGCCAGCGCGATCAGCGCGTCCAGGCTGCTGTCGCGCTGCCGGGCGTCGCAGAGCAGCAACGGGGTGGTGGCGTGCAGGTCCAGGTGGGTGCGCAGCACCTCGACCGGGTGGTCCGGTGCGTCCGGGAAGCGGTTGACGGCGACGGCGTACGGCAGGCCCTGCTCCTCGACCATGTCCATGATCTCGAAGGAGTCGGCCAGCCGCCGGGTGTCGGCGAGCACCAGGGCACCCAGAGCGCCGCGGGCGATGTCCTGCCAGAGCGGGAAGAAGCGGCGCTGGCCGGGGGTGCCGAACATGTAGAGCACCACGTTGCCGGGCAGGGTGAGCCGGCCGAAGTCGACGGCGACGGTGGTGGTGGTCTTCTCGGGCAGGCCCACCAGGTCGTCCACCGGCCGGCCGGTCTCGGTCATCGCCTCCTCGGTGTGCAGGGTGGCGATCTCGGAGAGGGTGCGGATGAGGGTGGTCTTGCCGACCCCGAACGGGCCGGCCACCACCAGCTTCATCAGCGTCTGGTCCTGGTCGGGCAGGTAGCCCACCCGGCTCGGCCGGTCCGCCTGATCTGTCTGGTCTTCCGGGTCCGGCCGGGCGGCCGGGTCACCGGAGCGCACGGAGTCCAACGAGGAGCCTCTCGACGAGGGAGCGGTCGGTCTGCTGGGCGCGCGGGACCGGCGCGCGGGCGTGCAGGCAGCCCGCCTCGACCAGGTCGGCCGCGAGGAAGACGGTGGCGCTGACCGGCAGGCGCAGGTGCGCGGCGGCCTCCACGACGGTCAGCGCGCCGGGGCGCAGCAGTTCCCAGAGCCGGCGGTGTTCGGGTTCGAGCGCGTCCGGCGGGTCGGCGCGGTCGGCGAACAGCACGGTCAGCCGCTCGAAGCCCTTGGTGCCGGGACGGCTGCGGCCGCCGGTGGCCAGGTAGGCGGGCACCATCCGCCTGCGGGGGACGGCGGTCATGACCGCTCGTCGTCGTCCTGCCGCCGGGCCGGGCTCGCGAGTGCCCGGCCCAGGGCGGCGACCTGTACCTGCATCTGGTAGGCCACGTTGCCGAGTTGGGCGTCCGGCGCGGTGAACACGGCGAGCGAGGTGTTCTCCCCCGCGGGCACCACGATGGCGTAGCCGAGATCGGACTCCACCACGGTCTGGGCCAGCCGGGGCCGCTCGGCGTCGGTGAACGCGGTGGTGAAGGCCCGGGCGGCGGCGTGCACGGTCGCGGTCATCGCGGCGACCCGCTCGGCCGAGGCTCGCTCCAGGCCGTCCGAGGCGCCTTCGACCAGGCCGTCCCCGGTGGCGATGACCGCGTGCAGCACTCCGGGGAGCTCCAGCAGCGGGGTCAGCACCCACGAGATCTCGTCGGTGGCGGTCGGGCTGGGCGTGCTGCTCACTGCTCGGCTCCTTCTGGGGTCGGACCGGTGCTCTGCTCACCGGGTTCGCGGCCGGCGGTGGTGTCGCCGGGGGTGCCGGCGCTGTCGGCGGCCCTGGCCACGGCGGCCCGGCCGGAGTCGGTGCCCCGTTGCAGCGCCTGCCAGTGGGCGGCGGCCTGCTCGGGGGTGCGCCCGGCTCCGGGGGCGGGCGCGCGGGCGGGTTCAGCGGCAGCGGGCTCCCCCGCGGTCAGCGGACGGCGGCGGCGCCGGGTGGGCAGGCCGGTGCCGTCGTCGGCCGCGGGTGCGTCGTTCGCGGGCGCGTGGTTCGCGGGTGCTTCGATGCTGGGCGCTGCGGCCCGCCGGCCGTCCCCGAGCGGACCGTCCCCGGCCGGAGCTTCCTCCGCCGGAGCCGGATCGGGCACCACCCTGATGGCCGGTGCCGGGTGCGGTCCCGGCTGGTTGTGCCGGTCGGCGAGCTGCGGCCCGTCCTGCTCGTCGGCGTCGCGCATCGGCGGAACGGCGGCGACGGTGGGTGCCGGGGCCGGGCCGGCGCCGGCCCGCAGCGGCAGCGGGGTGAGCACCGAGAGCGGCTGCGCGTCGTCCACGACGGTCACCAGCGCGGCCGGGATGCGCAGGATGGTCCGCATGCCGCCGTACGGCGAGGGCTCGATGTGACAGGAGAAGCCGTACTGGCGGGCCAGCTTGCCGATCACCGCGAAGCCGGTCTTGGGCGGGTTGCCGAGTTCGGTGAGCAGCACGTCCGGCGGGCCGGCCAGCAGTCGGCGGGCCCGGCGCAGCTGGTCCTCGTCCATCCCGATGCCGCTGTCGTCGATGATCACCAGCGCGCCGCGGCCGCCCTGCTGGACGGTGACCGGGACGTCGGTCTCCGGGTGGGAGTAGGCGGTGGCGTTGGCGAGCAGTTCGGCGATGGTGACGGCGATCGGCTCGGCGGCCCTGGCGACCACGGCCAGGCGCTGCTCCCGCAGGTGGTTGGCGACCTTGACCCGGGAGTAGCCGGGCACCCGGGAGAGCGCGCCGACGACCACCTCGGCGAGCGGCGAGTCGGTGCGGGCCAGGCCGGGCCAGGCCTCGCAGAGCACCGCGACGGTCTGGATCCGGCGCAGCGCGACCTCGTTGCGGAAGTCGACCTCCAGCAGCCTGGGGTCGTCGTTCTCGTGCTGGAGCTGCTGGACCAGGCTCTGGATCTGGTACAGCAGGGTCTGGATCCGGGAGGTGGCGCCGCGCATGGTGGCGCGGGCGGCGGCGTCCACCCGCTCGCGTTCGTCGGCGAGGGCGGCGTGCGCGGCGTCCAGCACGGACTGGAGCGCCCGGACGGCCTCGGGGCCGACTGCCTGCGGGTCGAGCGGGCCGACCATCGGGGCGTTGGTGTGGGTGAGCCGGACGGCGGTGGCGGCGACCCGTTCCTGGGCGAGGTGGCCGATCTCGGCGAGCAGTGCGGCGGACCGTGCCTCGGCGGCGGCCAGGGCGCGGTCCGCCTCCTCGGCCCGGACGGTCGCGGCGGCGCCCTGCTGGACGGCGTCCCGGACGGTGTCCTGCGCCTGCCGGGCCGCCTCCTGCGACTCGCGGACGCTGTCCTCGGCGGCCCGGGTGCGCTCCTCCGCCCTCCCGGCGTCCTCGGCGGAGCGCCGGACGGCCTCCTGCGCCTCGCGCAGCTGCTGCTCGGCGCGGGCGAGCCTGCCCTCGGCGGTCCGGGCGCGTTCCTCGCCGTGGCCGAGTGCGGTCTCGGCGGCCGTGGCCCGGGCGACGGCCCCGGCCCGGCCGCGGGCGAGCACGCCCGTGGCCACGGCGGCGACCAGCGCCAGGACGATCAGCGCGATCTGCGTCATCGAAGTCCTCGGGGGTGCTTGCGGATCGGGCCGGACGGGAAGGCCGGGAAGGCCGGGAAGGCCGGGCTGCCGGACGGGGAGCCCGGGCGGGGTCAGTTCCGGGCGGTGCGCGGGGGGCGGGCCCGGTCCTCGGCCAGCTCCCTGGCCACCAGGGCGACCTGGCCCATGGCCTCCAGGACGCCCGGGGCCGCCGAGCCGTCCAGGTGCCGGTACTCGGCCGCGATGGTGAGCACCAGCCGCTCGGGCAGGCCGAGTTCGGGGTGGCGCCGCTCGGCGATCACCCGCCGGGCGGCGTCCAGCGCGGGTATCCCGGCGGCCTGCAGGGCGTGGGCGCGCTCGCGGACGTACGCGAGGTAGCCGATGTGCTCCCGGACGCCGGCCCGGTCGAGCACCGGGCCGTGGCCCGGTACGAAGATCTCCGCGCCGGTGGCCAGGGCCCGCTCGCAGGCGCCGATGACGTTCTCCAGCGGTCCTGCCCAGTGCGAGGGGTGGTCGCCGGGCTGCTCGGGCGTCGAGGAGAAGATCACGTCGCCGGTGAACACCGCGCGCTGGTGCGGGAGGTGGACCATCAGGTCGCCGCCGGTGTGGGCGGCGGGCAGGCTGGTGATCTGCACCGGGTACCGGCCGACGGTCAGCTCCAGCTCACCGGTGAAGACGGTGTCCGGGCGCACCGCCTCGGCGGTGGACCAGTCGAACACTCCGAAGTGCTCCCGCAGGTAGCCGCCGAGCGGCGAGTCCGGATCGCTGGTGGTGACCAGCGCGTGCTGCTGCTGGGGGGTGGGCTCCCAGTGGATGTGCTCCAGGGCCTCGCGGGTGGCGATCACCTCGGCGTCCGGCAGCACCCCGGCGCCCCACAGGTGGTCCCCGTTGGCGTGGGTGACGACCACCCGGTCGACCTCGACCCCGGCGGGCAGCAGCCGCCGGCTGGCGGCGAGGAACTCCCCGGCCAGCGAGGGGTCGTACGGTGTGTCGATCCAGAGCGCCGTGGTCTCCGAAGCCAGCAGTCCGCAGTTGGCCAGGCCCCATCCCCGCTTCGGCGGGAGCCACACGTACAGGTCCTCGGCAATCGCGCTCACGTTCGCACGGTTGATCGTCATGTGCGCGATTATGCCCATGATGTGTCAGGGGTGGAGCAAAACTCTTACGGTTCAAGCCACTTCGCGTCTTCAGAAGCCCGGGATATCCCAATTCATCCCGAGTGGTCTGGACCACATCTGGCCGAACCGGCCCGTCCCCCCGCAGCGCGGAGGCACCCGCGCTGCCCCCTCGGACCAGCGCCGACCCTCGGCGCGACAGCGCCACGGGGGTCGGCAGGGTGCGGAGGGGTCGGCAGGGTGCGGCGGGGTGCGGCGGACCCCGCCGGCGACGGCGAGGCGTCAGGCTTCCCGACCCGCGGGCCGCTCCAGCCGCTTGATCCCCTTGCGCTCCCCCGCGCAGCGCTCGTAGCCCAGCCAGGCGTTGATCGCCAGCATCGGCCCGTTGGTCGTGTCGTTGCTGGTGTACGCGTGCCGGTAGCCCGCCGCCACGGCGAGCCGCAGCGACTCCAGCTTGGCCGACTTGGTCAGCCCCAGGCCGCGGAACTCCCGGCGGCAGGCGGTGAACGCGGACCAGTAGCGGTCCGCCCCGTCGGTCTGCGCCATGCTGAACGCGGCCGGCTCGCCGTCCACCACGGCGACGACGCTCAGCGCCAGGTCCCGGTCCGGGCGGGTCCAGTCGCCGCGCAGCCAGTCCTCGTACTCCAGGGCGTCCATCGGCACCTCGCTGCCCGGCTCGTCCAGGACGGCGTCCGCCTCGACCAGGAACACCGGGTGCGGGTCGGCCGCCCAGTCGGCGGCCGGGCGCAGCTCGACGCCCGCCGGCAGTACCGGCGCCGGTGGCAGCGGCAGCGTCAGATCCCGTCCGGCGAACTGCATGGCGCGCCCGAGCCGGTAGCCACTGGCGGTGGCGAAGGCCAGCGAGGCGGGCTCGTCGTCCATCCAGGTGTGCAGCTCGGTCACCCCGTGCCCGGTCAGGTGCCGCTCGGCCGCGGTCAGCAGCGCGGTGGCCGCCCCACGCCGCCGGAAAGCGGGCAGCACGCTGCCGTTGGCGTAGCCGACGCCCTCGGTCGTCGTGCCGAGCACCACGCCGCAGCGCACCGCGCCGAGCACCCGGCCGTCCAGCTCGGCGACGAAGGTGCGGAAGTGTTCCTCGGGGCTGGGCTGGGCGTTCTGCCAGGCCAGGGCCTCGGCGGAGAGCACCAAGTGCTCGCGCTCGGCCCGGTGGGCCGCCGCCACGGCGCCGGCGTCCTCGGGGCGGAAGTCACGGATCGTCAGGGAGATCGAAGGAGTCATGGATTCCCACGCTAGCCGCGCCCGCCCGTCCCGCGCCCCCCATTTTTCCCGCCGCCGGGGCGCCCCACCTGCGGGGACGGCCGAGACTCGGGACCAAAGTCCCTGATCGCCGGGCCGACAAGCTCAAATAATGCTCTGAGAAGACCGGGTGAGGCTTGGCAGCCACCCCGCCCGGGGACATCCTCAGCAACACGGCCACGCGGTCCTGGCGACGACGCCCGCACCGGTCGACGGCCCTTCTCACCCGGCCCTCCGAAGGGGGCGAACCGATGACCACTCCTGCCCCTGACCTGCCCGGCTCCGCCACCGCGAGCCCGAGCGCCGCGCCCCCGGGAACGGCACCCCGGGGAAGCACGCCCGCCGGAACCGCGGCCCCGAGAACCGCGGCCCCGAAATCGGCGTCCACAGGAACCATGCCCCCGGAAACCACGACCCGCCTGGGCGTCGGCCTCGGCTGGCGCAGCGAGATCGACACCGTGGTCGAGCGCCAGCCCGGCCTGGACTGGGTCGAGGTGGTCGCCGAGAACATCTGCGCCGACCACCTGCCCGACTCGCTGACCGTCCTGCGCGAACGCGGCGTCACCGTCGTCCCGCACGGCGTCGGCCTCGGCCTCGGCGGCGCGGACCTGCCCGCCCCGGGCCGCCTCGCCCGGCTCGCCGACGCCGCCCTGGCGCTCGGCTCCCCGCTGGTCACCGAGCACCTGGCGTTCGTCCGGGCCGGCGGCCTGGAGGCCGGCCACCTGCTGCCCGTCCCCCGTACCCGGGACTCGCTGCGGGTGATCGCCGAGAACGTCCGGATCGCCCAGGAACAGCTGCCGGTGCCGCTCGCCCTGGAGAACACGGCCGCCCAGCTCGCCTGGCCGGACGACGAGTTCAGCGAGGGCGAGTTCCTGGCCGAGCTGGTCGAGCGCACCGGCGTCCGGCTGCTGATCGACGTCGCCAACCTGCACACCAACCGGGTCAACCTCGGCCTCGACCCGGCCGCCGAACTCGACCGCCTGCCGCTGGAGGCGCTCGCCTACGTGCACGTCGCGGGCGGCAGGCTGGTCGACGGCGTCTGGCACGACACCCACGCCCACCCCGTCACCGAACCGGTCCTGGAGATACTGGCCGAACTCTGCGCACGGACCGCCCCGCCAGGCGTCCTGCTGGAGCGGGACGCCAACTTCCCGCCGCCCAGCGAGCTGGCCGGCGAACTGGACGCCATCCGCCGGGTCCTGGAGGGGAGCACCCGGCGATGACCGACCCGACCACGATCCAGGAGGCCACCGACCGGGACCTCGCCACCGACCGGGACCTCGCCGCCGCCCGGCAGCGGCTGGCCCGGCGCCAGGAGGAGCTGCTGGCCGCCCTGGTGGCCGGCGGGCCCGTCCCGCCCGGCTTCGACGAGCGCCAGGTCCGCGCCCAGTCCACCGGCCTGGCCGCCAAGCGGCGGAGCACCACCGCCAAGGTGGCCCCCGACCTGCCCCGTATGCTCGGGGCGCAGTACGGGCCGCTCTTCCTCGGCTACGCCCGCTCCCACCCGCAGACCGGCGGCTACCGCTCCGACGCCCGGGCCTTCGCGCAGTGGGTGCTCACCGACGGCGGCCCGCTCGCCGACGACCACCGCCGGGCCCTGGAGCAGTGGCTCCACCCGGCACCCGTACCACCGCCCGGCCCGCTCGCGCGCCTGCGCCGGGCCCTGCGCCGCCAGAGCGTGCCTGACACGCCCTGACAGCCGGCGGCCGGGGGCCACCAGCCTCTGGCGAACCATCACCACCTCGGGGGGAACCGCCCATGTGGCGCAACAGCTACTTCATCGTCCCGGCCGTCCTGCTGGTGACCGCCGCCCTGTACGCCTCGCGGACCCGGCAGCACATCGGCCGGGTCCGGTACGCCAAGGGCCTGCCCGGCCGCGGCCTGCCGCTGCTCGACACCGCGTTCCTGTCCGGCGGTCCCGGGCGGGTGTTCGACACCGCCCTGGTCCGGATGCACCTCAGCGAGCAGGCCGTGATCAGCCGCTCCGGCCTGGTCACACTCACCGGCGCCAAGCCGTACGACGCCGTCGACAAGGCGGTCCAGGACGCCGTCGGCCCGACCGGGAGCCGCGAGATCGGCCCGCTGCGCCACGCCGTGATGCGCTCCGCCGCCGTCCAGGAGATCGGCGACAGGCTCGCCGACCGCGGCCTGCTGCGCCGCCCCGAGCGGCTGCGGCGGGCCCGCACCGCCCGCCGGCTGCTCTGGCTCGCGCTGCTCGTCGTGGTGGCCTCCGCGGTGGCCTCCGTACTGATCGACGACGGCGTCATCGGCCACGACCGCCCGAACCTCTGGATCCCGGGCCTCCTGGCGGCCGGGGGCCTCGTCGCGCTGCTCGCCACCCCGCAGATCAGGAGCCGGATCACCCCGGCGGGAGCGCGCCAGCTCTCCCTGATGCAGGGCGGGCCGTGGAAGCCCGACTCCGGGGTGTCGCCCAAGCTGGCCGGCGGGGCGCTGCTGGGCGCGCTCGCGCTCGGCGGGCTGGCCGCGGCCGGGCTGGACGACCAGGAGCTGGAGGCCACGATGCTGGCCGCGTCGGCCGAGGACGAGGCCGTGCGGCACGCGGCCGCCGCGAACGCCGCGTCGTCGTCCTCGTCGTCGTCCTCCTCGTCCTCCTCGTGCTCCTCCGGCTCCGACGGCGGCAGCACCTCCTGGTGCGGTTCCTCGGACTCCGGCTCCTCCGGCTGCGGCTCCTCGTCGTCGAGCTGCGGCTCCTCGTCCTCCTCCAGCTGCGGGTCCTCCTCGTCCAGCTGCGGTTCGTCGTCCTCCTCCAGCTGCGGATCGAGCTGCGGCGGCGGCTGCGGCTCCTGACCCCGGCCCCGGCGGCCGGCCGGGCGATCGGCGGGGACGGGGTGCGCGGCCCGGCGGTCGCCGAGGGACCGGCCGCCGTCGGGCCGCGCGCGGGGACGCACCGCCCGGCCGAGGAGGCTCCACCGCACGGCCGCGCCCCCACTGACGCCCCGCCGGACGTCACAGTTCGGTATCGCGGACCGGGAATGCGTTCCGCGCGCCCTCGCCGCAGGCATACAACATGCCCATGTGGTTGCTGTTCCTCATACCGGCCTGTGTCGCGGCGGTGCTGTCCTGCCTCCGACTGGTCCGGATGACCGCCACCGCCGACGCCCTCACCGACCCGACCGGCCTGCGGCCCCCCGAAGCCGTCGGCATCGGCCTGTACGAGACCGCCTACCTGGCCGGCGGCCCGGACCGGGTGGTCGAACTCGCCCTCGTCCTGATGGCCGGCCGGGGCCGGCTGCACCTGGCGCACACCGGCTGGACCACCGTGGTCGACCCCAGGGGCCGCAGCCGGCTGGAGCGGGCGGTCATCGCCACCGTCGGCCCCGGGGGCCAGTGCCGCACCGACGAGCTGCGCCGGGCGATGGCCGAGCACCCCACCGTGCTGGAGATCGGCGCCCGGCTCGCGCTGGCGGGCCTGGCCACGCCCGCGATGGTGCAGCGCACCACCGTGGTGGTGGTCCGGCAGGTGCGCCACGCGCTGCTGCTGTCGCTGGTCCTGCTGGCCGCCTCGCTGGCCCTGAGCGGCTTCACCGGCGGCGACACCCTCGCCCCGCTCGCCTGGTTCTCGCTGCCGCTGATGCTCACCTCCGGCACCCTGCTGATGGCCCGGGTCGACGTCTACCCGTACACCCGTTGGGCCTCCCCGACCGGCCAGGAGGTACTGCGCGAGGTCCGCCCGGCCCGCCAGCGCGGCCTCGCCGACGACGAGGAGCGCGAACTGCTCACCGCCGTCGCCATGAACGGCCCCGCCGTCCTCCCCGACGCCCGCCTCCGCGCCGCCCTGCGCCCCCACCGGACCTGAAATCCGGCTGCGCCCACCCCGCGACCAGGGCAGACTCCCCCCATGGACGAACCCTCCCCGGCCGGACCGGCCCTCGGCAAGCACGGCCTCGCGACGCTGGAGCGCGCCCGCCTCGAGGGCCGCCCGGTGCGGCTGCGCCGCTCGATCCCCGGCGCGGACCGGCTGGAAGGCTTCGTCCTCGGCACCGGCCCGGTCTGGACCCTGCTCGCCAACTGCGTCGACCACCGCCCCGACGGCTGGACCGCCGTCCGCACCACCGACCTGCACCGGGTCCGCGACCGCGGCGGCGAGGAGAGCCTGACCGTACGGGCGCTGCGCCGCCGAGGCCTGTGGCCGCTCCGCCCGCCCGGCGCCCGCCTGCCGCTGGACGACCTGCCGGGCCTGCTGACCGCCGCCTGCGCCGAGTACGGCCTGATCGCCCTGCACACCGAGCACCGCGACCCCGCCGTCTGCCGGGTCGGCACGGTCACCGCGCTGCGCCCCGCCTCGCTGCGGCTGCACGAGGTCGACCCCGAGGCACGCTGGCACGCGGAGCCGACGAAGTTCCGCTTCAAGGACGTCACCCGGGTCGACCTCGGCGACCACTACACCTCCGTGCTGCGCGAGTTCGCCGGACCACGGCCACGGCACCCCACCGGAACGCAGGAGGCCGGTTCCCCCTCGGGGGAACCGGCCTCCTGACACCGCGCGGTCGCTCAGGCCAGGCCGTTCAGCAGCTCGCTCACCGGCTTGCGGCGGCCGGTGAAGAACGGCACCTCCTCGCGGACGTGCAGCCGGGCCCGGGAGGGGCGCAGGTCGCGCATCAGGTCGACGATCCGGTGCAGCTCGTCCGCCTCGAAGGCGAGCAGCCACTCGTAGTCGCCGAGCGCGAACGAGGCCACCGTGTTGGCCCGCACGTCCGGATAGCCGCGCGCCATCTGGCCGTGCTCGGCGAGCATCGCGCGCCGCTCGGCGTCCGGCAGCAGGTACCACTCGTAGGAGCGGACGAACGGGTACACGCAGACGTAGTCGCGCGGGCGCTCGTCGGCCAGGAACGCCGGGATGTGCGACTTGTTGAACTCGGCCGGGCGGTGCAGCGCCATGTTCGACCAGACCGGCTCCAGCAGCCGGCCGAGGCCGGTGCGGCGGAAGCGGTTGTACGCCTCCTGGAGGTCGTCCGAGTCGGCGGCGTGCCACCAGACCAGGATGTCGGCGTCCGCGCGCAGACCGGAGACGTCGTACGTGCCGCGCACGGTCACGTCCTTGGCGTCCAGCTGCGCGAACAGCTCGTCCACCTCGGCGGCGAGGGCGGTGCGGTCCTCGGGCAGGGCGCCCTTGAGCTTGAACACCGACCACATGGTGTAGCGGATGACCTGGTTCAGGTCGCGCGCCTTCTTCTTCTCGGGCTGCTGCTCCCGCTCAACGCTCTCAGTCATGCGCCCATTGTCCTCTCCGTGGAACCTTCCCCGGTCTCCGGGGTCAACAGTCTGTCGACGGCCGCCGCGGCGGCGGCGGCCGACCCGATGCACGCCGGAATGCCCACCCCGTCGTACGCGGCGCCGCACAGCGCCAGCGCGCCCACCCGCCCGGCCGCCGCCCGCACCCGGGCCACCCGGTCCAGATGCCCCACCGGGTACTGCGGCAGACCGGCCGCGAAGCGGGACACGAAGGTGTCGTACGGCCGGGCGGTCAGCCCGATCGCCTCCTCCAGGTCCGCCAGCGACCGCGCCACCAGCTCCTCGTCCGGCAGCCCCAGCGCCTCCTCCTCGCGGTGCCGGCCCAGCGAGGTGCGCAGCAGGAACGCGTCCGGCGCGGAGCGCTCCAGCCACCCCCACTTGTTGGAGGAGAAGGTCGAGGCCTTGATCCGCCGGCCGTCCACCGGCGGCACCAGGAAGCCGCTGCCGCTCGGCGGCTCGGCCAGGTCGGCGCGGCGGAAGGCCAGGGTCACCAGGGCCATGCCCGCGTACTCGACGGTGTCCAGCTCGGTGGCGGCCGCCGGGGCGTCCTCGCGCAGCAGCCGGGCCGCGGCGGGGGCCGGGACGGCCAGCACCACGGCGTCCGCGTGCAGCACCTCGCCGCCGGTCACCACCCGCCAGCCGTCGGGGGTTCGGCGCAGTTCGTCCACCGGGGCGTCGGTGCGCAGGTCCACGCCCGCCTCGACGCAGGCCGCGGCGACCGCGCCGGGCAGGGTGCCGAGACCGCCGCGCAGCCCCTGGAACACCGGGGTTCCGGCCGCCTTCGGCCGGGAGGCCAGCTCGTGCACCCCCTCGACCAGCGAGCCGCCGCCGCGCGCGATCGGCAGCAGCTGCGGCACGGCGGCGCGCAGCGAGATCTCGTCGGCGCGGCCGGCGTAGACGCCGCCCAGCAGCGGCTCGACCAGCCGGTCCACGACTTCCCGGCCCAGCCGGTCGGCGACGTAGCGGCCGATCGGGGCGTCCTCGCCGATCTCGGCGGACTCCTCGTGCCTGGCCCGCTCCAGCCCCTCCGCGGTCAGCACCCCGGAGGCGGCCAGCGCCTCCAGGTCACCGGGAACGCCCATCACCTGCCCGCCGGGCAGCGGCCGCAGGGCGCCGCGGGTCCAGATCGCGGCCTTCGCGGTGGTCGGCGGCTCCAGTTCCCGCGCCAGCCCGACCGCCCGCGCCAGCTCCACCGCCTCCGGCCGCCGGGCCAGCACCGACTCGGCCCCGAGGTCCACCCTGACCCCGCCGACCTCTCCGCCCCACAGCTTCCCGCCGACCCGCCCGGACGCCTCCAGCAGCGTCACCCGCGCCCGCGCCGGCCCTCCGGCCGCCCCGCTCAGGAAGGCGGCCGCGGCCAGTCCCGCGATACCGCCACCGACGACGACGACCTGTGCATCCGACATGCTCCGCAGTCTCGCAGGTCTTTACACGGATGCCTCAATCCGCTGCACGCCCGAGGTCGATCGTGATCGGGAACGGCACCGGCCGCTCCAGCGTGCCCCGGAAAATCCCGGCAGGCGCGTACGAAGCGGTCGCCTCGTCCAGCTCGTAGACGTGCACAGCCGCGCAGTCGTCCTCTTCCTCCTCGACGATCCAGTAGTGCGGGATGCCCGCCTCGGCGTACTTCCGGACCTTGACCGTCCGGTCGCGGTGTGCGGACTCCGGCGAGACGACCTCGATGACGAGCAGGACCTCGTCGGGAGTGAACTGCGTGCGCCTGCCCTCGAAGTCCGCCCTGACCACGAGGACGTCCGGCTCGGGGCGGTTCCGCTTGTCGAGCTTGATCGACATCTCCCGGCCGACCCTGACACCTTCCGGAACCTGGGCACTCAGCGCGATCTTGAGGTTGTCGACGACTTCGCCGTGCCACCAACGCTGCGGGGACATCATGAAGACCAGTGCTCCATCGATCAGTTCGGTGTGCCGCGGCGCCTGCGGCAGGTGGTCGAGGTCGTCCGCAAACCAGCCCTCGTCCCTGGGCGCGTACATCCAGTCCGGCAGCTCGCTCATGCCCCTACGGTAGCGAGTTCGGGAGCGCGGCGGCCCCCACCTATTCTGTGTGCTATGGAACCGATCGTGGTGAGTGCGTGTCTGGCCGGGATCCCCTGCCGGTACGACGGGCGGGCGAAGACCTCCGACGGCGCCGTGCGCCTGGTCGAGGACGGGCGGGCCGTGGTGGTGTGCCCGGAGGGTGCGGGCGGGCTGCCGACACCGCGGCCGCCGGCGGAGATCGTGGGCGGGGACGGCGCGGACGTGCTGGACGGGCGGGCCCGCGTGGTGGACGCGACCGGCGCGGACTGCACCGAGGAGTTCCTGGCCGGCGCCCGGGCGGCGCTCGCCGCCGCCGAGCGGGCGGGGGCGAGGCGGGCTCTGCTGATGGCGCGCAGCCCGTCCTGCGGCTGCGGCCGGGTGTACGACGGGACGTTCACCGGGGAGCTGCGTCCCGGTGACGGGGTGACGGCGGCGCTGCTGCGCCGGGCCGGGATCGAGGTCTCGGCCGGGTAGCGGGCCCCGGGCCCCCCCGGGGCCGGGGCCCGCCACCGGGAGGTCAGCGCGCGCTGGCCTCGTGGACGAAGGCGACGAGGCGGCTGAGCGCGTCCGGGTCCATGGACGGCAGCACGCCGTGGCCGAGGTTGAAGATGTGGCCGCTGGTGCCGAGCGCCTGGGCGGCGTGCAGCACCTCGCGGGCCTTGGTCTCCACGACCCTGGTGGGCGCGAACAGCACCGCCGGGTCGAGGTTGCCCTGGAGGCCCTTGCCCGGGCCGACCCGCTCGGCGGCGACGTTCAGCGGCACCCGCCAGTCGACCCCGACGATGTCCGCGCCGGCCTGGCCCATCAGGCCGAGCAGCTCACCGGTGCCGACACCGAAGTGGATCCGCGGCACGCCGTACCCGGCGACGGCGTCGAAGACCTTGGTGCTCGACGGCATCACCGAGCGGCGGTAGTCGTCCGGCGCGAGCGCGCCGACCCAGGAGTCGAACAGCTGGACCGCCGACGCGCCGGCCTCGATCTGCACCTTGAGGAAGGCCGAGGTGATGTCCGCGAGCCGGTCCACCAGGGCGGCCCACAGCTCGGGCTGCCCGTACATCATGGCCTTGGTGTTCTCGTGGTTCTTGGACGGCCCGCCCTCGACCAGGTAGCTGGCCAGCGTGTACGGCGCGCCGGCGAAGCCGATCAGCGGGGTCTCGCCGAGCTCGTCCACCAGCAGGCCGACGGCCTCGGTGATGTAGGGGACGTCGTCCGGCTCCAGCGGGCGCAGCCGCTTCAGGTCCTCGACGGTGCGGATCGGGTCGGCGATGACCGGGCCGACGCCGGGCTTGATGTCGACGTCGATGCCGACGGCCTTGAGCGGCACCACGATGTCGCTGAAGAAGATCGCCGCGTCCACCTTGTGCCGGCGCACCGGCTGGAGGGTGATCTCCTTGACCAGCTCGGGCCGCATGCAGGACTCCAGCATGGGGATGCCCTCGCGGACCTTCAGGTACTCGGGCAGCGAGCGGCCGGCCTGGCGCATGAACCACACCGGCGTGTGCGGCACCGGCTCGTGCCGGCAGGCGCGCAGGAACGCGGAGTCGTGCGCGGCGCCGCGGCGCGCGGGAGTGGTCGGGCCGTCGTGGGTGGCCGCCGTCGTGTCTGCCGTAGTCTCGCTCACGCCTCAAATCTTCGCACGCGCCCCGAGCCCGGTTTCCCGGCCGGGCTCGTCGGTTCCTCCAAGATCTGCCGGGTTTGCCGTTCCGGCACGCCGCTGGGAGAGAAGTTGCGGCGATAACCCCGTTCTTCGACCTAGTCTTCGAGGCATGGCAGCGGTCGGAGGGCACCCCGCACAGGGTGGCGGAGCAGGTGGCGGAACGGGTCGCGAGGGGGCGCCGAGCGAGTTCCGGGCGGCGGTGGCGGCCCTGGACGGGGCCAGGCTGCGGCCCGAGGTGCAGCTCTCCCCCGCGCCGGCGCCGCGCCGGCTCGCCCCGCACTCGTTCGCGGTGACCGCCTCGGTCGAGGTGGACGGCGAGGAGCTGGCGGACGGCCGGCTGGTGCTGCTGTACGACCCGGCCGGGCAGGAGGCCTGGAACGGGGAGTTCCGGGTGGTCACGATGACCAGGGCCGAGCTGGAGCCGGAGATGGCCGGCGACCCGATGCTCTCCGAGGTCGGCTGGGCCTGGCTGCTGGACGCCCTCCAGGCGCACGGCGCCGGGTACGCGGAGCCGTCCGGCACGGTGACCCTCTGCTCCTCCCAGTACTTCGGCGGCCTGGCGGACCGCCCGTCCTCGACCGAGGTCGAGATCCGGGCCTCCTGGACCCCGGCCGACGGCCGCTTCGAGCGACACCTGGCGGCCTGGACGGACCTGCTGTGCATCAGTGCCGGCCTGCCGCCGGCCGCCCCGGCCCCGCAGGGACCCGCCGAGGTTCCTTCACTCGGTGGAGTGGTTCCGATGCCGGCCCGGCGACGCCCCCGGTCGCACTGACGGGTGGTGTCGCCGGCCCGACGGCACCCGACGGCCGTACGCCACCCCCAGGGCTGACGGAGTGTGACTTCCGACCCGCTCTACGTCAATTCACCGGTCGATACCGACCGATCAGCGCCGAATCTGATCGATTTTGTGCGAATACCAGGCATGTCGCATCAATCATTTGCGCGATTTGTCCGTATTGTTACTCACTAGATCGTGATCTTTCGCTAAAGCCGGGCACGGTTGCTGCCGAAGCAGACTGTGACCCTTTCCGAACGCGGAACACTCCGACCGCCCCCATCGGGGTTCCGTCCGCCACTCCCCGCAGGAGGCCTGGTGTCGGTCCTTCTTGAGCACCCCGCAAACGTGGTCGCCTACCGGCCGACCAAGCCCACCGCCATGGTGGTCATCGCCGATCCCCGTGTCCGAAACACCGTCACCCGCCACCTGTGGGCCCTCGGCGTCCGGGACGTGATCGAGGTGTCCTCGATCGCCGAGGCCCGTCCCCGGGTCTCCACACCGCGCGACATCTGTGTCGCCGACGTACATCTTCCCGACGGCTCCGGGCTGACCATCCTCGCCGAGACCCGCGCCGCGGGCTGGCCCAACGGCCTGGCACTGTCCGCGGCCGACGACATCGGCGCGGTCCGCAGCGCACTGGCCGGAGGCGTCAAGGGCTACGTGGTGACCGGCACCCGGACGAACGTCGCGATGCCGGGCCGCCCCGGGATGCCGCTCGGTGCCGCCGGGCTGGCCGGCCGGATGCGCCGCCCGGGGATGCCGGGCATGCCGGGCGCGGCCGGTGCGCCGGGCGCCCCCGGAGCCCCCGGAGCGCCGGGCGCGCAGCAGGCCGCGTACCGCGAGCTGTCGGGCCGTGAGGTCGAGGTGCTGCGGCTGGTCGCCGAGGGTCAGTCCAACAAGGCGATCGGCGTGGCGATGGGCCTGTCGGCGCTCACCGTGAAGAGCCACCTCGCCCGGATCGCCCGCAAGCTGGGCACCGGCGACCGCGCCGGAATGGTCGCGGTCGCGCTGCGCACCGGCATCATTCACTGATCCGGGCGCTCCGGACCGCTGCGGGGGGGGGGGGGGGGGGGGGGGGGGGGCCCGCCCCGCCCCCCCCCCCGGGGCCGGCGGGGGGGGGGGGCGGGGGGGGGGGGGGCCGCCCGCCGCCCGGCGGCGCCCCCGCGCG
>NZ_JBIVUM010000016.1:0-129176 GCF_044757205.1 Kitasatospora sp. NPDC091335 | reverse complement strand
GCCCCCGGCGCCCGCCGCGGTGGGGGGGCGGGGGGGCGCCGCCCGGCAACATGGCCCGGCGCGGGGGGCCGCCGCCGGCGGGGGGGGCTGAGGAGGAACGTTTCCTCCTCAGCCGCCGCAGCGCTGCACCGGGAGCCCGTCGGCCACGGCCCGAGGGCGAGTGCCGACCGCGGGCACCGGGTCGGGCAGTGGGTCCGGCTCCGGCTCCGGCTCCGGCTCCGGGCGACCCGACAGCGCGCAACCCGACGGCGCGCGGGCGATCGGATCCGGTGATCGGTACAGACGATCGGTACAGGTGATCAGATCCGACGACCGGCGCGGGCGATCAACAGTCTGACCAGTCCGACAACACTCCCGGCCCCGAGGACCGTCGTACCCTTGGGGGGTGACCGACGCCGTAGCAGCCATCCCAGAAGAAGCAGCCCCGGTCCCGCTCCTCGAGCCCAGGGAGGGGATCCCGCCCGTGGTGACGGACGAGCAGGCGCTGGCCGCCGTCGTCTCCGCCTTCGCCGCGGGCACCGGACCGGTGGCGGTCGACGCCGAACGGGCCTCCGGATACCGCTACGGGCAGCGCGCCTACCTCATCCAGCTGCGCCGCGCGGGTTCCGGCTCCGCCCTGATCGACCCGATCGCCTGCCCCGACCTCAGCGCGCTCGGCAGGGCCGTCGAGGACGCCGAATGGGTGGTCCACGCGGCCAGCCAGGACCTGCCCTGCCTGGCCGACGTGGGCATGAGACCCCGGCAGCTGTTCGACACCGAGCTGGCCGGCCGGATCGCCGGCTTCGCCCGGGTCGGCCTCGGGCCGATGACCGAGAACGTGCTCGGGCTGAGCCTGGCCAAGGAGCACTCGGCGGTCGACTGGTCCACCCGCCCGCTGCCCGAGCCGTGGCTGCGCTACGCGGCTCTGGACGTCGAGGTGCTGGTCGAGCTGCGCAACGCACTCGAACAGGAGCTGGACGCCCAGGGCAAGCTCGGCTGGGCCATGGAGGAGTTCGCCTCGATCGCCGCCGCGCCCCGCCCGGCCCCGCGCAACGACCCGTGGCGCCGCACCTCGCAGCTGCACAAGATCCGCCGGCGCCGCCAGCTGGCCGTGGTGCGCGAGCTGTGGCTGGCCCGCGACCGGATGGCGCAGGAGCGCGACGTCTCCCCCGGCCGGGTGCTCGCGGACGCCGCGATCGTCAACGCCGCGCTGGCCATGCCGCTGAACATCGCCTCCCTGCAGGCCGTCCAGGGCTTCGGGCCGCGGGTGCACCGCCGCCAGCTGGAACAGTGGCTGGCCGCCGTGCAGCGCGCCCGGGAGATCCCGGAGAACCTGCTGCCTCCGGCCGCCGCACCGCACGACGGACCTCCGCCGCCGCGGGCCTGGGCCGAGAAGGACCCGGTGGCCGCCGCCCGGCTGTCCGGCGCGCGCAGCGCGGTC
Organism: Kitasatospora sp. NPDC091335; assembly: GCF_044757205.1. Taxonomy (NCBI): domain Bacteria; kingdom Bacillati; phylum Actinomycetota; class Actinomycetes; order Kitasatosporales; family Streptomycetaceae; genus Kitasatospora; species Kitasatospora sp. NPDC091335. The sequence continues at coordinate 127,756 of NZ_JBIVUM010000016.1, read as the reverse complement.
AGCGAGCTGGCCGACCGGTACCACCTGCCGCCCGAGAACCTGATCACTCCGGACCTGGTCCGGCGGGTGTCCTGGCAGCCGCCGGCCGACCCGGGCCCCGAGGGCGTGGCCTTCGCGCTGCGCGGGCTCGGCGCCCGGCAGTGGCAGGTGGACCTGGTGGCGCCGGCGGTGGCCGCCGCGTTCGCCGCGGCCGCGGCCCAGGACTGATCACGGGGCGGGTCCCGATCGTGGCCCGGCAACGCGTGGAAGGGGATGTCGTCCGTTCGGGCGACATCCCCTTCGCCGTACCCGGGAGGAGCGCCCCTGGTCGGGCGGGGCCGGCAACGTGTCCGGGGACACACGGGCCGATCACTCCGTGGGGCCTGGGCAGGTTGGTTACCGGCGGGTAGCATGGCGGTGATGCGGCGCCGCTCGGGTCTTCGACGGCGGCAGCCCGCCCACCTCGAATTGTTGGTCCCTGGGAGGAGAGCCCCCGTGCCTCGTACCGCGAGGGACGTCGTCTTCGTCGATGGCGTCCGCACCCCGTTCGGCAAGGCAGGCCCGAAGGGCATCTACCACGAGACCCGCGCCGACGACCTGGTCGTCAAGTGCATCCGGGAACTCGTGCGCCGTAACCCGAGCCTGCCCGTCGAGCGCATCGACGAGGTCGCCATCGCGGCCACCACGCAGATCGGCGACCAGGGTCTGACGATCGGGCGCACCGCCGCCCTGCTGTCCGGGCTGCCGAAGTCCGTCCCCGGCTACTCGATCGACCGCATGTGCGCCGGCGCGCTGACCGCCGTGACCGCCACCGCCGGCGGCATCGCCTTCGGCGCGTACGACGTGGTCGTGGCCGGCGGTGTCGAGCACATGGGCCGCCACCCGATGGGCGAGGGCGTCGACCCGAACCCGCGCTTCGTCTCCGAGAAGCTGGTCGACGAGTCCGCCCTGTTCATGGGCATGACCGCGGAGAACCTGCACGACCGCTTCCCGCACCTGACCAAGGAGCGCTGCGACGCCTACGCCGTGCGCTCCCAGGAGAAGGCCGCCAAGGCGTACGCCAACGGCGACATCCAGCCCGACCTGGTGCCGATCTCGATCCGCAACACCAACCCCGACGTCGGCGAGACCGGCTGGGGCCTGGCCACCGTGGACGAGCCGATGCGCCCGGGCACCACGATGGAGAACCTGGCGGGTCTGAAGACCCCGTTCCGCCCGCACGGCAACATCACCGCGGGCAACTCGGCCGGTCTGAACGACGGTGCCACCGCCTCGCTGCTGGCCGCCGAGGACGTCGCCGAGGAGCTCGGCCTCCCGGTCAAGATGCGCCTGGTCTCCTACGCCTTCGCGGGCGTGGAGCCCGAGGTCATGGGCATCGGCCCGGTGCCGGCCACCGAGAAGGCGCTGGCCAAGGCCGGTCTGACCATCGACGACATCGGCGCGTTCGAGGTCAACGAGGCCTTCGCCGTGCAGGTGCTGGCCTTCCTCGACCACTACGGCATCGCGGACGACGACGAGCGGGTCAACCCGTACGGCGGCGCGATCGCCTTCGGTCACCCGCTGGCCTCCTCCGGCGTGCGCCTGATGAACCAGCTGGCCCGCCGCTTCGAGCAGCGTCCGGACGTCCGCTACGGCCTCACCACGATGTGCATCGGCTTCGGCATGGGCGGCACCGTCATCTGGGAGAACCCCCACTTCGTCGAGGGCGGTAAGTGAGCATGAGCACCACGACCGAGCTGCTGACCCACGGCGCCGGACTCTTCCCCGGCGAGGTCGTCACGACCGCGCACGTCCGCCACCTCGACCTGCCGTTCCAGGCCGGCCGGCTGGCGCTGATCACCCTGGACAACGGCTTCGACCACACCAAGCCGACCACCTTCGGCCCGGGCTCGCTGCTCAAGCTGAACGAGGCGCTGGACCAGGTCGAGGCCGAGGCCGCCGAGGGCGCGATCGTCGGTGCCGCGATCACCGGCAAGCCGTTCATCTTCGCGGTCGGCGCCGACCTCAAGGGCGTCGAGCTGCTCAAGGAGCACGCGGACGCGCTGGCCATCGGCAAGGGCGGCCACGACGTCTTCAAGCGGATCGCCGCGCTGCCCGTCCCCACCTTCGCCTTCTACAACGGCGCGGCGATGGGCGGCGGCGTCGAGGTCGGCCTGCACTGCGACTACCGCACGGTGTCCGCGGGCGTCCCGGCGTTCTCGCTGCCCGAGGTCTTCCTCGGCCTCGTCCCCGCCTGGGGCGGCTGCACCATCCTGCCGAACCTGGTCGGTGCCGGTAAGGCCGTCAAGGTCATCGTCGAGAACTCGATGAACCAGAACAAGCAGCTCAAGGGCAAGGACGTGTTCGAGCTGGGGATCGCCGACGCGATCTTCGAGCCGGCCGACTTCCTGGAGCAGTCGCTGCTCTGGGCCGCCAAGGTCGTCAAGGGCGACGTCGTCGTCGAGCGCGAGGCGATCGACCGCGGCAAGGCCTGGGACGACGCCGTCGCCTGGGGCCGCCTGGTCGCCGACGCCAAGGTGCACGGCGCCGCTCCGGCCGCCTACAAGGCGCTGGACATCATCGCCGCCGCCAAGGACTTCGACCTCGCCGACAAGGCGAGCCTCCAGGCCGGCTTCGACGCCGAGGACGCCGTGCTGGCCGACCTCATCATGAGCGGCGAGCTGCGCAGCGGCATCTACGCCTTCAACCTGGTGCAGCGCCGGGCCAAGCGCCCGGTCGGCGCGCCGGACAAGTCGCTGGCCCGCCCGGTCACCAAGGTCGGCGTCGTCGGCGCCGGTCTGATGGCCTCGCAGCTGGCGCTGCTGTTCGCCCGCCGTCTGGAGGTGCCGGTGGTCCTCACCGACATCGACCAGGAGCGCGTGGACAAGGGCGTCGGCTACGTCCACGCCGAGATCGACAAGCTGCTCGGCAAGGGCCGGATCGGCCAGGACAAGGCCAACCGCCTCAAGGGCCTGGTCTCCGGCTCGCTGGACAAGGCCGCCGCCTTCGGCGACGCGGACTTCGTCATCGAGGCCGTGTTCGAGGAGATGGGCGTCAAGCAGGCCGTCTTCGCGGACCTGGAGAACGTGGTCTCGCCGACCTGTGTGCTGGCGACCAACACCTCCTCGCTGTCGGTCACCGAGATGGCCTCGAAGCTGGAGCACCCCGAGCGGGTCGTGGGCTTCCACTTCTTCAACCCGGTCGCGATCCTGCCGCTGCTGGAGATCGTCCGCGGCGAGCGGACCGACGACGCCTCGCTGGCCACCGCCTTCGCGGTGTCCAAGAAGCTGAAGAAGACCTCGGTGCTGTGCAAGGACGCCCCGGCGTTCGTGGTGAACCGGATCCTGACCCGCTTCATGGGCGAGATCCAGGGCATCATCGACGAGGGCACCCCGATCGCCGACGTCGAGAAGGCCGTCGAGCCGCTCGGCCTGCCGATGTCCCCGATCGTGCTGCTGGAGCTGGTCGGCCCGGCCATCGCGCTGCACGTCTCGGAGACCCTGCACGGCGCCTTCCCGGAGCGGTTCACCGTCTCCGAGAACCTCGCCAAGGTGGTCAAGGCCGGCAAGCGCGGCTTCTACACCTGGGTGGACGGACAGCAGGTCCTCGACCCCGAGGTGCTGGAGCTGCTGTCCTTCGGCGACTCGGTACTGACCGAGGAGCAGGTCCGCGTCCGCGCCCTGGACGCCGTGGCGCAGGAGATCGGCCTGATGCTGGAGGAGGGTGTCGTCGCCGAGGCGCAGGACATCGACCTCTGCATGATCACCGGTGCCGGCTGGCCCTTCCACCTGGGCGGGATCACCCCGTACCTGGACCGTGAGGGCGTCTCGGAGCGGGTGAACGGCAAGGCGTTCCTCGCCCCCGGTGTGGCCTCGGTTCCCGCCTAGCGGCGAACGGCCCCCGTACACGGAGGAGCCCCGGTGACCAGCTGGTCACCGGGGCTCCTCCGCGTGTACCGGGTTCTCCTCGGGCGTGCGCCGTGTACGGAGGTCTCGGGCTTGCGCGGAGGTCTCAGGACGTGCGGGGGTTGCAGGCCGTGTACGGAGGTCTCAGTGCTTGAGGCGGTAGACCACGGTGTCGGCGAAGACGCCGACCATCTCGTAGTGGGTGTCCAGCAGGTTCTCGATCCGGGGGACCATGACGGGCTGGTACGGGGAGATGCCGGAGTCGTCGACCACGACCTCGGGCAGACCGTTGGCCAGTTCCTTGTCGAAGGTCTGCCAGGCGTTGGAGACGCTGAAATCCTCGCCGACGTTCTGGCTGCCGTCCTTGCCGCCGCTGAAGTTGGTGAGGAAGCCCGCCGTCAGGTAGCGGGTGGCGGGCTTGCGGTCGGCCAGCCAGTACAGCTCGGGGTGCATGCCCCAGACCAGCAGGGTGTCCTTGGGGGTGGTCTGGTTGGCGACGGCGGTGGCGACCTCGGTGGTGCGGTTGAGCCGCTCCCCGGGCCAGGCCAGCGCCAGGCCCCAGAACACCGTGGCGGCGGCCGTGGTGTACAGCAGGACCGGCTTCCAGCGGACCGCCGAGGTGGCGACCGCCCCGGTGCCCAGCAGCACCAGCGGCGGCATCAGCTGGAGGTAGTAGTGGCCGAAGAAGTGGAAGCCCACACTGACCGCGACGACCGAGGAGAGCAGCCAGACCCACAGGTCCGTGGTCGAGCCGTGCTCCTCGCCTGCCACCGGCAGCGGACGGTGGCGGTACTTCAGCCAGAGCCGCCGCCCGACCGGGAGCAGGAAGCCGAGGCCGGCCGCGACCAGGATGGCCGAGTTGCCGAGCGCCCGGCCGAGCATCTGGAGCCAGGCGCCGCCGAAGGTGGCGTAGTCCCCGCTGCCGGTGACGACCCAGAAGAGGAAGCCCTTCGGCTTGGTGAGGATCACCGCGACCAGCGCTATCGGCAGGGTGAAGCCGAACCCGATCTTGAACAGTGCGGGCGGCCAGCGCACCCCGCGCCGGCGGGCGTCCTGGAACAGCATCCAGAGCACCGGCAGCAGCACCGCGCCGCCGGTCTGCTTGGTCAGTGAGCACAGGGCGACCGCGATGCCCGCGGCCAGCCAGCGGCGCCGCTCGGCGTACCGGAAGGCGGCCACCATGGCGGGCAGCATGAAGACCTCGAAGGTCGCCGCCTGGGTGTCCTCGGGGGAGAGCCCGATGGAGACCAGCAGGTAGAGCAGTCCGGCGCCGGCCCCGGCCCGGTTGCCCCAGCGGCCGCGGGCGATCGAGGCCAGCAGGATCGCGGTGACCAGGTGGGCCACCACCGCCAGGGTGCGCAGCGGCCAGAGCGAGGCGGAGCCGAAGACCGCGAAGCAGGCCTGGTAGAGCCAGGGCAGCAACGGCGGTTTGCGGTCCACGACGGTGTCGTAGAGCACCCCGCCGTCCGCCAGCATCCGCGCCTGGGTGGCCAGGAAGCCTTCGTCCGGGCTCCACACGGGCCGGGCGAAGGAGGGGATGTGGGTGAGCAGTGCGACCAGCGCGAGCACCGGCACCAGCCTGGTCCAGTACCCACTGCGGACATGGGTGAGGACGCGCTCGGGCAGGCGCTCGGCCAGTCCGGTGAGGCGGAGGCGGGTGGGGGTCGACACGGTTGACAACCTACCGGGCGGGATCGGCGCCCATGGCGCCGGTCCCGCCTTTCCATGCGATTGTCAGCTTGTTTCGTGACGAACTGTTACGGAGTTACGACGAACAGTCGTCGGTGGAACGGGTGAGCGGCCGGAGTCCGTGCGGACCGCACACCCGCTGGTCAGGCCTTGACCGGCGCCGCGTCCAGCTTGGCGACCAGTGCGGTCACCTTTCGGGCGATGTCCGGAGCGTTCAGGCCGATCTCGGCCAGGATCTCGTTCCGGCTGGCGTGGTCCAGGAACTCCTGCGGGATTCCGAAGTCCCGCACCGGCAGATCCACGTCCGCGTCCCGCAGCGCCTGCGCCACGGCGGCGCCGACGCCGCCCACCCGGCCGTTGTCCTCGATCGTGACGACCACCCGGTGCTCGGCGGCCAGGCCCGGCAGGGCCGCGTCCACCGGCTTGACCCAGCGCGGGTCCACCACGGTGGCGGTGATGCCCTGGGCGGCCAGCAGGTCGGCGACCTCCAGGCTGGTGGTGGCCATCGCGCCGACCGAGACGATCAGCACGTCGGCGCGGTGGGCGCCGGAGGGCTCCTCGGCGGTGCGCAGCAGGTCCATGCCGCCGACCCGGCCGACCGCGGGGACGGCCGGGCCGACCGTGCCCTTGGAGTAGCGGACCACGGTCGGGGCGTCCTTGACCTCGACGGCCTCGCGCAGCTGGGCGCGGACCTGGTCGGCGTCGCGCGGGGCGGCCAGCCGCAGGGTCGGGACGACCTGGAGGATCGACATGTCCCACATGCCGTTGTGCGAGGCGCCGTCGGTACCGGTGACGCCCGCCCGGTCCAGCACGAAGGTGACGCCCAGCTTGTGCAGGGCGACGTCCATCAGGACCTGGTCGAAGGCCCGGTTCAGGAAGGTCGCGTAGACCGCGAAGACCGGGTGCAGACCGTTGGTGGCCAGGCCGGCGGCGCTGGTGACGGCGTGCTGCTCGGCGATGCCGACGTCGAAGATGCGGTCCGGGAAGGCCTTGGCGAACGGGGCCAGGCCCACCGGGTGGAGCATGGCGGCGGTGATGCCGACGATGTCCTCGCGCTCGTGGCCGAGCGCGACCATCTCCTCGGCGAAGACCGAGGTCCAGTCCTTGCCCGCGCTCTTGATCGGCAGGCCGGTCTCCGGGTGGATCACGCCGACCGCGTGGAAGCGGTCCTCGTCGTTGTTCTCGGCGGCGTGGTAGCCGCGGCCCTTCTCGGTGAGGCAGTGCACGATCACCGGGCCGCCGAAGCCGCGCGCCTTGGTCAGCGCGGACTCCAGGGCGGTCAGGTCGTGGCCGTCGATCGGGCCGATGTACTTGAGGCCGAGGTCCTCGAACATGCCCTGCGGGGCGATGAAGTCCTTGAGGCCCTTCTTGGCGCCGTGCAGCGTCTCGAACAGCTGCTGGCCGACCACCGGGGTGCGCTGGAGCGCGTCCTTGCCCCAGGAGAGGAAGCGCTCGTAGCCCTGGGTGGTGCGCAGGGTGGCGAGGTGGTTGGCCATGCCCCCGATGGTCGGGGAGTACGAGCGCTCGTTGTCGTTGACGACGATGACGACCGGGCGGTCCTTGTCGTCGGCGATGTTGTTGAGCGCCTCCCAGGCCATGCCGCCGGTGAGCGCGCCGTCGCCGATCACCGCGACGACCGGGTCGTTCTTGCCCAGCACCTGGTTGGCCTTGGCCAGGCCGTCGGCGTACGAGAGCACGGTGGAGGCGTGCGAGTTCTCGATCACGTCGTGCTCGGACTCGGCGCGGGACGGGTAGCCGGAGAGGCCGCCCTTCGTCCGCAGCCGCGAGAAGTCCTGGCGGCCGGTGAGCAGCTTGTGGACGTAGCTCTGGTGGCCGGTGTCGAAGAGGATGCGGTCGCGCGGCGAGTCGAAGACCCGGTGCAGCGCGATGGTGAGCTCCACCACGCCGAGGTTGGGGCCGAGGTGGCCGCCCGTCTTCGAGACCTCGGTCACCAGGAAGGTCCGGATCTCCTGGGCCAGCGCGGCCAGCTGTCCGGGCGTGAGCCGGTCGAGATCGCGCGGTCCCCGAATGCGGGTCAGCAGGGCCACCCGTTCCTCCTCGTTCAGTGTTCGCGGACCACGGACGGTCCGACGGGCGTCGCTGCCCGGTCCGGCGGCACGCCGACGCTCGCGGCCGGTGCCGACCGGTCGAGTCTAATGTCCGCCTCCCGGACACCGAGCGGCGCGCCCGGTGCCGCCGTTCGGTTACCGCCATTCCGGGAGGTCGGGCAGGGGATGTGAGTCACATCAAGTTGACGCACAGGTGTTTGATCACGCTTATTTATTCGGGATCGACCAGTCAGGATCGACTATTCGAGATCGACCGTTCAGGAGTGATTGTTCAGGGTCGGCTGTTCAGGGGTGACTGTTCGGGCCCGACCCCGCGGCGGTGCCGGACGACGGTGTCAGGCCCGGCCGAGGGCGCCGGACTCCCCCATCTCGCTCATCACCAGGGCCAGCGCGCCGAGCACCTCGGCCCGGCCGCCGAGAGTGCCGGGGACGATCGAGAGCTGACGGGCGGCGCTGGGGATCGCGTAGCGGGCCACCGAGTCCCGGATCGGGGCGAGCACCAGCTCACCGGCCTCGGCGAGGTCCCCGCCGAGGATCACCCGGCGGGGGTTCAGCAGGTTGCACAGGGTGGCGACGCCGGTGCCGATCTGCCGGCCGGCGTCGGCGATCACCCGACGGCAGCCGAGGTCGCCCTGGTGGGCCAGCTCGACCACCCGGGTCAGGCTGAGGCCCTGGCCGAGGGTGGGGGCGAGCAGGGAGAGCAGGTAGCGGGAACCGACGAAGGTCTCCAGGCAGCCGCGGTTGCCGCAGCGGCAGACCGGCCCGGCCTCGTCCAGGGTGATGTGCCCGATCTCACCCGCGGTGCCGCCGGGGCCGCGGTAGATCTGGCCGTTCACCACCAGTCCCGCGCCGACACCGCTGGCGACCTTGATGTACGCGAGGTCGCTCAGTCCGCGGCCGGCGCCCCAGACCAGCTCGCCGAGCGCGCCCAGGTTGGCGTCGTTGTCCACGTGAACCGGCATGCCGAGCCGCTCGCCCAGCTCCCGGCCGGGGGCGACGCCCGTCCAGCCGGGCAGGATCGCGGTGGAGCCGAGCGCGCCGGTCTCCACGTCGATCGGGCCCGGTACGCCGAGGCCGACGCCGATCACCTTCTCCGGGCGGAACCCGGCCTGCGCCAGCAGCCGCTCGACCATCGCCTCGGCCCGGTCGAAGCCCTGCTGGGCGGAGACGTCCACGTCGATCGGCGCGCTCTCCTCGGCCAGCACCCGGTGGGCCAGGTTTCCGACCGCGACGCGCAGGTGGGTGTGGCCGAAGTCGATGCCGACCACGATCCCGGCGTCCCCGCTGAGCGAGACGCTGCGGGCGCGCCGGCCGCCGGAGGAGGTGTCGGCGACCACGACGGTGCCGCTCTCCTTCAACTCCCGCACGATGTTGGACACGGTGGCCGCGGACAGGCCGGTGCCGCGGGCGATCTCGGCCTGGGTCAGCGATCCGGCCATCCGCACCGCGCGGAGCACCCGTTCCAGGTTCGCCCGGTGCAGGGACGACTGCGAGCCCGGTGTGTCCGTCGGCATGATCCACCCTCCCAGGGCGGGGACCCCTCCGCCGGGCGTCCCCTTCAACTCCTGAAGGGTAAGGCCCGGGGGCCTGGCCGGAGATCCCGGCCGGGGCGGGCGGATGCACACGGGGCACGGGGGGCGCGCGGACGGGCGCGGGCAGGGACGCGGGGCGCGGAGGTGGGGGCGCGGTGGCCGACGGGTGAAGGTGTTGCACGGCCCGGGCCTGCGAGGACGGGGTCCGACGGTCCTGGCGGCAGCCGAAAACGGCACACCACTACCATGGTGTCCAATTCTCACCCGTCCCTCCCGGAACCGTGGACGGCACCGACGGGGGACTCTTCCAGACATGACGGGGAATCAGATGGCAGGGGATCACCCTACGCCGGGGGCAGGCGAAACGCCCGGCAACGGTCCGCAGGACAACCGGGGCGTCTCGTTCGGGCGCCCGCCAGGCAGCGGGGTGGATCCGGCCGCCGTCGCGGACCAGATGACTCAGCTCGACGGCGCCGCCGTCCCCGGGCAGGCCGCGCCCGCGGGCCCGCCGCCCGCCCAGCCGCCGGCACCGCCCGCGCAGCCGCCCGCCCAGCCGCCGGTCGGCAGCCCGGAGTACACGGCCTACGCGCCGACCGCGACCGGGTTCCCCAGCCAGGCCCCGCCGCCGCCCGGCGCCGCACCGGTCGGCCCGTACGACCCGGTCCCCGGGTACGGCGCCCCGGACCCCGGGCAGGCCTACAACGCCGGCGGCTACAACTACCCGCAGCAGCCCGGCTACGGCTACCCGGGTGCGCCCGTCGCGCCCAAGCAGCGCAACCCCGTGATGCTCTGGGGCGGGATCATCGGCGGTGTGCTGGCGGTCTCGATCGCGGTCGCCCTGGTCGTCCTGCTGAAGGGCAACGACCCGGAGCCCGACCCCGCGCCGGGCCCGATCAGCAGCGGCACCGGCGGCACCAGCGGATCCACCGACACCGGCGGGACCAGCACCAGCCCCAGCCCCACCACCAGCCCCGGCTCCAAGGGCTCCACCTTCAACGTCGCCTGGAGCGCCCCCAAGCCGGCCAACTCGGACAGCTCGAACCAGCTGCTCGGCGTCTGGGGCACCGACAAGCTCGCGGTGCGCGTCGACAGCTCCGGCATCAGGGCCTACAACCTGACCGACGGCAAGGAGGCCTGGACGATCGCGGCCCCGGCCGGCAGCAAGGAGCTGTGCACGGCCTCGTACGGCGCCAACTCCAAGGGCGTCGCCGCCGTCTCCTTCAACACCGGTGACAGCGACTGCTCCACCGTCGGCGCCGTCGACCTGGCCCAGGGCAAGCTGCTCTGGAGCGTCAAGGTCTCGGCCGACCGGATGTCCTCGCCGACCCTCAGTGTCACCGAGAACGTGGTCGCCGTCGGCGGCAACGCGGTCGGCGCCCTGAACATCGCCACCGGCCAGCCGGCCTGGCAGTACCAGCCCCGCGACAAGGACTGCACCCTGCGCGGCAAGGCGGCCGGCACCCAGATCGCGGTCAGCGACCGCTGCTACGGCACCAGCGGCCCGAAGTCGCAGCTGGTCATCGTCAACGCCGAGACCGGCAAGGCGGCCAGCACCCCGATCACCCTCACCGGCAGCATCGAGGAGGTCGACTCGGTCGTCCAGGACAAGCCGCTGGTGCTGCTGATGTCCAGCGGTCCGCAGGGCGACTACGTCCTGCCGTTCGACAAGGACAACAAGCCGGGCAACCAGATGTCCGTCAAGGAGCCCGGTTCGGACAGCCTGCGCCTGTCCGGCCAGGACGAGGCCGTGACCCGGAACGTGGTCAGCGGCACCACGCTGTACGTCCAGGTGAGCGGCAGCAAGCCGGGCATCAACGCCTACGACCTGAACACCGGCAAGCGCCTGTGGGCGGCCACCTCAGGCTCGGCGAGCAACGACATGCGCCTGGTGGCCGGGACCGACAAGGACGGCAAGGTCCGCGCGGTCGTCGACCAGGGCTACAACAAGCCGGCCCGGCTGGTGACGCTCTCGCCGGCCGACGGCTCGCTGTCCGACCTCGGCACCATGGCGATGCCCAGCAGCATGAGCATCGGCAGCAGCACCTCCGAGTACCTCGTCTCGGACGACGGCGCCGCGGTCTACGCGTTCCGCCGCTACAGCGCCAGCGAAGGCCCGCTGACCAAGTGGAAGAAGTGACGCCGGGGGCGTGACCCTCGTCGCGACCCACGCGGGCGGGGCGGGAACGGGCAATTCGCCCGGGCCCGCCCCGCCTGTGATTTTCCGGCGGGTCCGTACGTTGGACATGCGAGGATTCGGACCATCAGTCTGACAAAGGAGTGCAGCGAGTGCCCGGCACAAACCTGACCCGTGAGGAGGCCCGCACCCGGGCCGACCTCCTCCGCGTGGACGCGTACGACATCGAGCTCGACCTCGGTTCGGCCCGCGACGGCGGCACCTTCCGGTCCACCACCGTGGTCCGGTTCACCGCCACCACCCCCGGCGCGGAGACCTTCATCGACCTCGTCGCCCCGAGCGTCGAGGAGATCACCCTCAACGGCGTGCGGCTCGACCCGGCGAGCTTCGCCGACAGCCGCATCCCGCTGCCGGACCTGGCGGCCGAGAACGAGCTGCGGGTCGTCGCGAACTGCGAGTACACCAACACCGGTGAGGGCCTGCACCGGTTCGTCGACCCGGTCGACGGCGAGACCTACCTGTACACCCAGTTCGAGGTGCCGGACGCCCGCCGGGTCTTCGCCAACTTCGAGCAGCCCGATCTGAAGGCCGCGTTCGCGTTCACCGTGACCGCGCCCGACGGCTGGGTCGTGGTCTCCAACTCGCCGACCCCGGAGCCGGCCGGCGAAGGCGACACCCGGGTCTGGACGTTCGAGCCCACCGGCCGGATCTCCAGCTACATCACCGCGCTCGTCGCCGGCCCGTACGTCGGGGTCTTCGACACCTACGAGAACGGCGAGCAGAAGGTGCCGCTGGGCGTCTACTGCCGGCCGTCGCTGCGCGAGTTCCTGGACCCGGAGGCGATCTTCGAGGTCACCAAGCAGGGCTTCGACTACTTCCAGGAGAAGTTCGACTTCCCCTACCCGTTCGCCAAGTACGACCAGCTCTTCGTCCCGGAGTTCAACGCCGGCGCGATGGAGAACGCGGGCGCCGTCACCCTGCGCGACCAGTACGTGTTCCGCTCCAAGGTGACCGACGCCTCGTACGAGGCCCGCGCCGCGACGATCCTGCACGAGCTCGCCCACATGTGGTTCGGCGACCTCGTCACCATGGAGTGGTGGAACGACCTCTGGCTGAACGAGTCCTTCGCGACCTACGCCGAGGCGGTCTGCCAGGCCGAGGCCCCCGGCTCCAGGTGGCCGCACTCCTGGACCACGTTCGCCAACCAGATGAAGACCTGGGCGTACCGGCAGGACCAGCTGCCGTCCACCCACCCGATCATGGCGGACATCAACGACCTGGAGGACGTCCAGGTCAACTTCGACGGCATCACCTACGCCAAGGGCGCCTCGGTGCTCAAGCAGCTGGTGGCGTACGTCGGCCAGGACGCCTTCTTCCAGGGCGTGCAGGCCTACTTCAAGCGCCACGCCTGGGGCAACACCCGCCTCAGCGACCTGCTCGGCGCCCTGGAGGAGGCCAGCGGCCGCGACCTCAAGGCCTGGTCCAAGGCCTGGCTGGAGACCGCCGGCATCAACGTGCTGCGGCCCGCCGTCACCGTCAACACCGACGGCGACATCGAGTCCTTCGCGGTGCTCCAGGAGGCCCCCGCGCTGCCCGCCGGCGCCAAGGGCGAGGCCGTGCTGCGGCCGCACCGCATCGCGATCGGCCTGTACGAGCTGAACGGTGACGCCCTGGTGCGCACCGACCGGATCGAGCTGGACCTCGACGGCGCGCGCACCGAGGTGCCCGAGCTGGTCGGCCGGCACCGCCCGGCCGTCGTGCTGCTGAACGACGACGACCTCTCGTACGCCAAGATCCGGCTGGACGAGGACTCGATGGCCGTCGTCACCGAGCACCTCGGCGGCTTCACCGAGTCGCTGCCGCGCGCGCTGTGCTGGGCCTCCGCCTGGGACATGACCCGCGACGGCGAGCTGGCCGCCCGCGACTACGTGTCGCTGGCGCTGTCCGGCATCGGGCGCGAGAGCGACATCGGCGTGGTGCAGTCCGTGCAGCGTCAGGTCAAGCTCGCCCTCGACGTCTACACCGACCCGCAGTGGCGCGAGCAGGGCCTCGACCGCTGGGCCGCCGCCACCGAGGAGCACCTGCGGGCCGCCGAGCCCGGCAGCGACCACCAGCTGGCCTGGGCCCGCACCCTCGCCTCGGTCGCCCGCACGGACGGTCAGCTCGGGCTGCTCGCCGGGCTGCTGGACGGCTCGGTCGAGATCAAGGGCCTCGCGGTGGACACCGAGCTGCGCTGGGCCCTGCTCGGCCGGCTCGCCGCCACCGGCCGGGCCGGCGAGGAGCTGATCGCCGCCGAGCTGGAGCGGGACAACACCGCGGCCGGCCAGGAGCACGCGGCCACCTGCCGCGCCGCCCGGCCGACCGCCGAGGCCAAGGCGGAGGCCTGGGCGTCGGTGGTGGAGTCCGACAAGCTGACGAACTATGTGCAGGAGGCCGTCATCGTCGGCTTCCAGCAGTACGACCAGCGCGAGCTGCTGGCGCCGTACGCGGAGAAGTACTTCGCGGCGGTGAAGGACGTCTGGGAGAGCCGCAGCCACGAGATCTCGCAGCAGATCATCGTCGGGCTGTACCCGTCCCTGCAGGTGACGCAGGGGACGCTGGACGCGACCGACGCGTGGCTGGCCTCGGCCGAGCCGGCGCCGGCGCTGCGGCGCCAGGTGGTCGAGGCGCGGGCGGGCATCGAGCGCGCGCTGAAGGCCCAGGCGGCCGACCGTGCGGCGGGGGCCCGCTGACGGTCCGCGGACCAAGCCCGAAGGGGCGCCGGACGGGATCGTCCGGCGCCCCTTCGGGGTCGTGCGGGTCCTGGTGGACGTGGAACGTCCCGGTGGACGTCGTGCGGGTCCGGCCGGACCCGCCGGTTACTTCTTCTTGCCCTTGCCGCCGTACGGCAGGCCGGCCAGACCGGCGATCACCGCGAAGGCGACGAGCGGGAGAAATACGTACAGGCCGAGGGTCTCACCGACACTCAGGCCGGACCCCGGGTCGTCACCGTCGTCCCGGGTGAAGGCCATGGCGGGCGACGACAGCAGCATCATCAGCGTGACCGTTGCGGAGACCGCGCCGGCTCGCAAAGCGTTCCTCTTGTCCACGTTTCCAACTTACCCGCCGCTTACGGGGGCGCGCGCGTCGGGGTCGGCCCGAGGAGGCGGGAGCGCCCGCGGCGGGCCGACGGCGACGGACGGGGCCGGGGACGGCGCGCGCGTCGGGTCCGAGGGCGGTGCGCACCCGGCGGGGCCGGCCCCTCCCGGTCAACGGGCGGGCCCGCGGGAACCGGGCGGGGCCAGGAGGTGGGCGAGCAGGCCCGCGGCGGGGGTGGCGGCGAGGCGTTCGAGGGTGACCGGGTCGCCGGCGCCGTCCGCGACCGGCAGGCGCCAGTTCGGGTACTGGTCCCAGGTGCCGGGCAGGTTCTGCGGACGCGGGTCGCCGACCAGGTCGGGCAGCCAGACGCCGACCAGCTCGGCCGGGGTCGCCCGCAGGAAGCGGTACAGCACGGACGCCGTCAGCGGCTCGCCCGGCCGGAGCAGGCCCAGCCCGGCCAGCTCGGCCCGCCAGTCGGCCAGCTCCGTCGCCGCCTCCTCCTGCTCCTCCCCCAGCGGCCTGGCCAGCAGGCCCAGCCGGTGCCGCAGCTCGACGTGCTCGCCGGAGAGCCTGGCCGCGGTGCTGGGCAGGTCGTGGGTGGTGAGGGTGGCCAGGCAGCCGGGCCGCCAGCGGTCCGGGGCGAGGATCGCGCCGTCGCCCTGCCAGTCCCGCTCGAACCAGAGGACGGAGGTGCCGAGCACCCCGCGGGCCGCCAGTTCCTCCCGCACGCCCGGCTCGACCGTGCCCAGGTCCTCGCCGATCACCGGCGTCCCGGCCCGGTGCGCCTCCAGCGCCAGGACCCCGAGCATCGCCTCGGCGTCGTAGCGCACGTACGCGCCCTCGGTCGGCTGGTGGCCCGCCGGCACCCACCAGAGCCGGAACAGGCCCATCACGTGGTCGATCCGCACCGCCCCGGCGTGCCGGGCGGTGGCCCGCAGCAGCTCCGCGTACGGGGCGTAGCCGGCCTCGGCGAGCGCGTCCGGGCGCCAGGGCGGCAGGCCCCAGTCCTGGCCGTGGGCGTTGAAGGCGTCCGGCGGGGCGCCGACCGAGATGCCGTCGGCCAGCACGTCCTGGAGGGCCCAGGCGTCGGCGCCGTCCGGGTGGACGCCGACGGCCAGGTCGTGGATCAGGCCGACCGCCATCCCGGCCTCGCGGGCCGCCCGCTGGGCGTGGGCGAGCTGCTGGTCGACCTGCCAGGCGAGCCAGCGGTGGAACTCGACCCGGTCCCCGAGGGCCTTCTCCGCCTGCTCGACCTGTGGGCCGTCCGGGTGACGCAGGCCCTTCGGCCAGTGGTGCCGGTCCGGGCCGTGCTCCTCGGCGAGGGCGTTCCACAGGGCGTACCGGCGCAGCCACTCGCCCTCCCGGCGCCGGTACGCCTCGTACGCGGCCTGCCGGCCGGGGCCGCGCGGCACCTCGTGCAGCAGTTCCAGGGCCTCGCGCTTGAGCTGCCAGACGGCGTCCCGGTCGATCAGGGCGTCGTGGCCGAGGACCTCCTCGCGCAGCCGGGCGGCGCGGCGGGTCAGCTCCTCGGCCCGGTCGCGCTGCCCGCCGGCGAGGTACCCGTACTCGGGGACGTCCTCGATCCGCAGGTGCACCGGGTCGGCGAAGCGGCGCGAGGACGGGCGGTACGGGGAGGGGTCCGAGGGGCTCGTGGGCACCCCCGCGTGCAGCGGGTTGATCTGCACGAAGCCCGCGCCGAGGCCGGTGCCCGCCCACCGGGCCAGCTCGCCCAGGTCGCCGAGGTCACCCATGCCCCAGGAGCGCTCGGACAGCACCGAGTACAGCTGGGCCAGGAACCCCCAGCTGCGGCCCGGAAGCCGCGGCAGCCGCTCGGGGGCGACGATCAGCGCGGCCCGGGCCCCGCGCCCCTCGCTCTCCGCCGTGAGCACGTGCCGCCCCAGCGGCAGGTCCCCCGGCAGCCAGTGCGAGTGCCCCCTCGGCAGCTCCCAGCCGCCCCCGTCCTCCAGTTCGACCCGCAGCCGGGCGTCGGCCGGCACGTCCAGCGCGGTGCGCCGCCCCTGACGGACCACCACGCAGGGCGGCAGCAGCCGGGACCGCTGCCCGGCCCGGTGGCGCTCCAGCGCCTCCCGTGCCTCCTGCCGGGTCCCGGCCGCGACCCCCATCGCCGCCAGTACCGCGACCAGCGTCCGCGCCCCCACCGCCTGCCCGCCCGGCCCCGGGTGCCGGGTGTCCACCCCGTACGCCCGCGCCAGCGCCACCAGTTCGGCGGGCGGCGGCGGGGCATCCTGCGCCGGTACCTGCTCGGCTCCGTCACTGTCGTGGTAAGCGGCCACTCGCGGCTCCTGCGATGTCTCGGCAACGCCTGGTCGGGACGACCACAGTCCTACCCGGGTGACACCTCGATCACCCAGAGCGACACGACGGTGCCCGGTCGATCGGCCGCGGGCCGGCGCTCGGGCGGGCAGGGCCCGGGCGCGTCGGTGCGGAGCGCGCGGGCCTTCGGCTTCTGCCGGACCGGCGCGGCACAAGCGCGGGCCGTCGGCCCGGAGGGCGCCGCGGTGGACCGGTTCCGACCGGCGCCGACACCCCGTCCGGCCCCCTCCGGACGGTGGCGCCCGCCATGGCAGGGGCCGGCCTGACATGCGATCCAATCCGGCAAAACGGCCGTAGCGGTCGGTCACGTTGACACCGGGTTGGCCAGCTGGTGGGGTTGCGGAGATGTGGTCGTGGCCTGGCGAGGAGGCTCCTGTGCAAGCCCGTGTGTCCGTTGTGGCCGGGCGGCGGCTTCGGTCGCAGTTGGAGCAGAGTCCGGCGTTGCGGGAGGTGCTGCTGCACCCCGCGGCGATGGCGGCGCGGCGGGCCACCGCGCGGACGTGCCGTCAGCTGGCGCCGCGGACGGCGGACCGGCTGATCGCCGATCTCAAGGGGACGGAGCCGCTGATGGCGTCGGTGCGGGAGGAGCGCGCGGGGCGTGCCGCGGGGCGGCCGGGGCGGCGGACGCTGCAGATCGCGGCCGGGGTCGCGGCCGCGGCGGTGGTCGGCGGGCTGCTGGCCGGGGCGGTGCCCTCGGTGGCGTACGCGGCCGGCTCGGCGCCGGGTGTGGTGAGCACCGCGCCGCAGACGCCGCTGGGCAGCGTGACCGACCCGAAGGTGTTCCCGAGGCCGCAGGAGCAGACGGTGGCGGGCAAGCCCGTCACGGTGCCGTCCGCGGTGACGCTGGTGACCGCGGAGAAGGCGGACCTCGGCGCCGTGCGGGCCGTCCACGAGGTGCTGGAGGTCGCCGGCGCCGGCGAGGTGACGCCGCGGCCGGACGGCGGGACGCCGGCCGCAGGCGCGCTGGTGGTGTACGTCGGCGGGCCCGGC
The DNA here is from genome assembly GCF_044757205.1 of Kitasatospora sp. NPDC091335. Classification (NCBI taxonomy): domain Bacteria; kingdom Bacillati; phylum Actinomycetota; class Actinomycetes; order Kitasatosporales; family Streptomycetaceae; genus Kitasatospora; species Kitasatospora sp. NPDC091335. The sequence goes on along the minus strand of NZ_JBIVUM010000016.1, from coordinate 110,067 downwards.
GAGGGCGCCGACGGCGAGACCGGCCGGGTGCTGCGCCGACTGGCGGTCGCGGCCGGCGGCACGGCGGAGGCCGCGCCCACCACCGCGGGCATGCCGGCCGGCGGGTACCTGCTGTCGATCGGTCAGCTGCCCGCCCAGGGCGGCGGGACGTACGGCGCCGTGGTGCTGGCCGGCGTGGACGCCACCGGCACCTTCTACGCCGCGCAGAGCCTGCGCCAGCTGCTCGCCGCCGTGCCGGCCGGGCAGGGGCAGGCGCCGGGCGCGGCCGGGCTCGGCCTGCCCGGAGTCACGCTGCGGGACTGGCCGTCCGGTGCGCCGGTGCGCGGCACCGCGGAGGCCTTCTACGGCACCCCGTGGACCGCGCAGCAGCGGCTGGAGCAGGTCGACTTCCTCGGCCGTTCCAAGCAGAACTTCTACCTCTACGCCCCCGGTGACGACCCGTACCGGCTCTCCCGCTGGCGCACCGCCTACCCGGCCGCCCGGGCGGAGGAGCTGCGCGAGCTGGGCTTCCGGGCGCGCGCCAACCACGTCACGCTCGGCTACGCGATCGACCCCGGGCAGTCCTTCTGCTTCAGCTCGGGCAAGGATGTCGACGCGCTGGTGAAGAAGCTGGACGGGCTGCGCGGGCTCGGCTTCACCGCCTTCCAGTTGCAGTTCCTGGACGTCAGCTACGACGAGTGGCACTGCGGCGACGACCGCGACGAGTACGGCACCGGGCCGGCCGCGGCCGCCAAGGCGCAGGCCGCGCTGGTGAGGAAGGTGCAGGACCGGCTGATCGCGAGGAACCCGGGCCTGGCGCCGCTGTCCGTCCTCCCCACCGAGTCCCACCAGCAGGGCGCCACCCCGTACCGCAAGGCGCTGGCGGCGGCGCTGCCGGAGGGCGTCCAGGTGGCCTGGAGCGGGGTCGGGGCGATCCCGGAGAGGATCACCGGCGCCCAGGCCTCGGACACCGCCGGGCTGTACGGGCGCCCGCTGCTCACCATGGACAACTACCCGGTCAACGACGCCAGCCCGGACCGGCTCTTCCTCGGCGCCTACACCGGGCGCGACCCCGAGGTGGCGACCCGCTCGGCGGCCCTGCTGACCGGCGCGATGCAGCAGCCGGTGGCCTCCCGGATCGCCCTCGCCACCGCCGGGGACTTCGCCTGGAACCCGGCCGGGTACAAGCCGGACGACTCCTGGCAGGCCGCCGTGCGCTCGCTGGCCGGGCCGACCGGCGCCGGCGCGACGCCCGCGGGGTCGGCCCTGTCCGCCGTCACCGCGCTGGCCGGGAACAGCACCTCCTCGCCGCTGTCCAAGCAGGAGTCGGGCTATCTGACGCCGCTGCTCGACCGGTTCTGGGCGGCCGCCGAGCCCACCTCGGGCGCCACCCCCGACCTCGCCAGGCTGATCGAGGCCGCCGCCCCGCTGCGGGGCGCCTTCGACGCGATGGCCACCGCCCGGCAGACCCTGGCCGGCACCCCGGCCACCGCCCAGCTGGCCGGCGAGGCCGCGCCCTGGCTGGGCCCGCTGCGCGACTACGGGCTGGCCGGCCGGGCCGCCCTCGACATGCTGCTGGCCCAGCACGGCGGCGACGGCACGGCGGCGTGGAAGGCCAGGGTCGAGCTCAACGGGCTGCGCGAGCAGCTGGCCCAGGCCCCGGCCACGGTCGGCGCCGGGGTGCTCGGCCCGTTCCTGGAGCGGGCCGTGCGCGCCGCCGACAACTGGTCGGGCGTGGCCGCCGGAGGGGTCACCCCGACCACCACCATGGGCACCGCGCAGGACCACCTGCCCGCGCTGATGGGCGACGGCGTGGCCGACACCTTCTACTGGAGCTCCGCTCCCCCGCAGCCCGGCGACGCGGTCGGCCTGGACCTCGGCGCGGGCCGCCCGGTCAGCGGCGTGACCGTGCTGATGGGCGGCTGGGGCGACGGCCCCGACGCCAGGACCGCCGTGGACGACTACATCCGCGACGGCGTGCTGGAGTACACCACCGGCGAGGGCGGCTGGAAGCAGCTCGCGACCGTGAAGAACCAGAAGACGGTCAGTGCCCAGCTCCCGCCGGGCACGGTGGTACGGGCGGTGCGGCTGCGGGCCACCGCCGCGCAGAAGACCGCCGTCGCGGTGCGCGAGTTCACCGTCACCGCGCCGGACGAGTCCCCGGCCAGCGTCAGCGGCGGTCCCGACGCGGCGCCCGGCTCCTCCTCCGCCGCCGTGCTGGACGGCAACCCGGACACCGCGTACCGGGCCGCCAAGGCGCCCACCGCGCTGGACGAGCCGCTCACCGTCGAACTCGGCGCGCCCCGTCCGCTGGACCGGCTCACCGTGCTGACCGACCCGAACGTGCGCGCCGGCGCCACCGTCGCGGTGCGCCGGGCCGACGGCACCTGGGCGGACATCGGCACCGTGCAGCCCGGCTACAACGAGCTGCCGGCCGGCGGACTGCCCGCCGACGCGTTCCGGCTGACCTGGAAGCCCGGCGGCGACCCACCGGTGGTCAACCAGGTGATCCCCTGGTACGCGGACGTTCCGGCGGCCAGGCTCAGCCTCTCCGACCCGGCCCTGGACGTGGTCACCGGCGCCACCGCGCCGGTGACGACCCAGGCCACCGTGGAGGCCGGCCGGCCCGAGGGCACCGCCGGCGAGCTGCGCACCGAGGTGCCGGCCACCGCCAAGGGCCTGACCGTGGCCCCGGCGGGACAGGTGAGCGTGCCGCGCGGCGGCCGGGTGGGTGTGCCGCTGCTGGTGAGCGCCACCGCGGAGACGCCGTCCGGGACGTACCAGGTGCCGGTGCAGTTCGTGGCCGGTACCACCACCGTCCGGCAGGTGCTCCAGGTGCACGTGGTGCCGCCCACCGGCGGTCCCGACCTGGCGGTCGGCGCGAAGGCCACCTCCTCGGGCGACGAGACGGCGGACTTCCCCGCCTCGGCGGTCGCCGACGGCGATCCGAAGACCCGCTGGTCCTCGCCGGCCAAGGACGACGCCTGGGTGCGGCTGGAGCTGCCGCAGGCGACCAGGCTGGGCGCGGCGGTGCTGCACTGGCAGGCCGCGCACGCCGCCTCGTACCGGATCCAGGTCTCGGCGGACGGGAACTCCTGGACGGACGCGGCGACCGTGGACAGCGGCAAGGGCGGCGACGAGACGGTGCGCTTCGACGCGCCCGGGGTCCGGTTCGTCCGGGTGCAGGGCGTGGCGCGGGCGACCAAGTACGGCTACTCGCTGTGGGGCGTCGAGCTGTACGCCGTGACCCCGCCGGTCCAGCCACCGGTCCAGCCGCAGCCGCCGGACGGCCGGCCCGCTCAGCCGGGCGGGGCGCCGGGCGCCCCCGCGGTGCCCCCGGCGACGGGCGGGGCCGCGGCCAAGCCGTAGCGGCCTCGGGCGGCCCGGGGAGGGACTGGCGCGTGGAACGCGGCGGGCCGCCGGCTCCCCGGTGCGGGGGGCGCGGCGGCCCATGAGGCGCGTACCGACGGTGTGACGGGCGGGCCCTTGTGGAGCGGTGGTCAGGCGGAGAGCGGTTCGGGCTGCTCGCCGCGGCGGACGGGGGCGGGGTGGGCGGCGTGCGCCCGGCCGAGCGGGACCGGGTGGACCGGCTGCTCGGTGCGGTCGTGGTGCTCGTACTCGCCCCACTGCGGGGCGCGCAGCTGGTCGCCGCCGCCGTAGGGTTCCAGGTAGGGCCGCCAGCGCGGGTCCTTGATCCCGGTGCCGATGATGCGCCAGGCCAGGCCGCTTGGCGGCGCGGGTGGTCGTTTCATCCGCCAGCCGAGTTCGGTGAGGTGGCGGTCGGCCTTGGTGTGGTTGCAGCGGCGACAGGCCGCGACCACGTTGTCCCACCGGTGCTGGCCGCCACGGCTGCGCGGGATGACGTGGTCGACGCTGGTGGCGGCGGCCCCGCAGTAGACGCAGCGGCCGTGGTCGCGGGCGAACAGCGCCCGGCGGGTGAGCGGGACGGGCCCGCAGAACGGGACCCGTACGAAGCGGGTCAGACGGACGACGGACGGCGCCGGAAGGGCGCTGGTGGCGCTGTGCAGAGTGACTTCCGAGTCCTCCAGGCTGACCGCCTTGTGGTTGAGGACCAGGATGAGTGCGCGGCGCATCGATACGACGCCGAGTGGCTCGTAGGACGCGTTGAGGACCAGGACATGCGGCACGGATGCCTCCTTGGACGCCTGCGGCGCGTGGCTCGCGCCGGGACGAGCGGTTGTATCGCGCCACTCGTGCGCGATCTCCCCAGTGTCGCCTTAGGCCTTTGTACGGCGCCACCACTCCTGTGTAACGGACCTGACGTGAACTCCGGGTGTGGTCTCTGTCATAACCGGTATGCCCGGGGAAGGTCGGGTTGCACCCGGGTGGCGGTGCGGGCCGCCCCGGTGGCCCTCCCGGGGGACCGATCGGCCGTCCGGAGCAGTGCCCCGACCGGCGGGGACGGCCCGGGAGGCCGGGAGCGGGGGGAGCGTACGGGGGCGTTGACGGGGCGTTCGGGACGCACTGTGCGCCCTCGGGCACGCTCAGGGGAGGTTCCGGCGCGTCGGGGCGGGCAGACGGCAGCGGATAGGCTGAGGCGCACGGTCCGCGGGCCGCTTGCCGGCGGTGCGGGCCCGACACACACCCTGCCAGGAAGGTCCGCACGTGTTCAGCTCCGGTGCCACCGGTCCGTCCGACGCGTCCTCGACGCTCGCCAACCCGACCCCGGCCCCAAGCCCCACCGCGCAGCTGCCCGACCTCGACCTGCGGATACCGACCAGCGCGCAGGAGGTCTCGGACACCACCCGGCAGGCCGCCAGCTGGTTCGACACCCACTGGCAGGGCTGGCTGGCCTCCGGGCTGCGGATCGTCTTCATCATCGTGCTGGCGCTGGTGCTGCGGGCCGTGGTGCGCAAGCTCATCACCCAGCTGATAGGGCGGATGGCGCGCACCTCCGAGCACCAGGAGGAGAGCCGGCTGGGCGGGCTGCTGGCCAACACCGGGGTGGTGAACACGGAGCGGCGCCAGCAGCGCTCGGAGGCGATCGGCTCGGTGCTGCGCAGCGTGGCCTCCTTCACCATCCTGGGCACGGCGGCGCTGATGGTGCTGTCCGCGCTGGGGGTGAACCTGGCGCCGCTGCTGGCGAGCGCCGGTGTGGCCGGTGTGGCGATCGGTTTCGGCGCCCGCAACCTGGTCACCGACTTCCTCTCCGGGGTCTTCATGATCATGGAGGACCAGTACGGCGTCGGCGACGAGATCGACACCGGGGTGGCCTCCGGCACGGTGCTGGAGGTCGGTCTGCGGGTGACCAAGCTGCGCGGCGCGAACGGCGAGATCTGGTACATCCGCAACGGTGAGGTGAAGCGGATCGCCAACATGAGCCAGGGCTGGGCGACCGCCTCGGTGGACGTGCAGGTCGGGTACAAGGAGGACCTGCTCCGGGTCGAGGAGCTGATCCTGGCGACGGCCGAGCTGATGGCCAAGGAGGCCCCGTACGACGAGCTGGTCTGGGCGCCGGTGTCGATCCTGGGCGTGGAGTCGGTCGCCCCCGACTCGGTGGTGCTGCGGGTCGAGGCCAGGACGGCCCCGGGCAAGGCGGCCTCCGTCTCCCGGGGGCTGCGCCAGCGGCTGAAGGCGGCCTTCGACCGGGCCGGGATCAAGGTCAAGGAGGAGGTCCCCGCGGTGGCGGCCGGGGCGACCGGGGTGGTGATCGCGCCCTCTCCGGTGCCGGCCGCCGAGCAGCTCGCCCCGGCCGCGTCGGCCGACCGGGTGGCCGAGCCGGTCCCGGCGCGGGCGTCGGAGGACTCGGCGAAGCCGTAGCCCCGCGCGGCACCTCCCACCGAGGAGCCCCTTCCGCGGACGAGAGCCCCGTTCCCACCACCGTGCGGATAACCGGTGGGGGCGGGGCTCCGTGCTGTCCGGTAACGCTTCGGCATCCTCCGCTCCACCGGCCATTGACACCCCGCTGACACGGCCCTTACGGTCCTTCCCAAGCGACTGGAAAGTTTCCTAACAGTTCATCACGGTTCGCCCGAGGGCCGCCCGCTCCCCGCACGGGGGCCACCTGCGGACTTTCCCGACCAGCCGAAAGAGGAGGATTCCGGGCATGACCAAGAGCACCGCCAAGGCCCCCCTCGCCGGCACCCCCAGCCTGCTGCGCGCCATCAACGACCGCGCCGCCCTCGAACTGCTGCTGGAGAACGGTCCGCTCTCGCGCACCCAGATCGGCACCCTCACCGGGCTGTCCAAGCCCACCGCCTCCCAGCTGCTGGCCCGGCTGGAGGCCGCCGGGCTGGTCGTGCCGGTCGGCACCACGGCCGGCGGACCCGGCCCCAACGCCCGGCTGTACCAGGTGAATCCGGCTGCCGGGTACGTCGCCGGGCTGGACGTCACCAACAGCGAGATCCGGGTCGCCGTCGCCGACATCACCGGCAGCACCCTGGCCGAGCACAGCGTGCCCACCAAGGGCCTGCCCGCCGCCGGGACGGTCCCCGCCGTCGCCGCCGCGGTGGCCGCCGCGGTCCGGGCCGCCGGAATCCCCGAAGGCTCCCTGCGCACCGCCGCGATCGGGCTCGGCGGCGCCCCCGACCCGGTCACCGGCAGGCTCCGTTACGCCTCCCACCTGCCCGGCTGGCACTCGCCGCGACTGGTCGAGGAGCTGACCGCGGCGATCGGCGCGCCGGTGTCGATCGAGAACGACGTGAACCTGGCCGCCGTCGCCGAGCGCTCCTCGGGCGCCGCGGCCGGCTTCGAGGACTTCGTCCTGCTCTGGGCCGGGGCGGGGGTCGGCGCGGCGATCGTGATCGCCGGGCGGCTGCACCGCGGCTTCACCGGCGGCGCCGGGGAGGTCGGCTACATGCCGCTGCCCGACTCGCCGGTCGAGTGGGACGCCCGCCGCCGCAAGTTCGGCGGGTTCCAGGCCCTGGTCGGCACCCCCGCCGTCCGGGCCCTGGCCAGGGAGCACGGGCTCGGCGCGGCCACCGCCCAGGAGTCCATCGCCAAGGCGCTGACCACCCCGGGCGCCGGCGACTCCTTCCTCACCGAGCTGGCCGGGCGGCTCGCCGTCGGGCTGGCCGTGATCGTCGCCGTCGTCGACCCCCAGCTGGTGGTCCTCTCCGGCGTGGTGCCGAGCGCCGGCGGCGAACGCCTGCGCGCGCTCGTCGAGGACGAACTGGCCCGGGTCTCCATCGCCAGACCGGAGGTCCGCAGCAGCGCCCTGCCGGGCTCACCGGTCCTGCTCGGCGCCCTGCAACGTGCCCTGTCCGACGCCCGCGAGGCGGTCTTCTCCACCCACTGACGCTCCCCCTGTCACCTCGTTCACCTGCACCCACCTCTCCCCAACCCCCAAACGCGGGATCCGAGGCAATGAGGCCTGCCCGCGCACCCCCAGGAGGATCCAGAAGTGCACGCCACCACCTCCCGCAGAGGCCGCCGCACCATCGCCGCCCTCGCCGGCAGCGCCGTCCTGGCCCTGCTCGCCTCCGCCTGCACCGGTTCCAGCGACTCGGGCGGCACCGACGACTCGGCCGGCGGCAAGGACGTCACCATCACCTTCTGGCACGGCTGGAGCCAGGAGAACGAGATCAAGGCGATCAACGCCAACATCGCCGCCTTCGAGAAGGCCCACCCCAACATCCACGTCAAGGCCGTGGACAGCCTCGCCGACGACAAGGTCAACCAGGCGCTGCGGGCCGGCGGCGACAACGCGCCGGACGTGGTCTCCTCCTTCACCACCAACAACGTCGGCATGTTCTGCTCGACCAAGGCCTTCGTCGACCTCAAGCCGATGCTCCAGAAGAGCGGCATCGACCCGGCCAAGACCTTCCCGGCCACGATGCTCGACTACACGCAGTTCCAGGGCAACCAGTGCTCGCTGCCGCTGCTCGGCGACGCCTACGGCCTGTACTACAACAAGAAGGCCTTCGCCGACGCCGGCATAGCCCACCCCCCGAAGACCTTCAGCGAGTTCGCCGAGGCCGCCGCCAAGCTCACCGTCGCCGACGGCGACTCGTACAAGCAGCTGGGCTTCATGCCGCTCTACCACGGCTACGAGTCCACCACCGAGCACTACCTCGGCCAGTACGGCCCCGGCTACTTCGGCTCCGACGGCAAGTCGGCCATCGCCACCGACCCGAAGGTCGCCGCGATGTTCAAGTGGCAGAAGGGCCTGGTCGACCAGCTCGGCGGCTTCGACAAGCTGGAGAAGTACCGCGCCACCTTCGGCGAGGAGTTCAGCGCCAAGAACCCCTTCCACACCGGCCAGCTCGCGATGATCCTCGACGGCGAGTGGCGCACCGCCTCCCTCGCCGACAACAAGCCCGACTTCGAGTGGGGCACCGCCGCCTTCCCCGTCCCGGACGACCAGGCCGACACCTACGGCCGCGGCTACCAGACCGGCACCATCGTCGGCATCGCCAGCAGCAGCAAGAAGCAGGCCGCCGCCTGGGAGTTCGTCAAGTACCTGACCACGGACACCGACGCGGTGGTCGGCTTCGCCAACGCGATCCACAACGTGCCGAGCACCCTCGCCGCGCTCGACTCGCCGAAGCTGGTCGCCGACGAGAACTTCAAGACCTTCCTGAACGTCGCCAAGAACGCGCACTCCGGCACCACCCCGCCGGCGGTCAACGGCGGCAGCTACATCACCACCCTGCAGAACCTCGGCTACGACTACGAGTCCGGCAAGCAGGCCGACCTCCAGGCGGGCCTGGCCGCCACGGCCAAGCAGATCGACACCGACATCGCCCAGGCCAAGTAGGCCGGGAACGGTCCACGGAGCTCCCATGTCACTCGCGTTCGGCACCCGCAAGGGAAAAGGCGACAAGGCCGACGCGGGACCGACCGGCCCGGCGGCGCCCGCCGCGCAGCAGTTGCTGCGCCGCAAGCGCCGCCGGGAGGCGGCCCGCACCCTCGCCTTCCTCTCCCCCTGGCTGGTCGGGTTCAGCGTCTTCTTCGTCTACCCGCTGGTCTCCACCGCCTACTTCTCCTTCACCACGTACAACGGCTTCGGCACGCCGACCTTCAGCGGCCTGAAGAACTGGGACTACGTCTTCAACCACCTGCCGACCTTCTGGCAGGGCCTGCGCAACACCCTGTGGCTGGTCATCGTCATGGTGAGCCTGCGGGTCGCCTTCGGCCTGGGCATCGGGATGCTCATCACCAAGGTCAAGACCGGGGCCGGCTTCTTCCGCACCGCCTTCTACCTGCCGTACCTGGCCCCGCCGGTGGCCGCCACCGTGGCCTTCGCCTTCCTGTTCAACCCCGGCACCGGCCCGGTCAACCACCTGCTCGGCGAGCTCGGCCTGCCGGAGCCCGGCTGGTTCGCCTCCGAGGACTGGTCCAAGCCCGCGCTCACCCTGCTCGCGATGTGGGGCATCGGCGACCTGATGGTCATCTTCATGGCCTCGCTGCTGGACGTCCCCAGGGAGCAGTACGAGGCGGCCCAGCTGGACGGGGCCGGCCCGTTCCAGCGGTTCCGGTACGTCACGCTGCCGAACATCTCGCCGATCATCATGTTCGCGGTGGTCACCGGGGTGATCCAGACCATGCAGTACTACACCCAGGCGATCGTCGCCGGGAAGGTCGCCAGCGGCATCGCGGGCGGCTCCGGGCAGCCGTTCGAGCCCGGCTACCCGGGCGGCTCCACCTGGACCCTGCCGCAGATGGTCTACAAGCTCGGCTTCCAGAGTTACAACTACGGCGCGGCCTGCGTCGTCGCCCTGGTGCTGTTCGTCATCTCGATGGCCGTCACCTCGATCCTGCTCCGCCGCCGCTCCGGCTTCATGGCGAGCGACGACTAGCGGCCCGGGAGGACCCGATCATGACCCTTGGCACCACGCTCACCAAGGGGCCGGCCACCGCCGTCCCCTCCCGGTCCGGCGGCCCCGCCGCCCGGGCCGCCCGGCGCCGCGCGTTCCTCCAGTGGGTGGCCGTGCACACGGTGGCCATCGCCGCCGCGCTGTTCTTCCTGCTGCCCTTCGTCTTCGTCTTCCTCACCTCGGTGATGTCGGACGGGCAGGCGCTCACCACCGACTACTGGCCGACCGACTGGAACTGGAGCAACTACGGCAAGGTCTGGGACACCCCCGGCTTCCTGACCTGGTGGCGCAACACCCTGCTGTACGCCCTGGCCGGCACCGCGCTGACCGTGGTCTCCAGCCTCCCGGTGGCCTACGCGCTCGCCAAGTTCCGCTTCCGCGGCCGCAACCTGGCGCTGATGGGGGTCATCGCGATGATGATGCTGCCCCCGCAGGTCACCGTCATCCCGATGTTCCTGTTCTGGTCCAAGCAGATGGGCATGGACGGCTCGCTCTGGCCGCTGATCATCCCGATGGCCTTCGGCGACGCGTTCTCCATCTTCCTGCTGCGCCAGTTCCTGATGACCATCCCCAAGGAGTACATCGAGGCCGCCAGGATCGACGGCTGCGGCGACCTGCGCACCCTGCTGCGGGTGGTCCTGCCGATGGCCAAGCCGGCCATCGCGGCGGTCGCGCTGTTCCAGTTCTTCTACTGCTGGAACGACTACTTCGGCCCGCAGATCTACGCCAGCAACAACCACGAGGCCTGGACCCTCAGTTACGGGCTGGAGTCCTTCAAGGCCGCCCACCACACCAACTGGAACCTCACCATGGCCGCCACCCTGCTGGTGATGGCGCCGGTGATCGTCCTCTTCTTCTTCGCTCAGAAGGCCTTCATCGAAGGCGTGACACTGACAGGGGTCAAGGGCTGATGTCCGCACTGAAGTTGGCAATCGTCGGCGGTGGCTCGACGTACACCCCGGAGCTGATCGACGGCTTCGCCCGGCTGCGGGACAGCCTGCCGATCGGCGAACTGGTGCTGATCGACCCGGCCGCCGAGCGCCTGGAGCTGATCGGCGGCCTCGCCCGGCGGATCTTCGCCAAGCAGGGCCACTCCGCCGTCGTCACGGTGACCACGGACCTGGTGGCGGGCGTCGCGGACGCCGACGCCGTGCTGCTCCAGCTGCGCGTCGGCGGGCAGGCGGCCCGCAACCAGGACGAGACCTGGCCGCTGGAGTGCGGCTGCGTCGGGCAGGAGACCACCGGAGCCGGCGGGCTCGCCAAGGCGCTGCGCACCGTCCCCGTGGTGCTGGACATCGCCGAACAGGTGCGCCGGACCAACCCGGACGCCTGGATCGTGGACTTCACCAACCCGGTCGGCATCGTCACCCGGGCCCTGCAGGACGCCGGCCACAAGGCCGTCGGACTGTGCAACGTCGCGATCGGCTTCCAGCGCAAGTTCGCCGCTCACCTGGACGTCGCCCCGGAGCTGGTCCGGCTCGACCACGTCGGGCTCAACCACCTGACCTGGGAGCGCGGGGTCACCCTGCTGGACGCCCCGGGGGCCACGACCGGGCGCGAGGTGCTCCCGGAGCTGCTGTCCTCGCACGGCAAGGAGATCGCCGACGACCTGCACCTGCCGCAGGCCGTCGTCCGGCGCCTCGGCGTGGTGCCCTCCTACTACCTGCGGTACTTCTACCAGCACGACGCGGTGGTGGCCGAGCTGAGGGAGCAGGGCTCCCGGGCCGCGCAGGTGGCCGAGATCGAGCGGCAGCTGCTGGAGCTGTACGCCGACCCGGCCCTGGACACCAAGCCCGAGCTGCTCGGCAAGCGCGGCGGCGCCTTCTACTCGGAGGCGGCCGTCCAGCTGATCGCGGCGCTGCTCGGGACCGGTGGCGGCACCTCCGTCCAGGTGGTGAACACCCGCAACGACGGCGTGCTGCCCTTCCTGCCGGACGACGCCGTCATCGAGGTCCCGGCGGAGGTGGACGCCCGGGGCGTGCGCCCGCTGCCGCAGCGGCCCGTCGAGCCGCTGTACTCGGGGCTGATCGCCGCCGTCACCTCGTACGAGCACCTCGCCCTCGACGCCGCCCTGCACGGCGGCCGCGACCGGGTCTTCGACGCCCTGCTCGCCCACCCGCTGGTCGGCCAGATAGAACTCGCCGACCAGCTCACGGACCGGCTGCTCGCCCACAACCGCGAGCACCTCGCCTGGGCCTGACCCGGCCCGTGGTGCCCGCCCGCCCGGTTCCTCCGGCCGCCGGGCGGGCACCGCGAGGAGACCGTCCACCCCCGGCCGGAGACCGTTCGGCCGGGCTCCCCGGCCGCGACCCCGGCCGGGCACCCGGCCGACGACCACGGCCCGGGCCACGTACGAGCCGCGGGGACCTGATGACCCACCAGCCCGAACCCCTCCTGCCAGGCGTCCTCGCCATCGACGCGGGAAACTCCAAGACCGACGTCGCCCTGATCGGCGCCGACGGCACCGTCCTCGGCACCGCCCGCGGCGGCGGCTTCGAACCCCAGAAGATCGGCGGCGCGGCGGCCGTGGCCGGCCTCGCCCCGCTGGTCGAGCAGGCCGCCGCCGAGGCCGGCCACCCGTCCTGGAACGGCGTGCTCACCAGCCACGTCAGCGCCTGCCTGGCCAACGCCGACCTGCCGGTCGAGGAGCTGGCGCTGCGCGAGGCGCTGGAGTCCCACCCGTGGGGGGTCAGCAACACCGTCGCCAACGACACCTTCGGCCTGCTGCGGGCCGGCACCGACGGCCCGCTCGGGGTCGCGGTGGTCTGCGGCGCCGGGATCAACTGCGTCGGCCTGCTGCCGGACGGCCGCACCGCCCGCTTCCCCGCCCTCGGCGAGCTCACCGGCGACTGGGGCGGCGGCTCGGGCCTCGCCGTCACCAGCATGTGGCACGCCGTCCGCGCGGAGGACGGGCGCGGCGGGCCGACCGGGCTCGCCCGGGCCATCGCCGAGCACTTCGGGCTGCCGAGCGCCGGCGCCGTCGCCGAGGCCGTCCACCTCGGGCACCTGCCGAGCGTGCGGCTGCACGAGATCGTCCGGGTGCTGTTCGCGGTCGCCGTCGAGGGCGACGAGGTGGCCCTGGAGCTGATCGACCGCCAGGCCGACGAGATCGTCCGGCTCGCGGTGGTGGCGCTCGGCCGCCTGGAGCTGCTGGACGCCCCGGCCCCGGTGGTGCTGGGCGGCGGCGTGCTCGCCTCCCGGCAGCCGCTGCTGCTGGACAACGTGACGGCCCGGCTCGCCGAGGCCGCGCCGCTGGCCGAGCCGCGCGTCGTCGTCGCGCCGCCGGTGCTCGGCGCGGCGCTGCTCGGGCTCGACCACCTCGCGGTGGGCACCCAGGCGCAGGACCGGCTGCGCGAGGCGTACGAGACGGACCGGCCGGTGGCCGCCTGACGCAGGCTCACCCCATGCTCTCCCCCGCCGGATCCGCACGTCCGGCGGGGAGGGAAGCGCGGTCGCGCACGCCTCCGGCGGGAACCGCACCACCGGCCCCGGTCGTGTCAAGCGGGTACCGACATCCGCCCCCGTCCGGGGAGACTTGTGCCATGGCCCCGTCCCGTGTCCTCCTCGCCGCCGCCCTGCTGGCCTGCGGCAGCGCAGCCGTCCTCGCAGGCTGTACGCCCGCCGACTCCGCTCCCACGGTGGCCGCCGCCTCCGCCGCCGCCCTGGCCGACGAGGGCGCGGACGACCTGCTGGACGAGGACGACGGCCTGTTCTACGAGGAGGAAGAGGAGGCCGGGCCCTACTCCCCCGGGGCCGGCCCGTCGGCCGTCACCCCGGCCGCCTCCGGGCCGTCCGCGGACCCTTCCGCCGATCCGTCTCCCGACCCGTCCGCGGACCAGCCGGCCGAGCCCTCTGCCCGGCCCTTCGCCGGGCCCGAGTGCGCCACCCCCACCGGGCTCCCCGGCCACGAGGTGCTCCTCGTCCTCTCCGCCGCCCCGGACGGACTCACCGCCCGGCCCGCCCGCTTCGGCTGCGGCCCGGCCGGCTACGAGCCCACCGGCGCCCCCGCCCGCTACGGCTTCGCGACGGCGGGCGTGGCGGCGACCCTGATCGACGAGCCGCACGGCGACCCGGTCAGGCCCGTCCCGCTCCACGAGCTGATCGCCCACCTCGACGACTGCCTGGCCGACCGCGAGCCGGCCGCCGCCCCGGACGGCTGCCACGGCAACGCCTACGACGTGGTGCTGGACTCCCACGGCCGGATCATGCGCATCGGCGAGGTCGCGGGGTCCTGACCGGGCCCGGCGCGGCGGCGGCGCACGCCCACCGGGCCTACGGCGCGACCAGCCCGAACTCGTAGGCCTGGATGACCAGGTGGACCCGGTCGCGGGCGTCGAGCTTGGTGAACAGCCGGGCGACGTGGGCCTTGGCGGTGGCCACGCTGATGGTCAGCTCCGCGGCGATCTCGGCGTTGGACAGACCCCGGCCGACCAGGGTGAGCACCTCGCGCTCGCGCCCGGTGACGGCCTCGGCGACGGGCCTGCGGGGCCGGGCCGTTCCCTGCGGCCGGGCGGCGAACTCGCCGATCAGCCGGCGGGTGACGCCGGGGGCCAGCAGGGCGTCCCCGGCGGCGACCACCCGGATGCCGTCCAGGATGGTCTCCAGGGCGAGGTCCTTGACCAGGAAGCCGCTCGCCCCGGCGCGCAGCGCGCCGTACACGTAGTCGTCGTCGTCGAAGGTGGTGAGGACGAGGACGTGGGTGGGCAGGCCGGGGTCGGCGGTGATCCGGCGGGTGGCCTCGATGCCGTCCGTGCCCGGCATCCGGATGTCCATCACGGCGACGTCGGGGCGCAGCCGGGTGACCAGGTCGACGGCCTCGGCGCCGTCGCCGGCCTCGCCGACCACCTCCAGGTCGGGGGCGTCGGCGATCAGCACGCGCAGGCCGGTGCGGATGAGCGGCTGGTCGTCGACCAGGACGACACGGGTCACGGTCCCACCTCCACGGGGGTCTGGACGGAGGCCCGGACAGGGGCCTGAACGGGGGCCTGAACGGGGGCGTCCTCGGGAGCGCCGTCGGGCAGCGGCAGCCGGGCGGCGACGAGGAAGCCGCCTCCGGGGCGCGGCCCCGCACCGAACTCGCCGTGCAGCAGGGCGACCCGCTCGCGCATGCCGGCCAGGCCGTAGCCGGTGCCTGGGGTACCGGTGGTGCCGGTGGTGCCGGCCGCCGCCCCGGTGCCCCGGTCGGCCACGGTGAGGTCGAGCTCCCGCGGGCCGTAGACGACGGTGACGTGGCAGTCCCGGGTGCCGGAGTGCTTGACCACGTTGGTGACCGCCTCCTGGACGATCCGGTAGGCGGCCAGGTCCACCTCGGGCGGCAGCGGCCGGACCGCGCCGCGCCGGGTGAGCGCCACGTCGACCCCGGCGCCCGCCGCCCTCCGCACCAACCGGTCCAACTCGCCGAGCCCGGGCACCGCTTCGAGCGGCGCGGGCTCCCCCTCGCCCTGCCGCAGCGCGCCGAGCATCCGGCGCAGCCCGGCCAGGGTCTCCCTGCTGGTGGCCTCGATGGCCTCCAGGGCGCCCCTGGTCTCGGCGGGCTGGGTGTCCATGACCCGGCTGCCCATGCCGGCCTGGATCGCGATGATGCCGATGTTGTGGGCCACCATGTCGTGCAGCTCGCGGGCGATCCGCAGCCGTTCGGCGGTGACGGCCTGTTCGGCGGCCCGGCCGCGCAGCGCCTCGGTGTGGGCGCGGCTCTGGTGCACGGTGTTGCCGACCAGCCAGGCGATCAGCACGGTCGCGGCGAGGCCCGTGTAGGCGAGCGGGTTGACGGGGTAGCCGTTGACGACGCCGTGGAGGAACAGCCCGACGAGGGTGGCGAGCGGCAGCGCCAGGGCGCTCAGCGAGACGCGGCGGGAGCGGGTGGCCGCGCAGTAGCCGACCACCCCGTCGGCGATCAGGAACTGGAGCGGCGCGGTCTCCGGGACCCGCACCGTCCCGAGCGCGAAGACGCCGCCCGCGAGCGCCACCGCGACGGCGGCCAGCGGCAGCCGGACCAGCAGCGCCGCGACCAGGGTGGTGACCACCGCGGTGACCGTCAGCGGCATGTCCTCCAGGTTGCCCTGGTAGGAGAGCAGGTGGCGCAGCTCGTCCTCGCGGGTGAGGAAGCGGAAGGCGACCAGCGCCGTCCAGAGCGCCCCCACCCACACGCCCGCGGGCAGGCGCCTGAGCAGCGGCGGGCGGGGTTCGGTGATCATGGCGCGATGGTAGCGGCGGGCCTCCGGGCGGCACATCGGCCCGGGGGCGTAATCCCGGGGGCCAGTGCGGCGGCCCGTGGTTGTGGCCCGCCGCCCGATGCCGGGGACCGGCTCCGACCGGCACCGTTGGCCCCGTGATCGAGATCGAGCGACTGACCAAGCGGTACGGCGCCACCACGGCCGTCGACCGGCTGACCTTCACCGTCCGGCCCGGCGCCGTGACCGGCTTCCTGGGCCCCAACGGCGCCGGGAAGTCCACCACGCTGCGGATGATCCTGGGCCTGGACACCCCCACCGGGGGCACCGTCACGGTGGCCGGGGTGCCCTTCGCGAGCCGGCCGCGCGGTCTGCGGCACGTCGGCGCCCTGCTGGACGCGGGCGACGTGCACGGCGGGCGCACCGGCCGGGCGCACCTGGCGGCGCTGGCCCGCGGCAACCGCATCCCGCTCGGGCGGGTGGACGAGGTGCTGGCGGAGGTCGGCCTCGGTGGGGCCGCCGGACGCCGGATCGGCGGCTACTCGCTGGGCATGCGGCAGCGGCTGGGCATCGCGGGCGCGCTGCTCGGCGACCCGCCGGTGCTGCTGTTCGACGAGCCGCTGAACGGGCTGGACCCGGAGGGCGTGCGCTGGCTGCGCGGGCTGTTCCGGCGGCTCGCCGACGAGGGACGCACGGTGTTCGTCTCCAGCCACATGATGGCCGAGATGGAGCACACCGCCGACCACCTGGTGGTGATCGGGCGCGGCCGGCTGATCGCCGACGAGAGCCTGACCGAGTTCTCGGCCCGTAACGCGGTCTCCTCGGTGGCCGTACGGGCTCCCGAACTCCCCGCACTGGCCGAGGTCCTGCGCGCCGAGGGGGCCGACGTGCGGCCTGCCGGGCCGCGGTCCGGAATCGTCACCGGGCTCGCGGCCGAGCGGGTCGGCGAACTCGCGCTGCGGCACGGCCTGGTGCTGCACGAGCTGACCACCCGGACGTCGTCGCTGGAGTCGGCGTTCATGTCCCTGACCGCCGGCAGTGTCGAGTACCAGGCTGGAGAGGCCCGTTGAGCACCACGACCCCCGGATCCGCCGAGCCCGCGCCCCGGTTCCTCGACCTGCTCGCCGCCGAGTGGATCAAACTGCGCTCGCTGCGCTCCACCTACTGGGTGCTGGCGCTGGCCTCGCTGGTGGCGATCGCCGTCAACGTGAACGCCGTCCACACCGACCTGACGTACATCGACCACCCGCCGGCCCGGATGCCCGGCCAACCCCCGTACACGTACGACCCGTTGTTCCACGGGCTCGGCAGCATCGCGGGCGACCTGATGGCGGTCGCGGCCGGCAGCCTCGGGGCGATCACCGTGTTCGGCGAGTACACCACCGGCCTGATCCGCACCACCTTCGCCGCCGTGCCGGACCGGCGGGGCGTGATCGCGGCCAAGGTGGTGCTGATCGGCGGGATCACCGCGCTCGCCGGGCTGGTGGTCTCGGCGGGCTCCTTCCTCGCCGTCAACGCGATGCTGGCCTCCCGGCACGTCGGGCTCTCCCTCGCCGACGAGGGCTGCCTGCGGGCCGTGCTCGGCTACGCGGCGATCGTGCCGGTCTGCGCGCTGGTCGGAATGGCGCTGGGCGCGCTGCTGCGCCACGCCACCGCCTCGATCGTGTCGCTGGTGCTGCTGCTGTTCGTCCTGCCGATGATGTTCGGCGGGGACCGCTACCGCTGGCTCAAGGAGATCGGCACCCACCTGCCGACGGCCACCGTGCAGCGGCTCACCATCAACCCCGCCTCCACGACCACCATGGGGAAGTACGCGCCGAGCGTGCTGGACTCGTGGATCACCATGGGGGTGTGGGGCGTGGCCGCGGTGGTGGTGACGGTGGCCGTGGTGCGGCGGCGGGACGTCTGATCCACCGCCTCTGCCTCCGTCTCCTCGGGTCGGTCTCCTCGGCTCCGCCGCCCCCCTCAGCCCAGGCCGAGGCGCCGCGCGGTCGCGGCGGGCGGCAGGTACGGGCGCTCGGGCGGCAGCAGCCGCTGGGCCTTCGCCGCCTGCCCGCCGCGGACCAGCGCGGCGATCCGGTGCACCCTCGGGGTGAGGTCGGTGAGCCCGGTGACCCACTCCTCGGCGTAGCCGCGGATCAGCGACCGGCCGATGCCCACCTGGATGCTGTAGTGGTTCAGCGCCGCCCCGCGCAGCGACCGCTCCGGGTCCCACTGCACGTGGACCTCGGCGCTGGCCGGCTCGTCCGGGTGCGCGGTGGTCAGGACGGCGCGGGCGAGCGCCTCCTCCCAGCCCTCGCGGGTGATCCGGACCGCCAGGACCCTGGTCTGGCCGGGCTTGCTCGCCCAGTTGCTGCGGTGCATCAGCCAGCGGAACGAGGGCTTGATCCAGGTCATCCGGTGGAAGCCGAACGGCGCCGTGAACCGGCCCGCCGCCAGGGCCGCGTCGGCGACGGCCGGCGGGTAGGCCTGGTAGAGCACGATCGTCCGGTCGTCGTGGTCGGCGCGGATCTCGCGCAGTGCGGTCATCTCGCGGCACCCCCCTTCGACCGGGCACGCTGCCAGGGCGGGGCCGCAGGATGCAACGGGATAAACCGGTACGGCGGTTTCCAGGCGCCGGGCCCCGGGGCAGGAGCCGGGCGCCGGTCAGGCCACGGCCGCCTTGGCGCGGAAGGCACCGAGGGTGGCCACCGGGACGCCGCAGCCGGGGAGGAAGGAGGCCGCGCCGCCGTGGTGGGTGCGGACCCGGTCCAGGAAGACCGACATGGCCTCGGCCGGGGCCTCCAGGAGGGGCGCGGGGATGGTGAGGCTGCGCCCCCGGGAGTCGGTGACGCGGGAGGTGGTGTGGTCGTTGAGCGCGGTGCGGTGGCGCTCGGCGAGGCCGGCGAAGATCTGCGGGAGGGCGTCGGTGGTGCGGGCGTAGTCCGCCACGATGCGGTCGGCGGGGGCGCCGAGGAGGTCGAGCAGCAGGGCGGTCAGCAGGCCGGTGCGGTCCTTGCCGGCGGCGCAGTGCAGCAGGACGGCGCCGGGGCGGACGGTGGCCTCGACGGCGGCGGCCAGCGCCTCGGGCGCGGACTCGGCCAGCAGCACGTAGAAGTCGCCGAGGTCGGCGGCGGTGGCCATGGTGCTCATCCGCGCGGTGAGGGCGTCGGTGGCGGGGTTCACCGGGGCCGCGACGACGGCTATCCCGGCGGCCTCGGCGGCGGCCCAGTCGTCGGGGTCGGTCTCGCGCGGGTCGCGCAGGTCCACGATGGTGCGGATGTCGCAGCCGCGCAGCTGGCGGACGGTGGCCTCGTCGGCGGCCGGGAACGGCTGGGCGGAGCGGTACAGCACCCCGGGGCGGACCCGGCGGCCCTCGGGGTCGCCGAGGGCGGCGGCGTCGCGGAAGTTGACCAGGGACATGCGGAGGCCTTTCGGTGGAGCCGCACCCGGGACGGGGCAGGGACGTCCGGAGGGGCGGAGACATCTAGATGTCCAGATGTCTAACCCGTCGCGGGGCCGCCGGGCAAGCCTCGGCCGGTGCATCCCTCCATCCCACCCCCGTCGGCGGGCCACGGCGACTCGGACGGTGCGGGCGGGACGGGCGGCACGTGACCGGGACGGGCGGCACGTGACCCGGGCGGACCGGCCGGGCTTCGTAGGATCGGGCCCGTGGCGACCAATTCCGCGAACCCCCCGAGCACTCCGGTGTACCGCCGCCTGGCCCGCCGACTCCAGGAGCGCGTCGACGACGGCACCTACCCCGCCGGCGCCCGGCTGCCGAGCGAGCCCGAGCTGAGCGCCGAGTTCGGCGTGAACCGGCTGACCGTACGGCAGGCGGTGGCGGAGCTGGAGCGGGCGGCCGTGGTGGAGATCCGCCGCGGCGTGGGCACCTTCGTCCGCCCGCCCGCCGTCCGGGTGTCGATCGCCGTGGACCCGCGCAGCCAGCGCACCGACCTCGGCAGCGTGTACGGCGCGCTGCCGAACGAGGAGCGCACCGACGGCGAGTACGTGGTCGCCGCCCCGCCCGTCACCGGCTCGGCACAGGACGCGGAGGCGGCCCGCCGGCTGGGCCGCACGCCGGCGGAGCTGTCCCGGGTGGACTCGGTGATCCGGCTGGGCGGGCGGGCCCGGGCGGTGTGCAGCTACTGGGTGCCGTTCGGCCCGCTGCCGGCGGAGCTGGTCCGGCCCGGCCGCCCCGGCAACCTGGTGCCGGACCTGGCGCGGGCCGCCGGGGTGGAGCTGGAGTACGACTGGCGGGCCTTCGGCGCCGTCGGCGCGGACCTCGCGGACGCCGAGCTGCTGGGCGTCCCGCCGGGCACCGCGCTGCTGGTGCGCGAGGGGGTCAGCTGCACCCCGGACGGCGCGCCCGCGCTGTACGTGCGGCGGCGGATCGACGGCAGCAGCGCGCGCTTCGTCCTGCACTTCCGCGACCGGTAGCCACAGCGGTCACAGCGGCCCCGGCCGGACCGGCCCTGATAGGTTCGGCGCCGGATCAGCAGGCCGCACGGGGGTTGGCAGGACACGGTGACCGAGGAGATCGACGACATACCCACCGAGCTGGCCGAGGCCTACCTCGCCCTGCTCGCCGACGTCTCCCGCACCGGACGGCTGCTGCGCCGCGAGGAGCTGGAGCGCCTGCGCAGGCTCGGCGAACTCTGCGCGGAGGCCGGGTACGGGCTGCGCGAGGTGGTGTCGCACTGCCTGGCCGCGGCCCGGCGGGCCTGGCAGACCCTGCCGGGGACGACCGCCGCGACCAGCGTCACCGAGCTGCGCCGGACGGGCGACGCGGTGCTGGCCGCCACCGACGCCGCCCTGGCCGCGCTGGGCGAGGGCCACGAGCGGGCACAGCGTCTGGCGGTCCGTCAGGAGGAGGCGGCCAGGCGGGAGTTCATCGACGACCTGCTGTTCGGCCGCGGCGACCTCGGGAAGCTCGTCGAGCGCGCCGACCGGTTCGGGCTCCGGCTGGCGGGCGCGTACACGGTGGCGGTCGCGGTGGGCGACGAGCCGTTCGCGGACGTGCATCCGCTGGTGCACCGGGTGGAGCGGGAGCTGGCCGGGCGGTTCGGCGAGCGGGACGTGCTGCTGGCCAGCAAGGACGGCCGGCTGGTGTGCATCGCGCCGGACTCCGAGCGGGCCGTGCTGGAGGCCTTCGCCGAGCTGACGCTGCGCCCCGGCCCCGGCTACCTCCCGGTGCGCCGGGTGGCCACCGGCCGTCGGCACTCGGGGCCGAGCGGGGTGCCGCGCAGCTACGAGGAGGCGCTGGACGCGCTGGACTACGCGCACCGGCTGAACCTGTCGGCCCAGCAGCTGAAGGCCGAGGAACTGCTGGTCTTCCCGGTGCTGATGCGCGACCGGGCGGCCATGGCCGACCTGGTGCGCACCGTGCTCGGCCCGCTGACCGAGGCGCGCGGCGGCGCCCGTCCGCTGCTGGACACCATCGCGGTGCAGGCGGAGGCCGCGTACGTGAACGCGGAGGCGGCGCGCCGGCTGGGGCTGAGCGTGCGCACCCTGAGCTACCGGCTGGAGCGGATCAAGGCGCTCACCGGGTACGACCCTGCGGACGCGCTCCAGCGCTTCACCCTGGAGACGGCGGCCATGGGGGCCCGGCTGCTGAACTGGCCGGAACAGCCGCTCTAGCTCCGGCTGCGGCCGGGCGGAGCCGGCGGTGGCCGGAACGCCCCTCTGGCGCGGCCGCCCGGAACCCGCTACGGCACCCGGCCGTGACCGGCCGCCGGCCGAACCGTCCGTCCACGACCGGCCGTTGCCGGATCCTGTACGGCCCGGCCGTCGGCCGAAACCTCCGGGACCGTCCGGCGACCGGCCTGTTGCCCGGTTGTTGCAGTGTCACCCGGGCCGCACGTAGCAGGGTGTCAAAGGGGCGTAAAGATTGCCGGATCCTGGCAATGTGCGAGGCGCGCCCCGGCTGCCATGATCTTCCCGACGCCGAAGTGCGGCGCCGGAGGAGGGGCGGGGGGAAACGTGGCCGGAACGGGGGGTTTCTTCACGGCCGCGCTGGCCTTTCCGACGGCGCTGTTCAGCTTCGCGCTGGTGGTGGTGGTCGGCTACTGGCTGCTGATGCTGCTCGGGGGCCTGGTGCCCGGCGCCGTGCACGGGGGGCACGACGGCGGGCACCACCTGGACGCCGGGCACGCGGGGCACCACCCGGGTGCCGGACATGGGGGACACGTCGGACTCCCGGGAGACGCCGGACACGCGGGGCACGGTGCCGGGGGGCACGGTGCCGACGCGGGGTCCGGCCGGCACGGAGCCGGCCACCACACGAACGTGCTGGACGCGCTGGGGCTGGGCGGGGTGCCCGTGACGGTGGCGGTGTCGCTGCTGGTCGCGATCGCCTGGTTCGTCAGCCTGGCCGGCACCGTCCTCACCTCGGGGGCACCGGCGCGCGGCGGCGTGTTCGCCGTCGCGCTGGTCGCCTCCTGGGCGGGCACCCGGGTGCTCGTCCGGCCGCTGTCGCGGCTGTTCCCGCAGACCCGGCCGGCCACCCGGGGGGACTTCGTCGGCCGGGTCTGCGTGATCCGCACCGGCCGGGTGACGGCCGGCTTCGGACAGGCCGAGGTCACCGCGGAGGACGGGTCCACCGCGATCGTCCAGGTCCGCACGGCGGAGCCCGAACCGGGCCTGACGGCCGGACGGACCGCCCTGATCTTCGACTACGACCCCGAGGGCGAGCACTTCCTGGTGGCGCCCTTCGACCCGCCGTCCGGTCTCACCTGATCCCGGCCCGTCGCCGATCCACCTCACCTCACCTTCACCGCAATTCCCTTCGCACTGTCTCGCCATCTCGTCAAAGGACTCCGTGATGGACACCATCGCCGTGGGTTTCGGCGTGCTCGTCGCCGTCGTGCTGCTCATCGTGCTCGCCCTGCTCCTGTTCGTGGGCCGCCTGTTCCAGAAGGTCGAGCAGGGCAAGGCACTGATCGTCTCCCGGACGAAGAAGGTGGACGTGACCTTCACCGGCGCGATCGTCCTCCCCGTCCTCCACAAGGCCGAGTTGATGGACATCACCGCGAAGACGGTGGAGATCCACCGGGCCGGCCGGGACGGTCTGATCTGCCGGGACAACATCCGCGCGGACATCCGGATCTCGTTCTTCGTCCGGGTCAACAAGACCGTCGAGGACGTCATCAAGGTCGCGCAGTCGATCGGCACCGCCAGGGCCAGCGACCCGCAGGCGATCCAGGAGTTCTTCGCCGTCAAGTTCGCCGAGGCGCTCAAGACCGTCGGCAAGCAGCTGGACTTCACCGACCTGTACACCCACCGGCACGAGTTCCGGGACCAGATCATCGCGGTCATCGGCACCGACCTCAACGGCTACACCCTTGAGGACGCGGCCATCGACCACCTGGAACAGACCCCGATGAGCCAGCTGGACTCCGACAACATCCTGGACGCCCAGGGCATCCGCAAGATCACCGAGCTGACCGCGATCGAGCACGTGCGCACCAACGAGTACCAGCGCACCGAGGAGAAGGAGATCACCCGGCAGAACGTGGACGCCCGGGAGGCCGTCCTGGAGCTGGAGCGCCGGCAGGCCGACGCGGAGATCCGCCAGCGCCGCGAGATCGAGACCCTGCGGGCCAAGGAGGACGCGGTGATCGCCCGGGTGCAGGAGGAGGAGCGGCTCAACGCCCAGACCGCCTTCCTGCGCACCGAGGAACTGCTCGGGGTGCAGCGGGAGAACCAGGCCCGCGAGGTCGCGGTGGCGCAGAAGAACCGCGAGCGGGTGATCGCGGTGGAGAACGAGCGGATCGAGAAGGACCGCCTGCTGGAGGTCGTCGGCCGCGAGCGGGAGACCGAACTCGCCACCATCGCCAAGGCGAAGGAGGTCGAGTCCGCCAAGCGCGAGGTCGCCGACGTGGTCCGCGAGCGGGTCGCGGTGGACCGCACCGTCGCCGAGCAGGAGGAGGCCGTCAAGACCCTGCGCGCCGTCGAGGAGGCCGAGCGCGTCCGCAAGGCCGTCGTCATCCAGGCCGAGGCCGAGGCGCAGGAGCGGCTCGTCAAGGACATCAAGGCCGCCGAGGCCGCCGAGCAGGCCGCCGCGTTCCGGGCCCGCGAGGCGCTGGTGCTGGCCGAGGCCAGGCAGCAGGCCGCCGAGCTGGACGCGGTCGCCAAGATCCGGATGGCCGAGGGCGTCCGGGCGGAGGCCGCGGCCGAGGGCCTGGCCCGGGTCCAGGTCCGCGAGCAGGAGGCCGCGGCGGTGGAGAAGGTCGGCCGCGCCGAGGCGCTGGTGCAGGCCGAGAAGGCCAAGGCCACCGCGCTGGAGATCGGCGGCAAGCTGAAGGCCGAGGCCGAGGGCCTGACCGAGAAGGCCGCGGCGATGGCCAAGCTGGACGAGGCCTCGCGCGGGCACGAGGAGTACCGCCTGCGGCTGGCCGCCGAGAAGGACGTCCGGCTGGCCGGGCTGGACACCCAGCGGCAGATCGCCGAGTCCCAGGCGGCGCTGGTCGCGGCCGGGCTGGAGAAGGCGAAGATCGACATCGTCGGCGGGGACTCGGTGTTCTTCGAGAAGCTGGTGCAGGCGGTGTCGGCCGGCAAGAGCCTGGACGCCTTCGTCGGCCACTCGCAGACCGCGCAGACCCTGGCCGGGCCCTGGCTGGACGGCCGGGCCGACTTCACCGAGGACCTCACCAAGGTGCTCTCGTCGGTCTCCACGGCGGACGTGCAGAATCTGACCGTGTCCGCGCTGCTGATGAAGCTGATCGGCTCGGGGGCCGCGGACCAGACCGGCCCGCTGCGCCAACTGCTCGACTCGGCACGGCAGCTGGGCATCGCGGAGACCCCGATCGGGGCGCTGGCCAACGGCCACGCCGCGGTCAACGGCTCCAAGTAGCACCAGGCTCCCCGCAACGACCCGCCGAACACCCGAGGAAGCAACCGTGACCGTGGACGCCCTCGACGCCAGGCCCGACGCCGGCACCTACGAGGTCCTGCGCGACCGGCTCGCCCGAGCCGCCGCCGAACTCGCCGACCGGGCGCAGGCGTTGAACGCCCGCCGGGTCGCCGAGTTCGGCGGCGGGGAGCTGCGGCTGGCCGGCACCGGGCGGCTCACCACCGCCCGGGCCTGCCTGCCGCAGGACCTCACCGCCGTCGGCGGGATGCTGCTGCTCGGCACCCGTACGGCCGGACCGGCCGACGACGCCGAGGACTTCACCGACGTCCTCGGCCTGCACCACCCCGACCTCTCCCCCGCCCCCGCCGAGGGCACCCTGCTGGACGACCCCCGGCTGCGCCAGGACCTCGGCGACCTGCGGCGCTACTTCCGCGACGCCAGGCTGGAACGGCTGCGCCCGGTGGACGGCAGGCTGCTCGCCGTCTTCCGCACCGGCCCGGCCGCCGCCGACGTCCGGGTGCTGCGCTGGCGCCTGGACGACGACGCCCCGGCCGGCTACCTGGACGGGCGCGGCGAACGCGACCACACCCCCGCCGACGGCCGGCAGCTGCCCTGGACCGCGCTCACCAGGGACGACCAGCTGCCCGCCGGCCCCGGCCGGCCGCCCCGCGCCGGCCTGGCCGGCGAACTGCTGATCGGCGTCGACGGCGGCCGGCTGACCATCGCCGCCCCGGACGGCCGGGAGCTGCACCGCGAACCGCTCGCCGAGGCCCTCCAGACCCTCGCCGACGCCCGGATCGCCCACACCCGGATCGGCCCCCTGCTGCTGGTGCGCGTGCGCCCGTACCAGGAGGAGACCGAACGACACCTGGTGGTCCACCTGCCCACCGGCGCGGTCACCCGGATCGACGCGCTCGGCCAGGCCTGCCTGCGGCTGCCCGCCGACCAGGGCGTCGCCTTCCCCGGCGGCTGCGTCCTGGTGGACGGCACCGTGCGCACCTTCGACCAGCCGGTCGACGGCCTGGTGTACGAGCGCACCGTCCTGTCGCCCAACGGCGAGGACGTGCTCTACGAGTTCCGCTCCCCCGCCGACGGCCGCGCCCTGCTCCAGCCGTACAACAGCGTCCGCCAGGAGGCCGCCGCCCCGCTGCCCTGCCAGGGCTACGCGCTGCTCCCGGACGGCACCCTGATCGCGCTGCGCCCGGCCGAGGACGGACCCACCCGGCTGCACCCCGTCCAGCTCTGGCGGACCCCGTTCACCAGCGAGCGCTTCGCCGCCGAACAGCCGCCCGGCAGCGGGCCGCTGGCCCGGATCGGCAACGCCGACCTGGTCCGCGGCCTGGCCGACTGCCTGGCCCTGGCCCGGCTGGCCGCGGCCGGCGCCGACACCCCGGCCGGCCACCAGGCCGTCCTCGCCGCCTGCACCCGCACCGCCGACCGGCACCACTGGCTCGGCCAGAGCGGCCTCGGCGACCTCGCCGCACCGCTCGCCGGGATCCGCGACACCACCCGGCAGGTCGTCGCCGAGTACGAGGCCGTCGCCCAGCTCACCGCGCACGCCGCCCGGCGGACCGACGAGGCCGCCGAACACGTCGAGAGCCTGCTGCGCACCGCCCGCGGCGAGACCCTGGCCGACGCCGCCGAGTGGGTCGACCGGCTGGCCGGGCTGCGCCGCGCCCAGGGCCGCGTCGAGGCGCTGCGCGACCTGCCGCGCGCCGACCCGGAGCGGATCGACGCGCTCGCCGCCCACCTCGCCGAGGGCCTGGCCGAGGCCGCCGACCGGGCCGTCGGGCAGCTCGCCGAGCCGGCCGCCTTCGAACCGCACCGGCAGCGGGCCGGCGAACTGGCCGAACACTGCGCCGGCATCGCCACCGCCGCCGAGGCCGAGCCGCTGGGCCTCGAACTCGGCGCCCAGAGCGAGGCGTTGCAGACCGTCTCGGAGCTGGTCGGCACCCTCGACCTGGCCGACGCCACCACCCGCACCGCGATCCTCGACCGGCTCGCCGACGTGCTCGGACTGCTCAACCGGGCCAGGACCGCCCTGACCGTGCGCCGCCGGGAGCTGCGCACCCACGAGGCCGCCGCCGAGTTCGCCGCCGAGACCGCCCTGCTCGGCCAGGCCACCACCGCCGCGCTCGCCGCCGCCGACACCCCCGAGGCCTGCGACGAGCAGCTCGGCCGGCTGCTGCTGCGGATCGAGCAGCTGGAGACCCGCTTCGCCGACGCCGACCCGGCCCTCGGCGAGCAGCTCACCGCCCGGCGCACCGAGATCCACGACGCGCTCACCGCCCGCCGCCAGCACCTGCTGGAGGAGCGGGCCCGGCGCGCCGACCGGCTGGCCGCCTCCGCCGACCGCATCCTCGACACCCTGCACCGGCGGCTGGCCGCGCTGGACACCGCCGCCGAGATCGACGCCGCCCTGGCCGCCGACCCGACCGCCGTCAAACTCCGCGACCTGGCCGGGCAGTTGACCGGGATCGGCGACCGGGTCAGGGCCGAGGAGCTGACCGGCCGGCTGCGCGCCGCCCGCTCCCGCGCCCACCGGGCCCTGCGCGACCGCGCCGAACTCGCCGGCGACGGCCCCGGCACCCTGCGGCTGGGCCGGCACCTGTTCGCCGTCACCACCCAGCGGCCCGAACTCGCCCTGGTCCCCTGGCGCGGGCGCCCCGCCTTCACCCTCACCGGCACCGACTACCGCTCCCCCGTCACCGACCCGGCCTTCGCGGCGACCGAGCGCTACTGGGACCGCCCGCTGCCCTCGGAGACCCCCCGGCTGTACCGCGCCGAGTACCTCGCCGCGAGCCTGCTGCCGGCCGCCGAACCGGGGGCGCTGTCCGGTTCGCTCTCCGGCGACGCCGAGCTGCTGGAGTACGTCCGGCGGGCGGCCGAGCAGCGGCCGGACGAGGGCTACCAGCGCGGCGTGCACGACCACGACGCGGCGCTGCTGCTCCGCGCCCTGCTCGAACTAGGCGCCGGGGCCGGCCTGTTGCGCCACCCGGCGGGTGCCAGGGCGGCCGCGCAGCTGTACTGGGCGCACGGCGCCGACGAGCGCCGGCGGCTGCTCTGGCACACCAGGGCCCGCTCGCTCGGCCTCGCCTGGGACGCCTTCGGCGGCGCCCCCGCGCAGGGAGCGCTGGACGCCCTGGCCGCCGAACTCTCGGCCGCCGTGGCGGACTTCGTCCCCGGCACGGACCCGGCGGGCCCCTACCTGGTGGCCGAACTGGCCGCCGCCGCGCCGAGCTTCGCCCACTCGGCGGGCGCCGCCGCGCTGCTCGACAAGTTCCGCGCCGCCCCCGAGTCGGCCGGCCTCACCGAGGCCCTGGCGGCGCTGCCCGAGGAGCCGGAGCTGCTGCCCGTACGGCGCCGGCTCGCCGCCGCCTGGCTGGAGTCGGGAGCCGCCGACGCCGACCCGGGGGACCTCGCCGAGGCCGCCGCCGTACTGCTCTGCCCGTCCCTGCCGCGCCGGCCGGCCGAGGGGGCCGTGGGCGCCAGGATCACCGGGCTGCTCGGCGACCACCCCAGGGTCACCGGCGGCGCGCTCGACCTGCGGCTGGACGAACTGCTCGCCCGGGTCCGCGAGTTCGAGCAGGTCGAGATGCCCGGCTACCGGGCCTACCAGCGGCTGCGCGGCGAACTGCTGGCCGCCGAGCACGCCCGGCTGCGGCTCGACCAGCACCGGCCCGCCCCGCTCAACGGCTTCGTCCGCAACCGGCTGATCGACCAGGTGTACCTGCCGCTGGTCGGCGACAACCTCGCCAAGCAGCTCGGCACGGCACAGTCGTCGGGTCCGGTCGACCGCAGCGGTCTGCTGCTGCTGGTCTCCCCGCCCGGCTACGGCAAGACCACCCTGGTCGAGTACCTCGCCGAGCGGCTCGGCCTGCTGCTGGTCTCGGTCAGCGGCCCCGCGCTCGGCCACCGGGTCACCTCGCTGGACCCGGCCGAGGCCCCCGACGCCACCTCCAGGCGCGAGGTCGAGAAGCTCAACTTCGCCCTGCACGCGGGCGACAACGTGCTGCTCTACCTGGACGACGTCCAGCACACCTCGCCCGAGTTCCTCCAGCGCTTCATCCCGCTGTGCGACGCCCAGCGCCGGATCGACGGCGTCTGGGACGGCGAGGCCCGCGAGTGGGACCTGCGCGGCAAGCGCTTCGCCGTCGTGATGGCCGCCAACCCGTACACCGAGTCCGGCCGCCTCTTCCGGCTGCCCGACATGCTCGCCAACCGCGCCGACGTGTGGAACCTCGGCGACGCCGTCGCCGGCCGCGAGGACCTCTTCGCGCTCAGCTTCGTCGAGAACGCCCTGCCCGCCACCCCCCACCTGGCCCCGCTGGCCACCGCCGAGCGCGCCGACCTCGACACCCTGCTCGCCCGCGCCGGCGGCCTGCCCGGCGGCACCCTGGCCGGCGCCTGGCCCGCCGCCGAGGTCGAGCGGATGACCGCCGTCCTCTCCGGCCTGCTCCACCTGCGCTCCACCGTCCTGGCCGTCAACCGCGCCTACCTGGCCTCGGCCGCCCAGGACGACCGCACCCGCACCGAGCCCCCCTTCCTGCTCCAGGGCTCCTACCGCAACATGGCCAAGCTCGCCCAGCGCCTCGACCCCGCGCTCACCCGCCCCGAACTCGACGCCCTCCTCACCGACCACTACCGCGCCGAGGCCCAGCCCCTGGGCGCCGACGCCGAGGCCCAGCTCCTCAAGCTCGCCGAGCTCCGGGGCACCCTCACGGACGGCCAGGCGGCCCGTTGGGCGGAGGTGAAGCGCTCCTGGCGGGGTGAGTGATCAGGCTCCGCCGAGCACGGCGTCCACGAGTTCCAGCCAGAGGCCCAGCGTGGGCGCGGTCGGCTTGAAGGTGCGGTCCGAGCCGTGCAGCCGGACGTAGCCGCCGACCAGCAGGTCCGCGACCCGCTCGGTCTCGGCCGGGAGCGTGCCGTTGATGAGCTTCGTCCAGTTCGGCGACGTCCTGCTCCCGTCGTGCAGCGTCTCCAGCGGCAGCGCCCGGCAGGCCGTCCAGGTGACCAGCTCGGGCGCGTACTCCAGCAGCTTCCGGTGGCCCCTGCCGTTCCGCTTGAGCAGCCGGGCGATCACCCGCTGGGTCTCCCGTCGGGCCTCCACCGCGCGCTGGATGCCGATGGCGTGCAGGCCCTCGTGCACCAGACCGCGGTAGGCCGGACCGGCGATGTCCGACCAGTCGGGCTCCCAGTGCAGGCTCCGCACGCTGAGGACGACCGGTGGCCCGAAGATCCCGGCGTCCTCCGGCCGTTCACGGAGCGCCTCGGCGAAGGACCGGTTCACCGGACTGTCCGGCAGGTAGCCCCGGCGTGCCCCGAGCACCTCGGCCGCGTCCGGCCGGTCGGCCAGCACGGCCAGCTCGTTCGCCGCGATCAGCGCGGACCAGTGGTCGCCGATCCGTACGGCGTGACGTGCCCTGAGGATGTGGCGGTCGAGGGCCGGCGGGGTGTCCGCGGCCCACGAGACTCCACGCCAGGGGCCGAGCGGCAGATGGTTGTCGTCCATGGCCGGTTCAACGCCGCGCGGGCGGTCAGGTTGCGGCGCGCGGCCGTCCCGGTCGGCTGAAAGTCGTCGCCACCGGTCCGATGACCGGATGACCCGGCGATTCCTTCCATCGGGCAATCCGCGGGCGTCGGCGATAGGAGGCGCCGGTGCGTGGGTAGCCCGGTGGCATGGGTGTTGAGGGGCTCGACCTGACCGGGTTGCGCAGGGTGTACGGGCAGTTCGGAAGCCGGTGGTTCTACACCCGGGTGGCGCGCAACGCGCGGCACTGGGGGTGGACGGAGCCCGGCCAGTCCAAGTGGCGGCTGTGGCGGGCGCAGCGGCAGTTGCAGGACGTGCTGGGGCGCAAGCTGGCGCTGTCCGCGGGGGCGCGGGTGCTGGACGCCGGGTGCGGGGCGGGGGTGGTGGCGCGGGCGATGGCGGTGCGGTTCGGGCTGCGGGTGACCGGGGTCGACGTCCTGGACTTCCACCTCGCCGAGGCGAAACGGCTGAGCGCCAGGGCCCGGATGGGTGAGCGGACGGTCTTCCGGTGGGGGGACTACCACCGGCTCCCCTTCGGCGACGGCGAGTTCGACGGCGTGTACTCGATGGAGACGCTCGTCCACTCCCCCGACCCGTCCCGGGCCCTGGCCGAGTTCCACCGGGTGCTGCGCCCGGGCGGGCGGCTGGTGCTGCTCGGACCGATCAGCGTCGGCCCGCTGGGCGAACTGGAGCCGCGGGCACGGGCGTTGATCGAGTCCTTCCTGGAGGCGATGACGATGACCGGCGCCGTGATCTACCACGCCGGCAACCTCCCGCGGCTGCTCGGCGAGGCCGGGTTCGAGGTGGAGGAGGCGTTGGACGCGACGCCGTACTACACACCCACCTTCGAGGCGGTGCACGCGTACTTCCGGCTGCCGTGGGAGGTGGTGCGACGCTTCGGCGATCCGGCCAAATGGATCAACCTCCGTTCCACGGTGGAGATGTACGGGGTGCGCGAGCACGTCGCCTGGTACGTTCACACGGCTGTCAAGCCATCGAGGTGAACTCCGCATGGACGAGCGCTCCGCCCCGTTGCCGTACCCCAGTGGCTGGTTCTGCGTCGGCCGGGTGCGGGACCTGCCGCCGGGGCGGGTGCGCACCGCCCGGCTGATGGGCGAGGACGTGGTGCTGTACCGGACCCGCCGGGGCGCGGTGCGCGCGGTCGGGCCGCACTGCCCGCACCTGGGCGCGCACCTCGGGGCGGGCGGGACGGTCCGCGGCGAGGAGCTGGTCTGCCCGTTCCACGGCTTCGCCTTCGGCCCGGACGGCTCGTGCACCGGCTCGCCGGACGGCGTCCGGTTCCGGGCCTCGCTGGCCCGGCGGCACCTGTGCGAGCGGGACGGCGCCCTGTTCGTCTGGTGCGGGCCGTCCGGTGGTCCGGACGCCGGCGCACCCACCTGGGAGCTGCCGCCGGCGGTCGGGGTGCGGCCGCTGGCCTGGTGGAGCGGCGAGGTGCTCTCCCACCCCCAGGAGGTGATGGAGAACAGCGTCGACTTCCGGCACGTGCGGGTGCTGCACGGCCTGGACACCCGGGAGACCGCCCCGCCCGAGCCGGACGGCCCGCTGCTCACGGTCCACCAGCGCACCACGACCCGGTTCCCCGCTCTGGGCGCGGTGAGCCTGGAGCAGCCGGTGACCCTGGCCGGGCTCGGGATGATGCGGGTGCCGGTCGAATTTCCGCAGCTGGGCGGCACCTTGTGGGTGTGGACGCTGCCGACGCCGGTCGCGCCGTGGCGGACCAGGGTGCGCTTCGCGGTGACCGCCACGGTGCCGGTGCCGGGGGTCGGCTCGGCGCGGGCCGTCGACCGGGCGGCCTCCTGGGCGGCGTTGCGGACCGCGGTGCGGATCATCAAGCAGGACCGCCCGGTCCTGGCCCACAAGCGGTACCTGACGCAGCCCCGGCTCGTTCCCGGGGAGCGCTCGATCGGGCTGTTCCGGCGCTGGGCGCGGCAGTTCTATCCCGGGCTCCACGACGAACCGGCGTCGGGCTTCCACGGCGAACCGGCCACCGGGTTCCACTCCGAGCCCTGGCCGGAGCCGGACTCCGCAGGCTGAGTCACGACCGGCGCGGCGGGCGTGCCCGGCGTGCCCGGCGGCCCCCGGGTGGGCTCGGGCCGCGCGTCAACCCCCGGCGGGAGTGGTCCGGTGCGCGGGAAGTCGGCCCACCCGACCTCCCGCGCACGTCTCGTACGGGTGTCCAGGACCGGACGGCGGACCACCCGGCAACCGCCACCCTCGGCGCCCCGCTACCGCCGGCGCCCGGCCGCCAGCAGCTCGGACACGGTGGCGAGCTTCACCCGCGGCCGCCCCTCGGCCTCGCCCCGCTCGCGCTCGGCCCGGTCCACCGCGCGCAGCTCCCGCAGCCCGACCGCGTCCGGGCGCCGGCGCCGCACCAGCCGTTCGAAGTCCCTGCGGCCCGCCTCCGGGACGGGCAGCGCGCGGGCGGCCGCGTCGTCCAGCAGCGCGCCCACGGTCTCCCGCGCGCAGGCCCGGTTGGCCCCGATCCCTCCGGCGGGACCGCGCTTGGCCCACCCCACCACGTACGTCCCCGGCAGCGGCCGGCCGGTCGCAGGGTCGACGACCCGCCCCTCCCGGTGGGCGACCGTGCCGGTCCGCTCGTCGAACGGCAGCCCGGGCAGCGGCACGCCGCGGTGCCCGATGGAGCGCACCACGAGACCGGCCCGCAGCACGTCCGTCGTCCCGGTGCCCTCGGCCCGGCCGTCCGCCGCCAGGGTGGTCCGCTCGACGGTCAGCGCCTCGACCCGCCCGTACCCGGACAGCCCGGCCGGCGCCGACAGGAAGCGCAGCACGATCCGCCGCCCGGGCCCGGGCGCCGCGGACCCGTCGTACGGCACCAACGGCAGCCCGGCCAGCAGCCCGGCGCCCGACCCGGTGCCCGGCCCGCTCCGCGCCCCCGGCCCGGACTCCGCCGCCTCGATCGCCGCCCGCACCCGCGGGTGGTCCTCCACCACCACCTCGACGCCCGGCAGCTGCCGCAGCGCCAGGAACTCCGCCCTGGTCCACGCCGCCTGCTCCGGCCCGCGCCGGGCGAGCAGCACGACCTCCCTGACCCGGCTGCGGCGCAGCGCGGCCAGCGCGTGGTCGGCGATGTCGGTGGCGGCGAGCCGGTCCGGGTCGGTGAGCAGGATGCGGGCGATGTCCACCGCGACGTTGCCGTTGCCGACCACCGCCACCCGCTCCGCCGACAGTTCCACCGCGTCGGCGGGCACCGTCGGGTCGGCGTTGTACCAGCCGACGAAGGCGGTCGCGGGCAGGCTGCCGGGCAGGTCCTCGCCGGGGATGCCGAGCCGGCGGTCGGCCGCCGCGCCGACCGCGTACACCACCGCGTGGTGGTGCGCGGCGAGCTCCCGGTGGGTGAGGTCCGTGCCGATCTCCACGTTGAGGTGCATCCGCAGCCGCGGGTCGTGGAAGACGCTCGCGAAGCTCTCCGCGATCCGCTTGGTGGACTGGTGGTCGGGCGCGACCCCGTGCCGCAGCAGGCCGCCGGTGACCGGCAGCCGGTCGATCATGGTGATCTCGGCGCTGGTGCCGCGCAGCAGTTCCTGCGCGGTGTACCCGGCGGACGGCCCGGTGCCGACGACGGCGATCCGCAGCGTGCCGAGTTCGCCGGGCAGGCTGCGCGGGAAGCTGGGCGCGCCCCAGGCGTGGTCGCTGGGGTGGTCGCGGAACCAGTCGCGGTTGAGGTCGCCGAACACGGTGTCGGGACCGCGCAGCCGGTCGACCGGGAACACCGCGTCCACCGGGCAGGCGTCCGCGCAGGCGCCGCAGTCGATGCACGCCTGCGGGTCGATGTACAGCATGTCGGTGGTGCCGAACTCCGGCTCGTCCGGGGTCGGGTGGATGCAGTTGACCGGGCAGACGGACACGCAGGAGGCGTCGTTGCAGCAGGTCTGGGTGATCGCGTAGGCCATGGCCGGGTGGGGTCCTCGCTGCGCGTGGGGGGATGGGACGGCGGGTTCCGGCGCTCCGTCAGAGCATGTGCACCCGGCGGTAGACGGCGGCCGAGCGGCCGGTGAGCAGCCCGGTCTCGGCGAGGAAGGCCATCAGGTGCCGGGAGCTGGTGCGCATCATCGCCTTGCGGTGCTCGTTGGCCCTGGCCTCGGCGAGCGCCCGCGGCACGTCGAGCCCGGCGGCCTTGTACACGCCCGGGTGGACCATGCTGCTGACGATGACGTACGCGCCGAGGGCGATGCCGGTGGCCGAGGCGCGCCGGCGGGCCGGGCTCGCGTGGCGCATCCGCTCGCGGATCTCCTGCCGGGCGAACTTCATGTGCCGGGACTCCTCGACCACGTGGATCCGGGAGGTGCCGCGGACGATCTCCAGCACGTTCTCGCCGCGCATCCAGTCGCGCTGCATGACGTCGAGCACCTCTTCGGCCACCAGGATGCCGCCGTAGGCGAGTTCGCCCTTGGCGAGGGACTTGTAGGCGCGTCCGGCCTGGGCGATCACCTTGTTCGGCCGGTAGGCGGGGACGCCCATCTTCGCGCAGGCGCGGGCGAACATGATCGAGTGCCGGCACTCGTCGGCGATCTCGGTGAGGGCGAACTGGAACTCGGCGGTGGCGGGGTTCCTGAGGTACTGGTCGCGCAGCACCATCTGCTGGAGGATCATCTCGAACCAGATGCCGGTGTTCATGATCGAGCAGACCTCGTGCCGGGTGAGCGTGACCCGCTGCCGCTCGGTCATCCCGTCCCACAGCCGGGTGCCGTAGAGGGTGCTCCACTCCGGGTTGAGGCCGTAGTGGTCGTCCGGGAGCGGGGCGTCCCAGTCGATCTCGGCCGAGGGGTCGTAGGAGAGGGCGGCGGCCGACTCCAGCAGCCGCTTCGAGACGTCGTCGTCGGCTTCGGTGTGACCGTGCCCCGTCCGCCGGGTGAGCGCCATGGCTGCCTCCAGGTTCCTGCTCCCGCGGGTTCCCGCCCACCCGCTTATTAGACGGACAGTACAATAAGAGCCGGTCGCCGAGAACCCCCTGCGCGACAGCGACCCGGCGTGCGGCCGTACGGCGCGCGCCCCCTGCGGGTCCCCCGGACCGGCCTACCGCTCCGCCCGCCCCTCCGTCTCCGCCCGCGCCACCGTCCGCCCCCGCTCCGCCTGCCGCGCCCGCGCCGTCAGATGACGGCGCTCCGGGGCACTGGCCGTACGGGCCGCGGCCTCCCGGTACGCCCGGGCGGCGGCCGCCGGATCGCTGCCGAGCCGGTCGAGCAGGTGGGCCCGGACGGCGAGCAGCCGGTGATGACGGGCCAGGCGCCGGTCCGCGGCCAGCTCCTCGACGAGCGCGAGCCCGGCCGGGGGCCCGTGCACCATCGCGACCGCGACCGCCCGGTTGAGGGCGACCACCGGGTTCGCGTCGAAGCGCAGCAGCAGGTCGTACAGCGCCAGGACCTGCGGCCAGTCGGTCTCCCGCGCCGTCGCCGCCTCACTGTGCACGGCGGCGATCGCGGCCTGCACCTGGTACGGCCCCACCCGCCCGCGCGGCAGCACCGAGGCGATCAACTCCAGCCCCTCGTCCAGCAGTTCCCGGTCCCAGCGGCCACGGTCCTGCTCCTCCAGCGGCACCAGCGCGCCGTGCGCCCCGGTACGGGCCGCCCGGCGGGCGTCGGTGAGCAGCATCAGCGCGAGCAGCCCCGCCGTCTCGGCGTCCCCGGGGGTGAGCCGCCGCAGCAGCCTGGTCAGCCGGATCGCCTCCACGGACAGCCGCGGCGCGGTCAGCTCCTCCCCGCCGCTCGTCGTGTAGCCCTCGTTGAAGACCAGGTACAGCACGTGCCGGACCTCGGCGGCCCGCGCGGCGCCGCTCTCCCCCTCCGGCGGCGACAACCGTCCGCCGGCCGCCGTCCGCAGTGTCTGCTTGGCCCGGCTGATCCGCTGCGCCATCGTCGCCTCCGGCACCAGGAACGCGGCGGCGATCTGCGCGGTGGTCAGGCCGCCGACCGCGCGCAGCGTCAGCGCGATCCGGCTCGGCACGGACAGCGCCGGATGGCAGCAGAGGAACAGCAGCGCGAGCGAGTCGTCCGCCGCCGGGTCGGGCTCGTCGGGCGCCGGCGCGAGCAGCGCCGACTGCGGCGTGGCGAGCGCCAGCGCCTCCTCCCGGCGGCGGCGCGCCGACTCGCCGCGCACCTGGTCCACCAGCCGCCGGTCCGCGACCGTCACCAGCCAGCCGCGCGGGTTGGCCGGGACACCGTCCCGCGGCCACTGGGTGGCGGCGGCCAGCAGCGCCTCCTGCACCGCGTCCTCGCACGCGTCGAACGCCCCGCCGTGCCGCCGCACCAGCACACCGAGGACCTGCGGCGCCAGTTCGCGCAGCAGGCCCTCGACGGCGCCGGCCGTGGAGCTCACCCGCCCACCGGGAGGTCGCTCGCGGTGGACTCGTGCAGGACCGGCCACAGCTCCACCGGCTCCCGGTCGGCGAACGGCATGTCCGCCGCGATCTGCTGGGCCCGCTCCAGGCTCTCGCAGTCCAGCAGGTAGAAGCTGGCCAGGTACTCCTTGGTCTCCAGGTACGGCCCGTCGGTGACGACCGGCACGCCCTGCGCCCGCCGGACCAGCTGCGCGGCCGCCGCGTCCGCCAGGCCGTACGCGCCGACCAGCTCCCCGCTCTCCCGGTACCTGGTGTTGAACGCCTCCTGCCGGGCGATCGCCTCCGGCCAGGCCTCGGCCGGGAAGGAGTCCCACTTGGCCTGGTTCCCGTAGATCATCGCGACGTACTTCATCCCGGTTGCTCCCTCGTCCCGCGCGCCCCGTCGGCGCGCTGTCACCTCTCAGTCGGAGCGGCGGAACCCGGCTTCGACACCGGCCGGGATCTTTTTCCGGAGGAATTCCTCCGCGCCCGCGCCCGCGCCCGCGCTCAGCCGTTCCGGCCCGCTCCGCCCCCGCCCCGACCTCGCTCAGCCGCCGCGCCGGTCCTCCGTGTCGAAGGCCGCCAGCGCCCGTGCCCCCGGCTCCAGGGCCTGGCGCAGTGCGGCCAGGACGGAAGCCTCCAAGCCGCCCAGCGCCTCGGCGAGTTCCTCCGCCACGTCCTGGGCGATCTCGGCCGCCACCGTCTCCGCCGGGGTGCGGGGCCCGAGCTTGCTGACCGCCGCCGCGGCCCGGGCGGGGGTGAGCAGGGCCGAGGCCTGGACGAGGAGCCAGGCCGGGACTCCGGCCGAGCCCTCCGGCGGGGGGAGGTACGGGCGGGCGCCGTCGTAGCGGTCGTCCTCGGCGAAGGCCTGCTGCTTCACCTTGACGAGCGGGCGGGCCGTGACCGACTCGTGCCACTCGCCGGCCGGCTTGAGGACGTAGCCCTCCGCGAGGTTGTCCGGCAGCTCGGGCAGGCCGAACAGGGCCGGCACCCGGCTGGGGTAGCGCACCGGCAGGTCGTGCAGGGAGTTCAGGGGGCCGTGTCCGAGCAGGGGCACGCAGGTGAGCCCGGCGGCCCGGGCGGCGGTGCG
Source organism: Kitasatospora sp. NPDC091335 (assembly GCF_044757205.1). Lineage (NCBI taxonomy): Bacteria > Bacillati > Actinomycetota > Actinomycetes > Kitasatosporales > Streptomycetaceae > Kitasatospora > Kitasatospora sp. NPDC091335. Next base: position 72,331 of record NZ_JBIVUM010000016.1, on the reverse strand, counting down.
CAGCGCGCGGTCGGCGGTCCACCAGCGGCCTTCGGGCGTCTCGACGGTGGCGTCGAACGGCAGCCAGCGCAGGACGGGGGCGTACCAGACGCCGGTCTGGACCGGGTCGACCCCGGGGACGGCGGGCACCTCGGGGTGCGGGTAGCGGCCGCCGGCCAGTTCGCCGTAGACGGTCACCACCGCCGAGGGGCCCCGGGTTCCGCGCAGCGCGGCGGCGAGCCTGGCCGCCGCGACGGACAGTCCCGGCCAGATCCGGCTGACCCCGAAGAAGCCGTCCAGCCCTTCGTCGTCCAGCAGTTCACGCCGTTTCGCGGCCCGTACCGCGCCGCCCTCGCAGACCACCGCGAAGTGCGCCCCGTGCACCTTCTCCGCCGCCGTCCACTCGCGGCTGCCGGGCCCGCCGGAGCGGCCGCGGGCGGGGATCTTGGGGTAGGGCCGCAGCTCGGACCCGTCGAATACCGTCTCGAATACCGCTTCGGACACCGTCTCGGACACGAACGGAATCCTCGCCGCCCGGTCCGCCGCCTGGCAACAGGGATTCCCGGCGGCGGGCCTGGGCGCGCCCCGCAGCGGGCGGAGGTCCAGCGGGCGGAGATTCAGCGGGCAGCGTCGGTGTCGGCGGCCGGCCGGGAGGCCCGGCGGGCCGGCGGCACCGAGGCGCGCAGCCGTCGGATCGTCCGCAGCACCTCGTCCCGGTGCTTGGCCGACTTCACCCAGGCGGGCAGCCGCGCCACCAGGGTCATGCCGGGGACGGCGCCGCGCTCCCGCAGTCCGGCCGCGACGTAGTCCTCCAGCAGGTCCAGGTGCGCGGGGTTGTACGCCCACAGCCGCCGGCCGCCGCAGCACTCGGCGTCCAGCCAGAGCGGCAGCTCGAAGTACGGGTCGACCGGCCCGCCGAACGTCCGCTGGGCCGGGAACCCGTCCACGGCGTACCCGCAGCCGCAGCGCAGCAGCCGACGGGTGTGCTCCCGGCCGCCGGTCCACCGGTGCTCGCACCGGTCGCCCAGCCGCGCGAGGACGAGGGCGCGGCCCCCGCACCGCGGACAGCGGACGAGCACCTCGTCGGCGAACTCGTGCAGCCTGACCCCGGGGTCGGTGAAACGGCGCTCCATCGTGCCCTCCATCGTGCCCCCGTCCTGCCTTCCCGCCGCCGACGGTCCTGAGCGCCGATCATCTCATCGGTGCGCCGGCACCCCCGTGGGGTCGGCAGCGCGGCACCGGCCGGCGGCACCGCACCGGTCAGCAGCGCGCCCAGAGCCCGGCCAGGTGCGCGTGCAGGACCTCCTCGGCCTCCGCCGGGCTGCGGTGCCCGACCAGCACGTGCGCGGTGAGCCCGTCCGCGAGGGCGAGCAGCGTACGGGCCTCGGTCCGCGCCACCACCGGCCCGCCCGCGGCCTCCCCGCCGATCACCGAGCCGCCGACGACCTCCCCGCCGGCGGCCTCCGTGACCAGCCGCACCATCAGCTCCTCCAGCGCCGCGTAGCTGCTCCGCAGGGTCGCCGCCAGCGCCGGGTTGACGGCGGCCCCGGCGACGAAGGCGAGCCAGATCCTGGCCTCGGCCCGGTGTTCCTCGCGCAGCAGCGCCATCTCGCCCGCCACCAGCCCGAGTTGGCCGGCCGCCGACTGCGCGGGGCCGGCCAGCAGCCGGTTTCGCACCCGCTCGGTGACCCGCTCGCCGACGTGCCCGAGGGCGAACAGGAGCATCTCCTCCTTGGTGCGGAAGCAGCGCTGGACGGCCCCCATCGAGACCTCCGCCCGGGCGGCGACGTCCCGCAGGGTGACGCCCTCCAGCCCGTGTTCGTCCACCAGCAGGCAGACGGCCTCGGCGATCCACCGGCGCCGGCCCTCGTGGTCCACCTGCTTGGGCATCTGCGGCCTCCTCGGTACGCCCCCCGATATTCCGATGCAAGCGTATCGGATTCCGGGCTATCGTTCGTTTTCCGATGCGACCGCATCGGAAACGAGCCGAGGAGACCCTCATGCCCCTGTGGAGCAGGCCCGCCACCGAACTCGCCGCCGCCGTGCGCACCGGCGAGGTGTCGGCCCTGGACGTGATGGACAGCCACCTGGCCCGGATCGCCGAGGTCAACCCCCACCTGAACGCCGTCACCCGGCTCCTCGCCGACCGCGCCCGCGCGGCCGCCCTGGACACCGACCGCCGCCGGGCCGCGGGCGAGCCGCTGGGCCCGCTCGCGGGCGTGCCGTTCACCGTCAAGGAGTGCACCCCGATCGCCGGCGTGCCCACCACCTTCGGCACCCCGCGCTTCCGCGACCACGTCGCCACCGACGACGCCGTCCCGGTGGCCCGGCTGCGCGCGGCCGGGGCGATCCCAGTCGGCCACAGCAACCTGCCGACGCTGATCCTCGCCGGGATGCACACCCGCAGCGAGCTGTACGGCGACACCCGCAACCCCTGGAACGCGCAGCGCACCCCCGGCGGCAGCAGCGGCGGGGACGGCGTCGCGGTCGCCGCCGGGATGGCCCCGCTCGGGCTCGGCAACGACTCCGGCGGCTCGGTCCGCATCCCCGCCTCCTTCTGCGGGGTCGCCGCCCTCAGTCCGACCACCGGCCGCTTCCCCGCCGACCAGCGCCTGATCGGCCCGGACGACCCGGGCCCGGCCTCCCAGGTCCTGGTCACCGACGGCCCGTTGGCCCGTACGGTCGCCGACCTGCGGCTCGCCTACGAGATCCTGGCGGGCACCGACCCGCGCGACCCGCGCGCGGTGCCCGTCCCGCTGTACGGCGAGCCGCCCACCGCCCCGGTCAGGGTGGCCGTCGTCGCCGACCCGGGCGGCCGCGGCGTCCACCCGACCGTCCGCCACGCCGTCGAGACGGCCGCCGAGGCACTGCGCGACGCCGGGTACGACGTCCGGGAGGTCCCCGACGTCCCGCGCATGGAGGAGGCCCTCGACACCTACTACCGCCTCACCAACACCGAGTTCGCGCCGAGCTGGCCCGCCGTCCGGCAGCTGCTGGGCGAGGGCGGCGACCGCTTCATCGAGCTGACGATGCGCATCGCCCCGCCCGCGGACGCCGCCGGACTGATCCGGCTGATGAGCGCCTGGATGGGCATCCGCCGCTCGTGGGCGGAGTTCCTGGAGGCCTACCCGCTGCTGCTGGGGCCGGTGTTCACCGAGCCGCCGGTCGAACCCGGCCTGGAGTCCAGGGACCAGGCGGGCCGGGACCGGGTCGCCGGCGCCATGCGGCTCTGTTCGGTGACCAGTTTCGTGGGCGTCCCGGCCGTCGCCGTGCCCACCGGCCTCGACGCGGGCGGCCTGCCCACCGGCGTCCAGCTCGTCGGCCGGGCGTTCCGGGAGGATCTGTGCCTGGCCGCCGCCCAGGCCGTCGAGGACCGCCTCGGCACCCTCACCCCGGTCGACCCGCGGCCGTAGGCCCTACGTGCCCGGCAGCCCCGGCACCACCAGCCCGCTCTCGTAGGCGATCACCACCGCATGGGTCCGGTTCTGCGCGCCGAGCTTGTTCAGCACGTTCCCGACGTGCGTCTTGACGGTCTCCTGGCTCACCGCGAGCGCCTGCGCGATCTCCGGGTTGGACAGCCCGGTGGCCATCAGCCGCAGCACCCCCTCCTCCCGCCCGGTCAGCGCCGCCCGGGGCAGCGCCTCGGCGGAGTCCAGCGGCCGGGCCGCGACCATCCGGCGCAGCGCGGCGGGGAACAGCACCGCCTCCCCGGCCGCCGCCACCCGCACCGCCTCGGCGATCTGCGGGACGGGCCGCCGCTTCAGGACGAAGCCGCTGGCGCCGGCGCTCAGCGCGGCGGTGACGTAGCCGTCGTTCTCGAAGGTGGTGATCACCACGACCTTGGGCGGGTCGGCGTCCCGCTCCAGCAGTTCGCGGGTCGCCTCGATCCCGTTGCGGCGCGGCATCCGCACGTCCATCAGCACCACGTCCGGCCGCAGCAGGCGGGCCTGCTCGACGGCCTCGACGCCGTCGGCGGCCCGCCCGACCACCGTGATGCCCGGCTGGGCACCCAGCAGGGTGCCCAGCCCGCTGCGGGTGACCGGGTCGTCGTCGGCGATCAGGAGGGTGACCTCGGGCGGCGCGCCCCCGTCGGGGCCGGGACCGGGGCCCGCGTCGGGACCGGGGCCGCTCACGCCGACCACCGCATCGGCAGCCGGACGGCCAGCCGCCACTGCCCCTCGCCGTACGGGCCGGCCTCGAACTCGCCGTGCAGCAGCCGCACCCGCTCGGCCAGGCCGGGCAGCCCGTGGCCGGAGGTCGGGAACCCACTCGACCCCGGCCCGGCCCCGCCGCCCGCCACGCTGTTGACCACGCTCAGCTCCAGCGCCTCCGGCCCCGCCGCCACCCACAGCCCGATCGGCCCGCCCCCGCCGTGCCGCAGCGCGTTGGTCAGGCCCTCCTGGACGATCCGGTAGGCGGCCCGGGAGAGCGTGCCCTGCACCTGCGCCAGGTCCCCGGTGGTCCGCGGCTCCACGACCGCGCCCGCGTGCCGCAGCCGGTCGACCAGCTCGGGCAGGTCGGTGAGGGTGCGGGTCGGCGCGGTGCCCGACTGCTCCTCGCGCAGCGCGCCGAGCACGTAGTCGAGGTCCTCCAGCGCGGCCCGGGTGGACTCCTCGATGCTGCGCATGGCGGCCCGGGCCGCCGCCGGATCGTCGGCCAGCACCTCGCCGGCGACGGCCGCCTGGATGGTGGCGGCGGTCAGGGTGTGCCCGATCGAGTCGTGCAACTCGTGGGCCAGCCGGTTGCGTTCGGCCAGCAGCCGCTCCCGCTCGGCGGCCATCGCGAGCCGCTCGGCCGGGGAGGGCCCGAGCAGCCGGGGCGCCAGCCACCGCAGCGCCCCCGACACCCCCGCGAACAGCACCGCCGCCAGCACCAGGCTGAGCGCCGCCACCACCCAGGCCCAGACGCCCGTCACCTCCGTGCCCCAGCCGAAGAGGCTGATCCGCGCCTCACCGGCCGCCCAGCGTCCCGGCAGTAGTGCCACTCCCATCACCAGCAGCGTGCTGCCGCCGATCAGCACCGTCCAGCCCAGCGCCACGTGCGCCACCACGAACACCGGTGTCCGCCACCGCTCCGTCGCGGCCCCCTTCACCGGGCCGGGCACCGCGACGCCCAGCAGCCGCCGTGCCCCCGTCACCAGCACCCGGCGCACCACCCGCGGCAGCCCGGCCACCGCGAGCAGCAGCGCCCACAGCGGCAGCGCCACCCAGACCGCGTCCGGCCGGCCCGACACTCCCAGCGTCATCCCGAGCGCCACCATCGCCACCGGCAGTGCCGCCAGCGCCCCGAGCGCCGCGAACAGCACACCCGTGTACGTCGAGCCGCGCAACAGCGGCCGCAGTCCCTTGATCATGTCCGTCAGTATCACCGGCCTTCCGACCAGCGGTCCTCCCCCGATCGAGGGAGGACCGCCGACGGCGCCCACCCCTCCGGAGGGCCACCGACGGGCCCCGCTGGAGGCACGTCGCGGGCCGCCTCGAACTCGGCCGGATCGCGACCACTCGTTCGCATGAATCCGGGTGGAAGCCATCGCCGGGGCCGCCGGGATTCCAGACCATCGGCATTGATGACGACCAATCAAAAACTCTTCCGGCAAGGCCTGTTGGCGACCACGTCGACCGTCACGGTGCTGGCCACGACGACCGCGCAGGCCACCCAGGCCGCCCAGGCCGCGCCCGGCCGGCGGGACGAAGGACCGCACCGCTACAAGGTGTCCGTCCGGGCGGCGCACGGGGCCTGGACACTACCCTCCGGCCTGACCTCCTTCACCGTGTACGCCCGGGGCTCCGGCGGCACCGGAGGCCCGGCGTCCGCGGCCCGGTAGCGAAGCCCGCGTACCGGGGAGCGCCGGACGGCACCCACCCACTCCCCCTCGGCGCGGCCCGGTCACCGCGGCGGCTTCACCCCGGCGGCTTCACTGCGGCGGCTTCACTGCGGTGGCTTCACTGCGGTGGCTTCACCGCACCGGCGAGGGCGTCGCGCAGCACGGTGCGGGAGTGCTGTCGGCCGTGGGTCTGCTCCGCCCGAACGACCTTGCGACGTGATCACCCGATCGGCCATTTCCGCAGGTCGGCGCGGTGTTTCTGACTGGTCGTTGGGTCTGTTCGGATGGCGGTGGCGCTTGCGGGGGGTGGTGGCCCGTGGCTGTCTGGTTCAGGCGGCACCGACCGAGCGCCGCCGCTCCTGACCTCACACTCCACGGAGGAGACTCTCATGCGTGCTCTCAAGCGTGTCCTGGCCGTCGGCGCCCTTACCGTCCCGCTCGTGATCGGCTGCGCCGGCCTGGCCTCGGCTACCGAGGGCCTGGACGCGTCCTTCGGCCAGGGCTTCTTCGTCGCCAACCAGAACGGCGCCGGCGCGGCGGCCGTCGAGTCCTCCGTCAGCCCCGAGGGTGTCTCGCACGCCGACTTCTTCGTCTGGGCCGACGACTCCGGCGTCGTCGGTGGGTTCACCGGCTCGGGCGCCACCTGGCACAACGAGTGACGGACCCCGCACCACCGGCGGCCTGAGGCCCCGGAGCGGGGCCGCCGCCATCCGGTTCCCGGGATGACGAAACGGCCGGTCGACCACAAGGTCGACCGGCCGTTTTCCTGAAGACACCCGCGGGTCGCGGGGAAGGGCAGCACATGACGCGGGAACGCAGGCCTTCGGCGCTGGCGCGGCAGGCGTGGACGGCGAACCGGCCGCTGGCCGGTACGGCCGTGCTGATGGGCGTCATGCTCGCCATCGCCCTGGTGGGCCTGGTCGCCGACTCCCGGTCGATCACCGGGCAGCCCGCCTGGGCGAAACCGGCCCGCTTCGCGCTCTCGATCAGCATCTACACGCTCACCCTGCTGTGGCTGCTCACCTTCGTCCGCGGCCACGATCGTTTCGTCCGGCTCGTCTCCCGGGTGACCGCCGTCTCCCTGACCGTCGAGATGGCCCTGATCGCCGCCGCGGCGGCGGCCGGAACCACCAGTCACTTCAACTTCGGTACGGCGACGGCGACGGCGGTGTGGATGACGATGGCCGCCTTCATCGTCGCCACCTGGACGATGGCCCTGGCGACCGTCGTCCTGGTGCTGCGCCAGCGGCTGCAACCACCGGTGTTCGCCTGGGGGCTCCGCCTGGGCCTGGCGGTGTGTGCCCTGGGCATGGCCGTCGCGTTCCTGATGACGACGCCCACCTCCCAGCAGCGCGCCGCCGCCGCGCAGGGCCACGGCCTGCCGGTCATCGGCGCGCACACCGTCGGGCTCGCCGACGGCGGTACGGGGCTTCCGGTCACCGACTGGAGCACGCTCGGCGGCGATCTGCGGGTGCCCCACTTCGTCGGCCTCCACGCGTTCCAGGTGCTGCCGCTGGTCGGCTTCCTGCTCGTCACCAGGCCGCGCGGGCTGCCCGAGCGCCACCGGGTCGCCCTGGTGTGGACCGCCGCACTGGCCTACCTGGGCCTGGTGCTCCTGCTGACCTGGCAGGCGCTGCGCTCCCAGCCGGTCACCGCCGCCGACGTGGTCACCGTGGCCTCGGTGCTCGCCCTCGCGGCCGCCGCCGGAACGGCCGTCCTCGCGGTCCTCCGCCACGCCCGCCGCACGGAGCGCGGCTGAGGACCGCTCACCCCTCTCCGGCAGGCCGGGCGGACTGGACGGGGTAGGGGAAACGGGCGGTACCGCGGCCCGGTTCGAGGACGACGTGGAGGCCTCCGTAGGCGGGCGACTCGTAGAAGCACCAGGTGACGTGGCTGTGGTTGGCCGCGCTCTCGATCGGCGGCTCGATCAGGAGCCGCGGCAGCCTGATGTGCGCGAGCAGACCCCGGAAGTCCTGTTCGGTGAACGCGCACACCGAGTGGCCCCCGGGCCGGCCGAGCTGCCTGGGCACGGCGGGTGCGCGGGCTCCGGGGATCACGGCCGCACCCGCGATCGCCGCCGCGGTCATGGAGACCGCTGTCCGCCTCGGCACGGACCACTTCACGCGGGCCCCCCTTCCGGTTCCTCGGCGAGGAGCGGCCTCGCCGTTCGGGAGGGGGATCCCACCGCCGGGGGGAGGGATAAACGGCGACGGGGAAAGTCGTAAGTACACACACCGGGGCGCACCACCACCGGTGTCCCGAACGACAGGACGGCCGGGTGGCCGGGTCCGCGCCGTCTCGGGCCCCGCCGCGAGCGGATCGGCGGGATGGCGTCGGCCGCGTGGTCGTCGATACGGCCGACCCGTCGGGATGTGGCCTTGTTCGGCCGGAACGTGAGGGCCCTCTTGTCGGCCGGGGCGCGTGGTCGACATGATCACGGACGGCCTACTCGCCGCCGCCCAAGGACACCGACATGAACCCGTTCCGCGCTCTCGCCCTGCCCGCCGCCGCGCTGCTGATCGGCGCCGGCACCGTGCTCGCCGCCGCTCCGGCCGCGACCGCCGCCGATTCGATCAACTGCCCGCCCGAGAACAGCGGCGGTATCGAGACCTTCACCGCCCACGCCGGCCTCGTCACACTCGGCCCCCTCCGCGCGACGGCCACGGTCCGCGCCGCCGACCCGGCCCCCGACGCCACCTCCACCCTCACCGCCACCGCCACCGCCACCTGCACCACCGTGACCAGCCTGCTCATCACCTGCTGAACCGCCGCCCTGAGCGCGAGCACGCCCGCGAACGGGGCGAACGACAAAACGGCCGGTCGATCCGAAGATCGACCGGCCGTTCGCTGTGCGCGAGGGGGGAGTTGAACCCCCACGCCCTTTCGGGCACTGGAACCTGAATCCAGCGCGTCTGCCTATTCCGCCACCCGCGCATCTGGGTGATGAGGACAACTATAGACCATCCGGAGGGGTGGTTCCGGCCACCTCCGGGCGACGGCCGGAGGCCCCCTCTCCCGGGTACGGCCCTGGTCACCCCGGAGGCGCCGCCGGCACCGGGAGCGCTACGTCGGGAGGTCTCCCGTGCGGACGGCCGTGACGAAGGATTCCCACGCGGCGGCCGGGAAAACGAGGGCCGGGCCCAGCGGATCCTTGGAGTCACGCACCGGGACGAGGCCGGGGAAACCGGGGGCTACCTCGATGCAGTCCCCGCCGTCATCCCCGCTGTAGCTGCTCTTCCGCCAGGTGGCTGCGGCGAGCTTGACGCAGCAGCCGCCGTCGTTTCCGCTGTAGCTGCTCTTGCGCCAGATCAACACAGCCAACCCCTCTGGGAGTTCTAGGCCGGGAGGTCGCCCTCACGGACGGCCGCGACGAAGGATTCCCACGCGGCGGCCGGGAAAACGAGGGCCGGGCCCAGCGGATCCTTGGAGTCACGCACCGGAACGAGGCCGGGGAAACCGGGGGCTACCTCGATGCAGTCGCCGCCGTTGTTGCCGCTGTAGCTGCTCTTCCGCCAAGCGACTACGGCGTGCTCGTTGCTCATCATCTGTGTAACCCTCCAGGGCATCGACAATCAGCCGACGCGATTCGCTCTCTGACAGGCATTCACCACGGAGCCGATCGAAGCGATGGTGATGCTTGGCCACACTGACGGAATCATCACTGAGATGACCTCGCTCAAGGCTCTCCGAGTAGACCAAACGCTGCCCATCCGGCAGCTCCAGCAACACCATAGCCGTGTTGATGAAGGCCTGCCGACTTGAGAACAGGGCCACCTGAACAACGACGTTCGGGAGCCGAGACACCCGCAGCAGGTGCTCCATCTGGCTCCTCATCACACCGGGTCCGCCAATGACCGTGCGGATGGCACTCTCGTCGAGAATGACCACCAACAACGGCCCATCGGACGCCAGAAATCGAGTCTGCCGACTGAGTCGAGCCCTGGTCAGCTCCTCGATCTCCTCCGGCCTGCCGGCCGCATCGCCAGTGGCGAAGAGCGCTCGCGCGTACTGCTGGCACTGCAAAAGGCCGTGCACCACGCCGTCCTGGTATACCCGAACCCCAATGGAGATGGCCTCCAGGTCAACGTGATCCCGGAACCAATCCGGGTGCTCGATCGAGGCGTTCCAGTCCACCCGGCCGTACAACCGCCTCAGCAGGCCACCCGCATTCAGGATCCCTTCGAGCTCCTCGACCTCCAAGACCGACGGCTTCCGCCGCCCGGTCTCCATCCGCGAGATCACCGTGCGGTCGAGGTGCATCAGCTTGCCCAGGTCTTCCTGGGTGTAGCCCGCCGACTCCCGCGCGTAGCGGAGCTCTTCGCCGAACATGATCGCGGAGCTGGCCGTCGGTCCCCGCTTGATCTTCCGCTGTGTCATTGATGCTCCCACTCGTGCGCCACGTGCCCAACACGTGGATCTGGGCGTCACCGTACCTCCGCAGGCCGATCATTGTTACCGGAACGCAGTCACCCGCATGCACAGAGTGAACTGCGCGCCCCATTCGCACGCCCCCTCCGCCCCCTGAGGTGCACCCCCATGCCCACTGCCCGTCGCCCCCGTATGTTCGTCGCGCGCCTCGACTCCGAGACCGAATCCACGCCCCTGGCGCGGTACTTGCTGCGGGCCTACCTCTCCGGTCTCCCCGCCGGCGACCGCTACGCCGACACCGCCGAACTCCTCCTCGGCGAGTTGTTCGCCAACGCCGTCCAGCACTCCGACGCCCCCGACGACCGCCACATCGAGATCCGCTTCACCCTCACCCCCGACCGCCTCCTGCGCCTCGAAGTCCACGACGCCGGCGCCGGCCACCCCACCCTCCACATCGCCGCCCCGGACGACGAGCGCGGCCGCGGACTGTTCCTCGTCAACGAACTCGCCCACCGCTGGGGCTGCGAGACCCGTCCCGGCGGCATCGGCAAGTTCGTCTGGGCCCTGTGCGCCCCCACCCTCGTCACCATCTGAGAGCCCCCATTGAACCTCGCCACCCTCGCCCGCCACGCCATGTCCCGCGGCACCACCCCGGCCGCCACCTACGCGCTCCTCGCCAAGCGCTCCGGCAAGCCCCTGCCCTCGGCCCGAGCGGTCTGCCTCGCCCTGGCCATCCCGCTCGCCGAGACCACCCGCCGCCTCGCCGAGTGCCACGACGCCCTGCTCGCCGACCCCCGCCCGAACTCCGAAGCCGACACCGGCGAAGTCCTCGAAGCCCTCGGCGTCTTCGACATCCCCAAGAGTCTCACGGACACCGAACTCGCCGTCGTGGAACACTTCCTGACCGCCATCGACGCCATGGGCGGCATCCGCGCCGGCCACCAGCACGGCCTCCAGCGCTGGTTCACCACCGGCAACCTCACCACCGCCTACCTCTCCCTCGCCGCCGCCCGCCCCATGCCCCGCACCGGCAACCCCGCCCAGTACTGGACCACCCTCGTCACAGCCGGCGAACTCCTCACCACCACCCCCCGCCCCGACCGCCGCATCACCTACGCCCTCACCCACTGCCGCACCCAAGCCGCCCGGACCACCACCGGCGGCTGAGGCCCGACTGCCGCGTGACGCACGCGGGTTCCGCGGCCCTCCCGGCCCCGGCGGCCCGGACGCGTCACGCGGACCGGCCTGTTCGCACCCGCCCGCCGCAGCTGATCCCTCCTCGGTTCGGTCTTGTTCCGAAGATCGTTCTGCTGGAGGCTGAGGCCATGCAGAACCTGCCGACCTTCGTCTTCGTCCACGGGGCCTTCGCCAACTCGTTCTCGTTCGCGCCGCTACAGGCCGAACTCGCCCTGCTCGGGCACCGCTCCGTCGCGGTCGACCTTCCGGGGCACGGATTCGAGGCGACCTTCCCCGCGCCCTACCAGGCTCCCCAGAACCTCGAAGCGCTCGCGGCGGAGCCGGGGAGCATCAAGGGGGTCACGCTCGCCGACAACGCCGCCCGCGTGATCGAGGTCCTCGAACGGGCCAAGCGGAACGGGCCCACCGTCCTCGTCGCCCACAGCAGGGGCGGCATCACGGCCACCGCCGTCGCCAACGCCCGGCCCGAGCTGGTCGACCGGATCGTCTACGTCTCCGCCTGGTGCCCCGTCGATCTGGACGTGAGCGGCTACTACGCCCAGCCGGAGATGGCGACCGTCGACCCCGCCGCCTTCGCCGCCGCGCTCGCCGGGAACCCGGCCGAACTCGGCCTGCTCCGGGTCAACTTCCGCACCGCCGACCCGACGGCGCTCGCCGCGTTCCGGCAGGCGTTCGCCGCCGACCTCACCGATGACGAGTTCCGGACCTTCCTGAACACCTTCCAGCCCGACGAGAACCTCGACGCCGGCACGTCCGCCGACCGGGCGCGGGCCACGACCTGGGGCCGGATTCCCCGGACCTACGTGCGTCTGGCCGCCGACACCAGCATTCCGCCCGCCATGCAGGACCGCATGATCCGCGAGGCCGACGCGCTCACCCCCGACAACCCCTTCGACGTCCGGACCCTCGAAGGCGGCCACCTGCGCTGGCTCGTCCACCCGGCGCCGGCGGCCCGGGTCCTGGGGGAACTCGCCGCGCTCCTGCCCACCGGATCCTGACCGACGCCGGCCGAGCGGAAGGCGACCGGGCGGAAGGCGGCCGAGCCACCACCGGCACCGGCCCGCGCCGTGGCGGCAGGCCCCGCCGCGCCCGCCGGCCGGCGCTCAGGGCGCGAGCAGGTGCCCGAAGGTCTCCCGGCCGACGCGCTCGGCCTCGGACCGGCCGACCGTACGGCCGGGGACGTCCGGGTGCCTGCTCGTCCAGGCCCCGGCGTTCGCCGCACCGGTGAAGAAGTTCAGCGCGTCACAGCAGGCCGCCGCCGCGGGACCGCCTCCGGGACGCTGCCCGACGAAGACCACGGCGTCCACCGGGTCCCAGCGCAGGACGCCGTCGGCCGAGGTGACCGTGACGGCGTCGCCGCTCACCGGGTCGGTGGAGGAGATCACCGCGTCCTGGCCGAGCATCGCCGGGATGCCCAGGGCGTCGATGGCGCACATCGACCACACCTCCACCCCGCTGCCGAGGCGGACCCTGTGCCGGGTGGGGACGGCGGAGAAGGGACAGGCGGCGAGGCGGCAGGACAGGCTGGGCACCGCCCCGGGCGGCGGGAACGGGTCGGTGCCGTCGATCAGGATCGTCGGCGAACCGCACATCCCCAGCCGGGTGGCCTCGGCCTCGTCGGCCACCTCGACCAGCTCCACTTCGGCTTTCCGGCCGTCCAGCGCGGCGGTGGCCAGCTCCAGCGCGGGCCTTTTCCGGAATCGGATCCGCCGTTTCTGTGCCGGACTGTCGGTCCGTCAACTCTCAGCCACGCGCCACTCATCGCTGTCTGATTAACCATCATTGACACTTCCTTGACCATCACTTTACTGTCGTTTTGGCGGCGACGACCAGCGCCGCCGGAATACCGACACATCTCGGAGGTCCGAATGGAACAGCTCGTCAAGAAGATGATCCAGGAAGACGCGTGGAAGGGCTGGGTCGCCGCCAACTCCGGAGGCACCGCCAAGGACGGCTGCATCAGCGTGGCCAAGGACGGGTGCATCAGCATCGCGAAGTCCGGCTGTATCTCCTGACGCACCGCCCGGCACCCGGACCACCTGCCCGGCCCGGTCGTCCGGGCCGTCGGGCTCCGGCGGTCCGGGTGCCGGGCGCCGACTGGAGGACACAGTGAACGGTCAGCCGACCCCCGACGTGATCGACCGGATCAGGGACATCCCGCTCTACCGCACCGCGATCGAGCGGGGGCATTTCCCCATTCTGGAGAAACCCGAGATCGCCCGGGGATTTCCCGACAACTGGATGACACCGCGCCTCGCCGCGGCGCTCGCCACCGGTGAGGCGGAGTTCGTGCTCTCCACCGGCACGAACCACGCCCGCATGCAGATCATCCGGCCGCCCTACTTCCTGCTGAACTCCTACTACCGGCTGTGGAGCGAACACCCCGACATCGCCGCCACCTGGGCGGAGGGCTGTCCGAGGGTCTCGCTCACCACCGTGCTGGCCACCGAGCACGTCGCCCGCGTCAACGCCCGCAAACGCGGCGAGGAGCCGTCCGGCACCCCCTCCCCGGCCGACCGCCGGCTGGACGAGCGCACCTTCTACCTCAACCTGACCCTGGACCCAGGCCACTGGCAGCGCGCGGACGTCGAGCGCATGCTCACGGAGATCCGTGACGCGGCCCGGGCCCACCCCGGGGGCCGCTACCACCTGGACTGCTCCTCCTCCCACCTGGCGCACCTGGTGCGCAAGGCCGTGGCCTGGGGCCTGTGGGAGCACCTCCCCCGGCCGGCCAGCATCGTCCACGCCTACGAGCACACCCCGGCGAACGTGGCCCGGTACCTGCGCGAACACTTCGACTGCCCGATCGTCGACCTCTTCGGCAGCACCGAGCTGGGCTACCTCTACTCCAGCGACCGCGGCGGCGGCTACCGGCCGCACCTGGAGGACATGAGCGTCGAACTCGTCCCCGTCGCCCCGGGCAGCACCATCCACAGCCTCATCGTCACCAGCGTGCGCAACCCGTACATGCCGCTGGTCCGTTACCGCTCGGGGGACTGCGTGCGCACCGCGGACAGCGGCACCGACCCGGCCCGGATCACCCGCTTCTGCGGCCGCGAGAAGGAGTTGCTCCCCACTCCCCGCGGCCCCGTCGCCCAGGGCGACCTCGACGACGCCGTCAGCGCCGTCACCCCCCGCGTCTTCCTCCACCGCCTGCACCTCGGGGACGGGCACGAGGACGGAGCCGTCCTGCGCTGCACCACCTTCGACGGGGCCCCGCTCCGGGCGGCCGAGACCGACGCCCTGGCCCACGCGGTCCGCGAGCTCACCGGACGGCGCTGCCGCGTCGAGCACCACGCCCAGCTGCCGATCGGCCCCTCCGGCAAGTACCCGTGGCTCGCCGCGCCCCCGTCCTCGCCCGCCACCCCGACCGCCAACGCCACCGTCGCCCCGGCCCCGCCCTCGGGTCCGGCGGCCGGGACCACCCACGGAGGCCCCCGATGACCGCCCAGCCCCGGCCCGGAACGCCGTCGCAGCCCGCGCCCCGCGTCCCGGCCGGACAGCTCAGGGCCCTGCTCGACGACGACCTCCACGCCGAGGTGGTGGCCCACACGGCCGCCCGCACTGCCACCACCCCCGCCGAGGCCGAACGCCAGGTCACCGAGTGCCTGCGCTACCTCTACCTCGTCTCGCGCCACCGCGAGGAGCTCGCCGGCCTCTTCCTCCCCGTCGAACAGCACATCGACGAGGTCTGGCACTACCTCATCCTCCAGACCCGCGAGTACCGCGCCCTCTGCGAGGAACGCCTGCCCGGCCGGTACTTCATCCACCACCGCGGCATCCCCTACGAGTCCTACCAGGAGCAGCCCGGCCGGGCGCGCGCCGCAGAGGAGGCACTGCGCTGGATCCCGCTCTACTGCCGGGAGTTCGGCCCCTTCGACGAGGGCGCCCTCGCCCACTGGACCATCGTCCGCTACCTCCACGAGCAGCTGGACATGCCGCTGGCGGAGATCTCGGCGCTGCGCCCCCTGGCGACCGGATGACACCTCCCGCCCGGGCCGCCACCGAGCCCCGCCGGACCCCCGAACCGCCCGAACCTCCCGAGCAGCGGCGGGTGCTGGCCGTCCTGGTCGTCTCCCAGCTGGTCAGCGGCGCCGGACTGACCGCCGGCATCGTGGTGGGAGCACTGCTGGCCGAGGACATGCTCGGCTCCAGGGGCCTCGCCGGCATCCCCACCGCCCTGTTCACCGGCGGATCGATGCTCGGCGCCCTGGCCATCGGCCGGCTGTGCCAGTCCAGGGGCCGCCGCCCCGGGCTCGGCCTCGGCTACGCCGCCGGCGCCCTGGGCAGCGTCGGGGTGGTCGCCGCGGTGGCCGCCGACCAGGTCGCGCTGCTCCTGCCCTCCCTCCTGGTCTACGGCGCCGGCACCGCCACCAACCTGCTCGCCCGCTACGCCGGCGCCGACCTCGCGTCCCCCCGGCGGCGGGCCCGCGCCCTGAGCCGGGTCCTGCTCGCCGCCACGCTCGGGGCGGTCGCCGGGCCCAACCTGGTGCCCCTCACCGGCCGGCTCGCCCAGGCCTGGGGCATCCCCCCGCTGGCCGGGCCGTTCCTGCTCGCCGCCCTCGGCTACACGGTGGCGGCCGTCGTCCTCACCACCGCCCTGCGTCCCGATCCCCTCCGCCTGGCACGCACCCGGGCTCCCGGGGCCGCGCCGGACGATGTCCCTGGCGACGTCCCTGGCCATGTCCCTGGCGATGTCCCGGACGACGTCCCTGGCGACGTCCCGATCGCGGACGCCCCGGCCGGGCAGCCGGGCCGCGGGCCCGGGGTGGCGACCGGTCTGTGGATCATGCTGCTCGCCCAGCTGCCCAAGGTCGCCATCATGACGATGACGCCCGTGCACCTGGCCGCCAACGGCCACGGCACGGGCACGATCGGCCTCGTCGTCTCCCTCCACATCGCCGCGATGTTCCTCCCGTCCCCGCTCAGCGGCCTGCTGGTCGACCGCTGGGGAGCTCTGCCGGTCGCCGCGGCCTGCGGCGCCCTCCTCTCCGCGGCCGCCCTCCTCGCCGCCCTCGCACCGGCGGACTCGGTCCCGGTCCTGGCCGTGGCCCTGACCCTGGCGGGCGCCGGCTGGAACCTCGGCCTGGTCAGCGGGACGGCCGTCGTCACCGCCGCGGCGCCGTCCGCCCGCGGGGCCTCCACCCAGGGCCTGGCCGACGTCGGCCTCGCCGTCGCCGGCAGCACCGGCGGCCTGCTCTCCGCCCCGCTCGCCGCGGCGGGCGGCTACGGCACCCTGGCCCTCGCCTGCGCCCTGACGGCCGCGCTCGTCACCCCCCTGGCCCTCCACGCCGCCCGCACCCACCGCCGGCCCGGCTGCCCCCGCGCCGGCTGACCCCGCACCGTCCGGCCCCGCGCCGCCGGGCCCCGCACCGGAAGTCGGACCCGCCGACTTCTCACGCGCTCCAGCCGACGAAGAACGCCCTCGGCCACACCATCCGGCCGGCCCCAACAGTCGATCCGCCGCCGATCCGTCCCCGAACCGCCCCCGAACCTCCGGGCGAAACCGCATACTCGTCCCAACGACCGTCTGTCAGCCGACCGTTGGGGGAAGCCCTTGTTCCGCGACACCCGCCCGCGCAGCATCCACATACCGACCCACCGCGAGACGGCCGACGAGTGGGGCGAGCAGATCGCCGTACTCCGCGCCGCCCCGCCCGGGTGGTTCTTCCTGCTGGGGCGGCTCTCCTCGGACGGCTACCTCTGCCACCTCGACCTCAACTACCACCTGGACGGCGAACTCGTCGCCGTCGTCCAGACCTCGCGCCCCGTTCCGCCCGGCCACCGGGTGGGCTCCCTCACCACCCCGCAGTCCCAACTCTCCACCTTCCTCGCCAATTCCAGCCGTCTCGACCCCCGCACCCAGCTCGCCCCGCTCGACGGGCCGCCCACCCCGGGCGAGGTGCTGCTCCACGGCGTCCCCGTCCCCGTCGAGGTCCACCGCAGCCACGGCTGCCTCAGCGCCACGGTCCCCCGGCTCCCCTCCCAGCAGGGCTACGTGATCGTGACCGCCACCGCCGACCACTGGGCCACCGCCACCGACCTCGCCCTCCGGTCTCCGACGGCGTTCTGAGCGGGGCCGCCGGGCCCCGCGACCCACCCGCACGTCGCCCACGTTTCACCCGTGCTTCACCCGCACGGTTCACCCGGACGGGGCTGCGCGGGCAGCAACCGTTTCCTGATGCATCGTCATGATTGCGCCGTCAGCGCAAGGTTCACGCCAATTACCCTCCGGGCGCCCCCGGTACGGCACCGGGGTTGGGGTTAGCCTGTGGCCATGGTTGCAAACTACAAGCACGAAGTGGCCACGCGGGACTCCGAGTTCGTCAGCGGCCCCGCGCTGATCCTCCGAGCCCTCGCATCCGACCCCGGCCGTCAGGCCTTCGTCACCGCCGACGGCGCCGAGATCACCGCCGGCGACTTCGCCGCCACCACCTACCGCCTCGCCCACGAGCTGATCGCCCGGGGAGTGACCGTCGGCAGCACCGTGACCCTGCTGACCGGCAACACCCCCGAGGCCCTGAGCGCCCGCTACGCCGCGGGCCTCGCGGGCGCCCGGGTGGTCAACCTGTACGACGGCATGAGCGCGCCGGTCCTGGCCGAGATCACCGCGAGCGTCGACACCACCCTCCTGCTCCTGGACGCCGAACGGTACGCCACCGCACCCGAGTTGCTCCCGCTGGTCGACGTCCCGGCCGTCCTCACCCTCGGCCCGGGACCGGTGGCCGCCGACGGGGCCGTCGGCGAGGACGTGATCGCCGCCTCCGCCCACCGCCCCGCCGAGCCGCCGGCCGTCCGGGTCGGGCCCGACGACGACCTCGGCATCCGCCACACCGGCGGCACCACCGGAATCCCGAAGGGCATCCTCAGCCTGCACGGGCCCTACCGCCGCGTCTTCGACACCCCGGTCGGCAGCGACCCCACCGCCGGCGCGCCCCGCCTCCTCGCCCCCACCCCGCTCGCCCACCTCTCCGGCATCCTCTCCGACCTGACCCTCCAGCGCGGCGGCACGGTGGTCCTCCAGCGCTCCTTCGAGCCCGGCGCGGTCCTCGCCGCCATCGAGCGCGAACGCATCACCGACCTCTGGCTGCTGCCTCCGCTGCTCCACCAGCTGCTCGACCACCCGACGGTCGGCCGCACCGACCTGTCCAGCCTGCGGACCATCCCGTACGGGGGCAGCGCCGCCTCGCCGACCCGGATCCGCGAGGCGTTCAAGGTGTTCGGGCCGGTCCTGTTCGGCGTCTACGGGATGTCGGAGGCGCAGCTGATCTCCATGCTCACCCCGCAGGAGCACGACCGGATCGGCCACGGCGGCCAGGTCTCGGTCGGCCGGCCCGTCCCGGGCGTCGAGGTGGCGATCCGCGCGCTCGACGGCACCGACCTGCCGACCGGCGAGCAGGGGGAGGTCCACCTGCGCTCCGACACCGTCATGGCCGGGTACTGGAAGCGGCCCGACCTCACCGCCGCCGTGCTGCGGGACGGCTGGCTGAACACCGGCGACGTCGGCTACTTCGACGAGGACGGCTACCTCTACCTCGCCGACCGGGCCAAGGACCTGATCATCGTGGTCGGCGGGCACGTCTACCCGTCCGAGGTGGAGGACCTCCTCGTCACCCACCCGGCGGTCGCCCGCTGCGCGGTCTTCGGCGTGCGCGACGACCAGGAGACGGAACACGTCCACGTCGCCGTCGTCCCCGCCCCCGGGCAGCGGCCGACGCTGGCGGAACTCCGCGCGTTCGTCACCGAGCGCAAGGGACGGATCTTCGCCCCCGAGGTGCTGCACCTCGTGGACGAGATCCCGCTGACGCCCGTCGGCAAGCCGGACAAGAAGCTCCTGCGCGACTCCCACACCGGCTGACGGCTGACGGACCGTCCGGCTCGACGGACCACGGCCGCGTGCCGGGAGGCCGGCGGCGGGTGGGGTGGCGACACCGAGAACCGCCACCCCGCACGCCGCCGGCCCTCAGGCGTCCTCAGTAGTCCTCCGGCCGCTCGCGCAACTCCTCGCCGAACCGCGACCGGTGGACGCCGTGGACGATGGCATCCGGCGACTGGTAGCCCCGGTGCGCCGGATCCGCGACGTCCCCGTCCCAGGCCGCCTCCCCTCCGAGGTACACCCGCGCGGCCTCCTCCAGCGCCCGCTCCCCCTCCACCACCGCCCGCCACAGCCCGTACCCCTGCCCGACCACCCACAGGCAGAGGTCCTCGGTGCTGTCCTCCGACCACACCTCCCCGTCGACGCTCACCCCCTCCGCGAAGTCCGCCAGCTCCTCCGCCGCCGTCGCGTACGCCCACGCGAACTCCTCCAGCACCTCCCGCGGTCGACCCCCCAGCCACGCCTCCAGCGCGGCCACCCGCGGCCGCGCCGCCTCCAGGACCTCCCAGAACCACCCCGGCACCCGCTCCGCCACCACTCCGCCTCCCGACTGCGCCCTCCCGGGTTGGCCGCACCCGCGCGAGCTCGCGCGGGTGCGGCCACCAGATTCCCGAGGCCTGACCGTGTCCGCCGAAGGCACCCTCAGTCTCCCGGCACAGGGGAAGGGCGAAGCGAACGACCCGGAGGCCCAGAAGGCCCGCCAGCAACTCGGCTCGGAGACGAAGGGCTTCCAGGACCGTATCAACGCCGCGCTGAAGGCGGCTCAGGAGGCGAGCGACCAAGGCCACAACGCCCTCGTGCGGCTCAGCGCCAACACACTGGACCCGTCCCGCGCGAACGGATCGCTCCTCACGGCGAAGTACGCCGTCGATGGCATCATGCGGGACCTCCATCTGGTCGATCCCTACATCCCGGACGGCAAGGACCCCGCGAAGAACGCCGCCTGGTGGAACAGCCTCACCCTCGACCAGCAGGAAACCTACCTCACGCTGAACGCCGCACAGGTGGGCGATCTCGACGGCATCCCGGCCGAGGCCCGCGACAGGGCCAACCGGCTCGTACTGGACCAGAAGATCGACGCGCTGGAGGCTGGTTCGGCCTCCGTGTTCGGCCTGGACCAGAAGGACTACGACAAGCGCAAGAACGCGCTGATGGAGATCAGGAAGAAACTGGAGGAGGGAGCGAACGAGAAGGAGGAATCGAAGCGAATGTTCCTCCTCGCCATCGGCCCGGAGAGGTTCGACGGCGACGGACGCGCCATCGTCGCCACCGGGAACCCGGACAAGGGACCTACGCCGTCGGCGAGGCCGCCCAGGACGCGGGCGGCCTGCACGCCGACGTCCCCGACGACCAGCACAACGAAGTCCTCAGGAAGGCCCGGGACCTGCTCACCCGCGAAGGCCTCAAGGTCACCGAGTACCGGGAGGTTCCCACCGGGGATCCTTCGGCCCTGCCCATCGCCGCCTTCTCCGCCCGTCACCCCGAGAGCCGGTACGTCATCGACGTCGACAGCACGGCGGGCCACAACCGCCTGTCCCTCGTCGTCCGGACCCCCTGCCTGATGCCACCGTCCGAATCGGCCGCGCCCTCGGAGGCCCCTACACCCACTCCCTAACCCTCCGCCCGGCCCCGGAAGGCCCGACGGTACTCCCGGGGAGCGACGCCGACCCGGTCCGTGAAGACCGGGCGCAGCGAGACCGCGGAGGTGAAGCCGCAGCGGGTGGCGACGGTGTCGACGGGCAGGTCGGTCTCCTCCAGCAGGCGCTGGGCGGTGAGGACTCGCTGGTCGAGGAGCCAGCGCATCGGGGTGGTGCCGGTGGAGGCGGTGAAGCGGCGGGCCAGGGTGCGTTCGGACATCAGCGCGGCGGCGGCCATCCGGCGCACCGTCCAGGGGGTGCCGAGGGTGGCCAGGATCTCGGCGCGGAGGCGGGCGAGCGGGTCGCCGTCGGCGGTGGCGTCCGGGACGGGGGTGGGGATGAACTGGGCCTGGCCGCCCGCCCGGAAGGGGGCGGTGACCATGCCGCGGGCGATGGTGGCGGCGGCCTGCTGGCCGTGGGCGGTGCGCACCAGGTGCAGGCAGAGGTCGATGCCCGCCGCGACCCCGGCCGAGGTCCACAGGCCCTCGCCGCCGGTGAAGAGCACCTCCGGCCGGACCGTCACCGCCGGGAAGCGACGGGCGAGTTCGGGGGCGAGCGACCAGTGGGTGGTGGCCTCGCGGCCGTCCAGCAGACCGGCCTCGGCGAGGACGAAGGCGCCCGCGCAGAGCGAGGCGATCGGGATTCCGGCGGCGGCGACGGCCCGCAGGGCTTCCAGGATCTCCGGGCTCCGCCGGGCGTCCGGGTCCTCGACGCCCGGCACCACGACCAGGTCGCAGTCGGCCAGTGCCGCCGGCCCGTGGTCGGGGACCCGCTCCAGCCCGCCGCCCAGCCGTACCCGGACGCCCTGCGGCCCGCAGACCCTCAGGTCGAAGGCGGGCAGGCCGGGCCGGGTGGTCCGGTTCGCCCAGACCTCGCCGATCACCGCGTAGTCGAAGGCCCGGACACCGTCGAAGATCAGGCAGCCCACGGTTCGCATGGCAGGAATCTATCGACGGGTGGCCCCTCCGCCCATCACACCTCCCCGGTGACGCCGACCACCATGGACGGCATGACGAACACCGACGCCCTCGACGCCCCGCTCACCCTCGACCCCGACGCCGTCCTGCTGCTCATCGACGTCCAGAAGGGCTTCGAGGACACCTCCTACTGGGGCCCCCGTGACAACCCGCAGGCCGAGCAGCGGATGGCCGAGCTGATCGCCGCCTGGCAGGCCACCGGCCGCCCGATCGTCACCGTGCAGCACACCTCCCCGGCCGGCCCGCTGGCCGTGGGCACCCCGGGGTACGAGCTGAAGGACTTCGTCGCCGGGCTCACTCCCGCGCTGCACGTCACCAAGACCGTCAACAGCGCCTTCTACGGCACCCCCGACCTGCACGCCTGGCTCGGGGAGCGCGGCGCCCGGCAGGTGGTGGTCACCGGGATCATCACCAACGTGTGTGCCGAGACCACCGCCCGGATGGCCGGCAACCTCGGCTACGACGCGGTCTTCCCCACCGACGCCGTGCACGCCTTCGACATGACCGGCCCCGACGGCACCACCGTCCCCGCCGCCGAACTCGCCCGCGCCACCGCGACGACCCTGCACGCGATGCGCTTCGCCAAGGTGGTGACCACGGAGGACGTGCTCCGGGCCGCTAAGGCCTGAACAGCGGCTCGTACGCGAGGCGTTCCTCCGCGTTGAGCAGCACGTACGAGGCCCCGGGGCCCAGCGTGAGCTCCCGCAGCCGCGCCAGGGCCTCGGCCGCCGAGGGGACGTCGAGCCCGAGTGCGGCCGCCGCCGCGTCCCGCTCGGCGTAGAGCCCGGGCTGGTCCTCCAGGTACTCCTCGGCCGCCTCGCCGCTCTCCTCGACCGTCAGCCGCGGGCAGTCCCGCCACCACGGCACCGCCAGCAGCAGCCGGACCAGCTCCGGCACCCCGACGGCCAGCAGCGCAGCGCTGCCCTCCAAGTCGGCGTACAGCACCGGGCGCTCCTCGCCGCCCCCGCCGCAGAGGAAGAAGGTGCCGCCCGCGCCGTCCTTGGCCACCGGCTCCAGGGCCTCACCCGAGGCGAGCACCACCTCCTCCCCGTGCTCGTAGGCGTCGAGGGAGAAGTCGCCCGGCCAGGCCAGGAAGCCGGCGGCGGCGGAGTCGGCGCGGATCGCATCGAGGAGGGACATGGCGGCCACCCTACGACCGGCCTCCGACAGCACGGCCGCCCTCGGGACAGCCCTCAGGCCGGCCCCTCGGGACAGCCCAGCCGGGCTCAGGCCGCCAGCCGCTCCGCCAGGTACTCCTCCCAGGTCCGCCGCCCGTGCTCGGCCCCCGCCGCAGCCAGGTTCTCCCCCGCCCGGTACGCCCGCCCGACCTTGCCCGGCACCCGGACCGGCAGCTGCCGGCGGCTGCGGCCGCGCGCCGCGAGGTAGGCCGTGGTCAGCTCGCCCATCTCGTACACGGCCGGACCGGCCAGGTCGGGCACCGTCCCGGCCGGCTCGCCCAGCGCCAGCACCACCAGCCGGGCGGCGACCTCCCGCGCGTCCACCGGCTGCCAGCGGATGCCGCCGGGCGCGGGGACGAGCGGCAGCTTCGCCATCTTCTCGGCCACCGTGAACGCCAGGTCGTGGAACTGCGCGGCCCGCAGGATGGTGTACGGCAGGCCCGAGCCGGCCACCGCCCGCTCGGCGGCGTGCTTGGCCCTGAAGTAGCCGAGCGGCAGCCGGTCCGCGCCGATCACCGAGATGTACACCAGGTGCCGCACCCCGGCCCGCCGCGCGGCGTCGACCAGCAGCCGGGTCGCGACGTCGTCGCCCTTGGGGCCGCCCGCCAGGTGCAGCACGATGTCCACGCCCGTCAGCGCCGCGTCCAGTTGCCCGGCCACCGCCGCCGGATCGCCGAGCAGGTCGCCGCGCGCGTACGTCACGCCGTCGGCGGCCGGGCGCTCCCGCCGGCTGAGCACGCGCACCGGCAGCCCGGCCGCGCGCAGCAGCGGGACCACCTGCCGGCCGAGGGTGCCGGTGCCGCCGGTGACCAGCACGGTGTTCTTCGTCATGACCGTCTCCGATTCGTCCTCGGCCGGGAGGGGAGTTGATCTCCCCGCCGCGGCCGTTGTTGGGTGGCTCCTGCTGCCCTGACCCCCGGCGACGAAGGAATGTGACACGTGGACGAGACGGTGGATGAGAAATCTGCCCGGGCCGTGTTCTTCGAGGAGCACCGCCCGCACCTGCGCGCGGTCGCCTACCGGATGCTCGGCTCGGTCAGCGAGGCCGAGGACGCCGTCCAGGAGGCCTGGCTCCGCTACGACCGCACCGACACCGGCGACGTGGCCAGCCTCGGCGGCTGGCTGACCACGGTGGTCTCCCGGGTCTGCCTGAACCTGCTGCGCACCCGTGCCCAGCGCCGCGAGGAGCCGCTGGAGCCCGCCGGACCTGACGGCGAGCCGGGCCCGCCGCGCATCCCCGACCCGCTGCTGCGGCGCGAGGGGGTGGTGGACCCGGAGCAGGAGGTGATGCTCGCGGACTCGGTCGGGCTGGCGCTGATGGTGGTGATGGAGTCGCTGTCGCCGGCCGAGCGGGTCGCCTTCGTGCTGCACGACCTGTTCGCGGTGCCGTTCGAGGAGATCGCCCCGCTGATCGAGAGGACCGCCGCCGCCACCCGCCAGCTGGCCAGCCGGGCCCGCCGCAGGGTGCGGGGGCAGGCGCCCGCGCCCGACCCCGACCTCGGCCGGCAGCGGCTGGCGGTGGACGCGTTCTTCGCCGCCGCCCGCAACGGCGACCTGGGCGCGCTGCTCGCCGTGCTCGACCCGGACGTGGTGCTGCGCTCGGACGGCGGCGCGACGATGGCCCGGCACACGGTGGTGCTCTCCGGCGCCGGCACGGTGGCCGGCCAGGCCGTCCTGTGGGGCACGCTGTCGCCGTTCGCCCGCCGGGCGCTGGTCAACGGCACCGCGGGCGCGGTGGTCATCGGCGACAACGGACGGGCGCTGTCGGTCATGGCGTTCACCGTCGTGGACGGCGCGATCGTCGCGATCGACGTGCTCACCGATCCGGAGCGGCTGGCGGCGCTGGACCTCACGGCCTTCCGGGACCGGTAGAGCCGGCAGGACCGGCAGGACCGGTGGAGTCGTCGGGGCGACGGAACGGGGGTGGCAGGGCTCGGCCCTTCCCCCCGTTCCACGCCCGCCACCCCCGGCGGCCCGACCTGCCCCCTCAGCGCCCGGTCGCGCCGTCCAGCTGCTCCCGGATGATGTCCGCGTGCCCGGCGTGCCGCCCGGTCTCCTCGATCATGTGGACCAGCACCCACCGCAGCGACGGCCCCTCGGCGTCGTCCGGCCGCAGCGAGCGCACGCCGGGACGGTCCAGGCCCGGGGCGGCCGCGGCCACCGCGTCGGACCGCTCGATCGCCGCCCGGTAGGCGGCCACCTCCGCGGCCACGGTCGCGCCGTCCAGCGGCACCTCGTCCGTCGAGCCCGGCTCATCGCCCACGCCCTGGTAGGCCCAGGTGAACCAGTTGTCCTCGACCACCGCGAGGTGTCGCACCAGCCACAGCAGGCTGGTGCCGGAGGCGGTGCCGGGACGCCGGGCGTCCTCGTCGGAGACTCCGTCGAGCTTGGCGATCACCGCCGTGCGCAGGTAGCCCAGGAAGGCCAGCAGGGTGGTCGGCTCGTCCGCGTTCAGGCTCGGCGGACGGACGTCGGAGAACGTGGGCGCGTCGGTGTTCGTTTCGGTCACCGCGCCACCCTAGCCAGCCGCTGGTTCACCGTCACCGGCCTTTTCCGTCACCAACCCTGCGCCGTCACCAGCCCTGCGCGGTCACCCAGTCCGCGAGGTGCCGGGCGCAGTCGTCCACCGACTCCTTCCAGGTGTGCCCCGCACCGTCCCCGGCCTCGTCGCTGACGTGCTTGACCAGCCGCACCGGCACCCCGGCCCGGTGCGCGACGGTGGCGACGGCGTAGCCCTCCATGTCCACCAGGTCGGCGTGCTCGGCGAGCCGGTCGCGGGCGTCCGTGTCGGAGACGAAGAGGTCGCCGGTGGCCAGCACCGGCCCCTCGCCCTTGCCGATCACCAGCGGGGCGCCGTACTCACGCCCGGTGAGCGCGTGCAGGGACGCGGTGTCGAGGTCGTGCTGGATCACCTGGACCACGTGGTGGGTGCCCTCCCAGCCGGGGCGCAGGGCACCGGCCGTGCCGAGGTTGATCACCTCGGAGGGCCGCTCGCCCTGCGCGAGGACGGTGGCCAGCGCGGCGGTGGCGTTGACCTTCCCGATCCCGGTGAGCAGCACGGGCAGGCGGTCGTCCAGGTGGGCGGCCTCCTCGCGCACGGCGACGACGAGCAGCGGACGGTCGGGCGAGATCGTTCCAAGCAGGCGCATGTCTCCATCGTACGGAGGGAGGGGGCGCCGCACCCGGGAACGCGCGCCCGTAACCGGACCCCCGCGCTCCGCCCGGTCGCGGGAACCGCGTAGGGTGCGGCGCGCGTCGGACGGTTCGCCACTTCTCGGGGCGGGCGGCACGTGCACGGGCGGGCGAGCACCGCCGGACACGCACGGGCACGAGCGGGCACGAGCCGTCCGGGAGAACGTGCACGACATGCTCAAGTCCGGCGCAAGTCGGGTGTGGCCGGAGGGACTCGCGGCCATACTGCTGCCATCGGTCGGGCCCCGGGGAGCGGGCCGGGCCCCAGGGGAGGATGAGGCGGGTGGCGACACCAGTAGGCAACGGCGCGCCGGTGACGACGGCTGCGCCCGGAACACCGGCCGTCCGCGGAGCGGCCCCGCTCGCGACGCCCGGCGGTGCTCCCCCGGCGCCCAGACCGGGCGGGGCGCCCGCGAAGCGCCCCCCGAAGGCCGTCGCCACCGGCGTGCGCGCCCGGCTCGCGCAGGCCACCCGCACGCCGCCCGGCCGCCTGCGGCTGGCCGGGGTGGTGCTCGCGGTGCTGACCGTGGCCTTCGGCGGCCTCACCGCCTGGCAGTTGGAGACCAGGGCGCAGGCCGCCGACCGGGTGGTCTCGTACAGTCAGCCGCTCAGCCGGGACGCCGCCGAGATCCACCGCAGCCTGGCCGACGCCGCCACCACCGCGGCGAGCGGCTTCCTGCTGGCCGGCGCCGAGCCCGACAGCGTCCGCAGCCGCTACGAGCAGGACATCGCCACCGCCGCCAAACTGATCGCCCAGGCCGCCGCCCGCACCACGGCGACCTCCCCCGCGCAGGACTCGCTCGCCCGGCTGAACCAGCAACTCCCGGTGTACTCGGGCCTGGTGGAGACCGCGCGGGCCGACAACCGGCAGGGCATCCCGCTCGGCGGCGCCTACCTGCGGTACGCCTCCGAGCAGATGCAGACCGTGCTGCTGCCGGCCGCAGCCGAACTGGCCGCCGCCGAGAACCGGGAGCTGGCCGACGACTACGCCGCCGCCAAGGCGGTGCCGTGGGGGGCGTACGGGCTGGCGCTGGTCGCCCTGGCCGCGCTGGTCTGGGTGCAGCTGACGCTGTTCCGCCGCACCAACCGGGTGTTCAACATCGGACTGCTGGGCGCCACCGCCGCCGTCCTGTCCGGCGCCCTGTGGCTGACCGTCACCGGCCTGACCACCAGCGCGGGGCTCAAGCAGAGCGACCGCGAGGGCGCGACCCCGCTGCGGGCGCTCAACTCCGCCCGGGTGGACGTGCTGACCGCCCGGCTGGCGGAGAACCTGCACTTCGTCGCCCGCGGCTCGACCACCAGGTACGCCGACCAGTGGGCGAAGGCCACCGAGCACCTCGCCGGAGCCGGGAACCCGCCGCCGGAGCGGTCCGGCGGCTCGCTGCCGGAGGCCGTCCGGCTGGCGCCGGAGGCCGCGAAACCGGACGTCCAGGAGGCCGCGAAGCAGTTCGACCAGTGGCGCGTGCAGCACGACGCCGCCCGCAACCTGGAGGTCGAGCACGCCGACTACCAGGGCGCCCTGGAGGCCACCGTGACGGCCAAGGGCGACACGGCCACCGCCGATGTCATCTTCGACGCCACCGACAAGGCGCTCGCGCGGGCCGCCGACATCGAACAGAAGCGCTTCACGCAGGCCGCCGAGGGCACCCGCGGGGACCTGCGCACCGCCGCCGTCGCCACCGCGCTGCTCGGCCTGGTGGCCGCGGCCGCCGCGCTGCGCGGCCTGGGCCGGCGACTGGCCGAGTACCGGTAACGGGCAAGGGGGAGACGGACCGATGAGCGAGAGAAGCTTCAGGAGAAGGACCAGGCCCGCCGTCGCGCTGGCCCTGCTGGCGGCCGGCGCCACCGTGCTGGCCGGCGGCGGCCCGGTCGGCGCCGCACCGGCCGGCACCGCCGCGCCCCTGGCCGTACGGGACGGGCAGCAGGACCAGCAGGCCCAGGCCGACGGCTGCGACATCTACAAGAGCGTGCCGCCGAGCACCGAGGACGGCCCGGCCGTGAGGGCCATCAAGGCCAAGCGCAGCCTGGTGATCGGCGTGGACCAGAACAGCTACCGCTGGGGCGCCCGCAACCCGAACACCGGCCGGATCGAGGGCTTCGACATCGACCTCGCCCGGGCGATCGGCGCCGCCGTCATGGGCGACCCGGACAAGGTGGTGCTCAAGCCGGTGGCCACGGCCGACCGGGTCGAGGCCATCAAGAAGGGCCGGGTCGACCTGATCGTCCGCACCATGACGATCAACTGCAAGCGGATGGAGGACGTCGCGTTCTCCAAGCCGTACTTCAACATCAGCCAGCGCGTCCTGGTGCCGAAGTCGTCGCAGGCGAAGAACATCGACGAGGCGATCAGGGACAAGGCGGTCTGCGCCGCCGACGGGTCCACCGCGCTGAACGTGGTCAAGGAGAAGAACACCGCCCGGCAGGTCGTCACGGTGGAGAACCAGCTGGACTGCCTGGTCCTGATGCAGCTCGGCAAGGTCGACGCCGTCATGACCGACAACGGTCTGGCGGCCGGTCAGGCCGCACAGGACCAGACCGTGCGGATCGTGGACGGCGAGGCGCAGCCGGAGGTGACCGGCGTCGCCATGCTGAAGGACAGCACCGACCTGACCGCCCGGGTGAACCAGGTGCTGGCCGACTACTACGCGCGCGGCGACTGGGCCCGTTCGTACGACCGCTGGCTCAAGCCGTACATGCTCAACGAGGCCGACCGCTACTGGCCGGGCACCCACTGAGCCGGCCGGGGAGTGACGCGCGGGGCGGCGCGGAGGAGGTAGCGCACGGGCCGTCAGCGGGGCGTTGACGGCCTCCGGACGCCCCGCGCCCGCTCCGCCCGGACGGCCACCGGTTAGGGTTCGGGACGATCACCCCGGGGAGACCGGTGGTGGACATGGGGGGGTTGTCGTGGGACCGCAGGCCGGGAACACCGGGATCGTCAGGCACGTCGGAACGGTCGGGAACGTCGGGAACGCACCCGAGGAAGGAAGGGCACCGCGGTGGCGGCATCGGCTGGCCCGGTACTGAACCGGGAGGAGGTGGACCGCGCGCTCGCCCGCCTCGGAGCGGAGCGGGACGCGGTCGAGTCCGCGCTGCTCGCCCTCCAGGACCACCCCGGCCTGCGGCTGCTGGACGGCGCCGAGCTGTCCGGGCGCACCCTGGAGCGCTGGTCCGTCGCCGGCAAGGGCCTGCCGCTGCTGTGGGCCCTGTTCGACCGCTACTCCGAGGCGCTGGCCTCGGCGCGCGCCGTCCGGGCCCGCAAGGCCAAGCCGGGCTCGCCCGAACTCGCCGAGCTGAGCGAACTGCTGACCGGCGACGCGGTGACCGTCCCCGGCGGGGTGGTGCCGGACGGCCCGCAGGTGCTCGGCGCGCCCGCCAGGCTGGTCGAGCGGATCAGCCTGGACGCGCTGATGACCCGGATGAACTCCTGGTACGCCACCGTGCTGGAGGTGGTCAGCGCCGCCGACGCGGTCTGGTCGGCGCTGCCGGCCCGGATCGACCTGCTGCTGGCCGAGCTCCAGCGGGTGCGCACCCTGGGTGCCTCGCTCGGCGTGCGCACCGGCAGCCACCCGCTGGGCGACGACCTGTCCGGGATCGAGAAGGACCTCACCGGGCTGCGCACCGAGGTGCACGGGGACCCGCTGGCGCTGTGGCGTCCGGCCCGGGTGCCCGCCCAGCGCGGCACCGTCCCCGAGGGCTCGGCCTTCGCCGGACCGGCCGGGATGGTGGACACCGAGCGGTTCGACCGGGCCGGGCGGGCGCTGGACGGCGTCCGGCTGGAGCTGGAGGACCTGCTGCGGCTGCGCGACGAGGCCGAGGAGCGCCTCCAGGGCGTCGGCGACCTGCTCCAGCGGGCCGACGCCACCCTGGCCGAGGCCCGCCGGGCGCGCGGCGAGGTGCTGGCGAAGATAGCCTCCAGCGACGTCCCCGCGGTGCCCGGCCCCGCCTCGGCGCTGCGCGAGCGGATCGTCGCGGCGCTGGACCTGCGCCAGGCCGGGCAGTGGGGCCGGCTGGCGCCGCTGCTGGACACCCTGGAGGACGCCGCCGCCAAGGAGCTGACCCGGGCCAGGCAGTCGCTCACCGAGGTGACCCAGCCGCTGGCCGTCCGGGCCGAGCTGCGCGGCCGGCTGGACGCCTACAAGGCGATGGCGGCCCGGCTGCGGGTCTCCGAGGACCCGGAAGTGATCGAACGGTACGAGAAGGCGCGCTGGCTGCTGTGGAGCGCGCCCTGCGACCTGCGGGCGGCGGCCGCCGCGGTGGCCCGGTTCCAGCAGTCGCTGCGGCCGGCCCACACCGAGGCCGAGGCCGGGCAGGCTCAGGAGGCGGCCGGCCAGGCGCCGGCCGACGGACAGGTCCAGGGGGGCTGAGGGTGATGGGCGAGAGGTGCGAACGGCCGGAGTGCTCCGGCGACGGCAGGATCGACGCCGACGGCTACTGCGACGAGTGCGGGCTGGCCCCGGCGGGCGGGACCGGCGGGACCGCCTCGGCGCCCGCGGCGCCCGCGGCGCCCGCGGCGAAGGCTCCCCCGGCGACGGCGGCCGGCCCCGGCTCGCCCTGCCCGCGCGACTGCTCGGGCACCGTCGATCCGGACAACTACTGCGACGAGTGCGGCCTGACCCCGCCCGCCGGCGACACCGGCGTCACCCAGCCCTACGTCCCCTCCGCCCGGGTCTCGCCGGGCTCCGGCCGCGGCGGTTCGGGCCACGGTGCCTCCGGCCACGACGGCTCCGGTCACATCGGCTCCGGCCGCACCGGCTCGGCCCGCTCGATGTCAGGCCGCTCCCGCTCACACCGCTCGACCCGCACCGGCAGCAGCCGCTCGCTCTCGGTGCGCTCCACCCGGGGCACCGCCACCGCGGGCACCCGCAACCGGCTGGGCGCCGGCCTGGTCACCGTGCCGACCGTCGAGGCGGCCGACCCGGCCGCGGCGGTCCTGGTCGATCCCGAGGTGCCCGAGCGCAAGCGGTTCTGCTCCAAGTGCGAGACCCCGGTGGGCCGGGAGAAGAACGGCCTGCCCGGCCGCCCCGAGGGCTTCTGCACCAAGTGCGGCACGCCGTACTCGTTCACGCCCAAGCTGCGCCGCGGCGACCTGGTCGGCGGGCAGTACGAGGTGGTCGGCTGCCTGGCGCACGGCGGGCTCGGCTGGATCTACCTGGCGATCGACCG
Source organism: Kitasatospora sp. NPDC091335 (assembly GCF_044757205.1). Classification (NCBI taxonomy): domain Bacteria; kingdom Bacillati; phylum Actinomycetota; class Actinomycetes; order Kitasatosporales; family Streptomycetaceae; genus Kitasatospora; species Kitasatospora sp. NPDC091335. Next base: position 40,940 of record NZ_JBIVUM010000016.1, on the reverse strand, counting down.
ACGGGTCAACGACAAGTGGGTGGTGCTCAAGGGCCTGCTGGACACCGGGGACGAGGACGCCCTCGCGGTGGCCGTCGCCGAGCGGCGCTTCCTGGCCGAGGTGGACCACCCGAACATCGTGCGGATCATCAACTTCGCCGAGCACCCCGACCTGCGCACCGGCGCCACCGACGGCTACATCGTGATGGAGTACGTCGGCGGCAAGTCGCTCAAGGACATCGCCAACGAGCGCCGCACCCCGGACGGCCGGCGCGAGCCGCTGCCGGTCGAGCAGGCGATCGCGTACGCGCTGGAGGCGCTGCCGGCCCTGGGCTACCTGCACGGCCGGGGCCTGGTGTACTGCGACTTCAAGATCGACAACGTGATACAGAGCGGCGACGCGCTCAAGCTCATAGACATGGGCGCGGTCCGCCGGTTCGACGACGAGGGACCGATCTACGGCACCGTCGGCTACCAGGCCCCGGAGATCGCCACCGAGGGCCCCTCCGTCGCCTCCGACCTGTACACCGTGGCCCGCACCCTCGCGGTCCTCTCCTTCGACTTCCAGGGCTACAGCGGCACCTACCGCGACTCGCTGCCGGGCCCCGAGCAGGTCGAGGCCTTCGCCAGGTACGAGTCGTACTACCGCTTCCTGGTCCGCGCCACCGACCCCGACCCGGCCCGCCGCTTCGCCTCCGCCGAGGAGATGGCCGACCAGCTCACCGGCGTGCTGCGGGAGGTCCTGGCCCTCCAGGACGACCGGCCCCGGCCCGCGCCGTCCACCCTGTTCGGCCCCGAACTGCGCGTCGTGGACACCGAGCTGGTGCTGCCCACCGAGCAGGCCGGCCTGCTCCGGGTGGCCCCGCTGGACCCGGCCGCCGCCGCCCTCGCGCTGCCCGTCCCGCGGGTCGACCCCGGCGACCCCAACGCGGGCTTCCTGGCCGTCCTGATCAACCCCGACCCCGAGGAGGCGCTCGCCGCGCTGGCCGCCGCGCCCGTCGCCTCGGTCGAGAGCCGGCTGCGCGAACTGCGCGCCCTGCTCGAACTCGGCCGCCACCAGGACACCGTGAGCCGCCTCGGCGAGCTGGAACGGGACCAGCCGGACGACTGGCGGGTGGTCTGGTACCGCGGCCTGACCGCCCTGGCCGGAAGCGCCGGTGCCGGACCGGACGCGCGGATCACCGGCCTGCGGGCCGCCGCCGAGGCCTTCGACGCGGTCTACGACGCCTTCCCCGGCGAGGCCGCCCCCAAGCTGGCCCTCGGCATCTGCGCCGAACTGCTCGGCAACGGAGGTGACGCGGCCGAGTTCTACCGGCTGGTGTGGGCCACCGACCACGCCTACCTGAGCGCCGCCTTCGGGCTGGCCAGGGTCCGGCTGGCCGAGGAGGACCGGGTCGGCGCGGTCCGCGTCCTGGAGTCCGTCCCGGCCGCCTCCAGCCACTACACCGCCGCCCGGATCGCCGCCGTCCGGGCCCGGCTGCGCGAACGCCGGGTCACCGACGACCTGGCCGGCGACCTCGGCGCGAGCTCCGCGCAGCTGACCGCGCTGCGGCTGGACGCCCGCCGCCGCGAGGAGCTGGCCGTCGAGGTGCTCGGCGCGGCCCTGGGCTGGGTCGGCGCCGAGACGGCCGCCGGACGGCGCTCCGCCGACCTGGTGGTACTGGGACGTCCCGCACAGGAGCGGGAACTGCGCTTCGCCCTGGAACAGTCCTACCGGGTACTCGCCCGGTTGGCCGACCGGGCGGAGACCAGGATCGAGATGGTGGAACGGGCCAACCGTGCCCGTCCCAGGACGTGGGTGTAGCAGATGCCGCAGCAGACCGAGTGCCCGAGCTGTTCGGAGCCGATGGACCCGGAGGACGCCTACTGCGGCTCCTGCGGGACGGGCCGGGACGGCCGGGCGGCCCCCGGCGCGATGCCGGCCGGCTGGGCCGCCGCCCGCGGCGAGGCCGTACCGTCGCAGCGCGGGCCGGTCTGCGTGCACTGTGCGCAGCCGCGGGTCACCCCGGACGGCTACTGCGAGGGCTGCGGCGGCGCCCAGCCGCGCCCGCGCGACCACATGGAGAAGGCGCTCGGGGGCGTCGCCGGGGTCAGCGACCGCGGCGTGCGCCACCACCGCAACGAGGACTCCTTCACCGTCGCCGCGACCTCCCTGCCCGGCGGCGAGCCGGTCGTGGTCGCCGTGGTGTGCGACGGGGTCTCCTCCTCCGACCGCCCGGACGAGGCCTCTGAGACCGCGGTGGACTCCGCCTCCGAGTCGCTGCTGACCTCCCTGGAGGCCGGCCGGGACCCTGACCAGGCGATGCGCCAAGCCGTCGCGGACGCCGCCAAGGCCGTCGCCGACCTCGCCACCGACGGCGCGGGCCCCACCCGGCCCGACCTCAACGCGCCCGCCTGCACCTTCGTCAGCGCGATAGCCGCGGGCGGACGGGTCACCATCGGGTGGGTCGGCGACACCCGGGCGTACTGGATCCCGGACGACCGCGCCGCCGCCGAGCCGTTCCGGCTCACCCAGGACGACTCCTGGGCGGCCAGGATGGTCGAGGCCGGGCTGATGGGCGAGGCCGAGGCCTACGCCGACCCGCGCGCGCACGCGATCACCGGCTGGCTGGGCGCCGACGCCGAGGAGGTCGTGCCGCACACCCTCGACTTCACCCCGCACGTCCCCGGGGTGGTGCTGATCTGCACCGACGGGCTGTGGAACTACGCCGAGGCGGCCACCGACCTGGCGTACTACGTGCGCCCGGACGCCCGCACCGAGCCGCTCGCCACCGCGCAGACCCTGGTGAAGTTCGCGGTCGCGGCCGGCGGCCACGACAACATCACCGTCGCCGTGCTGCCGATCGACCCGCCGGCCGCCGCCGAGGAGGCCGAGCAGACCCCCACCGCGCTGGACCTGCCGATCATCGCCCCGCGGTCGGGCGACCGCACGGCCGGTCAGCCGGTCGGTCAGCCGGTCGGTCAGCCGGTCGCCGAGGAGGACGAGGACTACGAGCCGACCCTGCCGGACCTCCCGGTGATCGGCTCCCCCGCCGCCCCGCTGCCCCCGGCCCCGCCCGCGCCCCCGGAGGTCCCCCCGGCGCCGGCCGCTCCCGCCGCGCCGCCCGTCCCGCCCGTCCCCCCGCAGCCGCCGCACCCGCCGACGGCCTGACCGACCCACCGCCGGAGGCCCCGGCGCCACGGCCCGCCGGCCCGTCCGGCGGGCCGCCCGACCGTCCTGAGCACGTCCACCCCTCACCCGACGGGAGCCGACCGCCCCATGGCAACACTGGCGAAGCCGAACCTGCCCAGGTTCAACGTGGAGATCTTCCAGAACGAGTACCTGGCCGACGGCGCCCGCGAGGTCAACGCCATCGTCACCGTCACCGCGACCGGCGGCGGGACCTCGGGCGGCCGTCCGCTCGGCTACGCCGACGCCGCCCCGGCGGGCTCCGGTGCCGTGGGCTCCGGCGCTGCGGGCTCCGTCACCGCGGGCTCCAACACGGCGGCGGCCGTGGTCATCCTGGTGGACTGCTCGGGCTCGATGGACTACCCCAAGTCCAAGATCAACGGAGCCCGCGAGGCCACCGCCGCCGCCATCGACGCGCTGCGCGACGGCACCGCCTTCGCCGTGGTCGCCGGCACCCACGAGGCCCGCGACATCTACCCCGGCGACGGCACCCTCGCCACCGCCTCCGCCGCCACCCGCGCGCAGGCCAAGGAGTCGCTGCGCCGGCTCACCGCGGCCGGCGGCACCGCGATGGGCACCTGGCTGGGCAAGGCCGACAAGCTCTTCCTCACCCGCCGCGACATCGCCATCCGGCACGCCGTCCTGCTCACCGACGGCAACAACGAGCACGAGTCGGCCGAGGACCTGGCCCGCACCGTCGAGCGGGTGACCGGCCACTTCACCGCCGACTGCCGCGGCGTCGGCACCGACTGGCGGATCGACGAGCTGCGCAAGATCTCCTCGGCCCTGCTCGGCACCACCGACATCGTCGCCGAACCCTCCGGCCTGGCCGAGGACTTCCGCTCGATGATGGCGGGCGCGATGGGCAAGCAGGTCGCCGACGTCGCGCTGCGGATCTGGACCCCGGCCAACGCCACGGTCAGGTTCGTCAAGCAGGTCGCCCCCGCGGTCGAGGACCTGACCGGCCGCCGCACCGAGACCGGCCCCCGGGCCGGCGACTACCCGACCGGCTCCTGGGGCGACGAGAGCCGCGACTACCACGTCTGCGTCGAGGTGCCGGCCGCCTCGGTCGGCAACGAGATGCTGGCCGCCCGGATCAGCCTGGTGCTGCCCGACCGGCTCGCCGGCGGCACCCCCGAGGTGCTCACCCAGGGCCTGGTCAAGGCGGTCTGGACCGACGACCTGGCCTCCTCCACCCGGATCAGCCCGCAGGTCGCCCACTACACCGGGCAGGCGGAGCTGGCCTCCTCCATCCAGGAGGGCCTGGAGGCCCACCGGGCCGGGGACGTCGACCGCGCGACCGCCAAGCTGGGCGCCGCCGTCCGGATCGCCCACGCGACCGGGAACGAGGGCACCTACAAGCTGCTCCAGAAGGTGGTGGACGTGGTGGACCCGAAGGAGGGTACGGTTCGGTTCCGTAAGAACGTGAGCGAGGCCGACTCGATGACCCTTGAGACCCGGTCGACCAAGACGGTACGTGTGAAGAAGTGACCGCTGAAGACGTGACCGGGCCGGCGCCCCGGCGCGACGCCGCACCGAGCCGGCCCGAAACGAGGGGGACCTGATGCCGATCTGCCCGAGGGGCCACGAGTCGCAGGCCGAGGACTGGTGCGACTTCTGCGGCTTCCCGATGACTCCGCCGGCCCCCACACCGGGGGCGCACGGAGGCTACCCGGGGGCGCCCGGGACCGAGCCCGCGCCCGGCGCACCCGTCGGGTACCCGGGGCACTCCGGCGCGTCCTTCGGCGCGCCCCCGCTGCCTCCGCCGATGCCCCCGGGGGCCGTCCCGCCGCCCGGGGCGCCCCTGCCGCCCCCCGGCATGTCGACCCCGCCCCCGCACGGGACCCTGCCGCCGTACGGGGCCGTCCCGCCGCAGGCCGGGCCGCACGGCCTCACCGAGGGCCTGACGGTCTGCCCGATCTGCCGCAGCCCGCAGACCGGACGGTTCTGCGAGGAGTGCGGCTACGACTACGAGCTCTCCACGCCCTCGCGCCGCCAGGTGCCAGGTGCCGGCGGGCCCGGTGCCCCCCAGCCGCCGCTGAACATCCCGGAGACCTACGGCGGCCCCCCGCAGCAGCCCCAGGGCCCGGCCGGTCACGCGCAGTTCGGACAGCCCCCGTTCGGCCGGCCGCCGTTCGAGCAGCCCCCGTTCGAGCGGCCGCCGTTCGGGCAGCCGCCCGCGGCGCAGCAGGCCGTCGCCCCGCCCGTCCCGGCACAGCCGCAGGCCCCGGCGCAGCCCCACACCTACGGCTACCCGCCCGCCAACGGGCCGGAGGGGCAGTTCCCCGACCCCTCGGTGCGCGAGGACTCCGGCCCGGTGTACGCCCACCCGGCCGGCCCCGGACCGAACAGCCGCGGCGGCGACTTCGGCACCTCCTTCCACCTCGCCCCGCCGCAGCAACAAGGCCGGCAGCAAGCGCAGCAGCAGCCGCAGCAGCCGCACCCGCAGCAGCCCCAGGAACCCGCCCAGCCCGCCGAGCCGGTGCGGGCCAACTGGATCGCCGTGGTCTCGGCCGACCGGGACTACTTCACCGACATGATGGCCCGCAGCGGCCCCGAGGCGGCCGGCCTGTTCTTCCCGCCGTACTGCCCGGAGCGCCGGATCCCGCTGACCGGCCGCGGCCAGCTGCGGATCGGGCGGCGCAGCCAGCACCGCGGCACGGTGCCGGAGATCGACCTGTCCGTCCCGCCGGAGGACCCGGGCGCCTCGCACCAGCACGCGCTGCTCGCCGAACAGGCGGACGGCAGCTGGGTGCTGGTGGACCAGGACTCGACCAACGGCACCACCGTGAACGGCGGCGCGGAGCCGATCGCCCCGCACACCGCGGTGCCGCTGAACGACGGCGACCGGATCCACATCGGCGCCTGGACCACCATCACCGTGCACCGCGGCTGAAAGGCCGTCGACTGACGAATCGTCACGGAAAGGCGGGCCGGACGATTTCCCGGCGATTCGCCGTCGCCAACTCCGGCCGGGCCGGGCGGAATTCGACATCCGCCCGGCCCGGCCCCGTTTCCCCCCACCTCGAAGTGTCCGCGAATTCCCCGGCTCCGGCCTGCACAAGAGCCTTCACAAGCCCTAGGCTCAGGGCGCATGACTGCTGCTATATCCGCTGACGGCATCCGCCAGCGGTACGGGGATGTGCAGGCCGTCGACGGGGTGTCCCTCACCGTCGAGGCCGGCGAGTTCTACGGGATCCTGGGCCCCAACGGGGCCGGGAAGACCACCACGATGGAGATCCTGGAGGGCGTCCGGAAACCGGACGAGGGCCGGATCGAGTTGCTGGGGATGCGACCCTGGCCGCGCAATCCGAAACTGCTGCCGCGCATCGGCGTGCAGTTCCAGGCGACCGCCTTCTTCCGGAAACTGACCGCCCGGGAGACCATCCGCACCTTCGCGTCGTTCTACGGGACCGGCCCCAGGCGGGCCGACGCGATGCTGGAGCGGGTCGGCCTCGTCGACAAGGCCGAGACCCTGACCGACCAGATGTCCGGCGGCCAGGCCCAGCGCCTGTCGATCGCCTGCGCGCTGGCCCACGACCCGGAGCTCGTCTTCCTGGACGAGCCCACCACCGGCCTCGACCCGCAGTCCCGGCGCAACCTCTGGGACCTGCTGCGGGACATCAACGCCGAGGGCCGCACGGTCGTGCTGACCACCCACTACCTGGACGAGGCCGAGGTGCTCTGCGACCGGGTCTCGATCATGGACCACGGGAAGGTCCTGCACACCGGCGCCCCGACGGCGCTGATCCGCGAGATCGACGACACCGTCCGGATCAGCGTCGCCTCCGGCCAGCTCCCGCTCGACCGGGCCCGCGAACTGCTGACCGCCGCCGGTGCGGACATCGCCACCCTGGAGGACGACACCGTCTCGCTCTCCGTCTCCACCCGGCTCCCGGCGCCGGTGCTCACCGTCCTGGCCGAGCAGAACGCCCTGCGCGGCCTGGAAGTGCGCGGCGCCACCCTGGAGGACGTCTTCCTCCAGCTGACCGGACGGGAGTTCCGCGCATGACCGCCACCACCCCCACCGAGCCGCGGGACGGCGCCCGGCGCGGCGGCCCGGCCGCCGGCGAGCGGGAGCGGGTCAGCGCGTTCTGGAGCCTGTCCCGCGCGATGCTGCTCGGGCTGAAGCGCGACCGCACCGCGAGCTTCTTCATCCTGCTGTTCCCGCTGGTGTTCCTGGTGTTCTTCGGCGCCGTGACGCAGAGCGCCGGCAGCCCGCACGCCAAGGTCGCGCAGGTCGGCGCGGTGAAGCTGTTCGACTCGATCCAGGGCGAGGACCGGGCCGCGCTGGAGCAGGTCCTCACCATCACGAGGACCGACGACGAGGCCGCCACGCTGGAGAAGGTCCGCAAGGGCGACTACCACGCGCTGATCACGCAGGGCCCGGACGGCAGGGTCGAGCTGCGCTACACCGCCGCCGACCAGGTCCGCGCGGGCACCGTCCAGGGCATCCTCAACTCGGTGGTCCAGAACGCCAACCAGGCGGCCACCGGCCAGAAGCCGGCCTTCGTGCTGGACTCCCAGCAGGTCGAGGACAAGTCGCTCAAGCCGATCCAGTTCCTCACCCCCGGCCTGCTCGGCTGGGCCATCGCCACCGGCGCGGTGTTCGGGGCGGCGCTGACCCTGGTCAACTGGCGCAAGTCCAAGGTGCTGCGCCGGCTGCGGCTGGCGCCGATCAGCGCCGGCACCGTGGTCAGCTCCCGGATCCTGGTCTCGCTGCTGACCTCGTTCCTCCAGACCGCCGTCTTCCTGGCGGTCGCGGTGGGCTTCTTCGGACTGAAGCTCACCGGCAACTGGTGGCTGGTCATCCCGCTGGTGGCCTGCGCGACGCTCGCCTTCATGTCGATCGGCCTGCTGGCCGGCTCGGTCGCCAAGACCGAGGAGGCGGCCAACGGCATCTCGCAGCTCATCGTGCTGCCGATGTCCTTCCTGTCCGGCGCGTTCATCCCGATGGACAACGCCCCGGGCTGGCTGAGGGGCGTCTCCCAGGTCATGCCGCTGCACTACCTGGTCGACTCCGCCCAGTCGGTGCTCACCCGCGGCGGCGGCGTCATGGACGCCCTGCCCACCATGGGCGGGCTGCTGCTGTTCGCGGCCGTGCTGACCGGCATCTCCTGGAAGCTGTTCCGCTGGGAGGACTGACCGTCCCCTGACATCCGCCGACGTCCGCCCGATCCGGTCCCGACGGGGTCGTACGCCTTTGGTCCCGGTGTACGACCCCGTCGGCGTCTGCGACCATGGTCGGGTGAGAGAGATCCGGCGAGGCACGTTGAGCGAGGAGACCTTCTACGACCAGGTCGGCGGTGAGCCGACCTTCCGGCGGCTGGCCCACCGGTTCTACGAAGGCATCGCCGAGGACGAGTTGCTGCGGCCGATGTACCCCGAGGACGACCTCGGGCCGGCCGAGGAGCGGATGGCGCTCTTCCTGATGCAGTACTGGGGCGGCCCGCGCACCTACAGCGACCGGCGCGGCCACCCGCGGCTGCGGATGCGGCACGCGCCGTTCAAGGTCGACAAGGCCGCGCACGACGCCTGGCTCACCCACATGCGGGCGGCGGTGGCGAGCCTGGAGCTGCCGGCCGAGCACGAGCGGCAGCTGCTCGACTACCTGACCTACGCCGCCGCCTCGATGATCAACACCCCGGGCTGAGCCGCCCCGAGCCGTCCCCGAGCAGCTCCACGGGGCTGCCGGGCGGGCCTACCGGACCGGGCTGAGCCCCAGCCCCGCGCCCGGCGCGGCCGCGGTGCGCACCGCCACCGAGCCCGCCGGGGCGCTCAACCGCAGCCAGCCGCCCGCCCGGTGCACGGTGAGCGGGACACCCGGCTTCAGGAAGCCGATCACGTACGCGGCGTGCGGTGCGCGCAGCGGCAGCTCGGGCAGCACGCCGACCGGGCGGGACCAGATCTCGTCGGCCAGCGCGTCCAGCACCGCGCGGGTGCGGTGGTGCGCCGGGACGGCCTCGCTGCGCTCACGGAACTCCCGCACCCCGGCCATGAGTTCGGGGTACACCTCGGCCACCGACGGGGTGCCGGCCGGCCGCCAGCCGGTGCGCGGCGGCAGCAGCCCGGCCCAGGCCGGTCCGGTCACCGGCGCGGGCAGCGCGAGGCGGCCCGCCTCGGTGTCCACGCCGTCCAGCAGCTGACCGGCCGAGACGGTCAGATCCACCGGCTCGTCCAGGCCGCTCAGCCGGACGGTGCGGATCGCCAGCGCACCGGAACCGCCCAGCGGCAGCCGTCCGAAGACCGCCAGCACGCCGTCCCCGCCGCCGCTCCGGTCCACCGCCTGGAGCCGGACGGCCGCCGCCCGGTCGAAGCGCAGCAGGCGCAGCAGGAAGGCGGAGAGGTCGGCGGCCTCCCCGGCGTCGGTCAGGGCGAGACGGGCGGTGATGGTCACGGCGTTTCAGCTCGAATCGTCAGGTGCGGTCAGACGGTGGCGACTGCCACGGCGCCCTTCTCGTCGGCGGTGGCCCGGCCCGTGGCGGCGGCCTCGTCCGTGAAGCGGCTGAGGAACTCCCGCTCCACCGGCGAGATCCGGCGCGGCCGGCCCTCGGCCAGGTCGTACGGGACGACCACGGTGGACGCCCGGACGTACACGACGTCGCTGCCGTCCTCGGCGACGTCCTTGATCTCGTAGGAGACGGTCAGCGAGGCGACGCCGATCTTCGTCACCCAGGTCTCGATGGTGACCGGCGTCGGCCGGTGCACCAGCGGACGCTTGTAGTCGATCTCGTGGCGCGCCACCACCGAGCCGCCCGCGAACTCCCCGGCGCCGGCCTCGGCGGCCTGGGTGAACATGAAGTCGATCCGGGCCTCCTCCAGGTAGCGCAGGAAGACCACGTTGTTGACGTGCCCGAAGGCGTCCATGTCGGACCAGCGCAGCGGGCAGGCGTAGATGTGGCGAGCCACGGCAGTTCTCCTCGGTGTCCGGTCTCCCGCCGCCGTCCACCGCCGGTGCGGCGGCGGTCGGCGACGGGCCGCGGCCCGGCAGGCCGCCCCGGAGGGCAGTCTGCCGGGCCGTTGTGACGGCTGGATGTCAGCCTCGGGTCAGCTTCTTGTACGTGGCCCGGTGCGGACGGGCGGCGTCGGCGCCGAGCCGCTCGATCTTGTTCTTCTCGTAGGACTCGAAGTTGCCCTCGAACCAGAACCACTTGCTCTCGCCCTCGTAGGCGAGGATGTGGGTGGCCACTCGGTCCAGGAACCAGCGGTCGTGGGAGATGACCACGGCGCAGCCGGGGAACTCCAGCAGCGCGTTCTCCAGCGAGGAGAGCGTCTCGACGTCCAGGTCGTTGGTGGGCTCGTCGAGGAGCAGCAGGTTGCCGCCCTGCTTGAGGGTGAGCGCCAGGTTCAGGCGGTTGCGCTCACCGCCGGAGAGCACGCCGGCCGGCTTCTGCTGGTCCGGGCCCTTGAAGCCGAACGCCGACACGTAGGCGCGGGACGGCATCTCGACCTGGCCGACGTTGATCCAGTCCAGACCGTCGGAGACGACCTCCCAGAGGGTCTTCTTCGGGTCGATGTTGGCGCGGGACTGGTCGACGTAGCTGATCTTGACGGTGTCGCCGACCTTGACCGTGCCACTGTCCGGGGTCTCCAGGTCCTGGAGCATCTTGAACAGGGTGGTCTTGCCGGCGCCGTTCGGGCCGATGATGCCGACGATGCCGTTGCGCGGCAGGGTGAAGCTCAGGTCGTCGATCAGGATCTTCTCGCCGAAGGCCTTGTTGAGGTTCTCGACCTCGATGACGACGCTGCCCAGACGCGGGCCCGGCGGGATCTGGATCTCCTCGAAGTCCAGCTTCCGCATCTTGTCGGCCTCGGCCGCCATCTCCTCGTAGCGGGCCAGACGCGCCTTCGACTTGGCCTGGCGGCCCTTGGCGTTGGAGCGGACCCACTCCAGCTCTTCCCGGAGCCGCTTGGCGCGCTTGGCGTCCTTCTGGCCCTCGACCTTGAGCCGGGACTGCTTGCTCTCCAGGTACGTGGAGTAGTTGCCCTCGTAGCCGATGGCGCGGCCGCGGTCGAGCTCCAGGATCCAGCCGGCCACGTTGTCCAGGAAGTACCGGTCGTGGGTGACGGCCACGACGGTGCCCTTGTACTTGGCCAGGTGCTGCTCCAGCCAGTTCACCGACTCGGCGTCCAGGTGGTTGGTGGGCTCGTCGAGCAGCAGCAGGTCGGGGGCCTCCAGCAGCAGCTTGCAGAGCGCGACGCGGCGCTTCTCGCCACCGGAGAGCTTGGTGACCGCCCAGTCCCCGGGCGGGCAGCCCAGGGCGTCCATGGCCTGCTCCAGCTGGGCGTCCAGGTCCCAGGCCTCGGCGTGGTCCAGCTCCTCCTGGAGCTTGCCCATCTCGTCGAGCAGCGCGTCCGAGTAGTCGGTCGCCATCAGCTCGGCGATCTCGTTGAAGCGGTCGAGCTTGCCCTTGATCTCCTTGACGCCGTCCTGGACGTTCTCCAGGACCGTCTTGGTCTCGTCCAGCGGCGGCTCCTGGAGCAGCATGCCGACGGTGAAACCGGGCGAGAGGAAGGCGTCGCCGTTGGAGGGGTGCTCCAGGCCGGCCATCATCTTCAGCACGGTCGACTTACCGGCGCCGTTGGGGCCCACGACGCCGATCTTCGCTCCGGGGAGGAAGCTGAGCGTCACGTCGTCAAGGATGACCTTGTCTCCGTGAGCCTTGCGCACCTTGCGCATCGTGTAGATGTATTCCGCCACGTGAGATCGCTCCGGCGTCGTCGGGAGTATTCGGCTTGCAGCCTTCCATTGTGCCGCACCCGGCCCGGAGGCCCGAATCGCCCAGGTGACCCCCACCGGGGTATCCGGAGCCGCTCGCGCCGTCCCGGGAACGCGGCGGCTCGGACCGCGGCCTCCCCCGGCTCCCGCCCACCCGGCCGACGCGACGGCCCGGCCCCCCGCAACGGGTGCGGGGAGCCGGGCCGGTTGCCGCTCTCAGGGCCTCGGAAGGTCAGCGCCTCCCGGCCCACCGGGGCGGTTCAGTCGGTTCAGGCGGCGCTGCGACCGTGGCGGCCGCGGCGGCGCAGGACGAAGACGGCGGCGCCACCGGCCACCACCAGGCCACCGGCGACGGCGGCGAGGATCGGGGTGGAGTCATTGGCACCGGTCTGGGCCAGGCCACCGGTGCCCGGGGCGGCGCTGGTGGTCGCCGGGGTCGGCTGGCCGGCGCCGCTGCTCGGGGTGGCCGAGGGCGTCCCGGTCGCGGCCGGGGTGGTCGGGGCGCCGGACGGCGTCCCGGGCGCGGCCGGGGTGGTCGGAGCCGAGGTCGGAGTGGTGCCGGTGCCGGTCTTGCAGTCCAGGACGCCCTGGAAGTCGCGGCTGTAGCCGTTCGGGCCGGTGACGGTGATCTTGTAACCGGTCTTCTCAGCGACCGGGACGAGCACGCTCTCGGTCTTGCCGGGCTGGACGGTCAGCTGCTGCTTGCCGACCGTGACGGTGCCGGCCTCGTCGCCGCCGTTGGTGACGGAGACCCGCACGCCGTTGTTCGCGCACTCGACCTTGGCGGTGCTGTCGATCAGCGCGCCCTTGGCCTGCTTCCAGGTGCCCTTGGCCGCCGCGGCGACGCTGAGCTTGCTGGAGCCGGCCAGGATCATGGTCTGGCTGTGCTCCTCGCGGGTGTAGCCCTTGCTGAGGAAGACGCGGCCGCTGGGCACCACGGTGGAGGCGGTGGCGTTCAGCGTGACCGAGCCGTCGGAGGTGCCGGCCGGCACCTCCAGGAACAGCTGGGTGTCCTTGGCGATCGGGCCGGTCAGGCCGCCGGCGACCGGCTTGTCGTCCTTGAGCAGCTTGACCTTGTCGGCCCCGTCACCGGAGACGGCCAGCTTCACCTCGGCCGCGCTGGAGTTGAGGGTGAACGGGCCGAGCTTGCCGCCGGACTTGCCGGAGACCGAGTCCGGGTTGAGCGCCAGCGAGGGCTTGGGCTCGGCCGCGATGCCCTTGTTGGCGTCGCCGACCAGGTAGTCGCGCAGCTTCTTGGCGCCGGCGTCGCGCGGGACGGCGTTCTTCTTGTCCGAGTACTTCCAGATCGCGGCCTGGGTGCCGGCGGCGGCGGCCTCCGGGGTCAGGCTGTCCGCGCCGGCCGCCTTGGCCAGCGCCGTCAGGTCCTTGACCTGCGGGTAGGAGTTCTCCAGGATCCAGCGGATCTTGGCCGCGGCCTCGACCTTGTTCTTGTCACCGAGGGAGCTCGAAGCCCAGTCGGACTCCTGGTACTGGATCTTCTTCCTGATGTCCACCGGGAAGCCGAAGTCGATGCAGTACGTCTGGAGCTCGCCGTCGGCGGTCTTCAGCGTGAACAGACCGCCGTCGACGGTGCCCTCGCCCTCGACGTCGAGCTTCCCGCCGAGCATGGTGGGCTGCACCACAGCGGTCACACCCGCGCCCGGGGTGTCCGCCGCGACCGCCGCACCGGCCGCGAACAGGCCTCCGCCCAGCGCCAAGCTGGTCGTGAGCATGACAGTGGTTATCCGGGACAGACTCCGCCCCTGCCTCTGGAACATCTTGGGATCCCTCCGGGCGAGGCCGCACCGAGTGGGAGGCCTGCCGACTTGCCGTGCCGCGCGTGCCCCCTGTGGCTCCGCTGCGGATATGAACCAGACGAATCCTATTGAGCCCCGGAGGTCCCGAAACCCCCATGCGAAATCAGGACGATTCCGTATCTGTATCGTTATCAATCCCCTCAGGTCCCACACAAACTGACGGGGGACCAGAAAATCGCCGACGCCTTTCCGTTATCCGTTCGGATTGCGCGCACGGGTACAACGACCTTCTCGACCAACATATTTGTCGACAGGGAAGGTCATCGCCCCGTCAGGTCAGCGCTCCCGCGGTGTCACCTCCCCGCTCCCTCCCGGCCGCCTCGTCCGGCTCCCCGTCGGCCGGCCTCCCACCCGGCGGCAGCGCCCGCACGACGGACGCCGCGACGGCCACCGGGGCGGCCGGGGCCGCCACACCCGGGGCCCCGACCGCCGCCGCGGAGGCCCTGCGCGCCTCCAGTGCGCCGGCGATCCACGGCGGCACCACCCCGCCCCCGGGCTCCGCCCCGGCCGGCCCGGCGCCACCCGGCGACTGCCCGCGCACCCCCGTCGCCCACCGGAATGCCGTGGTGCCGCGAGTGAGGTCGTGCCCGACCGATCTGGCGTCGATCTCGACCCGGCTCCGCTTCGCCTCCCCCTCCGTCCACTCCCGCACCCGCAACCGGCCGCTGACCAGCACCGGATCGCCCTTGGCCAGCGAACCGATCAGGTTGACCGCCAGCGCCCGCCAGGCCGTCACCGTCACCCACTGCGTCTCGCCGTCCACCCAGCACTCGCGCTGCCGGTCGTACCGCCGCTCGGTGCAGCCGAGCCGGAAGTTGGCCATCGGCACCCCGCCGGTGGTTTCCCCGTAGCTCACCTCCGTCGCGACATTGCCGGTCACCGTCACGTGCGTCTCGCTCACGGCACACCCTCCGTTCCCGCCGATGCACCGTACGGAATCGACCGGTGCGCCCCGAGCGTGCACTCCGAAAGAAATCCCGGCCACCGACTTCCGAAATCCTGTGGATAACTCGGGCCTCAGGAACTGTTTGTCACTCGCAGGGGTGAATTTCGGCCTTCCGGCACCACCACAGCCTCCGCCTCTTCGCGGTCATGACAACAAAACCGCTGCTCGCCGCCCCGCCGGCACACCGTGGAACCCGCCGCGAACGGACCGCGGAACGGGTCTCGGAACGCGCCCCGTCGTCCGTCCGCGCACGTCATCCGACCGGCGCAACCGCGAATAAGGCCCCCACCCCGCGCCGGCGGCGGCACATTCTCCGTGCCGAATCCATAACGGGTGAGGAGGCAGCCCCGTAACGACTGCACAACGTCCGGCTCGGAACACTCCCAGACCGCTGCACTCACGGCCTTCACCTGCGATTATCGGACCGCTCCACCGAACCGACACACCAACGACGGTGTCGTCACACCCGGCCTGGGAACTGGACACCCTTATCCTGTCCCCGACAGGGCGAGGGCCCACCACCCCCACCCCTGCACTCAGGAACGGGGCCGGACGGCGCGCGCCCCGGCGCTCGCCGCCCCGATCCCGGCCACGGTCGCGCCCGCCCGGGCGCCGCCCGTCCCGCCCCCATAGCTCAGCGGATAGAGCACCCGCCTTCTAAGCGGTAGGTCGCAGGTTCGAATCCTGCTGGGGGCACCACCTGCCATTCCGCGGGCCACGCACGGTCGCGACCATGCGTGGCCGCGCCGGGCCTCCCGGCAATCCCCGACAGCCCGCGCACACCCACCGCGCATAACCCGTGACAATGCGTGTCGCGTCCGCCGTGAAAACACCCGGTGGCCAATGCCTGTGCCCCGGGCATTCCCGCCGCGTCTTCGTGCGGCGCAAATCCCGGGCGAATCCCCACCCGGTATCACCCGGAACGCCCGGGAGCCCCCGGAAACGCCCGGAACGGGCCGGCCTCAGCCGCCCGGCCCCGGGGCCCCGTACGGACCCGCTCCGGCCTGAAGCCGGTCCCGCGCCAACCCCGGGGCCCGGCCCGGCTACTCCGCGAGCCCGGCCAGATAGGCGTCCAGCAACGCCTCCTGCCGCTCCGCCGGAAACTCCCCGGGGGCGAACAGCGCCTGCACCACCAGACCCAGCGCGAAGGCCTGCGCCCCCGCCGCGAGCGCGGCCGGGTCGGCCCGCGCCGGGAGCTCCCCGAGCCGCTGGGCGTCCGCGACGTGCGCCGTGAGCGCCGTCCGCGAGCGCGCGTAGCGGCCCGCGTGCGCGGCCGCCAGGTCGGGATCGGCCAGCGCGTGGTCCCAGGAGCCGACCCAGATCCGGTTGTCGGCCGCGGACTCGCCGTCCAGCGGCAGCACGTCCAGCAGCGACGCCCGCACCCTGGCCAGCCCGGCCGGCGGCGGGCTGCCGTCGGCGGGGGCGGTGCGCCGGGGCCGGGCCAGCGAGCGCCGGTCCAGTTCCTCCAGCGCATGGCTCAGCAGCGCCCGCTTGTTCGGGAAGTAGTGCGTCAACAGTCCGGTGGTGGCGCCCAGTTCGGCGGCCACCGCGCGCAGGGTCAGCCCTTCGAAGCCCCGGCTGGAGAGCACCCGCCACACCCCCTCGGAGACTTCCGAGCGGCGGGCGTCATGGTCTCCACGGGCGGGCGTCATGGGGGCTATCGTACATACCAAACGTTTGTTATGAATGGTCTCAGCCAACCTCAGCACCCCCGTGAAAGGCCGCCCGTGTTTGCCGTACCGCTCGCCGAGAACGCCGAACTGCGCCCGCTGGAGCCCTGGCAGGCCCCTGAGTTCCTGACCCACATCGACCGCGCCCGCGCCCACACCGACCCGTGGATCCCCTGGGCGACCTTCTCGGTCGACCTGGACTCCGCCCGCGCCACCCTCCAGCGCTACGCCGACGGCCAGGCCGCCGACCAGAAGCGGATCCACGGCATCTGGCTGGACGGCACGCTGGTCGGCGGCGTGATGTTCGTGAGCTTCGACGCCCGGTCCGGCGTCTGCGAGATCGGCGCCTGGACCGAGCCGGCCGGCGAGGGCCACGGGCTGATCACCGCCGCCGCCAAGCAGTTGCTCGACTACGCCTTCGTCACCCGCGGCCTGCACCGCGCCGAGTGGTGGTGCTCCTCCGTCAACGACCGCAGCCGGGCCGTCGCCGAGCGGCTCGGGATGACCCGCGACGGCGTGCTGCGCGAGTGGTACCCGTACAACGGGGTCCGGTACGACAAGGAGATCTGGGCCGTCCTCGCCTCGGAGTGGACCGGCCGGGCCTGAACCCGGACGACGCGGGGCCCGGTGGACTCCCCGTCCACCGGGCCCCGCGCCCTCCCCCGTACCCGCCGGCCCGTCAGGCCCGTCAGGCCCGTCAGGCCCGTCAGGCCCGTCAGGCCTCCCGAGCCGCCGGAGCAGTCCCGGCCGGTCCCAGCCGCAGCACGCACACCAGCGCCAGCGCCAGCGCCCCGCCCGCCGACAGGAACACCACGTCCACCGCGTCCGTGAAGCTGCGCACCGCGTGCTCGTGCGCCGCCCCGGTCAGCGCCCGGACCGCGCCGAGCGGCCGCCCCGGCTCGCCCGCCTCGAAGACCCGGGCCAGCACGCTGCCGAACAGCGCCGCGCCGAGCGCGTTGCCGAGGGTCTGGAAGAACCGGATGCCGGCGGTCGCCACCCCCAGCTGGTGCCGGGGCGCGGCCTCCTGCACCACCGTGATCAGCTGGCCGATCAGCTGCCCCAGCCCGCCGCCCAGCAGGGCGAGTTCGGCCATCACCAGCCACAGTCCGGTGTCCGGCCCGCTGAGGCCGAGCAGCACGAGGGCGAGCGTCGCACACCCGGCGCCGAGCGCCAGGAAGGTCCGGCCCGGGTGGCCGCGCCCGATCAGCCGGCCGGCCAGCAGACCGGCCCCGGTCATCCCGGCCGCCATCGGGATCAGGTAGAGGCTGGCCGAGGTCGGGGCGACGCCCCGGGCGATCTGTAGGTAGAGCATCACGTACATGATCGAGCCGATCATGCCCATCCCGACCAGGCCCTGGATCGCGAAGCCCAGCCGCACCGCGCGGATCCGGAACAGCGACAGCGGCAGCACCGGCTCGGCTGCGGTGGCCTGCCGCCACAGGAAGAGGCCGAACGCGCCCAGGGTGGCGGCGGACAGGCCGAGGATCACCGGGGACGTCCAGGCGTACTCCTGGCCGCCCCACTCGGTGACCAGCAGCAGCCCGGTCGCGAAGGCCGCCGCGAGGGCCGCGCCGACGAAGTCCAGGCCCCGGCGGTCGGTCGTCGGGGGCAGCTTGACCACCAGGGCGACGCCGACCAGGACCAGCAGCCCGAGCGGCAGGTTGAGGTAGAAGATCCAGCGCCAGCCGAGGTGGTCGGTGAACAGCGCGCCGACCAGCGGCCCGACCGCCATGCCGAGGCCCGCGACGATCCCGCCCATCGCGCCGCCCCTGCCTCCGCCGCCCTCCTCCGGCTCCTTGAACTGGGCGATGACCACCATGGTGACGCTCATCAGTCCGCCGCCGCCGACGCCCTGCACCGCCCGGAAGGCGATCAGCTGGTCCATCGACTGCGCCGCCCCGCAGAGCGCCGAGCCGAGCAGGAAGGTGCCGACCGCCCCCAGCAGTACGCGCTTGGCGCCGTAGACGTCGCAGAGCCTGCCGTACAGCGGCAGCAGCGCGGTGGCGGCCAGGGCGAACGCGCTGACCAGCCAGGGCAGTCGGTCGACGCCGTGGACGGGGTCGAGGTCCCGGACGATCGGCACGGTGGCCGCCGACACGATGTTCATGTCCAGCACCGCCAGCACGATCGTGACCAGGCAGAGCAGCATGCCCAGCCCGCGCTGGGCCGGCGTCATCAGCGCCGCCGGTCCGGCCGGCTTCGTGCCGGACGGTGGCCGGTCCGCTGTCCTCGGTTCGGCGATCGCCATGGTCAAGTCCCCCCTGGGTCCGTGGAGTTCGGGCCGGACCGGTGGGATCCGGCGGGCCCGGCACCACCATGGCAGGATTTTTATACCTGGTCAATCCTTAAGCTTGGTCAATCATTGTTCCTGATACAGTCCCACCATGGCGACCCACCCTGGATTCGACGCCGGCCACGACCTCGACGCGCTCCCGCTGCGGGAGCGCAAGAAGATCCAGACCGGCCTCCGGCTCTGGCGCACCGCCATCGGGCT
Organism: Kitasatospora sp. NPDC091335; assembly: GCF_044757205.1. Lineage (NCBI taxonomy): Bacteria > Bacillati > Actinomycetota > Actinomycetes > Kitasatosporales > Streptomycetaceae > Kitasatospora > Kitasatospora sp. NPDC091335. Next base: position 22,146 of record NZ_JBIVUM010000016.1, on the reverse strand, counting down.
GTTCGCCGAACGCGGCTTCGACCAGGTCCCGGTGGCCGAGATCGCGGCCGCCGCCGAGGTGTCCAAGATGACCGTCTTCAACTACTTCCCCAGCAAGGAAGACCTGGTCATGGGCCCGATGGAGCAGCACCTCGACGAGCCGGCCCGGGTGGTGCGCGAGCGCGCCCCCGGCACCTCGGCGGTCGCGGCCCTGCGCACCCACTACCTGGCCGCACTGCGGAGGTTCGACCCCTCCACCGGGCTCAGCGACGACCCGATCGTCCTCGACGTGGTCCGGGTGATCCACCAGACCCCGGCCCTGCTCATGCGCGCCACCGCCGGCTTCGGCCAGCAGACCCAGACCCTGCTGGCCACCGAACTGCTCGCCCAGGATCCGGCCCACGACGAGCTCACCGCCAGGGTCGCCGCCGCCCAACTGCTCGCCGCCCAGCTGACCCTGACCGCCGACAACCAGCGCCGGATGCTGGCCGGCGGGCGCGCCGCGGACGCCCTGCCCGTCGCCCTCGACCAGGCCCACCGCGCCTTCGCCCTGGTCGAACAGGGCCTCGGTGACTACTGCACCCGCACCGCCTGAGAGAGTTGGCGCACCACGACCGACCGGAGGTGCGCATGGACCAGCCGCTGCTCACGCGGGACCGCTCCGCCCTGCCCGCACAGGCCGAGGGCCTCAACGCGTACGTCGGCGACGACGGCGTCGCGGTGCTGGAGTTCGCCCGCCCGCACCGCCGCAACGCGGTGACCCTGGCCATCTGGCAGGCACTGCCCAAGGTGCTGCGGCAGCTGGCCGAGCACGAGGGGGTGCGCGTCCTGCTGCTCACCGGCGCGGACAACACCTTCAGCGCGGGCGCGGACATCGCCGAACTCGCCGAGGCCTACGGCGATCCGGACAGCGCGCAGGCCTACCACGCGGTCAACGTCGCCGCCGAGGAGGCACTGGCGGCCTTCCCCCGCCCGACCCTCGCCGTGGTGCACGGCGCCTGCGTCGGCGGCGGCTGCCAGCTGGCCGTCGCCTGCGACCTGCGGTTCGTCGCCGAGGACGCCCGGATCGGGATCACCCCGGCCAAGCTCGGGGTGGTCTACTGGGAGGTGCCGACCGTACGGCTGGGCCGCCTGGTCGGCCCGGCCAGGGCCAAGTACCTGCTGTTCTCCGGCGAGTTGGTGAGCGGCCGGGAGGCGCTGCCGCTGGGTCTGGCCGAGCGCGTCCTGCCGGACGCCGAACTGGACGCCGCCGCGCTGGACTTCGCCCGGCTGCTGACCCGCCGTTCGACCCACACCATCGGCGGGGCCAAGGCCGTCCTGAACGCCCCGCCCGAGCACGCGGCCGAGGCCCTGGCACCCTGGCTGCTCCGCTCCCGGGAGGGCTCGGACGTCCGCGAGGGCCTGGCCGCCTTCATGGAGGGCCGCCCCGCCCGGTTCTGAGCCGGGCCCGGCTCCGGGCGGCACGGCGGGGGCCCGGGCTCGGCGGACCGGCCCGAACCGGCGCCCGCCCGACCGCCCGACCGCCCGACCGCCCCGGCTAGCGGATCGGCATCCCCGAGATCGCCCGGGCGATCACCAGCCGCTGGATCTCGCTGGTCCCCTCGAAGATCGAGTAGATCGCGCTGTCCCGGTGCATCCGCTCCACCGGGTACTCCCGGGTGAAGCCGTTGCCGCCGAGGATCTGCATCGCCTGCGCCGTCACGTACTTCGCGGTCTCGCCCGCGTAGAGCTTGGACATCGAGCCCTCGGCCGCGGTGAACGGCCGGTTGCCGACCGCCATCCAGGAGGCCCGCCACACCAGCAGCCTGGCCGCGTCGATCCTGGTCCTCATGTCGGCGAGCTGGAAGGCCACGCCCTGGTTGTCGATGATCGGCCGGCCGAACTGCTCGCGGGTCTTCGCGTAGTCCAGCGCCACCTCGTACGCGGCCCTGGCGATGCCGATCGCCTGCGCGCCGACGGCCGGACGCGAGGCCTCGAAGGTGGCCATCGCCGCGTTGCCCCTGCCGCCCTGCCGGCTGACCCCCTCGCGGGCCCGGGCCAGCCGCTCGTCCAGCTTCTCCTTGCCGCCGAGCAGGCAGCCGCCGGGCACCCGGACGCCGTCCAGCACCACCTCGGCGGTGTGCGAGGCGCGGATGCCGTGCTTCTTGAACTTCTGGCCCTGGCTCAGCCCCGGGGTGCCCGGCGGGACGACGAAGGAGGCCTGGCCCTTCGCGCCGAGCTCCGGGTCGACGGTGGCGACCACCACGTGGACGGCGGCGATCCCGCCGTTGGTGGCCCAGGTCTTGGCGCCGTCGAGCACCCACTCGTCCCTCGCCTCGTCGTACACCGCCCGGGTGCGCAGCGCGGAGACGTCGGAGCCGGCGTCCGGCTCGGAGGAGCAGAAGGCGGCGACCCTGACGTCCTCCGGGGTGCCGAACATCTGCGGGGTCCAGGTGCCGATCTGCTCGTCGGTGCCGTTGGCCAGCACCGCGACGGCGGCCAGGGTGGTGCCGACGATGGACAGCCCGATGCCCGCGTCGCCCCAGAACAGCTCCTCCATCGCGATCGGGATGCCGACACCGGAGGGGTCGAAGTACTGCTGGGCGTAGAAGTCCAGCGAGTAGATGCCCAGTTTGGCGGCCTCCTGGATGACCGGCCAGGGGGTCTCCTCGCGCTCGTCCCACTCGGCCGCGGCCGGTCGCATCACGTCGGCGGCGAAGCCGTGCAGCCAGTCGCGTACGGCCAGCTGGTCCGCGCCCGGGTCCATCGAGAACGTGCTGCTCATGGTGCTTGCCTCCGAAGACGTGTGCGGCCGACCGTGGTGTTACCGCCGGTAACATCGTCGGAGTCTGCTACTGATTGGTAACCGGTGTCAACGCCCTGGCAGACCCCGCAGAACCCGATCCCGAGGAGCACCGCATGTCCCGAGAGCCCCGCCGCGAGCAGCTGCTCAACGCCGCCGACCGGGTCATCCAGCGGGAGGGTCCAGGCGCGAGCATGAACGCCATCGCCGCCGAGGCCGGCATCACCAAGCCGATCCTCTACCGCCACTTCGGCGACCGGAACGGCCTGATCAGAGCCCTGACCGAACGTCACACCGGCGGTCTGCTGGCCGCCGTCAGGGCCGCCCTCGCCGAGCCGCTGGAGCGCCGCGACCGGGTCGAGCACGTGCTGGACACCTATCTCGCCGGGATCGAGGCCCGCCCCCAGGTCTACCGGCTGCTCACCCACCCCGAGCCGGGCGACCCGAGCGGCGCCGGCAACGCGCTCGCCCCCGCGCTCAGGCAGATCGCCGAGGAGATCACCCGGGCCGTGCAGAGCCAGGTCGACCTCGGCGCCGACCGCGACCTGCTCGCCGAGGCCTGGGGCCGGGGCATCACCGGCATGGTGCTGGCCGCCGGGGACTGGTGGCTGGAGGCCAGGCCCTGCTCGCGCACCCGGATGGTGCAGGCGCTGGCCGACCTGCTCTGGGGCCGGCTGGCCGCCGCCGCCGAACTGCCGACCGCCGTCCTGCCGCCCGCGCCCGAACCGTCCGCCGACTGAACCGGCCGCCAGGCCGAACCGGCCCCCGACCGAACCGGCCACCAGGCCGACCCGCGCCGACCCGCGCCGACCCGCGCCGACCGAACTCTTGTGCCGTGCGCGGCAGTCCGGGCATCATCGGGCCCACCCCACCCCCCGCCGTGCGAGGTCCCCGATGCGCCTGCGCCGCACCGCCGTCGCCCTGCTGCTCGCCGCCACCGCCGTCTTCACCGCCGTCCCCGCCTCCGCCGAGGCCTCGGCCCAGGCCTCCGCCCACGGCGGGCCGGCGGACCGCTTCCCCACCGGCACGGTCACCGCCGCCGAAGGCCGCACCGCGCTCACCGACGCCCAGGGCCGCCGCCTCGGCCTGCGCGGCTTCAACCTCGACAAGTACGCCGAGGCCACCCCCGCCGACCTCGACTCCGTCGCCGCCCAGGGCTTCACCCTGGTCCGGCTGCCGGTCTCCTGGACCAGGCTGGAGCCCGGGCGCGGCCGCCTCGACCCCGCCGAACTGCGCCGGATCCAGCGGCTCCTCGACCGGGCCGACCGCCTGGGCCTGCTGGTCCTGATCGACTTCCACCAGGACGTCTACGGGCCGAAGTTCCTCGGCGGCAGCAACGGCATCCCCGCCTGGGCCACCCGGGACGACGGGCTGCCCTTCACCCCGGACCCGGACGACTGGTTCGCCGGCTACTTCCAGCCCGCCGTTCAGGCCGCCTTCCGCCACCTCTACGACGACCCCGACCTGCGCGCCTGGCAGGCCGACTTCTACACCCGGCTGGCCCGCGAACTGCGCGGCCACCGCTCACTGCTGGGCTACGACCTGTTCAACGAGCCGTTCGGACCGGTGGACGGCGACCCGGGCGACCCGGCCGTGCTGGCCGCCGCCTCCGCCGCCCTGGAGGAGGGCAGGCTCGCCGGCATGTACCGCCGGCTGATCGACGCCGTGCGCCGCTCCGACTCCCGCGCCTGGCTGTTCGTGGAGCCGACCGTCCTGGTCGGCCAGGGCGTGCCCACCCACCTGCCCGGCTTCACCGACCCGCGCCCCGGCGCCGCCAGGCTCGGCTACGCGCCGCACTTCTACGACACGGCGGTCGAGAACGGCGCCGACTGGGACCCGGCCGGCGGCTTCGTGGAGCGGTACACCGCCGCGGTCACCGGCTACCCCGCCGCCCACCGGCTGCCCGTCCTGGTCGGCGAGTGGGGCCCGCCGGACTCCCGCAGGCCCGGCAACACCGAGCTGGTCCGCCGTCAGGTCGCCGCGATGGACGGCTTCGCCGAGGGCTGGACGATGTGGTACTGGTGCCGGGGCGACGGCGGCTACTGCGCGCTCGACCCGGCCGGACACCCCGCGCCCGGCGACGGGCCCGTCTTCGGCCCGTACCCGGTGGCCGTCGCGGGAACGGACGTCCGCACCGAGGTCCGCGCCGACGGCGCCACCGTGCGCTGGCGCTCCGACGGCACCGGACGCGCCGGCGAACTCCTGCTCCCCCCGGCCGCGTTCCCGCACGGCGCCGACGTCGCCGTCTCCCCCGCCGGCGCCCGGGCCGAGGTCGAGCAGCCGGCGGACGGGCGCGCGGGAACCGTACGCGTCCGGCTCCCGCGCACCCGCCCGGGCACGGCCGTGACGGTCACCCTCACGACGCGGTGACGCCGCCTACGCCAGCCCCCGGCGGACCAGCAGCGGCCCGGTCTCCGGAGCCCGGCCGACCACCGCGCGGAAGGACTCCAGCGGGTCCCGGCTGAACCCGCGCGCCAGCAGCTCGCGCCGGAACAGCTCGCCGCTCTCCCGCACCGGCCGCCCGTTGCCCTCGAACCACTGCACGGTGTCGGCGTCCAGCACCTCCGACCAGATGTACGCGTAGTACGCGGCGCTGTAGCCGCTGGCGAAGACGTGCTGGAAGTACGCCGTCCGGTAGCGCGGCGGGATCGCGTCCACCGCGATCCCGGCCGCCGCGAGCGCCCGCGCCTCGAACGCCTCGGCGTCCGTGCCCAGCTCGTCCGCCGGCACGGTGTGCCAGGCCCAGTCCAGCAGCGTGGCCGCCAGGTACTCCACCGTCCGGAAGCCCTGCCCGAAGCCCTCGGCCGCCGTCATCCGCTCGACCAGCTCGGCCGGCAGCGGCTCCCCGGTCTCGTGGTGGCGGGCGTAGTTCGCCAGCACCTCGGGCCTGACCATCCACATCTCGTTGACCTGCGAGGGGAACTCGACGAAGTCCCGGGGCACCGAGGTGCCCGAGAACAGCGGGTAGCGGACGTCCGAGAACAGCCCGTGCAGCGCGTGCCCGAACTCGTGGAACAGCGTGCGCACCTCGTCCCAGTCCATCAGCGCCGGCTCGCCGGGCGCCGGGTGCGGGATGTTGAGGTTGTTCAGTACCACCGACCGCTGCCCGGTCAGCCCGGACTGGGCCACCAGCGCGTCCATCCAGGCGCCGCCGCGCTTGGACGCCCTGGCGTGGAAGTCGCCGATGAACAGGCCCAGCGCGTTGCCGTCCTCCTCGGACACCTCGAAGACCCGGGCGTCCGGGTGGTGGGCCGTCAGGTCCGGCCGCTCGGTGAAGCTCAGCCCGTACGCCAGGTTCGCGGCGAAGAACACGCCGTCCCGCAGCACCCGCTCCAGTTCGAAGTACGGGCGCAGCCCCGCCGCGTCCACCTGGTAGGAGCTCTGCCGCACCTTCTCCGAGTAGTACGCCCAGTCGTGCGCGGCGATCTCGTCGATCCCGTCCGCGGCCGCCGCCGCGGCCAGCTCCCCGGCCTCCCTGCGGGCCATCGCCACCGCCGGGCCGACCAGCCTGGACAGCAGGGCGGAGACCGCCTCGACGGTGCCGGCCGTCTCGTCCGCCACCACGTACGCGGCGTGGCTCGGGTACCCGAGCAGCGCGGCCCGCTCGGCGCGCAGCGCGGCGGTGCGGATCGCCAGCGGGCCGTTCGCCTCGACGCCCCGGCCGAGCGAGGCGGCCAGCAGCCGCTCACGCACCGAGCGGTCGGTGAGCTGCGCCAGCTCGGACTGGCCTGAGGTGTTCCGCAGGCTCAGCACGTACCTGCCCGGGCGGCCGAGCACCCGGGCGTTCTCCGCCGCCCCGGCGATCGCGCCCTCGGACAGCCCGGCCAGCTCCTCGGCGGAGTCCAGGACCAGCGCGGCGGCCCGGGTGGCGGCGTTCACGTTCTGCTGGAAGGTGGTGCCGAGCGCGGCGAGTTCGGCGTTCAGCTCGCGCAGCCTGGCCTGCTCGGCCGCGCCCAGCCGGGCGCCGGAGCGCACGAACGCGGTGTACCAGCGCTCCAGCAGCCGCAGCGACTCCGGGTCCAGGCCGAGCCCGGCGCGGTCCCCGTGCAGCGCCTCGATCCGGGCGAACAGCGCGCGGTCCAGGTGGATCGCGTCGTGGTGGGCGGCGAGCAGCGGGCTCACCTTCGCCTCCACCTCGTCCAGCACGTCGGTGGTGTCCGAGGACGACTGGTTGCGGAACACCGCGTCGACCCGGCGCAGCAGCTCCCCGGAGCGCTCCAGGGCCACCAGGGTGTTCTCGAAGGTCGGCAGGCTCCGGTCCGCGGTGATCGCCGCGATCTCGGCCAGCTGGTCGGCCATCCCCCGCTCGTACGCGGGCAGGTAGTGCTCCTCGCGGATCTCGGCGAACGGCGGGAGCTCGTAGACCAGCGAGCTGGCCTGGAAGAACGGGTTCTCGGTCATTTCGCGAACCATACGCCGTGTCCCCGGCCCTGCCCACGGGCTTTACCCACCGTTGCCGGAGCCTCCCGGCACCCCGTTGTCGTACCCACCGGCTAACGTCGACGCCGCGGACCCGTCGGTCACGGGGCCGCGGCCGGCCCGCCCGCGGGCCCGCACCCCCGTCCCCGTCCCCGCACGCCCGACCGCGCGCCGGAGAGGAGCAGCCCCCGTGGCACCCAGGACCGCCCTCGCGCCCGATCCGCACGGCCCCGGCGGCCGGCTCCAGCCGCTGGACGACGCGGGCGGCCCGCTCGGCCCGCCGGAGGCCGTCCGGGACCTCGCCGCCGCCGTCGGCGCCAGGGAGGCCGCCGACCGCCCCCGCTGGGTCTGGGCCGCCGCCGACTCCGGGTACGCCCCGCTGCTGCCGCGCCTGCCCGAGCGGCTCGCCCGCTGCCACGACCTGCGGCTGGTCGAGGCGCTGCTGCTGGGCCACGAGGGCCGGTTCGGCGCACCGCGCTCGCTCGGCGCCGCCTGGTGCAGGCTGCGCGGGCTTCCCGTCCCCGAGGACCTGCCCGAGCCCGGGCTCGCCGACGCGGACGACGGGCAGGACACCCTCTTCGCCCCCGACCGGCTGCAACTGCCGCCCGGCGCCGACCCGCTGGCCGCCGTGGTGGCCGTGCACGCCGAGCAGCAGCGCCGGATCGCCGCCATCGCCGACCCCGCGGCCCGGCAGCGGTTCCGGCTGCTGGCCGCCGCCGAGTCGGCCGGCGCCCTGGTGGCCGCCGAGATCGCCCACGACGGCCTGCCCTGGCGCGCCGACGTCCACGACGGGCTGCTGACCGAGCTGCTCGGCCCCCGCCCTGCCGTCGCCGGGACCCAGCCCAGGGTCCTCGCCGAACTCGCCGTCGAACTCCACCGGGCCCTCGGCGCCAAGCCGTTCAACCCCGACTCGCACACCCAGGTGCTGCGGGCCTTCGCCGAGGCGGGCATCCAGCTCGGCTCCACCCGCTCCTGGGAGCTCAAGGGCATCGACCACCCGGCGGCGCGGCTGCTGGTCCGCTACAAGGAGCTGTCCAGGATCCACGTCGCGCACGGCTGGGCCTGGCAGGACGCCTGGGCGCGCGGCGGCCGGTTCCGGCCCGAGTACGTGGTCGGCGGCGTGGTCTCCGGCCGCTGGGCCAGCCGCGGCGGCGGCGCCCTCCAGATCCCGCGCATCCTGCGCCGGGCCGTGGTCGCCGACCCCGGCTGGCTGCTGGTGGTCGCCGACGCCGCCCAGCTGGAGCCCCGGGTGCTCGCCGCGCTCTCCCAGGACGCCGGACTGGCCCGCACCGCCGCCGGCGGCGACCTGTACGAGGCGCTCGCCGCCAGCGCCTTCCAGGGGGACAGGGACAAGGCCAAGCTGGGCCTGCTCGGCGCCATGTACGGGCAGACCAGCGGCGACATCGGCCCGCTGCTGAACACCCTGCGCCGCAACTACCCGGCCGCGATGGGCTACGTCGAGGCCGCCGCCCGCACCGGCGAGGACGGCGGCGTGGTCGCCTCCAGGCTCGGCCGGGTCTGCCCGCCGGCCTCCGACGACTTCCTCGACCTCACCGAGGCCGACACCGCGGGCGAGGCCGGCGGCCGCACCGCCCGCGCCCGCGGCCGGTTCACCCGCAACTTCGTCATCCAGGCCAGCGCCGCCGACTGGGCCCTGGCCCTGCTCGCGGCACTGCGCCGGCGGCTGAACGAACTTCCGGCGGCCGGCCCGGCGGACCGCCCGCACCTGGTGTTCTTCCAGCACGACGAGGTGATGGTGCACACGCCGGCCAACCTCGCCGACGAGGTGGCCGCCACCGTCGCCGGGGCGGCCGACGAGGCCAGCCGGCTGGTGTTCGGCGACACCCCGGTGCGCTTCCCGCTCAGCACCGCGGTGGTGGACTGCTACGCGGACGCCAAATAGCCGCAGCCGCCAGGTAACCGCAGCCGCCGAGCAGCCGCGGACGCCACGCAGCCACGGCTGCCGGGCGGCGGCTACAGCTTCCGGAAGGAGCGGGCGTCCTCGGCCGCCGCGACCACCTCGGCCAGCGCCGCCCCGGTCGAGGCGGTGACGGCGGCGGCCACCGCGCCCTCCACGAACGGCGCGTCCACCAGCCGCACGCCCGGGCGCGGCTCGTCCTCCAGCACCGTGACGGCGGTCAGCACCGAGCTGCCGAGGTCCGGCAGCACGACCACGCCCGCCCCGGCGTCGGCCTGCCCGACCGCCGCGGCGATCAGGTCGTAGCTGGTGCCGAGCCCGCCGTCCTCGGTGCCGCCCGCGACGACCACCCGTACGCCGTCCGAGGCGAGTTCGCCGAGCAGCTCGCGCAGCCCCTCGGCGAGCCGGGCGCTGTGCGAGACCAGAACAATGCCCACGTTGTCACTCATGCGGCCGACCCTAAGGCCGGAACCGGGTACTCCGGGAGGGTGATCGGAATCCCGCGTGTCGCACCCCGTGCCCGGCACCCCCGTCTGGCGTAGCGTCGGGGCAGCAGCGTCCGCCGCGGTAGAGGGAGCGAAGAACGTTGAAGAAGCTGATCAACACCCCGGAGAGCGTCCTGGAGGACGCGCTGGCCGGCATCGCCGCCGCCCACCCGGAGCTGGCGGTGGACGTCCCCAACCGGGTGATCACCAGGGCCGTCCGCCCGGCCGGGCCCAAGGTCGCGGTGATCTCCGGCGGCGGCTCCGGCCACGAGCCGCTGCACGGCGGCTTCGTCGGCCCCGGCATGCTCGACGCCGCCTGCCCGGGCGAGGTGTTCACCTCCCCCGTCCCCGACCAGATGCTGGCCGCCGCCAAGGCCGTGGAGACCGGCGCCGGCGTGGTGTTCGTGGTGAAGAACTACACCGGCGACGTGATGAACTTCGAGCTCGCCGCCGAACTCGCCGCCGAGGAGGGCCTGGAGGTCCGCACCGTCCTGGTCAACGACGACGTCGCGGTCGAGGACTCCACCTGGACGGCCGGGCGCCGGGGCACCGGCGCGACCGTCCTGGTCGAGAAGACCGCCGGCGCGCTGGCCGAGCGCGGCGCCCCGCTGGACGAGGTGGCCGCCCTGGGCGAGCGGGTCAACGCCGCCTCCCGCAGCTTCGCCGTCGCGCTCACCGCGGCCACCGTCCCGGCCGCCGGCAAGCCCGGCTTCGACCTGCCCGAGGACGAGATCGAGGTCGGCGTCGGCATCCACGGCGAGCCCGGGCGCCGCCGCGAGAAGCTCCGCCCGGCCCGCGAACTGGCCGCCGAGGTGGTCGAGACCATCCTGACCGACCACCACCTGACCCCGGGCGACGAGGTGATCGCCCTGCTCAACGGCCTCGGCGCGACCCCGCTGCTGGAGCTGTACGTGGTCTACGGCGAGGTCGCCGCCAAGCTCGCCGAACACGGCATCACGGTGGCCCGCAGCCTGGTCGGCAACTACGTCACCAGCCTCGACATGGCGGGTTTCTCGCTCACCCTCACCAAGGCCGACACCCAGCTGCTGGAACTCTGGGACGCGCCCGTCGACACCCCCGCCCTCAAGCGCTGAGCCGAAGGAGACCCGATGGACCCCGACATCCGGCAGTTCGACGAGTTCGACGCCCCGGCGGCCGAGGCGTGGATCCGCACGATCGCCGCGGCCGTCGAGAAGGAGCAGTCCCGGCTCACCGAGCTGGACTCCGCGATCGGCGACGGCGACCACGGCAGCAACCTCCAGCGCGGCTTCACCGCCGCGCTGGCCGCCCTGGACGGCCTCCGGCCGGCCGGCCCCGGCGCCGTCCTCACCAAGACCGGCACCACCCTCATCTCCAAGGTCGGCGGCGCCTCGGGGCCGCTCTACGGCAAGGCCTTCCGGGCCATCGGCGCCGCCCTGCCGGAACCGGCGGACCCGGCCACGCTCGCCGAGGCCCTGTCGGCCGGGCTGGACGCCGTCCGCCTCCTCGGCAAGGCCGAAACCGGCGACAAGACGATCGTGGACGCCTGGACCCCGGCCGTCGCCGCCTTCCGTGCCGCGGCGGCGGCCGGGGCGGGCCTCCCGGGAGCCGCCGCGGCGGCCGCCGACGCCGCCGAACAGGGCGCCCGTGACACCGTCCCCCTCCAGGCCCGCAAGGGCCGCGCCTCCTACCTCGGCGAACGCAGCGTCGGCCACCAGGACCCGGGCGCCACCTCCACCGCCCTCGTCTTCCGCGCCCTCGCGGACGTCACCGCGGGCTGAGCCCTCCCCCTCCTCACGCGGTTCGCCGGGCCCCGCCGCAGCCCGGCGAACCGTTCGGGGCGCGCCCGCCCGGAAGCGTCTCCCTCACCCGTCCGTCCGCGCGATCAGCAACAGCAGCGCGTCGTCCCGTAGCTCCCCACCCGTGTGCGCCAGCAGGTCCGCGTACACCCGCCCCACGGCAGCCTCCAGCTCCCCCGCCGAGCGCGAGGCTCCCCGCACCAGCGGTCCGACCCGCTCCGCCAGCGGATAGAACTCCCCACTCACCCGGTGCCGCGCCTCGATCACCCCGTCCGTGCAGAGCACCAGCACGTCCTCCGCCCCGAACGGCAGCCCCCAGGTGCTCGGCTCCCCCGCCGCCAGCCGGCCGAGCCCGAGCGGCACCCACGGGTCCGGCGCGTGCAGCACGTATGCCCGCCCCTCGCCGTCCACCCGGATCGGCGGCACGTGCCCGTACTGGAGCAGCTCCATCGCCCCCGGGGTGCGGAACTCCGCGAACAGCGCCGTGGTGAACTCCCCGTCCGGCACGTGCCGTTCGACACTGGCCTCGATCCGCGCGGCGACGCCCCGCAGCCCGGCCTCGTCGTACGCCGCCTCGCGGAACGCGCCCAGCACCACGGCCGCGGTCTGCACCGCCGCCAGCCCCTTGCCCCGGACGTCCCCGACCGCGACCCGGGTGCCGTGCGGCGTCTCCAGCACCGAGTACAGGTCCCCGCCGATCCGCGAGGCGTCCGCCGCCGACACGTACCGCACCGCGAGCCGCAGCGGCCCGACCGCGGGCCCGGGCAGCCGCAGCAGCGCCCGCTGGGCGGCCTCGGCGACGGAGCTGACGGCCGCGAAGGCCGCCGCGCGCCGCATCCGGACCTTGGCGACCCAGGCCGAGAACAGCGTCAGCACGACGTAGCTGATCATCGCCCCGTACAGGAAGCGGGCGTCGTTGATGTTGTCGACCTGGTCGTGGTGGCTGAGCCCGAACACCGCGAGCAGCCCGAGCGAGCAGACCAGGAGCAGTTCGCGGGGCTTCAGGGTGAGCGCCGCGACCGTCGGCACCACGGTCATCAGCGGGGCCAGGTAGCGGTCCTGGCCGGACAGGAAGTCCGCCAGCGAGACCAGCAGGACGGCGACCAGCGCGGGCGTGGCCCGCCGCCAGAACGGGACGTCCTGGAGGTCGGCGGCGAGCAGGGCGCCGCGCTGCCGGTCCGGCGGCAGTCCGGCTGCCTTGGGAGCCGAGGGTGACTGGGCGCGGTGGGGCGGAAACACATACCGAACATAAGGGACGATCACGGACGAGGCCCGACCGGCCCCGGGTCCCTACGATGTGAAGCACCCCCCACCACTCCCGGGAATACCCCCGATGGGTATGGTGTCGAACAGAGGGACAGCGCCGACACCGCACCCCGGGCGACCGCCCGGACGCCCAGACCTCCCGGAGGCCCCGATGTCCAGCACCATCACCTACACCGTGTCCGGCATGAGCTGCGGCCACTGCGAGAAGGCGATCAGCGAGGAGGTCTCCGCCCTGGCCGGGGTCACCGAGGTCGCCGCCGACTCCGGCGCCGGTACCGTGACGATCTCCTCCGCCGCCCCGTTGGACGACGAGCAGGTGCGCGCCGCGATCGACGAGGCCGGCTACGAGCTGGTCGGCCGCAGCGCCTGAACCACCCGGTGCGGCGGGGGCCGCCGGAGCGTCCCCCGCCGTCCACCCGCAGCAAGGAGCTGATCCGCATGAGCACGTCCGCCCCGGACGTCGGAGCCCGGGACCGGGTCGAGCTGTCGATCGGCGGGATGACCTGCGCCTCCTGCGCGGCCCGGATCGAGAAGAAGCTCAACCGGATGGACGGCGTCGAGGCGACCGTCAACTTCGCCACCGAGAAGGCCAGGGTCGACTTCGGCCACGGGACCACGGTGGAGGACCTGATCGCCACGGTCGAGCGCACCGGCTACACCGCCGAGCTCCCCCCGCCGCCGGCCGCCCCCGAACCGGCCTCCGCCACGGCCCCGCCCGAATCCGGCCCGGGGCACCCCCACCGCGACCGGCTGCTGATCAGCACCGTCCTCGCCGTCCCCGTGGTCCTGCTGTCGATGGTCCCCGCCCTCCAGTTCACCGACTGGCAGTGGCTGGCCTTCGCGCTCACCGGCCCGGTCGTGGTCTACGGCGGCCTGCCCTTCCACCGCGCGGCCTGGACCAACCTCCGGCACGGCGCCGCCACCATGGACACCCTGGTCTCGCTCGGCACCCTGGCCGCCTTCGGCTGGTCCTGCTGGGCGCTCTTCGGGGGCCGCGCCGGCCTGCCGGGAACGCACCACGACTTCTCGCTGTCCGTCGGCGACACCGACCCCTCCTCGACGCTCTACCTGGAGACCGCCGCCGCCGTCACCGTGCTGATCCTGCTCGGCCGCTACCTGGAGGCCCGCTCCAAGCGCCGGGCCGGCGCCGCGCTGCACGCCCTGCTCGACCTCGGCGCCAAGGACGTCGCGGTCCTCCAGTACGAGGGGGGTGAGCGCGAAGCGCCCTCGGACAAGGGTGGCGGTGGGCGACCGGCCTGGCGGGAGGTACGGCTGCCGGTGGACCGGCTGACGGTCGGCACCCGCTTCGTGGTCCGCCCCGGCGAGACGATCGCCACCGACGGCGTGGTGGTCGAGGGCGGCTCCGCCGTGGACGCCTCGATGCTCACCGGCGAGTCCGTCCCGGTCGAGGTCACCGTCGGCGACGCCGTCACCGGCGCCACCGTCAACGCGGGCGGGCGCCTGGTGGTCGAGGCCACCAGGGTCGGCGCGGACACCCGGCTGGCCCGGATGGCCCGGCTGGTCGAGGAGGCCCAGAACGGCAAGGCCGCCGCCCAGCGGCTGGCCGACCGGATCTCCGCCGTCTTCGTCCCGGTCGTCATCCTGATCGCCCTGGCCACCCTGGTGGTCTGGCTGCTGGCCACCGACAGCCCCACCGAGGCCTTCACCGCCTCCGTCGCCGTGCTGATCATCGCCTGCCCGTGCGCCCTCGGCCTGGCCACCTCGACCGCGCTGATGGTCGGCACCGGCCGCGGCGCCCAGCTCGGCATCCTGATCAAGGGCCCCGAGGTGCTGGAGACGACCCGCACGGTGGACACCGTCGTGCTGGACAAGACCGGCACCGTCACCACCGGCCGGATGGCCCTGCTCGCGGTGCACACCACCGAGGGCGTGGACGAGGCCGAGGCGCTGCGCCTGGCCGGTGCCGTCGAACACGCCTCCGAGCACCCGATCGCCCGGGCGATCGCCGAGGCCGCCACCGAGGCCGCCGCCGGGGCGGGCGGGCTGCCCGCCGTCGAGGACTTCCGCAACGTCCCCGGGCGGGGCGTGCAGGGGGTCGTGGCGGGCCGCACGGTGGTCGCCGGGCGCGAGGCCCTGCTCGCCGACCGCGCGCAGCACCTGCCGCCCTCCCTGGCCCGCGCCAAGGCCACCGCCGAGGCGGCCGGCCGCACCACCGTCGCGGTCGGCTGGGACGGCGAGGCGCGGGCGCTGCTGGAGGTCGCCGACGCGGTCAGGCCGACCAGCGCCGAGGCCGTCGGCCGGCTGCGCGCCCTGGGCCTGACCCCGGTGCTGCTCACCGGCGACAACCGGGCGGTGGCCGAGGCGGTCGCCGCCGAGGTCGGCATCGCCGCACCGGACGTGATCGCCGAGGTGCTCCCCGAGGAGAAGGTCGCCACCGTCAGGCGGCTCCAGGCCGAGGGCAGGGTGGTGGCGATGGTCGGCGACGGCGTCAACGACGCGGCCGCCCTGGCCCAGGCCGACCTGGGTCTGGCGATGGGCACCGGCACCGACGCCGCGATCGAGGCCGGCGACCTCACCCTGGTCCGCGGCGACCTGTTGGCCGCGGCGGACGCCATCCGGCTCTCCCGCCGCACCCTCGGCACCATCAGGGGCAACCTCTTCTGGGCCTTCGGTTACAACGTGGCGGCGATCCCGCTGGCCGCGGCCGGCCTGCTCAACCCGATGATCGCCGGGGCCGCGATGGCCTTCTCCTCGGTCTTCGTGGTGACCAACAGCCTGCGGCTGCGCCGCTTCCGGCCCGCCTGAGCCGGCGCGCACGACGGCCCCGGACCGGGGCCGGTCCGGGGCCGTCCGTACGTACCGGCTCGGGTGTCTCAACGCCCCAGCAGCTCGCCGCCGTTGCAGTGCAGGATCTCGCCGGTGACGAACCCGGCCTCGGGCGAGGCCAGGAAGTACACCGCCGCCGCCACCTCGCCGGCCTCGCCGATCCGCCCGAGCAGCGTGCGGGCGGCCCGGCGGGCGACCTCGGCCTCGTCCAGCCTGGGCCCGAAGAACTCGGTGCCCGCGACCGTGCCCGGCGCGACGATGTTGGCGGTGATGCCCGAGGTGCCCAACTGGGCGGCCAGGAAGTGGTTCCAGGCGTGCAGCGAGGCCTTCGCCGCGCCGTACGAGCCGGCCCCGCGCAGGGCGGCGATGGAGCTGACGGTGACCACCCGGCCGGAGCCCGGGGTGAGCCGGTCGCGGACCGACTCGGTGAGCAGCACCACGGTCAGCACGTTCCGCTCGAAGTCGCCGCGCCAGCGCGCCAGCAGGGCGTGCGGCCCGCCGCCGACCACGGTCTCCCGGCTGCCGGCGTTGTTGACCAGGACGTCGATCCGCTCGGGCAGTCCGGCGAGCGCGGCCTCGACGGCGTCCGGGTCGGCGAGGTCGCACACCAGCGGGGTGACGCTCGGCCCGAGGTCGGCCGCGGCCTTCTCCAGGACCTCCCGGCGGCGGCCCACGATCACCACGTGGTCACCGGCCTCGACGAACCGCCGCGCGACTTCGTACCCGATTCCCGTGCCACCACCGGTGACGACGACGTTCCTGGCCATCAGCCCACTCCCTCCCCAGTTCCGCCGTCGCGAGGCGAATGTGCGCGACGGTCCGTACCGGAATGCCACGATTCCTATCACGCTCGGTTGCCGTGACTGCGGGGAGGGTGACGTCCCGCGCGTGTGAACGTGTGATATGGGCCTGGTACGACGCGCACACGGAGCGTGGCGAGAGGCAGCTCACACCCCCCGGGCGTAACTTCTCACACCCCGATACGTCTTAGGTTGGTAGTGCGGCAGTTTTCCGGTGGGCGGGGACACGCTGAACGGCAACGTGTCCCCGCCCTTCCACCGACTGTCGCCGACGGGGCTCCGGCGGGCCCCGGGAACGGTCGTCGAGTTCGACGGCCTTCGCGCACGACGCCGGGGTTCCGGCGGGCCAGGGACGCTTTGAGCGGCCGTCCCGGGCTGCGGCCGACCCCGGAGTCGTGCGCCGTACGGTTCCGTTCCCGCGCGGCCCCCTCGGGGGCCGCGCACCGGGACGCGAAGGGGCCCGGCCGCTCAGGCGGCCGGGCCCCTCTCAGCTTCCGCGCGGGCCGGTGGACGGCTCCGCTACGGTCAGCGGGCGTCCAGCGGGACGTAGTCGCGGATCGCGGTGCCGGTGTAGATCTGGCGCGGACGGCCGATCCGGCTGGTCGGGTCGTTGATCATCTCGTGCCAGTGGGCGATCCAGCCGGGCAGCCGGCCGAGGGCGAACAGCACGGTGAACATGCTGGTCGGGAAGCCCATGGCGCGGTAGATCAGGCCGGTGTAGAAGTCCACGTTCGGATACAGCTTGCGCGAGATGAAGAAGTCGTCCTTGAGGGCGTGCTCCTCCAGCTTGAGCGCGATGTCCAGCAGCTCGTCGCTCTTGCCGAGCTGGCCGAGGACCTCGTGCGCGAGGATCTTGACCTGGGCGGCGCGCGGGTCGAAGGCCTTGTAGACCCGGTGGCCGAAGCCCATCAGCTTGACGCCGGCCTCCTTGTTCTTCACCTTCGTGATGAACGAGTCGACGTCGCCGCCGTCCTTGCGGATACCCTCCAGCATCTCCAGCACGGCCTGGTTGGCGCCACCGTGCAGCGGGCCCCACAGGGCCGAGATGCCGGCCGAGATCGACGCGAACAGGTTGGCGTGGCTGGAGCCGACCAGGCGCACCGTGGAGGTCGAGCAGTTCTGCTCGTGGTCCGCGTGCAGGATGAGCAGCTTGTCGAGCGCGTTGACGACGACCGGGTTGAGCTCGTAGTCCTCGGCGGGGACGGCGAAGGTCATCCGCAGGAAGTTCTCGACGTAGCTCAGGTCGTTGCGCGGGTAGACGAAGGGCTGGCCCATCGCCTTCTTGTACGCGTACGCGGCGATCGTCGGCAGCTTGGCGAGCAGGCGGACGGTCGACAGGTGGCGCTGGGCCGCGTCGAACGGGTTGTGGCTCTCCGGGTAGAACGTGGACAGCGCGCCGACCACCGAGGACAGCATGGCCATCGGGTGGGCGTCCCGCGGGAAGCCCTGGAAGAAGCGCTTGACGTCCTCGTGCAGCAGGGTGTGCTGGGTGATCTCGCGGTTGAACTCCGCCAGCTGGTCGGCGTTGGGCAGCTCACCGTTGATCAGGAGGTACGCGGTCTCGATGAAGCCGCCATCGGAGGCGAGCTGCTCGATCGGGTAGCCGCGGTACCGCAGGATGCCGTTGTCACCGTCCACGAAGGTGATCGCGGACTTGTACGCGGCGGTGTTACCGAAGCCGTTGTCCAGGGTGACCAGGCCGGTCTGCGGGAGCAGCTTCGAGATGTCGAAGCCGGCGTTGCCCGCAGTGCTCTCGACGACGGGGTACTCGTACTCGCCGTCCTGGTACCGCAGTACTACCGAGTTGTCGCTCACGTCTTCCTCACCGACGAAATGAATCCTCTTCCAAGGTGCCCTGACTGTCTCTACCATCCCCCATCCGGAGGACAGTCGCGCACCCGGGGTGGCCCGAAAGGGCCCGCCCCTACAAAACCTGCCGCCGCAGCCGGTACGAACCGGACAAGATCGGCACCACCCTAGGCTCTGCCGTAAATCTCTTCACGTCAAGAGAACATTAGAGGCAACCATCCCGTTGGATAATCATCCAGTTGCCAGCCGATGATCGAGCGCGGTGTGCCTCCGACCTGCGCTGACGGCCCGGACGGCCTGCCCGATCGCCTTGCGTGACCCCACCAGCACCACCAGTTTCCTGGCCCTGGTCACGGCGGTGTAGAGCAGGTTCCGCTGGAGCATCGTCCAAGCGGACATGGTGACCGGAATCACCACCACCGGGTACTCGCTGCCCTGCGAGCGGTGGATCGTCACCGCGTACGCGTGGGCCAGCTCGTCCAGTTCGTCGAAGTCGTACTCCACCTCCTCGTCCTCGTCGGTGAGCACGGTCAGCCGCTGGTCGTCCACGGCGAGGGCGGTCACCACTCCCACTGTGCCGTTGAAGACGCCGTTGCGCCCCTTGTCGTAGTTGTTGCGGATCTGCGTGACCTTGTCCCCGACCCGGAACGTCCGCCCGCCGAAACGGCGTTCGGCCAGCCCCTCCCTGGCCGGCGTCACGGCCGCCTGGAGCAGGGTGTTCAGGTTCCCCGCGCCCGCCGGGCCGCGGTGCATCGGCGCCAGCACCTGCACGTCCCGGCGCGGGTCGAAGCCGAACTTCTGCGGGATCCGGCGCGCCACCACGTCCACCGTCAGCCCGGCCGCCCGCTCCGCGTCGTCCTCGGCGAACAGGAAGAAGTCCGCCAGGCCGTCCGTCAGCGGCGGCCGGCCCTCGTTGATCCGGTGCGCGTTGGTCACCACGCCCGACTGCTGCGCCTGCCGGAAGATCCTGGTCAGCCGCACCGACGGGACCGGCCCGCCCTCGGCCAGCAGGTCCCGCAGCACCTCCCCCGCACCCACCGAGGGAAGCTGGTCCACGTCCCCCACGAACAGCAGGTGAGCACCCATCGGCACGGCCTTGACCAGCTTGTTCGCCAGGATCAGGTCCAGCATCGAGGCCTCGTCGACCACCACCAGGTCCGCGTCCAGCGGCCGGTCCCGGTCGTACGCGGCGTCCCCGCCCGGCTTCAGCTCCAGCAGCCGGTGCACCGTCGAGGCCTCCACCCCGGTCAGCTCCGCCAGCCGCTTCGCCGCCCGGCCGGTCGGCGCCGCCAGCACCACCTTCGCCCGCTTCGCCAGCGCCAGCGCCACGATCGACTTCACCGTGAACGACTTGCCGCAGCCCGGGCCGCCCGTCAGCACCGCGACCTTCTCGGTCAGCGCCAGCCGCACCGACTGCTCCTGCTCCGGCGCCAGCTCGGCCCCCGTCCGCCCGGCCAGCCACTCCAGCGCCACCGGCCAGTCCACGTTCCCGAACCACGGCATCCGGTCCTCGTCCGCACGCAGCAGCCGCGCCAACTGGTTGGCCAGCGAGATCTCCGCCCGGTGGAACGGCACCAGGTACACCGCCGTGACCGGCTGGCCGCCCTCCCCGGGCACCGCCTCGCGCACCACCCCCTCGGCCGCCACCAGCTCCGCCAGGCAGTCGATCACCAGCCCGACGTCCACCTGGAGCAGCTTCACGCCGTCCGCGATCAGCCGTTCCTCCGGCAGGAAGCAGTGCCCCTGGTCGGTGCTCTGCGACAGCGCGTACTGGAGGCCGGCCTTCACCCGCTCCGGGCTGTCGTGCGGGATGCCCACCGCCTGGGCGATCCGGTCCGCCGTCAGGAAGCCGATGCCCCACACGTCCGACGCCAGCCGGTAGGGCTCGTTCCGCACCACGCCGATCGAGGCGTCGCCGTACTGCTTGTAGATTCGCACAGCCAGCGAGGTGGACACCCCGACCCCCTGCAGGAAGACCATCACCTCCTTGATGGCCTTCTGCTCCTCCCAGGCCGCCGCGATCTTCTTCGTCCGCTTCGGCCCCAGCCCCGGCACCTCGATCAGCCGGCCGGGCTCGTTCTCGATCACCTCCAGGGTGTCCGCCCCGAAGCGCTCCACGATCCGCTCGGCGAACCGCGGCCCGATCCCCTTGATCAGCCCCGACCCCAGGTAGCGCTGGATCCCCTGGACCGTCGCGGGCAGCACCGTCGTGTAGTTCTCCACCGTGAACTGCCGCCCGTACTGCGGGTGCGAGCCCCACCGGCCGTGCAGCCGCAGCGACTCGCCGACCTGCGCCCCCAGCAGCGCGCCCACCACCGTCAGCAGGTCGTTCGCGCCCCGGCCGGTGTCCACCCGGGCGACCGTGTAGCCGGTCTCCTCGTTGGCGTACGTGATCCGCTCCAGCACGCCCTCGACCTGTGCGAGCTGGAGCGGCACCTGCTGCCCGGACTGCGCCGCCTGCTTGCTCACCGGACCCCCTTCGACCGGTACGGGTGGAACATTCCGCTACGCACCGTACCGCCCCGCGCCGACAGACCCGCAGGCCCGCCTCCTTCCCCGCCCCCGGCCCCTGCCGTGCACCGCCCCGGCCGAGGTGCCAGGCTGGGAGAGACCGAGGGGGACCCGCCGTCGACCGCGCCCGCCCGGGCCCCGTCCGAGGAGCAGTGCCGCCATGCTCAACACCGACTTCCGCCCCGGTTCCCCGGTCTGGCTCGACCTGAGCAGCCCCGACACCCGGGCGTCCGTCGACTTCTACACCGCGCTGTTCGGCTGGACCTTCGACTCGGCCGGTCCCGAGGCCGGCGGGTACGGCTTCTTCAAGCTCGACGGCCGGACCGTCGCCGCCCTCGGCCCGCTCATCGAGGAGGACCCCCCTCCCGGCTGGGCGCTCTACTTCGCCACCGACGACGCCGACCGCACCACCGCACTGGTCGAACAGTCCGGCGGACGCGTCCGGTTCGCCCCCTTCGACGTCTTCACCGCGGGCCGGATGGCCGGCTACACCGACCCGACCGGCGCCGACTTCGCGGTCTGGCAGCCGCACGCCAACCGCGGCCTGGACCTCGTCACCGAGGAGGGCAGCCTCTGCTGGACCGAGTGCTACAGCGTCGACGCCGAACGCGCCAAGTCCTTCTACCGCGCCGTCTTCGACTGGCAGGAGCAGGACGTCCCGCTCGGCGAGGCGATGTACACCGTCCTCACCCCGTCCGGCGGCGGCACCGACGACGCCCACGGCGGCATCATGCAGCTCGGCCCCGAGCACACCGCGCGCGGCACCACCTCGCACTGGCTCCCCTACTTCGAGGTCCCCAACGTCGACGCCGGCCTCGCCATCGCCGGCACCCTCGGCGCGACCGTGCGGATCCCGCCCATGGACGTGCACGGCGTCGGCCGCCTGGCCCAGCTGGCCGACCCGCACGGGGCCGTCCTCGCCGTCATCACCAGTGCCAAGGCCGGGGAGTGACGCCGGGTGGGGTCTCACGGCCCTTCAGAAGGGCCGTGAAGGGGTGCTACGGGCGCAGACAGGGCTTGGCACGGCAGACAGCACACTCCTAGTCTCCGATCATGACCGAAACGGCTGTTCTGACGATCCGACGAGCCACCGCCGACGACCTGCCGGCGATCGTGGCCATGCTCGCCGACGACCCGCTGGGCGCCACCCGCGAGAGCCCCGACGACCTCACCCCCTACCGCGCCGCGTTCGCCCGCATCGACGGCGACCCGCACCAGCACCTGGTCGTCGCCGACCGGGCCGGCCGCACCGTCGGCACTCTGCAACTCACCGTCGTCCCAGGCCTCTCCCGGGCCGGTGCCACCCGCACGATCATCGAGGGCGTCCGCGTCCACGCCGACGAACGCGGCAGCGGACTGGGCACCGAGCTGATCCGGTGGGCCGTCGACCGCTCCCGCGACATCGGCGCCGTCCTCGTCCAGCTGACCTCCGACGCGACGCGAGCAGACGCGCACCGCTTCTACGAGCGCCTCGGGTTCGTCGCCTCGCACGTCGGGTTCAAGCTCCAGCTCTGACCGCCCGAAAACGCCCCGGAAACGCGAAGAACCCCCATCCGGGATTCCCGGATGGGGGTTCTTCAGAAGAATTGTTCGGCGGCGTCCTACTCTCCCA